>JBPCJX010000101.1:0-20880 GCA_051004875.1 Bryobacteraceae bacterium
AAAAGTTTCATCCGCTCGGGCGCATGGGGACTCCTCGTGATGTGGCCGAAGCAGCTTTCTTTCTGGCCTCAGATGCGGCCTCATTCATTTCCGGCACCTACCTGATCGTCGATGGAGCGATGACAGCGTCCGGGCATTAGGCTGCACTCGACGACGGTCCGGCTGGACGAGCCCGCCGCCACGAAGCATCTCCTTCGGTGACGACGATTTGCTGATCAGCGGGAATATTTTTCCAGTGATCAACCCTGCCGCTCGGCCATTTCACGAGCAATTCGGTAACTTCATCCGACATGCCAAGTCCGAAGTGCAGCCGGAGATCGTTCTGCGACAAATAACTGCCGCCGCTGCGAATTTCATCGATTTGCCAGACCGAGCCGGACCGAACCGCTACCCTCGCTCCAATACCATCGCGGTTGGAGCGAGTGCCTATTGTTCGTATCCCGATCCAATGCCCGCTGGCATGAGATTCCGGCATCAAGAGGGATGGCCACTCGTGCAGTTCGTTCACGGCTACGCTCAGTCCCCCATCATTAAGAATGTCCGCTAACGCGGCTCCACGGCTAGAATGCAACTTGCTAAATGCCGGACCGGAGCGCGTCGAGACATCTTCGAAGTGACCGTTGCCCAAATTGCGGTACAGCAGCTTGCGCTGCTTGTAACGCGAGTCGCTTCCGGCGCTGTCAATTTCGGCCGAGAGGTGTCCGTTGACGATCAATATATCGGGCCAGGTGTCGTTATCATAATCGAGAAATAGAGCCCCCCATCCCAAGTAGCTGCGCACACGCCCAAGTCCGGCCTCGAAGACATGATCGGAAAACGTGCCGTTTCGATTGTTGTGATAGAGGTTCGGACTATCGTCCGAGAAATTCGTTTTGAGAATGTCCAGAAAGCCGTCATGATCGTAGTCGGCTGCCGCAACACCCATTCCCGCCTGTGGCTCGCCATCATCATTGAACGCGATACCAGAAGCAAGCCCGGCATTGCTGAAGGTGCCGTTGTGATTGTTGTGATATAGGATGCTCGCCGCCGAATCGCAGGCTACGTAAATGTCCGGCCAGCCATCGTTGTCATAGTCGAGCGTCAAAACTCCTAAGGCGTAATGACCCTCTGTCCTGCGGATACCGGAGGATTCGCTCACGTCCTCGAAGGTACCGTTTCCCTTGTTGTGATAGAGATAATTAACGCCCGCCTTAAGGCCGCGTGGTCCGCAAGCGATTGGAATGCCCTTGTAGTCGCAGAACTGCCCTGATCCTGGTGCGGGCGCGTTGGAAAATCCTGGACCGAGATCGACATAGTTGACGACAACGAGATCGAGCTTGCCATCCCGGTCATAATCGATAAACGCGCACCCTGAATTCCAGCGTCCCTCCTGACCGGCTACTCCCGCTTTTTGCGCAACTTCGGTGAAAGTGCCGTTTCCGTTGTTGCGAAACAATTTGTTGCGGCCGTAGTATGTAACGAACAGATCGTCATTGCCATCGTTGTCGTAGTCCCCGACACACACGCCCTGACCCCAGCCGGATGATGAAAGGCCAGTGGCCTGCGTGACATCGGTAAACGTGCCGTCGCGATTGTTATGGTACAGGTGGTTGGTCGCACCGGATTGCGAGCCCTCCCCATCTGCCGGTCTTCCATTCACGATGAAAAGGTCCGGATATCCATCGCGGTCATAATCGATGAACCCCAGACCACTGCCGTTCATTTCGACAATGTATTTCTTTTTGATTTCGCCGCCCGAGTAATTCTTCGCGGTCAGACCAGCTCGCTGGGCAATATCGACGAACCACGGTGCCTCTGGTTGGGCAGACGCGAAAGAAATAACCGCCAGAATACTTAAAAAACTTGGCTTAATCAATGTGATACGGGCGCAAGCACATCCTGCGCCTCCTTGGCCAGCACTTCCTCTTCGCGCAAACTCCCGAGTGTCGCGAACTGGCGCTCTGCACGTTTCGCTTCATCAGCGCGTCCTTGACGACGGTACACCTGCGCCATCTTGTACCAAGGAAGGGCATACTGCGTATCCAAAGCTGCGGCTCTTTGGAAATCGGTCAGCGCGCCATCAAGATCGTTGCCGTCTACTCGTATCTTGCCGCGTAAGAAATACGCGGGCGCAAAGTTGGCATTTTTCTGAAGGCTCGCAGCGAGTGAGTTCAGAGCATCGGGCCCGAACCGGTGAGAGATTCGCCACAGGATCAGCGCGTGGAGATAGGGAAGGTAGAAATTGACGCCCGTTCCTTTCAACGCGTCCTCCACTGTGGCGCGCGCCGTTTCCAGATCGCCCGTCATATACAGAAGAAACGCGAGACCCTCGCGAGGCGCCGGTAGGGCCGCATCACACTGGATCGCGCCCGTGTAACTCTTGATGGCCTCCTGATAACGCCCGAGCCTAAACTGAACGAGCCCAAGCATTGACAGCGCCCCCGCAGTGGGCTGCTGAGTTCGCAGCTCTAGTTCGAGAAGCTCTGCAGCTTGTGGAAGCTGTCCCTCGCGCATCAGGAAGATGGCAGCGTCACTACAATACTCTTCTTGTGGTTTGGCGCGGCACGCCTGAGCGAGTATCACGCTGGCTCCCGGACGCTTGACCGCCTGCATTGCTTTACCGCGAAGGTAAAGCACCTCCGGTTGTGCGCTCTCAGATCCCAGCGGAAGCGCATCTAACGATGTCAAAACCTGGTCGAAAGCGCCCGCTTTGAACTCCGCAAGCGCCATGTTCCAGGTAGTGCTCGCCGACGCCGGATCAATGCGGTGAGCTTCTTCGAGAACGTGCGCAGCATCGGCGTAAGCCTGGCATTCGCCAAGGCCGATCCCGATCGCGGTTAGCGCACCCGGATTAGCAGTGGCTTCCGCAGCCGCACTATAGAGTGGAGAGGCCTTCGCACAGTTTCCTTGCTTTGTATAGATTGCTGCGAGGTGGATGCGGGCAGCTGTGAAATTAGGCAGCCACTCGAGCGCCTGCTCGAACTGACGCGCGGCAGCCTCTACCTTGCCCTGCTGCTCGTACACCATACCAAGCGCGTTCGCCAGAAGGGCGGATCTTGGGAATTGAGACAAACCTTCCTTGAATTTGTCTTCAGCATCAGCCCATTTCCGTTCTTGGATGAGAGGAAGAACCGATTGCAGGTAGCGCTGCTCCTCCTCTGAAGGCGCTTGGCCCCATGTCAGCTGGGTGCCAAGAATGAGGATGACAGTGGCGCGCCACAAGAGGCCAAGGCAGAGATCTCGCATCAGTGATAGAACTGCCTCCGGTTTACAATTTTCCCATGCTCCGTATGATTGTGGCCTGCATCTTCCTACTGTTGCAGGATACCCGCGCGAGATCGCAAAACGCCATGGCTCATCTCGGAAAAGGAGCCGAGCTGATGAGGGCGGAGCGTTATCAAGAAGCCGCCAACCAGTTTGAGGAAGCGTTGAACAAAGACGCGAACCTCGACCAAGCGCGATTGAATCTTGCGATCTGCAAGTTTGAATTTCGAGACTACACTGCGGCGCGCCCGCTTTTCTCATCACTGATCGGCTTGAAAGATCAAGCGCCCGAAGCAACGTATTACTTGGGCCGGATCGACCTGCTTGAGGATCACGTTGACTCCGCGATAAAGCGACTTCGCTCTTTGGAGCCCGGCGAGTTCCGTGACGAAAAGTACTATCTGGCGGTTGCTCTGTTCCGCAAACAACAGTATGCCGAATCGGCCGAATTGCTGAAACAGTGGATCGCTGAGAACCCCCGTGACTTTCGTGCTCATCAGCGTTTAGCGCGAGTCCTTCTGAAGCTAGGCAAACAGCAGGAGGCTGAACAGGAATTTCAGCGCACGAAAGAGTTACAGAACTACTACATGGAGGGCTCAGAGGCTCTTCGGACGTGCCAACGCCTGCTCGCGGCAGGCAAAAGCGACGAAGCGTGGCAGCAGTGTGGGTCCATGACCAATACTGATGATGTCGACAAACTCGCTGCTTTAGGCATTGCATTTGGGTCTCAAGGTGATGCGAATCACGCGCGTACGATCTGGCAGAAAGCGGTACGTCTCGATCCGGATTCTCCCGAAATTAACTACAACCTCGCCCTCGCCTGCTTTCATCTGCGTGACATGGTGCAAGCGAGGTCTTATGCCGGCGACGCAGTGCGCCTGTGGCCCGACTTCCCGGAGGCGAATGTGCTCTATGGAACCATCCTCTATATGCAGGCCGACGATGCTCTAGCGAAACAAGTGCTAAGCCATGCCCAGGAACTCCGGCCAGATGACGAGATGGTCCGCCGGCTTCTGGGTGAGCTTCGCAAACGCTAGCGTGCGCTCCTCAGAAATAGAACTTCAACGCGAACTGCATCGCCCGCGGGTCCGTTTGAACGTTAGTGATTTTCCCGAATTGGCAGCCGAACTGGTGCACGAGATCTACAGATCCATCAGGATTTGGCCCGAGACACCAGTTCGTGTTCGGGATACCGAGATTCTGGTGATTCAAAGCGTTGAACACATCCCACCGGAAGCTGATGTACTTCTGCTCAGTGATATGGAAGTCTTTTGATAGTGATGCGTCCACATTCCAGAACCCTGGAGAACGGACAGCGCCATTCCGTAGTCCCATGTTGCCGAACTGCCACCATTCGTTGTAAATGCTCGGGTCAACGGCCGTAAGGACGGCGGGATTCGTCTGGAACGCGGCTTCAAAGGCGTTCGGATTGAACCACTGGTTCTGTGTATGGACCCCGGATCCGCTGTTCGGATCGCCGATGAAGTTGGGCCGGCACACGCCAATCTCATTCTGGATCCCGTTGCAGGGTCCGGTAACAACGAGAGGCACTCCATTCTGGAAATTCCAGTTCTGAGTAAGGCTCCAGCCACCGAGAAGTGCGGTCACGAATCCACCCCCGGAGAGGAACGTTTTGCCTCTTCCAAACGGAAGCTCGTAAGTGGCGGCTAAGTTTAGAACGTTAGGTATGTCGTCAGCCGTGAGAGCAACATCGGCGAAGCGATTATCGGGATCTTGGGCTGATCCGTTCGCGGCTCCTCCGTTTGCACTTCCGCCGGAAACGGCTCCGGCAACCAGCGACGCACGTCCAACCGTTCTCCCAATAGTGGTCGGCGTAGCCGTATTCCCGATAATGCTACCGGTGTTGGCCGTACCGATATTTTTCTGGTGAGTGTAAGCCGCGATAAAGTTCAGGCCGTTCGAATATCGCTTCTGAAATCGGGTCTGAAAGGAGTTGTATCGATTGAACCCATCCGGATTGGAATTGATCGTGAGGCCTTGGTATTGGGGATAGGGTCGTTCGAGGCGCTCCAGCGGCATTGTGGACCCATAGGTTGGCACCAGAGGGGCGGGCGTCGGGACGGTGTCGTTAATCGAATTGCGCAACTGTTGCCGAACAGCAGTTGGAACATGGTTGTAGTTGCGGAACTCATCCCCGTAGAGGTGCAGGCCGTGTGTTCCGACGTAGCCTACGCTGAGGGACATATTACCAGGCAATTCGCGCTCGACGAACAAGCTCCACTGTTGAACATAGGGATCCTTGCTACCCTTCAGAAAACCTCCCAGAGTTGTTCCCAAGAACTGGTTGTTGGTCTGCTTAACCAGATTGAGGGGCGGCAGGTTCAGATTCGGAGCGCCCTTGCTGAGCTGAAACACAGGACGCTGGCCGGTGAGGTCACCGTTGTAGGAAAAGAAGTTTGCATAAGCAGGTCCGCTGATGCCGCCGTTCTGGTCGCCGAACGCGGCGCTGATCCCGTTACTATAAATGAAATCGTAACCGCCGCGAATCACGAGTTTGCGATCGTTTGTCGGCGTCCACGCAAAATTGAATCGAGGGCCCAGATCGCCCTTGTTTGCAGGGAAAACGTTTCTATCCGGGTGCGCCGGCGTGCCGAAATAGTCAATGCGTCCCTTATAGGGGACGTCGGGATTCATGGCGCTGAAATTGATATTCGCCAGATAATCGTGGCGCTCGCGGAACCATCCGAAGATGTCGTACCTCAGCCCGATGTTCAGGGTAAACTTGGGCGTGACGCGGTAATCGTCCTGGACATAGAAGCCCCAATAATCGTTCGTCTGATACGGGTAGTGGAAGGTTCCCGTTCCGCCACCGTCGACAGCGCCCAGCATGAATTGAGCGAGCCCATTTCCGCCCAGGTTGCTGACGGGATCTTTAGTGAGATTTCCGTTAAAATCTAAACCGTAGCCCCAACTTGCGTTGTACCAGTTGTGGTCCCGCCTCCACATAAGGCCTGCCCTCAACGTATGATTCCCGACGATTTTGGTTACGTCGTCCTGTAGCGTGTAGGCATCGACGCCTTGCAGGCCGTTCTGCCACTGTTGCGGGCCGAACTGGTCGAAGCCGCCGACGCTGATATCGGGAACAGGCCCAAAGCGATCCAGGATGAAGTTGAGCCCCTGAATCCGCTGTTCAATAGCGGCGTTATTCACGAGATTGTTCGGGTTCTGCTTCGGAATCTGATTCTGCCGGCTATAGCTGGCGCGGAACTCATTGATGAGTGTCGGCGTGAAAGTCTGGGTGTGGCCTAGAGTGAAGATCTGATTGGCCGTCGTATACGGCTGCGCACCGGAGAAGCCCTGCGTCGGCGCTGTCGGGCCGATCCATGGCAGGCGGAAGTTCGCGTAATAACTTGGATTGAACAGATACTCGGCAAACAAGGCACTCTTCTCGTTGATCCGGTGATCGACCTTGATCGACATATTATTTGTAGTGAGCGAACTCCCAATAGGGCCGAGGAAATTGTTACAGAATAGCCCGCATCCGCTGCCGCCTTGCTGCAACGGGTCGACAAAGTTGGGATTCGGGTAGCTGTTTATGTAGAAAATCGCGAGAGGATCCTGCCGGTTCGCCGGAATGATGTTGCCTGGGAACGGTGTGCGATGGAACAACCCGGCTGCATCCGGGCCAACCGTCGAATATGGGTCATAGATAAAGCAGGTCGGGCAGGTGCCAAGATCCGGGCGGTCGCTAAAGTTTCCGGTTTTCTCGAGCGCAGTCGGCACCGTATAGAGCTTGTTCTTATTTTCGTGGAGTAACGAGGTCTCCCATGAGACGAAGAAGAATGTACGATTCTTGATGATGGGGCCACCGAGCGTGCCGCCAAAATCGTTGTAGTTCACTCGCGGTGAAGACAAAAAGCCGCCCTGCGGGCTGCGCCTTGAGAAGGGATTACCGGCACTAAAGAACGAGTTCCGGCTATATTCGTACACATCCCCGTGAAAGGCGTTCGTCCCTGATTTCAGAACGATGTTCACGACAGCGCCGCTGGTGCGGCTCCACTGGGCAGACAAGCCGTTGTTCACGAGGTTGAATTCCGCGACTGCATCAGGTGAAGGATTCACGACCACAGATTCCGGCCCGAGAGTCGCATTGAGGGTACCGTCCAGATACCACGCGTTCGCACCGCCCTGACTTCCATTGGCGCTGATGCCGGAGCCGACGATGTGGGTGGGATCCGGAAATCCGCCGAACTGACTGTCGAATCCAAAACTGGCACCCGTCGGCCCTACCGATTGCGTAATGCCCGGCATCAGTTGCACCAGAGTCTGAATGTCACGCCCCACAATCGGAACTTTGTCAATGATCTGTGTGCTGATCGAAGTAGTGAAATTCGAGGCGGTCGTCTCAACTACAGGAGGTGCTGAGCTCACGTTCACAGTCTCAGTAAGCTGACCCAGTCTCATGACGCCATCCTCCGTGATCGTGGTGCCCGACTTCACGACTACGTTACTGATATCAAGCTTTTCGAACCCTTGCGCTCGGAACTGCACTATGTATGTGCCGGGCACAAGCTCGGTTGCAAGATAGGAGCCGGACTGGTTCGTCGTCAGCCGGGTAACGACATTCGTCTCATTATTGGTTACCAACACCTCTACGGCGGGCACTACGGCGCCCTGCGCGTCTGTGACCGTTCCCCGGATCTGCCCCCGGTTGAGTGACTGCGCCTGGAGATTGACCGCCGCCATCAATGTGAAGATTGCAACCAAAATCAAGTCTCTTTGAAGTTTCATTTCAATACTCCTGTTCAATCCTTTTGAACCTTCCCCACAGCTTGAACTAAGTCTTGTGATTCCGTTTCCTGCGAGAGAAAAACCACCGCAGCCAGAGCAAGAACAATGCCCATGATCTGGGTGGGCGAAAGCTTTTCCCCCAGGAAAAGCCACACCCCGGCAATTGTAACCAGTGGATATAAGTTGATGATGGGAATGACAACTGAGGCCTTCCCACCCTGCTTGAGGGCCGCAAAACTTGTGAGTGCTCCTAGTCCGTTCAACAGACCACCCAACGCGGCCAATGCCACAAGTGACGCGTTCAAGGAGCCCCAGTCGAGATCGAAGAAGATGGCAAACGCGGCGGAGACCGCGCAGACAGCGATAGAAAACCAAACGAACGACATCTCAAAAGAGATATTGTTCGTGCTCAGCTTCTGCGTAACTCCTGTTACGCCGAAGAAGACAAGCGTCATGACCGAGAGCCAAAACCATGTATGCATTCAGATACTCAGAAGATAAATAGATAGCAATGCCAGCACAACACCCACTACCTGGGCGCGATTAATAGATTCCTTAAGAATCAAAAGCGCCAGAACGACGGTGACAAGCGGAGCCAGGCCGACCATCGGTACGACAACGGATGCTTTTCCTCGGGACAACGCCAGGTAAAACGTCACGTTACCGAGGCCGCCAAAGATGCCGGTCAGCAAACCGAAAGCCGCGCCTTTGTTAGGTGGTCCGGTCGTCTGCCGTAAATTTTTCCAGAAGAGCATCCACGCCAATAACGGGAGCAGCCCGATCGAGAACAATACCTGGTTCATCCAGGGGGAAATGCGATCGACAACGATTTTTGACTCTAATCCCCACGATCCCCAAAGAAGCACCGTGGCAATCGACAGCAGCATCCAGGAGGAAGTCAGAGTACGGAAACGGCTTCGCGCCGGAACCGGAATGGGCGCATTAGGTTCTGGCTGGCTCATAAGCATCGTCACCTGTAATGAACCTGAATTTTGAGCGGTTCCGCGCTCGCGGGCAGCTCCACTGCTTCCAAACGCGAATCAACTCGGTTCCAGGCTTTGCCGTTGATGGTCACGCTCTCGATTTGACCGGATGACGTATGGACGACCAGCCAAGCTTTCTTCGGCGCTTGCCGCTCGGGTAGCGTCACCTCACCCTCAATCACTCCTGGATCGGAGCTGGCATGCAAACTGTAGCTGACCGGACCGAAAAATGTTTGCACGCGATCGACGCGTATTCCATCCTTCGCAATCACCCAGCGCCGCGGAGCGCCCGCTGCCAACCAGAGATTATCGCCGTCTTCGAGAACGAGCATGTCTCGCATCCGGTGAACAAATCGGGCTTCATCCGGTGTTTTATAGAAAGGCCCGCTGCCGTGACCCCACTGGTGATATTCCTCCGTGAAAACGTTGACGTCTGGATAAAAACATGAAACGAAATCATTGTAGAGGGTGCGGATGGCTGCGGATACCTCATGTCGTCGCAGATAGACCGGAATAGGATTCACTAGATTCGCCTGGAAGACCATACCCCCTTGGCTGAACCAGTAGCGATCGTCGGTCATGCCATGCACATTCATGCCCATCCCGCTGCTGAGCGTCTCGTTATCCTCCCAGTCGTTCAGAATCCATTTGGCCACCGGCTCGTTCACATCAAAGACACCGAGAAACAAGAGCAGCACGGGACCGCAAAGCGTGTCGCGATCCGCACCCAGCCTGAGAAGTGGGTTCGCGTCTGGCTTTCCATATCGCTGATAATAATCGCGGCGCACGGGCCCGAAGATGCGAAAGCGACGCGTGGGTATGACAGGAACATACGGCTCGTATGTCCCATCCTGCATGCGAACTACTGGCGCTGATTCGATTGCTCGTCGGAGATCATCGCGAAGATCGCGAAGGTAGTCGTCCGCTTCCTTGCGGACCCGTGCGGCTTCCGGGTTGCCCACATCCGCGAGAGCATCGGCCATCCGCGCCATGCCCGCCCAGGCGTACGCATTGATCACGAACCAGTGGGCCCAGTCGGAATTGTCTTCGAGCTGTCCCGCCGGCAGAAGGCCATATTCACGTACCTTTTCGCCGTGAACATCGGTCAGCTTCGTAGCCTTGCGCTGTTCCACGATCCAGTCGATCGCCTTCTCGAAATGAGGCCAGGCGTGTTCCAGCCATGCGCGATCTCTTGTATACAGGTAATGCTGCGCCAGGGCCCACAGCACTGTGCCATGGTCCAGCCCGTAGCCTGACATCGTGTAATCGTAGGCCTCGCTGACCTTCTCGCCGTGAAAGATCGCCTGCGTAGGATCCGTCTGCAGGCCGGGGTAATTCTTGCTCCCCTGCAGGCGCAGCAGGGTCTCCACATAGCTCGCTGCGGTCTTCTCCTGCCCAAGCGTGTCGAGTAACAGAATCTGATACGCGGCTTCGTTCTCGAAAGCATCGTAAACGTAACTCGCTGCGGGAAGGATATACAAGCCTGTCCCCGGATCTTTTGCGGCACTGATGTGAATTTGCGCCACCACAGATCGCGCTAGGTCGAGGAACTTCGGCTCGGGGACGGAGACGCGTTGTGAGGGACCCACGATTCCTTCCCAGTAGCGAACTGCCCGGTTTCTCTCCGACTCGTACTCTAGGTGCCTGAGATCCCCTGCTTGGTCTGCTGGCAGATCGGAGACAAAGGGCAGCTTGATGACAATCGATTCTGTGCTTCCGGCCCGAACCTCGAATTTTACGTGAATTCCATGGGTCTGGGGATCCGGACCCGTTTCCATAGCTGCTCCCTTGGGATTTTCGAGTTGGGCTCGCAGCTTGCCTCCGCTGGAAATCAAATCGCCAGCCAATGACAAGCTTTCATTCGGATCGTTCGAAATCCACACGTGGGCAGTTTGGGAGTTGGCCGCGGGATTTTTTGCGCTCAACTTCAGCATCAGCACCGCCGAGGTCTGTTCACTTCGGGCCGGATCGTCGGGTGACAACGGCCCGCGCAGGATTGTCGCAAAAGCTTCCTCGGTGTACCCCAGGCCTTCGCTCTCCCACTCCTGAACCCCTACCGGTATATAGCCGTTCAGTTTTCGGATGGAGCACTTATGGTCTTCACGATAATAAGGTTTCGCACCAGTCCCGATCTTCCATGTCAGACGATCCCCTGACCACTGAAGGCGCTCAAGCTCATGCCCTTTCGCTTTCGTCGCCTTCTTGCTGATGTAGACATTCCCGCCGATCTCGAACGCGAATTTCTGCCAGCTCGCATCGGACGCAAGCGGCAGATAAAGCTGGCCGCCCCCTTCGCGGTCCCATGGATCGAGTGGGGGAATCTCTTGCCTGGCGCGGTCGTAGCTTTGCTCCGGTTCGCGCGGAATGCGCTCGCGGATCTTCTGCTTGCTCAAGCCGCGCCCTCGCGCGCTGTCCCGATCCGTGATCCGGACACCGAACTCCGGCATCTCGATCGGGCCCTGCGCAAGATCGCGAGTGCAGAAGGAAAAAGTTCGGTTCTGTTCTGTCTCACCGGGACGCGCGGTTACGCGCACAGTGACGACCGTGAGATCCTCCGATCCGGGGAGGGTCGGCTTTGCGGCAATAACATCGAGATCCGCGCCTTGGGCGGACGGTTTCGCTGAGCGCAAATAGCCGTTATATACGAAAAAGCTGCCTGCCGAGAGCATACCTCGGCCCCCGACTATCCGAATTTGGAGCTGGATGGGGTCTTCCTCGCTGTCTGAAAAAGCCTGTAGTCGCGAAACGGCCGTAGCACCTGAAGTCCATGACACTTTGACCTTGAGGGTTCGCCGGTAGCGTACGCCGGGTAACCTTTCGGCGCGGGGGTTCTCGTTGGTCGTGAGCGGCGCGAACACATAGCGGCACTCCGAGCTTTCGCAACTCTCGGTTGTAGCGGCCTTCAACCACCCGCCTTGCCAGGGATCGTCCATAGGATCTTCGATGCTGGGCATCTTGGGCGGATCCCATGGCCAATTCTTGAACCAGTATTCGACTACCGCGTCCTTTTGCGCTTTACCTTGGAATCGAATTCGGATTTCACGAACATCACGCTCTTCATCCCACTCCAGCCCGATGTTCTCCGCCTTGCGGGCTGACCCTAAATCTGCGAAGCGGTGCGGCTGTGATCCCGACCATGAAGTGAGTTGTGCGAAGGGAGCAAGATCGAGATAAGTCTCGCCCCGGACCGCGCCTGGCCAGGCCAGAGCGAAGGCGGCCAGCATCACTGTGCCGCTCAACCGCATTCCATGCTCCGCTTGGCTTCTCGAGCGTCGAGTTACGTGGATGTTCACAATGGCAGGATCTCCCCCTCACGCGGTTCAGATAGGCATCAGAACAAAAAGTGGAGTCTATGTTAACAGAACCGTATCCAAATTGTGGCTGATGGGCCGTAAATTTCATTTATCTGCGCAAGAGTTGAACGTCATCACAGACGCACCCAGAGAGAACTTCGGCCGAATCGGAGGACGATCAACGGTACTCGGCGTGAACGTGTCTTGTTCCAGTGCTTACCGGAAGAACAATACTGCCGCCGACAGCATCGAAACCATCCCAATTCTTGCCTTCCACCTGAACGGTCGAGATCTTTTTCCCGTCCGGATGGCGGATGTGCAATTCAACCTCTTGCGCTCTCAGGTCGGGTGGGAAGGTTAAAGTTGCGTCGATGAATCCGTCCTGGGCGCGAGACTCAATTCGGAAACTCACGTGGCCAAGATAAGTGGGAGCTTGCAGGATCTCGGTCACTGCTCCGTGTCGCAGCCATCGTCGAGGCGCGCCGCAGTTCAGGCATAAACGATTTCCCTGCTCACGTACCAGCATCAGCCTTAGAAACGTGAGGAAGGCAGCTTCGTCGGACGTCTTGAAGAACGGCCCACCTCCGACGCCTAAGCTGGGAACCCACTCCGTGTAAGCTGCTAAGTCCCGGTAATAACTTACAGCGAAGGTGTTGTATAGCGCACGTAGAGCCTGGGGCACCTGATTGCGCTCCATGTACACAGCGGGCGTGTTCACCAAGTTCGGCTGAAGAGTAATTGCCCCGCGGCTGAACCAGTCGCGTTCCGGAACTCCCATTGAATCTTCGGCCATAAATAGGTTGTCCTCGTAGTCCTGAAGAATCCAAGTTGCAACTGGCTCATTTGGAGTGAAAACTCCACAGTCGACTAGCGTCAACGAACCATACAATATGTTGCGAATCCAGCCGAGATCGCGGCCATGCAACGAGGTTCGAGGTGGGACCGTGGGCACCCAGGTACCGTCTCGTAGCGGAGCGACAGGCGTGATGGCCATAGCACGCAACGCGGCGCTACGGATGTCTTCGCGGTATTCAGCGGCTTCTTTAGCGAGACGCAAACTTTTTCCTGGATCGGTGTCCGAGAGCGCCCCGGATGTCGCGCGTAGGCCGCGGTAGGCGTACCCATTCACCGCAAACCAATACTCGAAATCTTCGTTATCCTCGAGCTGGCCTGCGGGAAGCAGCCCGTATTCAGGAGCCGGGCTATCACCGCCCAAATACGATTTCGTTGCCTGACGCTCCTGGATAATCCAATCCGCCGCACGTACCATGCGAGGCATAACGGTACGGAGCCAGGCTTTGTCCCGCGTAAAGAAATAATGCTCGGCGAGGGCCCAGAGAATCCATCCATGGTTGAGGTTATAGCCTGAATGCGTGTAGTCGTGGTCCGAATCCACGCGAACGCCATGGAACATCGCCGAAGTGTCCTTAAAGCGGCCTGGTGCGGTCTTGGAACCCTGCAGTTCGACAATGGGTTTCAGGCATCGCCACGCCAGATCGTGAAGGCCGCGCATATCGAGAAGGCGAACTTGAAGTGCGGTTTCATTCGCGAACATGTTGTAGTCATACGTTCCACATGGGCAGATGTCATAACCAGTCTTGAGGTCCTTCTCGCTGGTCGCAAGAATATGCTGCAGAACAGACAGTTGGAAACGGTTGAATTCGGGATCCGGGACGCGCATGTGAACGCCGGCCCGGCTCTGCTTGCGCCAGTAGTCAAGCATTTCGTCAAGGCGTGCACCGAACTCGTACTTACGAATTCGCGCCTGATCGGCGGTGGACTCGAGAGTCCGAAAGGGTACTGTGATCTTCAGTGTGCTGGATGCGGCGGCGGGTAGGTCCACGGTCCACACAGCGGCGAGCCCACCAGATGCCGCGGATCGTTCATCCAGCGAGGTCGCGAGTCCTGGAACGGCCTGAATTTCGATAGACCCTTCGGGCGCTTGTAAGTATGCTCGTAGCAGTGGGTGTGCGTAGGCTCCCTTTGAATTGGCCGTACCCAAAAGGAGACCGCGATCGTAACGAAGTTCCTCCCGGGGGCTGACCATGAACCAAATGTGGGCTCTAGCAGCATGCGATTGCGGGTTCCGAACCATCAGTTTTAGAAATGTGACGCTGGGTTCATCGCCCCGCAACCGCTGATCATCCAGCGGAGCATCGAGCAACGTAGAGTAGGCATGCTCTTCGAAAAGGAGACCACCACCCTCCCAATGTGTGGTGACTAGCGGAAGCCAGCCGTCGAGGAGTTCCTGGCGAGCGCTGTTTTCACGCTCGCGGAAATCCGGCATGTCGCCCGTTCCCACGCGGAAGTAAATTTGATCGCCTTCCCACAGCATGCCTGCAAGGTCTTCCTTCATGGCCTTTGAGCTTTTCTTACTGATGAAAAGATTGCCGTTGTAATCCAACCCGTACTTCTCGCGACTGCCAGGGAAGCCGAGCGGGTAATATCGCAAGTGATGCGAGCCCGAGCGAGAGGTCATCGCCAGCTCCGGGATCTGACTTGTGGCGCGCTCAAGGGATTGTTCTGGCTCTCGTGAAACGCGACTCATGATGTTGTCGCCAAGATGCATTCGTCCGGATTCAACATAGGAGCGGAAGGTGGCGTCGGAGACAGTGTCGCCGATGAAGATGCCGAATGGCCGAACGTAGAGATCCTTTTTAGTAACGACGTCATCCATGCTCACACCGAACGCATTGTCACCGGATCTGATCGTGACGACGGTGCGGTCCGCAGATTCGGGCGGATGCTCCGTGTATCGGACTCTCAGCCGCAACCCGCGGCGCGGGGCCGGGAGCACGGACGTATGGATGACCTCGCCGTTGTAAGCACTCGCTGAGACCTGCGCATTAGGCTTGCCTTCGCAGCCCGTCTCAATATCGATCTGACGCTCGTTCCAGCGCGATTCCCCATACGCCCGTAACGCAGAGTACCGGACCGGCCCCCCATCGAAGCGCACGCGGAACTTCAGCGTCTTGCGGAAAGACGGCGCGTATCCAGGAACATTTTTCGCATTCGGGTTTTCGGCCTCCGTGAGCGGTTTGAATTCGAAGTACAGCGTGTCCCCTTGACGGGATTTCTCCGCAGCCACTTCGTGCCAGTCGCCCTGCCATCGGGTATCAGACTTGATCCATCCGCCAGCCGACTTAGGCGGCCAATTAGAGACCCAGGCGTCCACGTGAACGGTAGCAGGATCAGGCACTTTCTCCGCAAAGGCGATTTCGACTGTACGAATAACACGCGGTTCGTCCCACTCGAGCCCGAGGTGGCCATCAGAGGTCTTTAAAAGCGCAAATCGAGCAACGTCCACCGGATCTCCCGTCTGTAGCGACACCGCCCCGTGTGAAAGGCTGACGGCAACTACTAAGCAAATGGGAGTGAGAGAACGCACGTGGGGATTTGATAGTGGGCCAGTCAGAAGTTGTTGAGAAAGACGGCTTTCAGAATCGGTGACTGCCCGCCAGCAAGCTCTTCAAAGATACGCTGTCCCGCATCCATACTTGCGGTTGTCACCCAGGGGTCGTAATCAAGCCGGTGAGCGGCCAACATCTCTATCGCAGCTGCAAATTCTTTCCGAGTATAGGCGTACACTCCCCGGACATCCACCTCACGGATGACAAGCGGTCGAGTGTCCACTGCGCAAATCTCCTGGTCCAGCCCGACACACGCTACCGTGCCGCCAGCTGCCGTACAGGCGATCGCATTCCGCCGGCATGCATCCGTGCCTATGGCTTCTATAGCGAAGTCTACACCCTGACCGTTCGGCGTCCAACCTCGTATTACCTCAACGGCATCTTCCTTTGAAGCATCTATCAAGAGGTCCGCGCCGAAATGGCTAGCGAACTGAAGCCGATGCGGGTTTCGGTCCACCACGACCAGGCGAGCCGCTCCAGCTTCGCGTGCTATATAGGCCGATAAAAAGCCGATGGGACCAGCCCCGTAAATGAGACCCGTCGCGCCGCGCACGTTCGGGATACGGCTCAAAATATGGAGGGCATTAGCCACCGGTTCCACCAGAGCGCCTTCGATGTGCGACATCTCGGGAGCAAGCGGAAACAGACAATTCTCGGGTACCGCGACGAATTCAGCCAAACCACCGTGAAGATCCAGCCCGAAGACCCTCCGCGACGGACAGAGATTCTCACGCCCTGAGGAGCAATAAAGACAAGTCCCGCAACACAGCAGGGGATAAATAGCGACCTGGGAGCCAGTGCGGAGCCGCCTCGAGTTCCCGTTTTCGACGATATCACCGCTAAATTCGTGGCCTAAAATTAGCGGTGGAACTCTCCTGCTGCTGTTGCCGCGAAAACCATGAAGATCGGATCCGCAGACGCCACATGCCCGCACACGCACCAGAACGTCAGAGTCTCGCAACTGCGGCGCATCCAGTTCGCGCACTTCTACGTTCATCGGACGGGTATATACGAGCGCTTTCATTGCACTGATCATACAAATTGCGCTTTAACCCGAAAGCTGTCGGGTCTGGGTGAAGGCAGATTATAGGGCCGGCTGCTATAGTGTTTTGGCGGCTTTGCCCGGACGGGGTCATGCGTTGGCGGGAGCATTCTGATTCGTGCGGATAACGGACATAGAAGCCATTCATCTGCGTTGTGAAGACCCCAATATTGCCCTATTCGACGGATCGTACGACGATTGCGTGATCCGCGTTTCGACTGACGAGGGAATCACAGGAATCGGCGAGGTCGAATCGCTAGCCCCGGCAATACAGGCTATTATCAATTCGAATCACGCGCACAATCACGCCTGCGGTCTGCGAAAACTGCTGGTCGGCAGGGAGCCGACTCGAGCTGAAGAACTCTGGCGCCTGATGTACGATTCAACGGACTACGTCGGACGACGTGGCCTCGTCATGCATGCCATCGGCGGCATTGACATTGCCTTGTGGGACATCAAAGGACAGGTAGAAGGCAAGCCGATTTCCGAGCTTCTGGGTGGAGAGAAACGGCGGCGTATCGAAGCATATGGAACGATTTACCCCATGGCCAGCACGGTTGACGGAGTGGAGCAGCAGGTCGAGGATGCAATGCGGCGCCTCCATCTTCGGAACATCAAATTTGCTGCGGATCCGTGGTGGATGCAGGATCTGGACAAGACCGCCAATCTGCTAAGAGCCGCACGCCGCACGCTCGGAAATGAGGGTAAGCTAATCATTGATGCAGCGCTTTCCTACCGCACCGCGGAAGAGGGTCTCCGGCTCATTCCGCTGCTTCGGGAAGTCGGAGTCGCATTTCTCGAGGCACCCCTTCCGCTGGACGACGTCGAAGGGCACGCTCGCCTCGCCAAAGCCGGCCTGCCTCTGGGGGTCGGGGATCTCGGTCTGACTCACGTGAGTGAGTTTATCGAAGCCATGGACCGAGGGGGCGCCTCCATTTGCCAGCCGGATATCACGATGGTCGGGGGCTTTACAGGTATCGCTACCATCGCCGCGGCAGCCAGCGCCCGCGGCAAGCGCGTCATCACGCATGGATTCAAGTCCAATATAGAAATTGCCGCGAACCTTCACTTTCTAGCAAATCACTGGACTGCAGAGTTACTCGAATACTCAACCAGCAAATCGCCATTGCGTTGGGAGATGTGTGAGGAGTCTATCCCAGTCGGCTCCGATGGCATGGTTGAGGTGCCACGGAGTCCGGGTCTAGGGGTTCACCTCAACCAACGCACGCTCGAGAGATACCGCGTTTCGTGAACGCCATGCGTACAAGGCTCATCGATGGAGGAGCGAAGCTGATTGCTTGAATGCTTGATTGCATTCCACGATCATGATCGAGGTAGCTAACTACGGTGATCTCTGCGGCGAGTGCCCGGTTTGGGATGAGGGCACGGGCACTCTCTATTGGGTTGATGCGGTTGGCCGCCGCTTCTACTGCTACAACGCCGAAACCGGACAACACCAAATACTGAAGAATGAAATCGAGATTAACGGCTTTCGGTTGAATCTCGGGGGAGGCTTCGTACTTACAAATTCTTCCGGCATCTGGCTATGGGACGCCGCGGATCGTCTTACCCTAGTCAGCGATCACGTAGACGGTGTTAAGTGCCAAATGAATGACTGCGCGACCGACTCGCGCGGGCGGCTCTATTCGGGTACAACTTACTTCGATCCCGCGACGGAATACAAATTGGGCTATCTTCTTCGAATCGATAACGATGGCAAAGCCTCTATTCTGGACGAAGGATTTCATCTCTCCAATGGACTGGCGTTCTCGCCCGAGGACCGAACGATATACTTCACAGACTCGATCGCTCGACGCATCTACGCCTACGATTATGACGTGGCTACTGGTAATATCCGGCACCGCCGCGTCCTGGTTGACGTGCCCAGAACTGAAGGCATACCGGATGGGCTCGCCGTCGATGGACAAGGGTTCCTTTGGTCGGCCCAATGGTATGGATCGGCTATAGTGCGCTACGATCCAGACGGCAAGGTCGAACGACGCATCTCGACACCGGCGAAACAAACATCGTGCTGTGCATTCGGGGTCCGAGTCTCGACACCCTGTATATCACGTCTGCTGCACGCTCGGAAATCACGTCGGAAGTGCCGATCGGCTACAACCCCGAAGTCGGATATCTCGGGGGTTCGCTCTACCGTACGCGTGTCGAGGTTCAAGGTCGGGCGCAACCCAAAGCCGATATCGCACTCACGCGTAATTCGGCATAAATGCCAGAGAGAACCTCGCTGGATCCTAGATCTATGACTCGTCGCACCTTTCTTTCTACACCTGTCATCGCAGGTATGCACGTCACAGCATCTGAAGTGCGTCCCGCGACGCTTGATCTGCGTGAACCCATGGGCAAGGCGGTGGAGTGCCTCATTAACCGTATGGATCCTTCGAGGGACTATCAGCCCTGGTTCGGAGTCGACGTAGTAAATGGTCGTCCTGCAAGCCTTCGACACGATATTTGGGATTTCGGAGATACTTCCGGCAGGTTTCTAGAAGGGCTAATTTTAGCCCGTCAAATGATTCAACCCGATCCGGCGATGATTATCGCTGAGAAACGCATCAGGCGCTTTTTCAATTCACTTTTCGATTCGACAGGCCTTGTTTACAATCCAGCACTCAAGCAAGCGGATCATATGTTTGCCCAAGGCAGCGCTTTATATGCGCTGGTAACGGACTTTGAGGAGCGACGCGATCCCAACGTGCGTACTCGAATCGAGAACTTTATCGCTGGGCTGAATAGAGTTGCTGTACAGGAACGTGACTATCTGTGGTTCCCGCAGGTCGCTACAAAACAAAGTGCGTGTCCTCATCAAGCGTCATACCAGATATTGCCCGCGGTGCGGTTCTATGAGCTTACAGGGTACGCCCCGGCGCTGCAGTTTGCGGCGCGACTGAGTCGCTGGCCGCTGTACCACGACGACACTGTGACGCCAAGCGGCGTTATTACCAGGACGGGCTGGGAAGGACACCTTCACGCTTGGATGGACACGTTCTCAGGTATTATCAGGTGCGCCCGCGCGGGTGCGCCCGAGCTAGACCGTCGCGATATAACCCAGCGTGCCTATCGCATGTTTGAGTGGGTCAGGGCGAACTACACGAGTCCATTTGGATGGGTCGCTGATTCCGTCGGTGCAAAAACGTGTGAGACCGACACTATTACGAGTGCAATCCGTCTGGCTCTGGAGCTAATAAAAGAAGGACATGCCGAATACTGGAATGATATTGAGCGATTTGTACGAAATCAGCTCGTCGAGAATCAGTTCCGTAACTTAGAAACCCTTCACATAGCAGATCCCAAAGTGGCCCGCGGAGTCCACGGATGCTTCGACAGTTGGGCCGACCCTAACACGTTGCTCGCAGTCAAGAATGGTGACATCGAGGGTTGTTGCATCAATGGCGGAATGCGCGGTTTGTTCTTGGCCTCGCAAAACGCTATACACGAAACAGCAAAAGAGATCCGGGTCAACCTTCTAATAAACGCTGCAACTCCTGGACTTGAAGTCGCAAGCTATCTTCCCTCCGAAGGGCGTCTCGTTTTATACGCCAGGGGCGGCAAACGGATTCGCGTGCGAACGCCCGATTGGCTAAACCCCAACAACGTCCGCGTTAGTGGTCCGGCAGGCTTTCACAGCGAGGTCGAATCTTCCGCAGTTTGGTTAAAGGGCGTTGTTGCCGGCCCGATCGTTCTCCGTTTCGAGCAACCCGAAACAGAGCGGACCCATGTTGTAGCAGGCCGCAGCTATCGGGCGCTCTGGCGAGGTGACACCGTCGTTCGATTGCTCCCTTACGGCGGCGTGTATCCAATCTATCAGCGAACAACACTGAACGAATCGGCTGCAGCTCGGAAAGCGAGAGATCTGTTTCCCTTACCGCAGAAAGTGCATTGGTAATCTTCCAGCAATTCGAAACATATTTTTCGCTTCAACAGACACGAGCGGCTTCGATATTGAGCAAGGCGGCGAGCTTCTCGAGCTTGCCAGCGATATGCCCGACTCCTATTGCACAGTGATGAGCAGGTTCGTGAGCATTCCACTCATTCATAAATCGGCGCGCGCCAATCGAGAACCGGTAGCGGCTGTTGGTGTTCCCGATTTCAAGAATAGGGCCAGGCACCGACTCACCTTGTGCGATGAGTAGCTTGAGCCG
>JBPCJX010000102.1:0-42999 GCA_051004875.1 Bryobacteraceae bacterium
TGCTTGAGGATCTCGAACTCATCACGGCTCATATCGACTTCCTGATCGGCGTCTCCTCCGGTGCCAAACATAACCAAGGTGTATCTGGGTTCGTCCGGGGTTTCCTCTACCCAGTCAGGCACTTCAGGAGCTCCCGTCGACTCGTGATCGCCTATGGAACGCGCTTCTTCGCGCGGCGGCTCTTCTTCTGTGTCAGACGCTGGCAACCCTAGCACGTCCATAAACGTCTGCCCCAGCGTTGCGTTGTTCTGATCCAGATAACGTGTGCCGCTTGAATGCTGAATCAGCACTTCGTAGAGGAGGTGCAGATCGAGATAGCTGGCCGCCTCCACAAACTCCTCAAACTCGCCCCTGACGTTTTCTATCAACCGTTCGGCGGTGAGCCGCATGCCCTCAGAGACGAACTTCCGCTCCTCGATGGGCTTTCGACTCCTGCTCTCGTGCTTCCCTTCACTTACGGGTGTTTCAACCATGTGGATTCTCCTTTTCTGATTTGTCACTACGTACGTGACAGGATGATTATCACCTAATGCGCTTTAGGTGTAAAGAGAAAAATTCATTGTTTTTGATTGGAGCACCTAAACCGCTTTTGGATATATACTTAAGGGCGAGTGGACAAGAAGACGATCAGCGAGGTCATGCGCGAGATGGGTCGCAAGGGCGGGAAGATCGGCGGTAAACGCTCGCTTGAAACTATGACCGCAGAGGAACGCGCTGAGCGTGCCCGCAAAGCAGCTTCGAAAGCCGCCGAGGTGCGTTCGAAGAAGGCAGCGGCGAAGAGGAAAGCCGGCCCGAAGAGCCGGAAGGTTGGCTAGTGCCCCAGCCACCGTGTCATCGCGATAGTCTCGGTCCAAAGATGGCCAGTCGAATACGTCACGCATTGTTGACGTTCTCCATGCTGGCGTTGCTGCTCGCGCCCTTGGTCGCTGCCGAATACTACAAGCTAGAGGGGATAAAACGTATTGATCAAGATCTCTACCGGGCTGGAAAAATTTTGGTTGAGACCCGCTATTGTTACCACTACACCTACGGGGAGACCGCAATTTTGAAGTACGAAGGCTCAGGCGAGTATTCCGGGAGCAAGATCATTTGGGAAGACGAAACTGCGTGTGACGTCCGCAAGGTTATCTCAGAGTGACCTAGCTCTGCGTGCTACGTCCTGTCCAGAGAATCACGAATCAGCGAGGCCGAGCAGCTCTTTGATTCGCTTCTTGCGCAGAATGTCTGAAGGTCCTCTTGCTGTGCCGTGCACCGCGAAATCGACTACCTGCTTCAGCAGGACAGTGTACGTGATCGGCGCGTCCTTGAGCATTCTCACATTTAGCTGGCAAGCTGCGCCGTGCGCGCATCCATCAACAAGTCGGCCCGGGAGGAGCCGTAATGAAAGCGAGAAATCGATTGCCAAGTGCAGTCAACCCTGCCCTGAAAGTGTAGACGCCATTATCGCCGATTATTAACCGATCTCGATTTGGAACCAATTGACTGGGCATCCCGATCAGTCCCCGATCTAAGAGCTCCTTTGCCGCTTGGATACACGTATCTGCTTTCAGCCACTGCGGAGCGTCGGCGATTCTCACAGGAGTCTGTTGTTTGAATTGCTTAAGTAGGCGAAGATGCAGGGGCGACAATGAGTCAACTAGGCTCAGGAAAATGCTCTGAAGGTCATCATCTGGTGCTGAACCTCCAGCAACATTCAAAACGGCGTTCTGCAGCGCTTCGAGCTTTTCGCGGGCGTGCGTTCGGAGTGCCATGGATGTGGCCTGCATTGTGGCAGAGACAAAGTCCTCATTGTGTGACAGAGATTGGAGTGTCAGCCCGTCTATTTTGCGCATTAAATCATCAAGCAATAGCCGCAATTCTTCAAACCATTGGTTACGCCGTCGCTCCAAAATCGGGCCCACTAAGGTTCCGAACAGTTCGGCAGCCGGTCCACCAAAGACGGGAATCGTTGAGATTGCGATCTTTGCAATGCTAGCTGCGAATTCGCGAGCATCCGGCTCCGGGCGTGGTTCCAGCGGGCCTAGGTCAGAATCTCTCAAAACGCCCATTCCATCAGTGTAGGCGCGCGGGGAAGGATGAGTGGAAACGATTGTTCCCCACGAATCCCTCGGAGTCGATTTCTGGGGGTGTATTGTGGCCGCGATCCATGGAGACGAAGCGGACCTGGTTTGTAATGAGTGCGACGTCCTGATTCGGACTGTTCCCGCTTCAGAAGCTGAGCAGACGTTGGCACAGCTTGCACCTTCAGACCAGATCTGTAGCGCAAGGTGCCCGCATTGCACAGCGCTGAACGTATGCCCGGTTTCTCATCGATGCACGCGTTTACCTGTCGCGAGTGCGGCGAAGGCGTAGCGATCGAGCATTCCCGGCATTGAGCGCCGCTGTCTCTTTGAAGCTCAGATGATTCCTATTTGCGATCTCTTCGTCTCAGCGGGAAACTCGAATATGACGAACAGACATCATGCACGGTTACTCCGCAAACACCAGAGTCACACTGACGACGAACGGATGGGTTTTCATGGCGCAAGAAGCGTTGAGCGCAATCGAGCACGCTTCCGACAAGAAGGACTCAGCCCAGCTCCGTTCCAAAGCCAAACGGAGTCTTCGTATGGCACTCGTTGCCATCGAATCAGATCGTCCGTGAATCCGCCGCCGCAGGTCTCGCAACCTGCCGCGCGTCTCGCAAGGTTCGTCGGAGTAGTTTCAAAACTGGCGAATCCCGCCGGCCGAAGTTCAGCTTGCGGATTTCTTTGCCCGCCAGCATCACAGCCGCCCGCAGCTCCGCATTGGAAGTTTCCAGCTCGGCGATCCTCTCCTTTAGATCTGGCATATTTACCACGTGTCGGGGTCGTTCGAACATTCTCGACAGTTGGGCCGCTATTGAACGACTATGCTCGACACCGGGTGAATTTCGTTCCAGCCGTGTTCCATGTCGGTAACAAAGGCGCCGGTGACGGCAACATGCCTGCCGATCATGTCACGCGTAAAGACATCCTGAGAAAAGCCTTCGCAAACCCGTTCGCGAATAGTATCGGGCTGGGTCACGGCGTTTTCGCAAACCGGCTCAAGTACGAGATGGCCGTGCTGGCCTGATATATTTCTGGCGTTCAGTAGATTCCGAAATTGTGGGTCCACAGCCAACCGGACATGAAAATCGCCATCCGTTTCCTTGCTGGCGCTGGCGATTGTGCCCGTTACAGTGATGCATGGTTGAATAACGCGAAGACGATCTTTAGGGCTTTGGAATCGGCCAGCATAGACGTGCTGCCACAGACCGTCATCGCACGAGATTAGCGGGACACATATGGGGGGACAAGCTGCCGCCCTGGGCAGCCGAGTCCTTTTGGCGCATCCGAAGTTAACGAGAATCACAACAAGAAACCCGAATACGACCAGCCGGACCGCACATGTCGGGCTGCTCTCTCGTAAAAGCTCCGTTCGATGATCACGGGCGCTTTTACCGGATTTCACTTCCTGCAAATCTGCTCCATGGCCCGCTCTGAGGCGCTTCGGTATTTCGCGAGTCTAGCAGGGTGCCACTGAAGCCATAAAGATTCCGGCGACTTCCGCCGATCCTATGACATGGCACACCTGCGACGGGCGCCGCACTGGGCTGTTCCGGTGAAGCTACCATTTGCAACCCTTGTGCTTTCGGGAGCGTGCCCGCCAAAGAAGGCCTGGCGGCTTTCACGAGGCGCACTCGTCTCACCATTCCATCAATCGGTGATCCTGAACGACGTACGCGAGTGGAGAATCGGACAGGCGATTCGCAAGCAATTCGTGCTGGATGTGATCACGCTGCCCTTTGCGCTCTGGTAACCACCACCTGGCCAAAACGATTCAATACGCAACGTAGGACAACGCAAAACAACATGAGGAATCGGCATGCTGCGTGGCGCTTAGAGTAGCTTGCGGTGCGAACGTGCGCTCATCCTGGGCTCATGCAAGCCATCGAGTTGTTCTTTTGCGTTCCAATGCGAAATCGCGTTGGCTCTCAATTAGGCAGGGAGGGGAAGATAGCAAATCCATTTTCTGCGGAGCGGTTGATTTTGGTTCCCAGTGCGTCAGCGGTTATCCGCATTCCTCCGCTAGCGTCCAGGCAACTCACGCCGCCCCTGGCGAGGGCGACCAAGAACGCAAAGAGCAGGCCCGAATTCGCTTTGAGCGTGTCCGGGTCGAATGGCTGCTGTGTAGAAAATGCGGGTTTCTCGTTCATCCTAAGGATGTGGCGAAATGCCTCGGGAGACAACCTGAAGTGAGACGCGTGCTCGTTGAGGTACTTGCGCAGATCATGGAACGGCCCTTTGATTCTTGTTGCAATCTCTCCCGCACTCGGTAATTGTCCGCTCACAGCTTCAGCCAAGGATCGACTATCTGACCGAAAGTACACCAACAGTTCGAGGGTCTCAAGCAGAGGTCGGAACAGAGCGCCAGATTCCTGGCCTAAGCCGTCGAGGATGAGGCTATAAGCAACCCTGGGCCAAAAGTCTGCCTTTCGCTGATGTTAGCCCCGCAACTCGCGCCAAGGTTGACGTATCGGCTGCATTTCCCAATTCCCGGACGCATTGATCGATCAAACAGAACATTTCATCAATGACTTCACCTTCTCGGCTCAGAGTGGATTTAAGCTCTGCGAGAGCCATTCTGCGGGTTTCAAAAAGTTCCACCAACAGAGTTTACCAGTTCGATTGCGCAAGATCGCCTGGCGGATCGTAGCCCAAACCGCCGCTTCACTCCCCGCATGGGCTATCAGCGCCTCTTTCAGTTGCCGTTCGCCGCAGTGAACCCGATAATGCGCCCAGCTCGCCGAACGTCCCTCGGCTGCACCGATCTCCCGCAACGTCTCGCCGTTCATGTGCTTTTTGGTTGCACAGCGAAACTCCACTTCACTCACGCGCAGCCTCGCAAAGCTCAGATGGCGACACTTTGCGGCGCGACCTGGCGGCATCCACCCTAATAGGCCAACTCCGGCCGCAAACGGATTAGCTCTCCCACAAGTATGGGCACGTCCTGTCAAATGAGGATCCATAATGCGTGCTCGGCGGGTAATTCGCCCAGTTGCATCAGGAACAGATGCTCGTCTGCAAGTTTCCATCTGATCATCATGCTTTCAAGCAAGCTTCGATCGAGGGGTTCAATCACAGCAACTTCAGTCATCAGGAGAATCCTATCGAGCCCTGCAAATCTGCGCAATTTCCCTTCTCCGGATGAGGACTAAGGCTGCTCCCTGGTGCTTCAAAAATTCTTAAAAAAAAGACTGGAGAATGATAGTCGACCTTAGGTACGGTGAGCGTGACGAACCTGAGGCTCATCGTGGACTCCACCAGCGGCCGGCGTTTACGCGCGGTTCGATATAATTCAGACCGTTTCGAGCCGACTGCGGCCCACCCGGAAGAATTGAGCTTGCGTGAAATTACCACAGTGAGTGGCGAACATACGGAACGCTGGCGCCAAGTATTTGAGATTTTAGACGAGGCAGTTAATGGAGACACCGACCAGAGCGGCGGCATGCGTACTTTACGCCCGAGTGTCGACGGAAGAACAAACTGAGAAATTCGGTTTGGCCTCGCAGCTCTCTGAGCTTCGCAAGCACGCTGACAAGTTGGGCTATAGAGTTGTTCGCGAGCTCATCGATGAGGGCTATTCCGGCGGTGACTTGGGAAGGCCAGCGCTCACGACCCTGCGTGAGCTCATTAGCAGTAAGGCGGTTCCGGTTGTCCTTGTCCACGATCCTGATCGCTAGCGCGCAAACTGGCGCATCAACTCGTGTTGATCGAAGAGTGTGAGAAATCTGGCGCGCGTCTCGAATTCGTCACCACACCCGCCGCCGACAGCATGGAAGGACGGTTGCTGTTAAACGTGCGCGGCGTGATTGCTGAATACGAACGCGAAAAGATTCGGGAACGCACGTTGCGCGGACGGCAAGAGAAAGCCCGGCAAGGTTTCATTGTGGGCGGCAGAGTGCCCTATGGCTTCAGGCTGATGCGTGGATTGTATGAGATCGATGAAGAGCAGTCGAGAGTTGTCACCCAAATCTTTGAATGGCTCGTCTCCGAAAAACTTTCCATTCGCCGAATCGTGGAGCGGTTAAATCAGCGCGGTTACAAACCCTACATGGCGGCGCGATGGGCGAAGTCCACGGTTTCACGCATCCTTCGCAATGAGACCTATATCGGCCGGGCTTTTTACAACCGGCGCGAGCGCGTAGAACCCCAGGACGGCGGACCTGCCGCGAGGAAGAACAAAAAGAGCCGCCATCGTTGGCGACCGGATTCAGAATGGATCCCGCAATCGGTTCCACACATCATCACTCCTGAGCTCTTTGACGCCGCACAAGCCACACTGAAACAGAACAGCGCGCATTGTTCGGGAAGACCGGCTAAAACCTTCTATCTGTTACGTGGACTCCTCAGGTGCTCGAGCTGCGGCCGCAGATTCACAGGCGAGACGATCTTCGGCGACAAGTATTACCGCTGTATCGGTCGGGAGCGCCTCGCAACTCCGCGCTGTAGCGCACCTGCGGTTGCAGCGAAGCTCATCGAGCCCTTCGTCTGGAACTACTTGTTGCATTTCCTTTCAAACCCGAAACTGCTTTCCGCGAAGCTGGCCGAACAGGAAACGAGAGAACAGGACCTCGAAGCAGAACTCTCACGCATCGAGAACCAAATTCGAGAGATACAAGTCCGAGAAGGAAGGCTTTTGAATGCCTTGCTCGATGGAGATGTCCCTCTGCCGGGTCTTCGCGAAAAAGCTAAAGAGCTAGAACGAGGGCGGCTCCAGCTCCGAGAAGCCCAACAAGCGATCGAAGCGCGCATAGCGATGAAGCGCGATGAAACCCAGCTCCACCAAACGGTGCTTCGCTACTGCAAGATTCTTGGGAATGCCGTCTCTACCCTCGACCCGGAGGCCAAACATAAGCTTCTTCGGGCGCTTCTGGATGAGGTGACCTTAGACGGTACACGCGTGAGCCTGAAGGGAATCTTGCCTACATCGCTTCAGGTTGGAAACCGTCCACAACATCAGCACGTTGTGGCTGCCGGCGGCGGCGACTTCTAACGCGCGCTTGGCCATGGTCTGACCACGTACGTCGCTGAAATCCGGGATTGCGGAATCACCGGAATCGGGCTCGGGAAGAGTCGCCGCGGTGGGCGTGAATGCGGCAGGCTCATTCAAGAACTTAACGACTTCCGCGAGATGCCGCAAGCCGAAGACGCGCACCCCCTCGGCAACGGAGGCTTCGGCGGCGTTCTCAATAGGAACCAAGAGATTAGAGATGCCTCTGCGAGCGGCGCAAACCGCAATGGAGAGCGCGCCACGAACGGGCCGCAGACTCCCATCGAGAGAAAGTTCGCCCACGATCAAGTAATCGTCAGCTTTGCCGACCGCTCCCATTGCGCCGAGAATCGCAGTCGCCATGGGCAGATCGAAACCGGCACCCTCTTTGCGGATGTTTGCCGGGGCTAGATTGATGGTGACGGATTTACTGGGATAGCCGAATCCAGAATTCAGCAGGGCAGATTTGATTCGTTCGCGGCTTTCCTTCACGGCCGCGTCGGGCATGCCCACGGTCACAAAATCGCGGTTCGTGCCGGCCGGGTACATGTCAACTTCAACGTCGATGACGTGAGCGTCGATACCCTGAATGGCTGCGCTAAAAGTGCGGAATAACGCCACAAGAAGCTAGTAGAGGCGGGCGTAATTCATTCTCAGGCAGGCTTATCTCGCGGCAGGATTCTCGTTCTGCGGCTTTTGACTTTGCACAGTAAGCCACTTCGAGCCTTCTTGTGAAATGAGAGATTCGACACGCTCAGCAAGCATTGCCTGCGGATTCTGGGCGGCTAAATATGGCCCCGCCTTCTCTAGGTAGAGAAACTTCTCATGTTTGAGTGCCTCTGAGGTGGCGCGATAGGAGGCCCAGTTCGAGTTGTATTGATTCAGCTGTTGCAAGCCCTCCATAATGGCGATTAAGACGCCCAGACCAGCGGCGATGTATCGTCCATAAGGGATGGTGGTGGTGGTCAATACCGGGATTGCGGCCGCCGAGGCAATAGTGATGCCCTTCATCAATTTGAAACGCCTCTGGTTCAAGCTGCTCTTCCGGCTGTACCAATCGATTTGATCCTCAAGCCTCGCCAGAGTTACTTCTTCGGGAGTCTGCTTCACCTGAGTGTCAGTCATGAAGGTATTGAACGATGCCAGTTCAATTAAATCCGTCGGCGGTGAGCCACAGTCCCGCGGTGGACGAGACCTAGATCAAGGATCAAGGCGATGACCAGGAAGACAAGCTGAATTGCTCCCATGGGTTGATGAGTGTTCAGCAGGTATGCGTAAACAATGAGTGTGAGCGGTAGAAAGATAAAGCCGAGAATGCCAATGATGATCGAGTGAATGGAGCTGAAGAAGTTACTGAATAACCACAGCAGAACGATGGCGATTCGCGGAAATGCTACAGCCAACAGCGCAAGTAGGCAGGGCATATTTTAGGTCTGGAACACTCTCCTGATTGTTGACTGTAGCATCTGCGGGAGGCGGAGGTGCTGAGGCGGCGCTTTCAGAGCCAGTATTGCCACTGATGTGTAGCCATGACATACCCGCTCAATGCGACATTTGTCACAGCGTGCATGAGAATGCAGTCAGCCACTGATTTGGTGCAAACCATCCAGAAATTGTAGATCAGTCCAACAAGAAAACCGACGTCCCAGTAAGGACCGTGCTCACAGGCAAATAGAATTGCCGTTAGCCAAAAGGCGAGCGGAGCATAGGCGCCGAGGGGCACTTTCCGGAAATCAGAATTGACGAGCCACCGCAGGAGCCAAGCTCGCCAGAACAGTTCTTCGACGACGGGGACGATGGCCATAGCGCGCACGGTCCGCCAAGCCAATACCCACGTGCTTTGAAGTTCCGCAGCCGGGATGGAGGAATGAGCGTGGCCAACGATCGAATTCGAGAAGAGCGGGCTAGCGCGATAGCCGGGAAACAGGAGATCGGGCGCGATCCAAATGCAAAACACAGCGATACCGCCAGTTACGCTTGCGAGCGTATGGCGCGGTCGGATCGAAATATCGGGAGGCCAAAAAAAGACGCACACTGCGGCGATCATGAGGACACGAATGGGCGCTTCGAAGCGGAGAGCGATAGGCCATCGTTGAAAAACTTCCAGAAAAATGAGGAAGAGCGAAAAAGGAGCTACATAGCTTATGGAGGGATGTTTTTGATACCAGCCATGCACGCGCGAGTCAACGGGCACTCGAAGATTAGCCGATCTGATTTACGAAAAAGCGAATCTTTGTTTGCTCATCTGGCTGCGAAGCATTCTTCAAGGCTTTTCCGGCCTCGTCCCGGGCGCCTTGCTTGTCGCCCTGCTTCAAGAGCGCCATCGCTAGGTGCAAATGGAAGGTCGCGTTTTTGGGATCGTCTTGGACTGCCTGGCGGAAGATGCGCACTGCTTCAGGGTTCAAATTCTTCTGAAAGTAGATGAACCCAAGCGTATCGGAGATGTCCGGATTGTTTGGATATTTCTTTTTCGCTCGAGTGGCAAAAGTCATTGCCTGATCGAGATTTGTTCCTGATTGAGCGTTTAGAAATGCGAGGTTATTCAAGGCGAGCGCATTTTCGGGATCGATGCCCAAGACCTTGTTGTAAATATCTATGGCTTCTTTCTTCCTGTTTAGCGCGTCCAAAAGCATGGCCTGATTGAGAAAGGCTTCGGCGCTGTGGGGGTTGGTGCTGCCGGCTTGTTCGAATGACGCGAGGGCGGGTTCGTACTCTCCAAGTTGCCGCTGCATGACACCGAGCCGCAGCCACAGGTCGCTGGACTTCGGCATCGTCTTGAGTATGTCTTTGTAATTATCCGCGGCTTGCCGGAATAGAATTTTGGCGCGTCCCGGATCAGGCTTCATGGCGGCGATTCCCGCAGACGCTTCGACGTTTGCGAGCTGATAGCGATAGGAAGGCACTTGGGAGTTCTTTTGTACAAAATCCTGGAGCGCCCGGACCGCTTCATCACCCTTTCCTTGCACTAATTTCACACTTTGCAATCCAATAAACCCCCGATCGTCGGGCGGATTAGAGTTCCACATGTGTTGAAATTCGCTCGAAGCTTTTGCGGGTTGGTTTTGGCTTAGATAGAGATTTGCCAGCGTAAAACGGGCATCGTTCATTTGTGGATATTGCTGTGAGAGCGCTTCAAGCTCGGGAAGGGCTCGGTCGGCCGTATTGAGTCCAATCAAAGCGCGACATCGTATCAAACGGGCATCCGCGTTACCAGGCTCAGATGCGAGAATACCGTCCGTCTGCTCCAGCCCCTTCGCATGCTGTCCACCATCTTCATATATGTGCGCGGCTATCAACCGCGCAAACGTCAGTTTCGGCTGCTCCCGAATGGCTTCCAGCGCTTCGGCCAAAGATTTATCATTTTCGTTCAAACTGAGATAAGCCCGGGCAAGATCTAAATGGAGTGTGGCATCGGCTGGATTCTTCTGAACGAGGCCGTTCAACTCTGCCAGCGACTTCGCCGCGTCAGTCTTTAGACCTGTTTCGAGGAGGAGTGACGCGTATATCTGGTTGGTAAAAGTATCTTTCAGGTTCTTCTCCGCCAGCGCCTTTGCTAAACGGATTGCGTCATCGCGCCGGCCCAGCATGGTATAGGTCGTCACGATTCGCTGATCGTAATGCAAAGCGTTCTTCGGATCATCTTTGCTGCCCTCCTGGTACTGCGTGAGAGCTTGATCTAGTTTTCCCGCTCGCACGTAGAAGTCACCCGTCATTTCTCTACCCGCGGGGAAATTCTTTTTATTGCTGATGACTTTTCCCATAAGCGTGTCGGCCTCACTGAAGCGGTTTGTTGCGAGGAGATAATTGGCAAGGTTTGTGACCGCTGTGGGACTGGATGGATCGTTCGCGACACGCTCGCGAAGCATAGCCTCCGCCTTCTCAGGATTGTTCTGCTGTTTGTATTGGAGAAATAGGAAATCGTAGCCGGGCCCCCACGTTTTGTCATGGGCAATCATGTTTCGGGTAAGCGTCTCGGCTTCGTCCAGCCGTTTGGCGGCCACAAGCGTTTCGGCATACCAGCCAACGATCTCACGAGAATAGGGCCTTATGCGATTCGCCTCGGCGAAGCTTGCGAGCGCCTTATCGAAGTTGCGGTCAGCCAAATTTAAAAACCCTTGCAGCCGAATGCCATCGAAAGAATTCGGGTCGTGCTGCAAGATCTTCGACGTCAGCTCACGGACCTCAGTCAGCAGGGTCTTGAACTTTTTGGGATTGCTCGAGTAAATGAAAAGGTAGATCTCGGCGAGCTTACCCTCGGCGTCGGTATTGTCTGGTTTGAGGTCGACGGCCCGCCGTAAAAACTTGGAGGCCTCTAATGGATTCTTTTGGTCGAGGAGGTTCAGGCCCTCAACGTAGTACGCCTCAGCATTCGTTTTGTCTTTTGCTATGGCCTTCCTGTAAAGGATGGAAGCTTCCTTGTATTTCTTCTCTCGGTGGTAGTTGTTGCCGTTGGCCACCAGCTTTTGGGAGCTCTGGATACAGCCGGTATTGAACAGAAAAGCACAGAGAGTCGCACATGCAAGGAGAGACTTCATACCATTTTGGATTGTAAGGAAAGGTGACGAATCGGACAATCTCGCTTGGGTGATAGATGGTCGGACATCTCCGATGCGTATTGCGCAGGTCCAAGCCGGTTCGATCAGAATACAGCTGTTTGCGATTCTGCCCCGTTATAATCGGCCATAAATGCGACATTTTTCGATTGTCCTGGTTGCTGGTTTCTTGGGTTTCTCCGCGGGCGCGATGGCGCAGTCTGGTAATAGGGCGCAAACCTCGCCGCATGGGCCGCTGAAATCCCAAGGTCCTGCTTCACCCCGTGTCACACTGCCGACGGAGCCTGGAGTTTATGCGGTCATATATACGTCGATGGGAAACATTGTTTGTCGGCTATTCGATAAAGACGCTCCGAAGGCAGTGGCCAATTTTCGAGGGCTGGCGACAGGGACAAAGGCATGGACCGATCCAGCGACCGGCTCGATGAAACACACGCCGCTTTACTCGGGCACTACGTTCCATCGGGTCATTCCAGGATTCATGATTCAAGGCGGTGATCCAATCGGCACGGGAACGGGAAGTCCCGGATATCAGTTCGAAGATGAAGTTAGTCCGAGCCACACCTTCGATCACCCTGACATTCTCGCGATGGCGAACTCCGGACCAAACACGAATGGCTCGCAATTCTTCATCACTGTTGCGCCGACGCCTTGGTTGAACGGCAAACACACGATCTTCGGCGAGGTAGTTTCAGGTCAGGACGTGGTCGATGCGATTTCGAAAGTTCCCCGAGATGATCAAGATAAACCTTTGACGCCGGTCAAAATCATCCGAATCTCAATGCGTAGGGTGGGCACCGTGGCGAAACCTGGAAGTCAGGTGCAAAATCCGGCGAAACGGTAGCGCCGCTCAAAAGCGCGTCACAAGTTTCGGAAAAAAAAGATTTCTCCTGTAATCAGTAGCTTCGCTGGTTTCGGTTCGGACGCACTGCCGGTCATCAGCATATCTCTTGATCAGGCCGACGCGTGAGCAAGCGATGGCTGTTCGGGAGATCTCATGAAAAATCTCGTTCTGGCAGTGCTGATTAGTGCCTCTCTGTGCGCTGAGGCATTTGCGCAGAGCACGTTCGAGGTGACCGGCACGCCGGTTCCTGTGACCTTGGTGAAGCAGAACTACGGGAGGGTGCCCAAGGGGATCGCGGCATATGACCTCAATATCTGCAATTCCAGTCGCGCGAAGCAGTCGATTGTCAGTAGCGAGATTTATCAGGCACTTTCGAAGTCAGACGGAACGCTTCAGCCGATCGGACGCCACATTGTACTTGCTTCCTTGCTGCGGAGTCATAACTGGAGCGCGCTGCGAATCATCAGTCTTGCATTGAGTTCGGCCATGGGCGTGCTTACAGTGATAAATTCCTCGAAAAATGGCGGGTCAGGGCAGTTACTGGCGGCAATTGCTCTGGGATCCCTTTCTACCCAGCAGCTAACGATGGGTCTAAAGGGAAACACATCAGCCGACCAGCTAGAGAAGTTTGACTCGCAGGTTCTGGAGCCAGCGCTTGTGCTGGACGCGGGGTCTTGCGTGGAGCGAACCGTGTTCACTGCCGGGCAAGGTTCCAAGGTCAACAAACCTGCGGCTTTGAGTTTCCACGTTCGCTAGTCAGTATCTCCCGCGCGTGGGGGCACACGCGTATAGAGGTGGACGGCTCAGCGGCCCGACTATCTCTCGGTTGAGCAGCTGACAGGCGAAGGTGGAGAAGGCACCGGAATGCGCGTTCCGGAGCCGAGAGGCGCATTGCTGCGGCGAGCAGTGCGCCTCGTGATCTTTTCGTTCGTGGATAAGCCTCCCAATATTTCTTGCGAACCCAGGGCAAGCATGACAGAGTAGCTGTTTGTACTCCTACTCCGAACGGCTGCCCTGGTCCTTTTCATTGAACTTTTTCAGCAGATTGGTCGAAGAAAAGCGGAAAACAGGCGTTCCTCTCATTGATCTAACACTTTCGAATCCCACTGACGTGTTTGACGATTATCCGCACTCGGCGATTGGTCGTGCTTACGCGAATGTCAAGGATTTTACGTATCGTCCGGATGCGCTCGGAGCGCGGGAAAGTAGGCTGGCGGTCGCGCGGTATTACGAACGGCGCAATGTTGCGATCTCGCCAAGTCAAATTCTCCTGACGGCGAGTACAAGCGAAGCGTACTCATTGCTGTTTAAATTGTTTTGTAATTCAGGCGACGAAATTTTGGCGCCCCTTCCTTCTTATCCGCTATTTGAATATTTGGCGGCATTGGAGTCGGCGCATGTCGTTCCCTACCGGCTGGTATACGACGGTAGCTGGTATATCGATTTCGTACATTTTCAGCAACAGATTTCTCGACGAACGCGAGCCATCGTCGTTGTGAATCCAAATAATCCGACGGGCTCCTTTTTGAAAAAATCAGAAGTTGAAAGGCTGCTTGACCTGGCGCAACAGCATAAACTGCCGATTATTTCGGACGAAGTATTTATGGATTACTCGTTCGAAGGGGGTACCGATCGTGTGCGGACGTTGATCGGTCATGACCCTGTGCTCAGCTTTTCCTTGAACGGGCTGTCAAAGGCGGCGGGCATGCCACAAATGAAGCTGGCATGGGTCGCACTTAATGGTCCAGAAGAAGAACGGGAGATTGCGCGGGAACGTCTGGAACTGCTTCTCGACACGTATTTATCCGTTGGAACGCCTGTGCAATGCGCGTTGCCCGAGTTACTCGCCATAGGAGAAGACATTCAGGAGCAGATCCGGGTTCGGACAGCGCATAACTTGAAGGCCGTCCATGATCTGCTGGAGGGCAGTCCGTCTTGCTGCTTGCACTGTGAAGGCGGGTGGTCGGCAATTATCCAGCTCCCCCGGAGATTGTCAGAGGAAGAGTGGATCACCCGCTTGCTTGACGAGCAACACGTAATAGCGCAACCAAGCTACTTTTTCGACATGGCGTCGGAAGCTTACGTTGTAGTCAGCTTGATTACGCCGCGCGATGAGTTTCTCGAAGGAATTCGCAGAGTGCGCCAGCTAGCATCGAGTGTTTAGCGGATGTCCGGGGGAACTCGCTATTCAACGCTGAAGGCTTGTTTTGCTTGATAGGTCTGATTTGCGATCATATCGCGGACCGTCAGAATGACAATGTAGTGGCCTCGGGAGGTATCGGGTGATGTTGTCACGGTGAAATTACCGGGTATGAAGTGCGCAGGATAAAAGCTGGTTTCGTGGAATTCTGCTGCTTCCCTCTGCTCAAGAAACGGCTTCCCGTCGGGACGTAGCACGGTGAGACCGTAAGCTACATGGTGCTGATTTTGAGGACCGATCTTGTAACCCACCATTTCGAAACTGGCGTAAATCTTATCGCCGGGGCGGTAAGCGGGCACTTCAAGCGGTTCGCGATCGTTCTCCTGACGGAAAAAGCGAAAGTTCTGAACAGTAATGGTGCTGGACGGCTGAACCTTGATGCCGCCGATGCGAAAGGGGAAATCCTTTGATGCCTGGCTATTGGCGAAGAGATCCTTGACGACGACGTGGATGCGAAACTCGCCGGCAGCAATAAAAGACGGCAGAAGAAAAGAGACGCGGCGCTTAGGCATCCAGTTCTTGTCCTCCGGGTTCAGCTCGGCCTGCACAGTGCCTGAATGGGGCTGGGTGAGGGCGAGGCCTTTCAAATCTTGCGGCGTCACTTCGTAAGCAAGCGAGATGCGCCGCACCTCGTCGGGGTCCTCAGATTTTATGGAAAAACCGGCTATTTGGAAGCTGAAGTAGACGAAATCTCCTGGCAAGAATTGATAATCGGCGGGCACGAAGGGCGCGTCCTCCGATTGCTCGATTCCCGCGTCGACAATGGCAAGCGAAGACTCAGCGGTGCGGCCGCGTGTAGGAACGAGTGCACACGTTATCAGGAAACCTGTTATTGCGAGAGCAACGGCGAGCCGGCGAAAGGTAATGGGAAACTGGGGATGATTGAATTCGGGAAGAAGATCCAAACGTGCCGATCCGTCCTGAGCGTAACATGAGCCTGGATGAGTTCAGCCGAGGTGACACCTGAAGGCTACCAGTATCGAGCGAAGTCTGCGCAATAGCAGGAAGGCGGCAACTGCGCCCATCAGCCGCTATATCGATTTCAGCCGCGAACAATGGATAGCGCTTCGCGCGAACACTCCGCTCCTGCTGAATGAGGAAGAGCTGGCGTCACTGCGTGGGATCAACGAACAAGTTTCGCTGCTTGAAGTGGAGGAAATCTATGTTCCTCTGTCCCGGTTATTAAATCTGCACGTTGGCGCTGTTCAGCATCTCTACCGAGCCAGACGCGAGTTCATGGGATCACCAATGGCTAGTAGGGTGCCTTACATCATCGCGGTTGCGGGAAGCGTCGCTGTCGGCAAAAGCACGTTCTCGCGCGTATTGCAGGCATCGCTCGGCAGATGGATCAACCATCCTCGGGTGGATTTGGTGACCACTGACGGATTTCTGTATCCAAACCGAGTTCTGGAGGAGCGCGGTCTGATGAAGCGCAAAGGCTTTCCCGAGAGCTATGACCAACGGCGGCTTTTGCATTTCTTAGCAGACATAAAGGCCGGCATTGCGGTAGTCGCCGCTCCCGTTTATTCTCATCTGCATTACGACATTATTCCGAATGCCATACAGGAAGTAAGACAACCGGACATTCTGATTATGGAAGGCTTGAATTTGCTGCAATCTCCCGACGAAGAGGGCCGGGGGGCATCGAGAGTGTTCGTCTCGGACTTCTTCGATTTCTCGATTTATTTGGATACAGATGAGCAGACGATTGAACGCTGGTATGTGGAACGGTTTTTGCAGCTGCGCGAGACAGTGTTTCGCGATAACGCATCATACTTTCATCGATACGCACAATTAAGTGAGACAGAGGCGACAGAAACCGCCAGGCGTATTTGGGAAGAGATTAATCTTTCGAATTTGCGCGAAAACATTCGTCCCACACGCGAGCGCGCTCATCTGATCCTGGAGAAAGGCGAGGATCATTTGGTAGAAAGAGTGAAGCTGCGCCGAGTGTGAAAACGACAACGCTTGATGCTGTAGCGAATTGAGGTGGTGGACCTGAAGGGGTTCGAACCCTTGACCTCTTCCATGCCATGGAAGCGCGCTCCCAACTGCGCCACAGGCCCACGCATGAGGGCGTACGGTCACGAGAATATCACAGCGACGTACCGGAAGTACCGCGCTCACCAGCGAACCAAAGTACTAGTAAATTTACTTCGCAAAAGTATTGACTCGCCTTCGAATCAACGGCACAATCAAACGGTCGGAATCAATGTCCTAGTCTTTGGTGTTGACTGACTAACGGATTTTGAATGAACCAGCAACTTTCTCCGCACACTGCCTTTACTACTCAAGACGGTTCCGTCACGAGGAATACTCTCGATTCGCGTCAAGCGGGTCCGCAAGCTTTATCGTTAGATGAGTTTGTGCATGAAATTCGTCAGCCGTTAGGCGTGATCGAGTCTCTTGCGTATTATTTGGAACTTACTTCACAGGATGAAGCTGTGAGTGCTCATCTGGAGCGCATTCGGCTGATGGTCTTACAGGTGCATCGTATTTTAGAGCGGACATGCGCGTCAGATGCCGCACTCCGCTTCGCCTCCTCTTCCTGCTAGCAATCAAGAGTCCGGTCCAGGCTGCCGGGCCGCTAAATTTTTTACTTTTTGCTCGAGCTCCCGCAAACGTTCACGCAGCTCGGGCAACTTCGCGATGTTCGCTAACCCAGTCAAGTGGCTGCGAAGAGGCCGCGCCGGGATTCCCCAGACGGGCTCTCCCGCGCGAATTTTTTGCGAAGGCAGAACACCACTTTTTCCGCCGACGACTGCCTTTGGCTCAACGTGCGCGTTTTCTCCGAATCCAGCTTGCCCGCCGATAACCGCATAATCGCCCACAGAGACGCTGCCGGAAAGGCCAGTTTGCGCGGCAACCACCACGTGCTTACCGATCCTGCAATTGTGAGCTACGTGAACCAAGTTATCGAGTTTAGTACCTTCACCGATTGTGGTTGCACCGAGCGCGGCTCGATCAACGCACGAATTCGCGCCGATTTCGACATCATTGCCGATCTCGACCGTGCCGATTTGCGGAAACTTTTCATAGCGATTACCGGTTAGGGTGAAGCCAAAACCGTCAGCTCCGACGACGGAACCCGAATGCAGCACGACACGCGCTCCGATATGCACGTCGTTATAGACGGATACGTTTGCATGCAAAATCGTGTTCTCGCCGATTATCACGCGATCGCCAATGCTGCAGTTGTTTCCAATCGAAGCGCCATTGCCGATACGCGTATGCTCGCCCACAGTCGTGTGAGCTCCGATGAAGCAGTCGGCTGCAACGCTGGCCGAGAGAGCGACGATCGCTGTGGGATGAATCGAAGGTGACGGGCGTTGCTTAGGCAGTAGAGCTCCGACCGCGCGTCCAAACGCGCTGCGCGGATCGTCTACACGGATCAGCGACCACGGACCAACTGCGTTGAAGGAGGGTAAAACCAGCAAGCAACCTGCCTTGGAGAGAGTTGCGGATTTGAGCGCCTTCTGATTCGCGACAAACGACAGGTCAGTTGCGGTCGCACCCTCAAGCGCATTTGCGCCGCTGATCGGAAGCTGAGTATTGCCTTCGGCTTGGCCACCACAGAGTTCGGCAATCTGAGCGACTGTGAGGTGAGGCATGTCACATACTTAACATGATGTCCATTGACGCATTTGCCTCCGTTGCAGCGACTGCACGGGTGCATCCAGATGCTGTGATTGGACCCGGTACCCAGATTGGCGAATTCTGTGTCATCGAGCAAGACGTAGTCATCGGAGCACGCTGCCTGCTGGAGCCGTACGTCTACGTAAAACGATGGACCCGCATGGGGGAAGAGAACCAGGTTTCTGCAGGAACAGCCTTAGGCACGGATCCGCTCGACAAGAGCTTCACTGGCGAGCGCAGCTATTTGTTCATAGGCGATCGAAATAAGATTCGCGAACACTACACGATTTCACGAGGGAGCCAACCGGAATCGGAAACGCGCATTGGCAATGGCAATTACGTGATGACATCGGGGCACATCGCGCACAATTGCATTCTTGGAGACAACATTGTGGTTGCGAGTTGCGTATTGGTGGCCGGATATGTGGAAGTGGAGAGCCAAGCGTTCATCTCGGGCGGCGTAGTGGTTCATCAATTTTCAAAGATTGGCCGGCTTGCAATGGTCGGTGGGAACACGCGAGTGAACAGCGATCTTCCGCCTTATTTTCTGTATTCAGATTTCAACGTGGCAGCGAAGGGTGTGAACGTGGTGGGATTGAAGAGGGCCAATTTCTCCCAGGAAGAGATCGGACGGCTGAAGGTCGCCTACAGGCTGCTTTACCGAACAGGTTTGAAGACGAAGGAGGCGTTATCCCGCATTGAGACTGAGGTGCCATCGGAACACACACTGCACCTTGTAGATTTCGTCCGCCGCAGCAAACGGGGGATTTGCCGTGAGGAGAGAGTGACGCGACTAAGACCGTAGGATTGTGACTATTGCGATACAGCGCGCGCGATCTGCACGTGACTGAGAGAGTTCGCATATTGCGATATGCCCTTGAAAAGAGCTTCCGCGATCTTTGCCCGTTGATCTGTTCTATTGAACAGCTTCTCGTCATGAGGATTTGAGACGAAACCGATTTCCGCGAGAATTGAGGGCATGGTCGCGCCGATCAGAACGACGAATGGCGCTTGGCGCACGCCGCGATCTCGCGAGCGATTATTCATTCTCACAGAGGTTCCCCAAAGCGAAGCCTGCACTCTCTGCGCGAACTCGCGCGACTCGTCCGATTTCGTTTTCAATACAGCTTTATGCAGCAAGTCGTTCAAATCGGAAATAGAACTGACGGCAGTCGCATTCTCGCGCGTGGCAAGGTCCAACGCGGTCTTGTCGGCCGTTAGATTGAAATAGTAAGTCTCGATACCCGTTGCGCTGGGCTCGGGCGAGGAATTTGCATGGATTGAGATGAACAGGTCGGCCTTCTCGTCGTTCGCGATCTTGGTTCGATCCTCGAGCGGAATGAAAACATCGTCGGAGCGTGTGTACACAACCTCGGCCCCAAGCTGCTGACTGATGAGCTTTCCCAGACGAAGAGCGACATCCAACACGAGATCCTTTTCCATCAAACCGTGCGGGCCAATGGTTCCTGTATCATGGCCGCCGTGTCCGGCATCGATAACCACCTTGCCCAGCTTCAATCCAAATACGCGGACTAAAGATCGATCACCGCTACTGTCCCGTTTCGCCGCAGTAGCAACTCCGACTCCATGGTTCAGCGTGACTGAGGAGGCCGAGACAAGGGAGCCGGTTCTCGGTCGCGCCTCCAACTTGGGGCTCGCAGCCGGAAAGACCCGCTGAGGATTACGCGTCTGAGAAGAGGTGGTCGCGACAGGCGATGGCGGCCGATTATGATCAGTTTTCGAGTTGATCACCGACGTCACGCCGGGAGTCGGAGAGTCGATTCGAGGCGTTGTGTTTATAGGAGGCGGTGATGATAACGCCGATGGATCTCCGGACCTGTCAGTGGGTGTGTCTGGGGACGCGTCCATGGAGGTGTATGGCGATTCAACCGGTATACCCTCCAATGGCGGCCTGTTCGGCACGGGCAGCGCGGGAGCGGGAAGTGATGCTGCAGAACTCACGGCGGCACGGCTCATGGTGTCTAGATCAACGCGCTTTGACCCGGTGATGCTGTGAGACAAGGAGAGTGCTGGAAGACTGGTCCCCTTGGGACGAATTTCGATGACCAGCCGGTCTGGATTAACCAGCTCAGATGAGACGACCTCCACAGGGCCCTCGAGATCGAATACCACACGAGTTCTGCCCGGGCTGACCTCCGCGATTCGAATTTGCTTCAGCCGGCGATCACCGACCTGGATTGTCTCGAGGCCGTGATGCCGCGCCGAGGGTGGCCGTAAGCCGGTTAGGTCGAAATACAGACGCGGAGGGCTCTCGATTTGATCAGATTTCAGTTTGTAATCGCCCTCGGTCTGAATAGCAATGCGTGTGACATCACCAAAAGACCAAAAGCGGATGGCTTGAACGCGCGGCGAGGCATGTGACTGAGCCGGTAGCCACTCTGCAAAGCACAAGGTCAGCGCGACGGAAAAGTGAACGGCCGAATGGGGAAGGCGGAACATCTAAAAGTTAATTAGCGAGTGCGTAAGTACAATCGCTCCTCCGAATCAGCGAGCTGCAAACTACAGTGCCACGTTCCTTCGGACACTCATTCGCAAGTAACCAGCTGCACCAAAGCATGAGACAAAACGGTAAAGCTTTGTTGGTTCGATTATACCTGGAAAATCTGCACGCAAATGTTACCATTTTTTCATGCAAGCGGCTGGATTCGTGCTGGTTGGCGGACGCAGCTCGCGAATGGGATGTGACAAAGCGCTGTTGCCGCTGCGATCGGGACTGCTGTCAGAGGAGATCGCGGCAAAAGTATCTGCTGCCGCTGGTACAGTGGCGCTGGTCGGCGAACCAGAGCGATACCGACATCTCGGGCTGGTCTGTTTGGCCGATCTGCGTCCGGGAATGGGGCCGCTCGGGGGCATAGAAGCGGCGCTCCAGAGCGGGCGTGGTGAGTGGAATCTGATTGTTGCTTGCGACATGCCGGGCCTCGAGACCGAGTTGCTTTTACGACTTTTGCAGACGGCCCGAGAGACCGATGCGCTATGTGTGGCGAGCAGCGAGCGAAGTGGCATTGCGCATCCTTTATGTGCCGTTTACCGAAGCGGCTGCTTGCGCGTGGTGCGGGAGGCGCTGAACGCAGGCCGCTCGAGACTGATGGATCTGCTCCGCGAACTCGATGCCATTACAGTAGAGGTCAGTAATGCAGTATGGAACATCAACACCCCTCAGCAATGGGTGGCGTGGGAACAGGCTCACTGACAGTGAGCACACGCGATGCCGACTGAGGAATACCCGCATTACATAGAATTCCGGGATGTTAGCAAGAAGTTCGATCATCCTGTTTTAATCGACGTAAGTTTTTACGTGGATGCCGGCAAGACGTTGGCGATCATCGGGCGCAGCGGCGTCGGGAAATCTGTGACGCTGAGCCACATCATGGGCTTTCTAAAGCCGGATAAGGGAAGCATTATTGTGTCGCATACAGACATAACAAACATGACCGAAACCGAGTTAAGACATATTCGGAAAAAAGTCACAATGGTGTTTCAGTCGGGCGCGCTTTTCGATTCTCTAACGGTTGGAGAAAACATCCTTTTCTCTCTCGAGCTTCGGGAAGATTACGACGAGCAGAACAAAGAGGACGTGGTCAATGGTCTGCTGAAGATGGTGGACCTTTTGCAAGTCAAAGACCTGTTTCCGGCGGATTTGTCCACTGGTTATAAACGGTCAGTCGCAATTGCGCGCGCGCTGGCAGCGCAGCCGGAGTGCATTCTCTACGACGAGCCAACGACGATGGTAGATCCGATCATGTCCGACGATATAGGTAACCTGATGCTGCGGCTGAAGCGCCAGTTGGGTTTGACTTCGATCGTAGTGACTCACGATCTGGATCTCATGCGCAAAGTGGCTGACTCGGTCGTTTTCCTTTATAAAGGCGAAGCGATCTACTTCGGACCCGTGTCGGAGCTGGCGCAGTGCGAGCACCCGCATGTAAAGCAGTTCCTGGCGATGGACAGAGTTGAGATCGCGGGCAAAATCGAAGAGGTCTAGTGCGTTGGGCTCATCTTTTGCTTGAACGCGTTCCAGTGGCGGCGAAACCATCCTTGCTCGGGCAATTTCGCCTGAAGCTGATTGACGTTTAGGCTGCCAAGTGTATTACCGTTTGCGGGGGCGCCTGGATGGTATTCGTCCTTGCCCGTAAGCCGGACCCGCACTCCATCGAAGATGTAACTGCGGCGCCAAAGTTTGCCATCGTCATCTTTCGTAATCAGTTGGAAACTGCGCTCAGGCGTATTGGAGCCGGGCGGGTCCACATGGACAGGGAAATAACCTTCAATATCGTGCTGGCGGTACGAAGTTTCATAACGGTGGCGACGCCGGTTCCAGAGAAACACACGCCACGCGTCAAAGTCATGCGGCAGGGGACCGGAGGAGGTGGTCCAAAGCCAGTTATGCTTCATGCCTTTTACCTCGTCATGGATCGCTCCTAGGTCGAAGTAAGAAGTAATGTGTTTACCTTCCGCGTACTGCGCCACCTCATCGGGAATCGACATGATCAAGTTGCGCGTGAGAACCCATCCGGTCTGATTATCTTTTGTACGCACCAACGACCAGTCCTCGAGAATGACCGGCTTCTTGGGTTCTTCTAATTTGTTGGCTACCTTTTCCTTTTCGCGAGTGGCTGTCATCTCCGCGACGCTGCTTGAGCCGTTGATACGCTCAGCCGAGAGTTCCTGACAATTGGCGGGCGGCTTCGGGGAAGACGGTTTAGGAGGCAGGTGATAGATGCTTTTCAATTGCTTGTCCCTGCGTTGGCGGCGCGTTGATGGTTGCGGTTTCTCGAAGATTAGCGCGGGACTCGGCGCCGGTCCGGCAGTTTTCAACTGGAGTTTGTGACCTAGGACGGCGACCGAACCCGCTTCCGGAATCCTGGCCAGTGCGGGAGACTGCCGGTTTGGTTCAATGTGGACGTTCAGTGCCTCGAAGGCGGTAGCGGAGCCCTCTGAAGGAAGCGCCAATGCGCGTTGCTTGTCCCGGCGTATCTGGTCCATTTGTTCCGAACTGAAAAGCTGGGTGGAATCGATCCAGCCTTCAACACCCTTAGCGGTACGAACTTTTACGAAGCGGCGACGGACGTCCAAGATGCTAACCCGATCACCGTGCTTGAGTACAGCGACTGTGTTGTTCTTCTGAGTGAGCTCGCGGCGAAGATTTATTGATGCTGGGGCGACGTACGCCTCTCCGATGGCACTACTCGATTGTGTACCGCAGCCTGTCAGCGCGAGAAATAGAGTAAACGCGAACGCGTAAAACGTTGCAAGGCGCACCAATGACCGATGCATGTCGCAGGATGGCTTTACGAGAGTAGTCTAGCGCGTGGGACACTGGCGCGAAGTGCAGTTATCCGAGGAGACGGGCAAGCTCCTTAAGAATGCATCGGTTCATGACGACAGGAACACCGACTGATTCCGCTTTCTGAGCGGCTGCATTGTTAATGACGCCTTCCTGCATCCAGATGCAGCGCGTCCCCTTTTGAAGCGCATCGTCTATTACCTCAGGGACTTTTTCGGACCGGCGGAAAATGTTGACGATATCGACATCGTCCGGCACGTCTCGCAGCCGCACATAGGCGCGCTCGCCTAAAATCTCAGTTTCGTTTGGGTTCACAGGAATGATGCGATAACCCTGCCGCTGTAGAAACCTGGCAACACCGAAGCTGGAGCGCATTCGATTGCTTGAGAGACCAACCACGGCGATCGTCTTGGCCTCTCGCAGCAGCTCAGCGACTTGTGTGTCGTTCATCATGTTTCAAGTCATGCCGAACTGTCGTGTCCTCATCGGCGTGCAGGATCTTGCGAAAACGGGCAACTTCTGTATTAGTCAATGTGCGATAGGCGCCGGGCTTTAGATTCCCTAACTCAAGAAAGCCAATTTTGATCCGCTTCAGCTTTTCGACCAAGTAGTCGACGTGCTTGAACATAATGCGAATCTGATTTTGGCGGCCCTCGACCAAACGAACTTCATACCAAGGATTCTCGCCTTTACGAATTAGTTTCAGACCAGCAGGTGCGGTCCGACGTCCATGCATTGGGATGCCGCGACGAAACTGCTCTTCCTGCTCCGGCGTGAGTGTGCCATTCACTTTGACGAGGTAGGTCTTGGTGACGTGGCTCGCAGGTGACATGAGCTTATTCGCGAACTCGCCGTCATTTGTGAGCAACAACAGTCCTTCGCTTGCATAGTCCAGGCGGCCGACCGGATAAATACGATCCTGCAAGCCTTTAAAAAAAGTCATCACCGTTTGGCGCTTTTGCGGATCGTGAAGCGTGGTCACGCAATTTTTAGGCTTGTTCAGGGCAAAGTAGAGGTGATGTTTCGGTTCGGTGAGTATGCGGCCGTCCACCTTTACGCGGTCCACAGATAAATCCGCTTTCGATCCGAGCTCAGTGATGGTCTTGCCGTTCACAGAGACCCGGCCAGCCCCAATCAGTTCTTCTGCTTTACGTCGACTCGCCACGCCCGCATGCGCCAAGATCTTTTGCAGACGTTCTTCAGGCATCACTGCGCTGTGCGCGCTTCCTGGTCGGGCTCGCTCGTGTCGGGATTTTCTGAATCGCTCGTCTGTGGGCCGCTATCGTCGGAATCGTTTAGAGCTAAACGCCCAAGCTCTTCGAACTCCTTAAGGGTCGGTAACTCGGCGAGCGAGCTAAGGCCGAATTGAATCAGAAATTCGCGAGTCGTCTTATACAGGATCGGCTTACCGAGAACATCTTTTCTTCCTGCGGCGGCAATCAGCTTTCGTTCCAGCAACGTTTTCAAAACGCCCGCACCCTGGACTCCGCGGATCTCCATTACTTCTGGAGCGGTGATGGGTTGCTTGTAGGCGATTACAGCCAGAGTTTCGAGTGCAGGAAGGGAGAGCTTGAGCGGCGGCTGCAGGTTCTTCACGAAGCGGCGGATTGATTCGTGATGCTCAGGCTTGGTCGCCATCTTGTAGCCGCCGGCAAGTTCCCGGATGGATAAGCCGCGATCCGGGCCAGCGTACTCGGTGACAAGTTGGTTCAGAATCTCTTTTACCCGATCGGTTGGCTGTTCGACGGCAGAAGCAATTTGCTCGGTCGTGAGTGGCTCATCTGTGATGTAAATGGCCGCCTCGATCACTGCTTTCAAAGTTGCGGGGGAGCTCGTGCCCGAATCCGGCGGTGGCGTCGCTTCTGAAATCAGGACTTCGGGTTCTGTTGCGGCCTCGTCAGATCCGCTTTCACGAGCTATTTCTATTGCGCTCTCGACGTCAGTCTCATGTTGCAGTTCCTGCATCCCGGTTTATCAGTAATATTCCTTTTCTACCGCAGCTAGATCGTGAACAGAATGCCGAGGCTCTTCAAAACCTGATCCTCTCACCAGGTCGATATCGCCGAAAGCCTCGCCCTGCGTAAGTTCCACGGCGTGCTCTTTGACCAGTTCGAGAATCGCAAGAAAGAGGCAAATCATGGCTCGACGGCTACGCTGCCGTTCAAAAAGCTGAATGGCAGAAATGGGTCCCTTCCGGGATCGTTCGAGCTGATGCTGCACATATTGGATCATGTCAGAGACGCTGACGTCATCGCTACCCACTTCGTAGGTCGGGCGGTTCTTTGCGCGTTCGAGAACCACCTGAAATGTCCTGACAAGGTCGAAAATCGTGACGGCTAGATTAGGGTGTTCGTCTTCCGACAGGAACTGCTCAATGTGCGGGTTTGACCAGAGCGCTTCTTCGATGACACGTTTCTGCTGCAACATTTCCGCGGCATTTCTGAACCGCTCGTGCTCAAGGAGGCGATCGACCAGCTCCTTGCGTGGATCTTCCGCGGGAGAAATTTTGTCGAGCTCCGGATCTTGCGGAAGAAGCATCTTGCTCTTGATATGGATGAGAGTTGCGGCCGTGTACACGAACTCGGAACTGAGCTCGATATCGAGTTCGAGCGCCTTTTGCATGTAATCGAGATATTGTGCAGTGATGCGGGCGATTGGGATGTCGTAAATATTGATTTGCTGCTTGCGAATGAGGTCAAGCAGAAGATCGAGCGGCCCCTCGTACTGCTCAAGCTGAAAGTTCAAGGGGAACGACATTAGCTACAACATAACATGCAAAAGAGGGCTGAAAGCGAATAAACACGGGTTGTCGATGATGACCTTCAGCGCAATTTCAAGCATCATGCGCCAGCTTCGCCGTAAGGCAAAGGTAGAAACAGCAGCTATTCGCTATTTCCCAACTCTTCGGCGACAGCTTCACCGGGACCGGAGATGAACATCTCCTCTGCATCGTGCGGAACTTCACTGCCGCTTTCGTTTCCGGAGTCGTTAGCCGATCCCGTTCCCGCGTTCAATAATCTACCAAGAAGCGGGAGCTTTGAACAATTTGATTCCACGTAATCCACACCGAGCGCTGTCAATGCGAAGTCGGAGTTGTCTTCCCTGGTGATGTATTTCTTGGTTCGAAGATACCAGGTCGTGAAATCGAGATAATCGCGGGGAAATCCCATCAGGGTTTCAAGCTCGCGCAGCGAGACTTTCGGATCGTGCACGTTCGCACGGCCCCGTCTGTAGAGCAGCGACAGAACTGCCAATCGCCGGTTCACCTCGCCCTCAATGCCATCGAGAAAATCGACTGACTCGAAGACCGGGTTCGGTTGGCCTTGCTTGCTTCGAAGCTTGGCGTCGTACTCGGCCGTTGCTCGGGGTCGGATAGCACGTCAAAGGCTCGGTTCAACAAGAGAAATTTTTCCGGATCCCCCGTTTCCGGGTTGTCGGGGTGAAAACGGGCCGCCAGGAAGCGGTAGACGCGATGGATCGTCTCAAGTTGGGCATTGGGACTGATCTGGAGAAACTCGTAATGATCCGTAGCGCTGTGGGTGGGAAGCGCTTCGCCTGTTTTTTTAGTCGCCTGGTCCAGTTCGAGTCCGATGAGGTAACCGTCCTCCCGCCGGGTGCAATGACGCACCACACTGTAACCTGTGGGATGCCCACCCTGAGCTTGAATGTATACAGGAGTGCCCGATCGCACCTCCACCGAGCACAGGATCTCAACCCCTGATTGTGAGATGTTTAGTCCCTGCACCTCCGCCGAATGCGTTAGTCCGCTTTCATCCGGCCAAGAAATGGAGTAGGTCTTTTTGGAAGGGTTCCTCTGCTCCCTGCGCATGTTCACTTTCATCGGGTACTCCTCTGTTCCTCGCACGTCTGTTCCTCGCACGTCCGTTTCCAAAGACTTGCGGGCCGCAACTGCCTCAGGAATTCTGGGATAGCGGCTTCACTTCCAATCCTCGCGGTTGGGCGATGGAAAGCTATGGTACGGCATACCTTCCAGCGAGTCCATTCACCTCCGGGGGATAGCAGTACCGGTGCCTCGCTGCGAGGTGAGCATTACCGGAAAGCACAGGGAAACGGGATCGCTGATGGTTAATTGCCGCCCCTTGCTGCTAGCCAGCAGCAAGCGTGTTGATCGTCAGCGGACGGTGGGCCTCATAGGCGGCGATGGCGGGCTCCTGCTTCAAGATATAGCCGAGTTCATCAACGCCTTCCAACATGCAATATCTCGCGAACTCGTCAATCGGGAACGCTACAGCGGAGCCATCGGGGAGAATGAGCGTTTGTTGGGATAAATCTACTGTCACAGTCACGGTGGGGTCGTCCGCGACAGCTTTGAATAGGACTACATGGACTTGATGGGAGACAACGATCGGCAGCAGAGAGTTCTTTAAAGCGTTTCCGCGGAAAATGTCGGCGAAAGACGTGCTGATCACCGCGCGGAAACCATACTGCGTCAGCGCCCACGGGGCATGCTCTCGCGAACTGCCGCACCCAAAATTATCGCCGGCCAACAAGACCTGTGCGACACGCCCCTCAGGCTTATTCAAAATGAATTCAGGGTTGGGCCTCCCATTCGCGTCGTACCTCCAGTCATAGAAAAGCTGGTCTCCTAACCCCTGCATAGAAATAGTTTTCAGGAAACGCGCCGGGATGATCTGGTCTGTATCGATATTGTCGACCGGGAGTGTTGCAAGGCGGCTTGTAAAAGTAATGAACTTTTCCACGTTTGCTCTCCTTACAATAGCGTTCGCACGTCTGTTACGACGCCTGTGACTGCGCTGGCTGCGGCCGTCAACGGACTTGCCAAGAATGTCCTTCCACCTTGGCCTTGACGCCCTTCGAAATTACGATTGCTGGTCGAAACGCTGTATTCGCCGCGCTGCAATTGATCGCCATTCATGGCAATACACATGGAGCAACCGGCTTCCCGCCAGTCCGCGCCAGCTTCCTTAAAGATACGGTCAAGGCCTTCGACTTGGGCCTGCTTTTTGACCTGTTGGGAACCGGGCACAACCATGACGCGAACACTCGGACTGACTTTGCGCCCTTTGAAAACCTGGGCGGCCGCACGGAGGTCGGAGATACGCGAATTGGTGCAGCTGCCGATGAACACGACATTCACGGGGTGGCCCAATAGCGATTTGCCTGACTCCAGGTCCATATAGCGCAATGCCTTACTAACAGAAGCACGTTCAAGCGGATCGTGGATCGAAGACGGGTCAGGCACCGGCGCAGTAATCGGAATGCCCATACCTGGATTCGTACCGAATGTGATCATCGGCTCAAGCGCGCCCGCGTCGATATCGATTTGCTTGTCGAATGTCGCGCCATCGTCGGTTGGCAACTTGCGCCATAAGCTTAAGGCGCGATCCCAATCGGCACCCTTCGGCGTATACGGACGTCCGGCGAGGTATTCATATGTCGTATCGTCCGGCGCAATGAGCCCGGCTCGCGCTCCGCCCTCGATTGACATGTTGCAGATGGTCATGCGCTCTTCCATTGAGAGCGATCGAATGGTGGAACCAGCGTACTCGAGGACGTGCCCCGTGCCGCCAGCTATGCCGATGCGTGAGATCAAGTTGAGAATAATGTCCTTCGCTCCGACGCCATTCTTCAGTTGACCTTCAACTCGCACTTGGTAGGTCTTCGCTCGGGTCTGTAGCAGACACTGCGTCGCAAGCACGTGACCGACCTGACTGGTACCAATGCCGAAGGCCAAGGCGCCAAACGCGCCGTGAGTAGAGGTGTGACTGTCGCCGCAAACGACGGTCATGCCCGGCTGAGTCAATCCCAGTTCCGGGCCAATGATGTGGACGATCCCTTGCCTATGGTGATGCGGCCCAAAAAGAGGAATTCCGAAATCGTGGCAATTCTTCTCGAGTTGCTCGATTTGGGCTCCGGCCACCTTGTCCAGAATCGGCAGTGATCGATCATGGGTCGGGATGCTGTGATCTGCCGTCGCGACGGTCAGATCGGGCCGACGCACCTTCAGGCCGCGTTTGCGCAGCTCTTCGAAAGCTTGCGGCGAGGTTACCTCATGCACGAGATGCAGGTCGACGTACAAGAGTGTGGGCGCGCCTTCACGCTCCGCAGCGACGTGGTTGTCCCACACCTTTTCAATAATTGTGCGCGGCGTGGAAGCCCCGCCATTTGCTTGTGACATATATTTCTTAACGTTAGACGCTTACTGACCGCCCCCCTGCGGTCACGGCTCGGCAAGCTAGACGCTTATTGACCGCTCTTCTGGTCGCGGCTCCGCAAGTTAGCTGAAAGCGCGGCACATACCGCATCTCCCACTTCGGTAGTCGTCGCAGGCGTACCAATAGGCTTCAGATCCGCTGTGACTCGCCCGCCATTTAGAACTTCCTCCATAGCGTACGTTACACTCTGCGCCTCTTTTAGTAAACCGAAACTGTATTCAAGCATAGCCGCGATCGAGCCAATCGCCCCCAGCGGATTTGCCTTGTTCTGACCTGCGATGTCGGGCGCCGATCCATGCACGGGCTCATACAAGCCGACCCGTGCGCCTGATGCCCTTGTGTCTCCAATTGAAGCTGAGGGCAACATGCCGATGGATCCCGCCAGCACTGCGGCCTCATCACTCAAAATATCTCCGAACAGGTTTTCGGTCACGACCACATCGAACCGCTTTGGATTTAAAACCAGCTGCATGGCGCAGTTATCGACTAATAGATGGTCAAGCGTGACGTCAGGATATTCGGCCGCAATCTCACTAATAACGCGGCGCCACAGTTGCGAGTTTTCGAGCACATTCGATTTATCAACGCTCGTCACCTTCTTTCTCCTCTTGCGAGCAAGCTGGAACGCGACGTGTGCAATACGCTCAATCTCAGGCCGGGAGTATGCCATGGTGTTTACTGCCCGCTCTTCGGTCCCGGTGCCCGAGATGCCGCGAGGTGTCCCGTAGTAGAGACCACCGGTCAGTTCGCGGACAATGATCAGATCGGTGCCTTCGACCAGCTCGTCTTTAAGCGGCGAAGAATGTATCAGCGCGCGATACGATCTGACAGGCCGCAAATTTGCATATACCTGGAGTGCTTGCCGAATCGCCAGCAATCCGCGCTCGGGGCGTTTCTCTGGCGGAGCGTCATCGAACTCCGGCAAACCGACCGCGCCCATCAGAGTGGCGTCTGCATCGAGACTGAGGTGCCGAGTTTTCTCAGGAAACGGAGTGCCCGTTTTTTGGATGGCGATTCCACCCAGCAGACCTTCAGTTAGAGAGAGCGAATGGCCGTTGACCGCGGCAACGTGGGTCAAGACTTTTACAGCTTCGTGTGTGACTTCGACGCCGATTCCGTCCCCAGGCAGCAGGAGAATTTTCAGTTCCATTCATCGAACCCGAGCAGCGCGTTCGTTACTGCGCGGTTTGTGCAAGAGCACCTCTACCAATGACTTCCCGTATCAGCGCCGAAATTTCGTCGTTGCGCACGCCCTTCTTGTTGTCGGAGAGTATGGTGAATTCACGGTATACCTCCTCAAGCTCTTTGTGCGTGAGTTGAAATCCTAAATCCTCGGTGCGTTTCTTCAGCGCATGCCTTCCGCTATGTTTTCCGAGCACCAGCTTGCTTTCGGGCACGCCCACGCTCCGGGGGTCCATAATTTCGTAGGTGGTTTTCTCTTTTAGGTATCCATCCTGATGGATGCCGGCCAGGTGGGCGAATGCATTATCACCCACGATGGCTTTGTTGGGTTGGGGGCCGAATGAGATGCATTGTGCGAGAGTCTGACTCGCGCCGTACAGCTTTTCGGTTTGGATCTTTGTCTCAAACGGCAGCCGGTCGGAACGCGTCCTGATGGCCATGACGACCTCTTCCAGCGCCGCATTGCCTGCGCGCTCACCGATTCCATTGATGGTGCATTCCACTTGCCTGGCACCAGCTGACACGGCAGCCAGCGAATTCGCCACAGCCAGCCCGAGATCGTCATGACAATGCACGCTGACCACCGCGCGATCGCCGAGCAGCCTTACAATTTTTCCAATCAACTCCCCGTACTCATCGGGTACGGAATAGCCGACAGTATCTGGCAGGTTTACGGTTCGCGCACCGGCTTCGACAACCGCCTGACTCACGTGCTCAAGATAACCCAGCTCGGTGCGAGTCGCGTCTTCGGCCGAAAATTCCACGTCATCGGTATAATTTCGCGCCAGCGCGACAGCCGCCACTGCCTGATCCAAGACTTGGGCCTGTGTTTTGCGAAGTTTGTGCTTGAGATGAATTTCACTGGTTGCGATAAAAGTGTGAATGCGGGGGCGCTTCGCATGCTCCAGCGCTCTCGCGGCACGCTCCACGTCGAGCGTACACGCACGCGCCAGTGCAGCTACTTGCACCCATGGGAACTGGCGGCTTACCGCATCTACGGCCTCAAAATCGCCGTCTGACGCTATCGGAAAACCCGCTTCAAGGATGTCCACACCCAGATCTACGAGCTGCCCCGCCATTTTCAGCTTTTCGGCCTTGGTCATGCTACAGCCGGGCGACTGTTCACCATCCCGCAAAGTCGTGTCGAATATATAGATGCGGCTCAAATTGGCACCTCTAGTTGGTTAATATACTCATCCTACGATGAATGGGCTCGATTACTCAAATTTATAGTGTTGCGGCCCTTCATAAGATAGAATGATGACATAAACGTCACGGGTGGGCGCGATGGAACTGTATCCTCTTAGGGTTTTTCTGACTGTAGCAACTGAACGAAGTTTTTCGCGGGCGGGCGAAAAACTGTTACGAACTCAACCCGCTATCTCCATTGCTATCCAGCGATTAGAAGGCGATCTAAAGGAAAAGCTGATCGACCGCTCGGGCCGGGAGCTTTTGTTAACGGACGCTGGCAGGGTCGTATTAGAATACGCCAGGCGATTCCAGAATCTCGAATCGGATCTTGAGAATGCCCTGCGCGAGTTGAAAGATAATTACGCAGGCAGGCTATCGATTGGCGCCAACGAGTCGACATCTCTGTATCTAATTCAGCACATTGAGCAGTACCGGCGATCGTTTCCGAAGGTAAAAGTACAGGTGAGGCGAACCGAATCGAGCAAAATTCCATCTCAGCTACTCGATGGGGAGCTTGAGCTGGGTGTGATCAGCTACGATCCCGGCGACGATCGGGTAGTTTCGCAGGTTATCTACACGGACCGGTTGGCACTGGTGGTCTCACCGCAGCATCGCTTTGCAAACCGGGGCGAAGTATCAATTACTGAGCTGGATATGGAGACGTTCATTGCTCACAACGTTCTTTCGCCGTATCGCGAATACGTGCTGCGTGAGTTTCAGCGCCACAAAGTGCCGTTGAACATGGATGTCGAAATGCCGACTGTCGAGACTATCCGCCGGCTGGTTCAAGACAATCAGGGCGTTGCATTTCTTCCGCGCATGTGCGTCGAACAGGAGATCCGGCAGGACTTATTGCGCGAGATTCGGGTAAACGAGATTACGGTTGAACGCAAGATTCGTTTGGTGTACCCGGGTCGGCGAGCGTTAAGCCATGCGGCAAAAGCGTTTTTGGAGATCGTGAAGAAAGGAAACACCGAAGCAGCGTCTCTTCAGGAACCGGCGTGAGCCACGCGAGTCCTATTGAGCGACTTGGGACAATTGGGGTTGTAGGCGGCGGGATTATCGGCACATCGATAGCTTGGCGCCTTGCCCAGCGCGGCTGGCGAGTCACTCTGTTCGACAAAGGCTCGATTGGGGGAGAGGCGAGCTGGGCGGCCGCCGGAATGCTGTCGCCCGGCGGAGAGATTGAAGGTCCCTCAGATCTCGCGTTTCTGGCAACCGAATCGCGTCGGCTTTGTTCCGGGTTCATTGGCGAGCTTGAGAAAGTGTCCGGGCTGTCGATCGATTATCAGGAATGCGGCGCGCTGGACTTGGCTTATTCACAGCCGGAGTGGGAAGTTTTACAGGCCAGGGCAGTCCGGCAGGCTGCGAGCGGGATTCGCTCAAACCAGGTGCCGGCGGAGGACGTTTCTACCTTCTGGCCCCGAGTACGCAGAGAGGGACTGGTGGGCGCATTCTTCTATCCTGACGATGCCATTGTTAACACACGCGAGGAGATGGTCGCGCTTGCCGCCGCATGTCAGAGATCCGGTGTTTCCGTCCGGCAAAACTGTCCTGTCTACAAAACTCAGATTTCGGATAAGGAAGCGACGCTTGAGAGTTGCCGGGGTACAGAAGCCTTCGAAGCGATTGTCATTGCGGCGGGAGCCTGGAGCAACGCCATTGTGCTTGAGGGGACAGCCGCCCTACCTTCCGCAGAACCCGTCAAAGGCCATTTGATCGGATATCAGCAGCCGGAACAGACCTGTCATACCGTCGTGCGGCATGGACATGGTTACCTACTGCAACGGGCCAGCGGGCTTCTGATCTGTGGAGCCTCAGTAGAGCGTGTAGGTTTCGATCGGGAAATACGACCAGAGGTAGTCGCGTCGCTCACCGCGCAGGCGGGATTTATGCTTCCGCATCTTCGAGAAACGGCACCTTCCGAGGTATGGATTGGATTCCGGCCCGGCAGCGAGGCCCTTCGCATCGGTTCCTGGCACTCCCGACGCCTGTATTTGGCTTACGGACACTACCGGAATGGAATTCTGCTTGCTCCGTTGACGGCCGACCGCATTGCCAGCGAGCTCACCGCCAATTTGCGAAAGCAGTAGCTCGATTGCGCTGGACTTCATGAATCAGTGCGGCAATTCGGGAGCGACGTTTCAGCAATCTCTTCAAAAGATCCTCGAGCGGCGCCTCGTCATCTTGTAGCCAGTCTCGCGGAATCTCCTTCCAGGCGGAATCGACAACTTCGAGGGGGAAATTTTCAACCATTGCGATCCAGGGCTGGAACGAATCGAGCGAGCGGACTTCATCATAGACGGCGGTTCGGAAGTATAGCCCCTGAAGGTGAGAGTCCTGGAATTCCCAATGCGGGCCGTTAAACGCGAACCCATGGTCAATCATCTGGGCAAAGAAGCCAATTCGGGCGGGCGGTTCACCTTTCAAGGGTGTCCAAGTTTTGGCCCGTGCGCGAAAAAAAACGGCTTGCCGCGAATCGGCATTGGCGACCCATTTGTCGAAGACCAGCGCTCCCAGGAAGTCGACACGATTTTCAATTTTGCTAAGGAGTTTGTCGGGAAGAAAATCGAAGACCGCTACGCGATCCGGATGCACCGCGAGACGTGAACCAAAGTGCAGCCCTGGCAGGACCTGTTCACGACGCGAACCGACGGATAGATACAGGTCGGGGTTGCTTGCGATGAATTCGCGCGTCAGTTCGATAACAGCCGTATCGGGTACATGAATCTGCAGATACCGCAGAAATGCGCACGCAAGCCACTCGTTGATCAATATCCGGCGATGCTGGGGATTATTGGTGAACTTGACGACGTAGAATGCGCCATCCTCTCCCTCCAATAAATGAGCTTGCGCTCCACCACGCATCTTTCGGATCAAATTACGGGCGCGGACCGGCATGAAGCGTGGCTAATGAGAGAATCAGGCTAGATCTTAGTCTGCACCACAAGGAGCACAACGCAAAGCATGGCTGAACCGAGTTCAGGAAGGGAATTGCCGGGATCAAGCCCGGATGAGGTGGCGCTGGAACTGATGAAGTTCATTGCGATGACAACCGGTTACGGAAAGGGCACAACCACCACAGGATTCGGGAGCAAGGGCCCGCGCACGAGCGAAGAGTACGCCGACTCACTAATCGAGCTCTTCGAACGGTGCCGCTCCGTCGTCCGCAAAGAGCCCAAATAGACTTTACGCCAGAAGGATAGATCCTCGAACCCTTCTCGAAGATTGCAGTACCGGTCTGCAGAACCGTTCCAGTTACCTTCTTCTTGCCGCTTTTTTGGCGCCGGCTTTCTTTGCCGAGCTCTTTTTCGCTGATCTTCCGGATGTGGCTTTCTTTCCTGAAGCGCCCTTCTTCGATGGCGTCCGCTTCTTTGCCCCTGCAGCTTTCTTTTTAGCTGCAGCTTTCCTCGGAGGTGAAGCTCTCTTTGCTGTGGCCTTCTTCGCAGCTGCTTTTTTCGCAGGTGCTTTCTTAGGCGAGGCCTTCTTTGCGGTTGTGCGGTCTTTTTGAATGATCTCCGCTCCGCCTACATCCTCCTTCGTTACGTCGCCGGTGTCCGAGCTAGAGGCTCTGCCATCGCTACCCGATTCCTTTTGATCCGAGACGGCCGCATCTCTGCTTCCTGCTGATCCAGCATCACGTTTTGTTGCTGTTTTGGTAGGCTTGGCCGCCGGAGACACCTCGTCTTCATCCTCGTCCTCGTCGTATTCGTCTTTGTCTGACTCCAGCTCTACGTGCTCATCTTCGTAGTCGAAGTCGTTATTATCATTATCTGGGCTAAGCCAGTACACCAAGCTCATGCGCTTCTCCTTTTCGCAACCTACTCACTATGCATCGAGATGATGCGAGAAGGCAAATGATTTCACAACCAGTGAGGCAATGGCAAGAGGCAAATAGAAAAGCCAGGGAGGAATGAGAGCTCTCGGGACCCGCTGAAAACGAACTAGAACTACTGCTGCTGTTGGAAGCTTGCTGTTCCCACCGCTGCTTCGCGCTGCAAAACTGGCGCTGGCACGCGACGAGCAGAAACTCCAGCACGGCCATGCTGCCCGGAAGAAGCGGATTTAGTCGACCGCAACGCCCCAGACACGCCTATCTTCTTACGCGTTTTCCAGGACCGACGGTATCGCGGGCGGGTTTCCTCGTGATAAACAGCAGGAATAAAAAGCATATCTCCGGATTCGAGTGAATCGGTAGCCCGGTTGACGGCGACGATCCGCTCGGACGATAAATGGTAGGTTTTGGCAATCGTTTCGAGAGTATCGCCCGCCTGAACGTGATGCAAACGCCAAGCTTGCCGATTTGCTGGAGGAACCGACTCGAGCGCGGCTTGCGCCACTTCAGCGGAACCCTTCGGAACGTGAATCTGGAATCCTGACGGAACGAGTATCCTCAGGAAGGAGGGATTCAGATCTTGAATCGCTGACAACGGCTGCATCGTGGCGTCGGCAATAAGGTTCAGGTTCGTCGGCGCAGTCAATTGAATCGAATCATACTCTACGGGTGCATCGAGCTGAACGTCTTCCAAGCCGTAGTCGTTTGGGTTCTTACCCATGATCGTCATGGCGACAATGATGGGGACATAGCTGGCCGTTTCCTTGGGTAGGGCGTGACGTTTCAGTAACTCCCAATAATCCGCATATCCGGTCCGCTCGACGGCACGATCAACCGCGCCAGCGCCACAGTCATACGCCGCGATCGCCAAATACCAGTCGCCATACCGGGTATACAGGTCCTTCAGGTGTTTGGCGGCGGCACGTGTGGCTTTTTCCGGATCTAAGCGGTCATCCGACGACGAAGTGCGTACCAGGTTATATTGCGCGCCTGTTCCGTCAATAAACTGCCACATGCCGACAGCTTGTTTGTTCGAGACGGCACGCGGCAAAAAGCCTGATTCAGCTTGCGCAACATAGATTAATTCCTGCGGCAGGCCCTCTTCGGCAAAAATCCGCTCAATGAGAGGCTTGTAGCGACCGGAGCGGCGCAAACCAGCTAAAAGGATGCTACGTCCGCGGTCGGTGGAAAAGAAATGTACGAAGCCCGAGACGGGGTCTGATAACTCGAGAGGTATCGCGGAAGCAGTCTGATTGAGCTCCGCTTTCAGCTTTGGCGCGAGATTCGGATCGATGCCGAACGTCATATGGCTGATCTCGTCGATGGGCGCTTTATCGAAGACTACGGCATCTTCGGTTTGGCCGGCGCCGAGCTTCTCAACATCGAAGCGGTAGATCAGATCCGTCATTTCCTCAAGCCGCCGCTCAATCCGCTGGTGGTTGGGTAACGATTCGGGAGCATTCAACAAGGCGTCTATGGCGGCGTCAAACTCCCGGCGCGCGGAAGATACATTGTCTTGAAAGTAAAATTGCCGGCCCGCGTTAAAGTGCTTTTCAGCCCGGGCCAGGCGATCGTCACCTTCAGATGAGTTATCTCTACTCGCGCCCGGTTCCTGTGCCACGGCAGCCCTACTTGCGTCGGTGTTGCCGCCCTGGGATCTGCCCAAAGTGGCCGCGGCCAGAAGCACGAAACCCATTAACATAGGCCGGGATTTTATCATCGTTGGATAAGCCGACTTTATGACGCGATGAAAGTATAACGAAAGCATTACTTTAGCGCAGCCTAGAACGGCGGGTCAAGCCGAAAAACCCGGTCAATTGTGAATCGAGACCGCCAGGGCCATCGATCAAGGCGACATTGCTCGCCTGAATAATAGCCTGCGTACGCCTAAAGCATAGACTCTTTGTAGGTGTGATCGGGTGACACAAAGTCCCTAAAGAGGGTTCAAGGATGCGCGGAGGCGTTCTTTAGGAGTAACGTTAAAGCTGTTTAATGCTGTTACCGGGCCGGAACGGGATGGAGTTCGCGGCTCGAAATAATGCGATCAATCATTCCGTATTCGAGGGCGGCATCGGGTTCCAATATGTAATCACGATCCACATCCCGGGCGATCTTCTCGACCGGCTGACCCGTGGCATCAGCCAAAATCTCGTTCAGAGATTGCCGCATACGCAGAATTTCGCGCGCATAGATGTCGATGTCGGCCGCCTGTCCCCCCAAGCCGCTCATAGAAGGCTGGTGAATGAGTATGCGGGAATGAGGAAGGCTGAAGCGTTTGCCCTTGCTACCGCAGGCCAGGAGAACGGCGGCCATCGAGGCGGCCTGACCCACGCAATACGTTACGATGTCAGGCTCAACCAGCCGCATAGTATCAAGGATTGCGAGTCCGGCGGTGATAGAACCGCCTGGAGAGTTGAGATATAACGAGATATCACGCTCAGGATCTTCTGCGGCCAGAAATAGCATCTGGGCGATGACCAGGTTCGCAACATTGTCGTCGATGGGCGTACCGAGAAAGATGATATTTTCTTTTAAGAGTCGAGAGTAGATGTCGTAGGCGCGTTCGCCTCGCGAGGTCTGCTCGACGACCATGGGCACGAGCACTGAATTGTTCATGCAAGCTCCTTTAACTCAACAGGCTTCCGCGTTTCTAGGAAATTCCTTGGTGGGCACACCCATTATAGAATCGGTTTCTATCAACTCGTGCGTTTTGTAGAGTTGTGCGGAGGTATTGACCGCTGGGGGACGTCGCCTCATAGTAGAGACAGGATTTCTTTTCTTCCATTTGCAGAATTAGTGCTGCAATGGAAGAGGAGTCGATCAAAAGCCAGCTTTTCTCAGCGTGTGGCTAATTTTTTCGGCTGCAACAGACGATTAGCTTCTTAGGGATGCCGAGCCGGGTCGAAGAATGAAAGTGCTGATAGCGGACGATAACGCAACCTCACGCATCATGCTGCGGGGCGCATTGCTGCAATGGGGCTATGAAGTGGTAGTCGCAGAGAATGGATCTCAGGCCTGGGATATCCTGGCCGATCCCGACTCGCCCCCACTAGCAATTCTTGACTGGGTGATGCCGCATATGACCGGTCCAGAAGTGTGCCGGCGGGTTCGTGACACGCACCGCGAACCTTACACATATATTCTGCTACTCACCTCAAAACACACCAAAGATGAAACTGTGGAGGGGCTGGAAGCTGGAGCGGATGATTATGTGGTCAAGCCCTTTGATCGGCACGAGTTGCAGGTACGCTTGCGCGCGGGGAAGCGCATCATCGATTTGCAAATGGAGTTACTGAGAGCTCGCGAGGAATTGCGCGAACGAGCCAACAAAGATCTTTTGACTATGTTGCCGAATCGCTCGGCGATTTCCGTAACGCTCGAGCAGGAACTCGCACGCTGCCATCGCGACCGCCGAACTGTTGGCGTCATTCTTCTCGATGTAGACCATTTCAAGAAGATTAATGACACGCATGGCCATTTTACGGGCGATGCCGTTTTACGCGAGACGGCGGCAAGATTGCGAGGCAACATGCGGCCTTATGACCAAGTGGGCCGATATGGAGGCGAGGAGTTTCTGGTCGTCCTACCGAATTGCGAACTGGAGCAGGCTGCCCACCAGGCAGAACGCATGCGGGCGAAATTGCAAGCGAGCACAATGCTAGTTGACGGCGCCGAAATACGAGTATCGGCCAGTTTCGGAGTAACCGTTTCGGACGGCTCGGAGCGGAATCCCGACGCGTTCGTGAGAGTGGCGGACGAGGCGCTTTATCGGGCCAAGGCCAGCGGGCGAAACTGTGTCATAGCGTTAAACCTCCGTCAATCGGCCCAGGCGGCTTCATTGCAGCCGGTTAATTCGAACGCATAGCGTTGTTATACTGATGGTCTGTTGCGCCCGTAGCTCAGCTGGATAGAGCGTCTGGCTACGAACCAGAAGGTCGGCAGTTCGAATCTGTCCGGGCGCACTAGTTTCAAAGACTTACAGCGTCGGCTCCCAAACAGCCCCATCAAAACCCCATCAGTATTCCGCATCTCAATTCACGCTCCGCGTACTCGTACCCTCGAAACCGGTGATCTCGCTAGCGCTTCTCGGGCCCTTCTTCTGAACGAGCTCAGCGTCCCAACTCTCCACACCTCGTACGAGATCCTCGTCAAGGGTCTTCTGGTAATGCCGTAAAGTTGTCTCTGGCCTCGCATGGCGCAGAAGATCTTGCGTGGATTTCAATTTGCCGTGCTTTTGGAAGTGCGTAGCAGTCGTACGACGTAGGACTTGATGGTTAAGCTTCGAACTCAGACCTCCTTCCTTCTGTGTGAAAACGTCGATGTTTGCCAGGACGCCGAGCCGCTTCAATACTCGGTCGAGATAGTTGTCGGGCGAGATCGCCGTCGCCGCTTCGCTGGGAAACAGGAAATCCGTAATCTTCTCAGCGCGAAGGTAGGCCCGCAGTTCTGCTTCGAGGTCGGGAGGGAGTGGTACGTTTCCACGGGAACCCTCGGTTTTCGTCTGATCCTTTACCTCGCCAAGCACTACGGTTTCATCGATGCGAAGCTCCCCAATCTGAAGATCGTTTATTCGAAGCGCAAAGAGTTCGCTCGGGCGAAGGCCCACGACCATAAACAGGCGAACGATAAGATTGTCGCGGCGGCCAGCTGCAGCCAAGAGACTCTTGCATTCCTCGAGAGTGAGGAAGCGCTCACTTGCTCGTCTTGTGGGAGGCATTTCGACCTTGAGTGCCGGATTACGCTCAAGCAGTTCGTCATCGATTGTGAAGTTGAAAACCGCACGAATATGAGTGAGGCACTTCTTTACGCAACTCTCGCTGCGTGACTTCGGGTCGGCGGCGATATCGTTGATGGCTTGTTGAATGTCGCTTCTCCTCAGATCGGCGGCGATCCGGTCACCCAGCCTTGGAAGAATCTGGTATTTGAACAGGCCCTTCGAAGTGTCGTTCCACTTCTTTGACCACAGGCCTTCGTTGGTCTTCAGATACCACGCTGCGAGCTGTCCAAACGTGGCGCCGATTTGTGGTGGCCGGCCGCCTTGGATCTCCTCGCGTAGGGCAGCTTCGGCGGCGCCTTTGGTCATCTCACTGGATCGACCCAGCACTTTCGAGCGCTGCATGCGCTTCTCGGTCCCCTCAGAGACAACGTACTCGTACCAATAGCCGGTCCACGTTTTTGCCTTTTTCCCAGTCTTCTCGACCCATCCGTTTTGATGACGCTCTCTCGGCATATGTCTGCCGAGTTTACTCAAGTCGAGAGCAGCGGATTGGACAAGCATATTGATGCGACTACGCAGCTCCCTCTCGCGTAAGCTCAGTGAGCGCGCGCTCCACGTCTTCGGGCCTAAAACGCACGTATCGGCCCAGTTTCACAGAAGGCAAGTGTGGGCGCCGGTTGCCGTTCGCATGTGCAATGACCCAGGCGGGCTTCACTCCGAGCCATTCCGCAACGTCTTCGGGCTTGAGAAGCCTCCTGTTTTGCTCAGCCATAGATTCTCAGGTGCCAACGCCCCGCGAATTTCGAGTGTTGAGGTGAATTCGCAACACCCGTAAGGTCCGTTGGCTCCGGCCACTCCGACCGCTTTTTGTCTCTGGATGTACTTTTTCGTGTTCTTCTCTTCCTATAGTCTTTTTCTTTTTCCGTATGCAGTGTAAAAAAGTGGACGGAGCGAGCGGGGGGAGCGGAGTTCATCCTTTGCGTGGCTGTTCCCATTTTTCTCTTCTTTTCAAGGTGATGCCGATGTAACATTTCGGCGTTGAAAATTCTCCGTGGCGCTCCACCGTGCGCTCCTTCACTTCAATTCCTCGCTTGTGTTTGCGCATCTCTAGACCGAAAGCCATGAGCGTAATCGTGACGAGCCCCCTTTCCCGGCGGAACTGGGAATAGGAAGACATCACTTCACTGCATGGTTCGCAACCATCGAGATCATCCAAGACATACTCAGCCAGCCAGACGCGGAACGGATCGGTGCTGGCACAAAATTCGTCGTGAGCCTCTTTCATCGCTCCCGTCTGCACGATTCCTTTCTGCTGGAGAACAAGCGGTAGCCACTTGATCGCGCGATTCAGCACGCCAGAAAGTTCACTCGGCTGACTCAGCCGGCGGTCTAAATCGTCAGCGGCGATCTGCTGCTGGGAATCCTGAAAACGCTGCGTGAAAGGAATGACCCACCAGCGATCCAGGAACGCATCGGTCGCATCCTTCGATTGCGGAGGCTGGTTCGCACTGAATAGCAGACGGGCGAAGGGCCTGAATTGAAATTGCTTGCCGTGTTTGTACTCCGCGTCGATGTAATCCTCGCCAGTGATTTCCTTGAACTTCGAGGTACTTTCCAGGTCCCGGCTGGGCAGATCCGGACAGATGTTTGCCAGCTTGCCGTACAGGTATTGGCAAGCGAAGCGATTCTCCTCGAGCGTGTGTAAACTTTTGGAACTGGTATTCTCAGCGCCCAGGAAGGAGCGCAACGCGGATAGATAGCGGCTCTTCCCTGTACCTCTGTCGCCTCGCAGAAGCAGTGCTCTTTGCGCGGAGGTGTAAGGAATCATCAGCAAGGCCAGGAGCTGGAAAGTTATCTCGCCCTGATAGACATCCGTGGGCAGCACGGCTTCCAGAAATGCGTCCCATGCGGGACATTTCGCGTCCGGATCGTAGGCAACGGGTAATTGAATGGGAGAAAGCCAAGCAGACGTATGGGGTTCAAGCTGATGCGTTTGAAGGTTGAAAATTCCATTGCTCAAATTGATCCGATCCAGTGGGGGTCTTTCCCACAAATCGGGCTAGGCGAGCAACACCCATTCGTGGACTTCGTCAGCCAAACCTTTCTTCCACTGTTTGGCGGCGCCCCACTGGCACATCAGTTCACGACCAGTTTTTCTAATGGTAGAGAGCCCGTGATCGCGATAGCTCCCGTTCTCGAAAACGTGCAACTTCTCGCCGTCATTTTTTGCAAATTTTGTTTGATGAAGAAGAGTGTCCCCGATCGTGGGAACAGGACCGACCAAGC
>JBPCJX010000103.1:0-48206 GCA_051004875.1 Bryobacteraceae bacterium
TTTCCGGCGCTTCGCACCTGTGCCGCGCTCAAAGTGGAGAATACCTGATCCTCATCGATCGTAGCGAATTGATGTCTGGTCGAAAGCATCAGGAATTCTTCTTCCTCCCGGAATGCTTTCGGCCAGAAATCAGGCGCATCGCGATCCGCCGTCAGACGAGCCCACCCAAGATGGAGCTGAACGAAATATTTTAGCTTTTTCCAGCCAGGGTGTTTGTGGTAGTCCTGTTGCCATTTGCGGATAGACTCCGGCGCTCTCAGGTGCTGATCCTCGTGGGAGGCGTCGACCAGCACCATTCCCGCAACCTCATTTGGATACTGACTGGTGTATACCCGGATATCGTATCCGCCCATAGAGTGTCCGACAAGAAGGTACGGACCTTTTTCACTGGCCGTCCGCAGCAGCTGGTCCAACTCGCGCGCAATCTGCAGGCTGCTGCGCGGTTCCGGACCGGAGTCGCTCCAGCCATATCCAGCGCGGTCGTAGGAACACACTCGGGAGAACTTCGCGACCTCTGGTTGCACCATGAGCCAGTCAACGGAGGGCCCGCCAGAACCGCTCTCCAGTATTACCGTGGGCGAACCCTGCCCGCTGCAGTCGATGTTCATGCGGATCGACCCGGCCTGGACGAGGTGGCCACGCTGCGGAAAGCGTTGCGCGTCACGCCACCTGCCGATCATCTCGTAGATCGCTCCGATGATCGCCAGTGACACGGTAGCGAGGCAGAGGCCAGCGACCGACGCACGGGCAATTCGCTTCATTCGCGTCAATTCTAGCGTTCTGTCTCTTAAGTTCGTGAGCAAGGCTGGTGAGGATCTGGTGCAGTCCGGGTTATAGCATCAGCTTCAGAAACATGACACTAGATACTTTTTGTGACCGAACCGCCAAGGCAACTTCGTGAGTTGTCGGCCAACCGGAAGTTGACCTCTAACAAAGCGCGAGAAGCGGCCAAAAACTGATAAACAACACGTAATCAAAGTGTCTGTGGTGATTTTAACTGGACCTAGGAGACGTTCCCCTCCCTGTGACATCAAGGAATCAATGAAAAGAAGGTCGGGTGCCGGGGATCAATCGTTGTGCGAGGTCTTAGAAGAGTCGGTACCGCGAGAATCCAGGTGCCCAACGGCTTTCAACTTCTGGTACATGCGCTCGATTTCGTCTTCGTCTTCCGGATTTAGCATACGAACCGGTTGATCGTGCGCCGGAGTCTCTCCGCGTGGGCCTGCCAGATTAGACCACGTCCAGTAGTCACGATAGGCGACTCCGTCAAAGGTGGACAGGTAGGAGTTCCTCCGGAGTTGGTGCGTTAGACGAATGATGCGATCGGGATCACCCGGAAAAACAAGCACCTTGTGCCGGGAATTGGTCAGCTTGAGATTCAAAATCAGTGGCGAGACAAAGCGGCTGGTATTGAACCGCGCGGTGTTGAACCGGCTTGTGTTGATCTCACGTACCTCCCGCCAAGCGATCGCACGGTCACCAATATTAAACTGCGTCTCGGCCACCCGGATCCAAGGCCTGGCTGCCAACCAGAACAGGACCGCTGCCGTTGCCGCACATAAAAGACTGGGGATAAAGGCCAGGGGAGCACGAAGTCCGCAAAGCACACAAAGTAGCGAGCCGGCCAGGGCCGCCCATCCGGTCCAGGAATACAGGCGCGAGGGCTGGTAAATTTCGATGCTCGGCTCCATGTATTCAGGCTACTCTCGGATCCTGCGTCCGTCAATCACGCTTTTCGTTTCAGGGCCACCGGTTTTTAAAATAGTTGGTCAAAGCTCTCCTTTTGAAGCCCGGCCAGCGTCTGCTTTGCTCATTTCAATACCTCTGCGGACGTAATCGAGGCCGCTGACAAAGGTAAACAAAGCACACAGAAGCAAGGCTATATTCTGTAACAAGAGCAAGATTTTATGTGGGAACGATGCCTGGACCAGGACGAGCATCACCAGCAGGATCTGAAAGAAGGTACTGACTTTACCCAGCGTGGAGGGCAAAAATCTGCGGATCCCGCGCAGAAATCGCAGAAGCAGCGCACCGGCCACGATCACGACATCCCTGCCGATCACTAAATAGATCAGCCATTCCGGGACCAGCCGCATATATCCAATTGTCAGGAACAACGTCACCAGCAGTGTTTTATCTGCGATTGGATCAAGGATGGCGCCGATCCGGCCGGAGACATGCAGTCGTCGCGCGGCAAAACCGTCGAACCAGTCTGTTAAACCGGCCACTAAAACGACACCAAGCGCCTCGCGGAATCGGGATTGAAGCAGCAACCAGGCCAAAAAAGGGGCTGCGGCCAGGCGACATAGTGTTAGAAGATGCGGTAGCTGGCGCAAGACCACATCTCATCTATAGGGAATTAGGATACGAGCGCGTGGGCCGCTGCGGCCTGTACCCGCCCAGTTTGTCGATTGAACATAACTGTTTCGTAGAGCGACGCATCGGACATAATTTTGTTCACCAGCGCAACATGCATCGCATGTCCCGCCTTTTCCGCTACAACGAGGCCCAGTAAAGGTCTGCCAATCAAAGCGAGATCGCCGATCAGATCTAGTGCCTTATGCCGGCAACATTCATCCGGGAACCGCAGGCCGCCCGGATTGGCGACGTCTTGCCGCGTAAAACATACTGCATTATCAAGCGATGCACCGCGAATCAATCCCATATCGCGCATTTGATCGAGCTCATATTCAAAACCAAAGGTGCGCGCGGGAGCGATCTCGCTTGCATACGCTTGAGGCGTGACGTCGAGCTCCAGAATCTGTTCTCCTACCATTGGATGATCGTAGAAGTTACGGCAGTGGAGCTGGAACCGATCGGAAGGCAGAATTGCAACCCGTTTCCCGCCCGACTCCACACTCACTGGCTTTACAACCCGCAAGTACCGGCGGAGGCGACGATACTCGCGCCTGCCTGCCTGTTCCAATAGCTGGACGAAAGGCAGCCCACTACCGTCCAAAATTGGAACTTCCAGATTGTCCAACTCGACAAAGGCATTGTCGATTCCCATACTGTAGAAGACGCTGAGCAAATGCTCGGTCGTCGAGATGAAAATGCCCCGGGGATGCATTAAGCTGGTCGCGTAACTCACACGTTCAACGTATTCCCAGCTTGCCGGGATTCGGGTATTGTCGAGGTCGGTCCGGATAAACACGATACCTGTGGCGGGCGGGGCGGGTGTGATTCGGAGATGGACAGGTGCTCCGTGGTGAAGTCCGATTCCATCTACTTCAACGGGTCGGCAAATCGTCGTCTCGTAGTTCATGTACGAACAAGGCCAGCATATCAGGAACACGTTGCCAAGTCTCTAATCTGCTGAATTTACGAGGCTTGAAAGGTTTGCAGCGTGGCTATTCTGCAACAGTCTTGTGCGGCCGATGGTGTGAGCGTGTCGCTTTCGCGTCGCTGGAGCAACGAGCTTGTACAAAGCTTTCACCAGGATTGAACGCGCATCCGGCGTGAACGCCTCGGCTTCGAATGGCAACAAGTCGAACGGTCAGTCGACTCGTGGCTCAAGTAGAAGCTTGGACTCATTTGTTTTCGTATCCAGTATCGTGAAGAAGGGTGGATCTCGAAAAGTTAATTCTGCGCAAAGTAGGTGAGGCGATCGGCCGCTTCCGCATGATACGTAACCGCGATCGTGTAGCTGTCGGCGTCTCTGGCGGCAAGGACTCGCTCACACTGCTCGAAGCATTGTTGATGCTACAAAAGCGCGCTCCTATCGATTTTACGGTGTGCGCTTTTACGATCGAGCAAGGAAAGTTTCTCGCTCCGATTCAGCCCGTTGGCGAATATTTGCGCAGTCGGGGAGTAGATTGGACTTACGTTGAGGACCGACCATCGCTCAATCTGCTAACGCGGCAACCGGACCACGGCTGCGATTTGTGTAGCAGGTTTCGCCGGCGAGCGGTGTACGAACTCGCCCGCCAGCTGGGCGCGAACGTGATCGCCTTTGGACACACGGCGGACGATTTCTGTGAGTCGTTTCTCCGAAACGCCATGTTTACGGGTCGCATCAGCTCGCTGCCACCAATAACTTGGTCGAGCAAACGCGAATTCCGGCTCATCCGGCCGCTTGTCTTTGTCACTGAAGACATGACGGGCGCCTTTGCCCCTACGCTTGGAGCACCAATCATCCCTTGTGGCTGCTCGCAGAAAACCGGCACTGTGCGCCGGATGTTGCGTGATGTTTTCACGGAGCTAGAGAAAGATCATCCGCATTTAAAGGAAACGCTTCTTTCTGCGATGGGCAAGATCGAAACCGGCAGGCTTCTGGACACCCGGTTCCTCGACTTGGATGGCAACACCGAGAAAGAAGAGCTTGTCACCTTAGAGTCCTTCCGCTGAATCGGCCTGCTTTTCGCGAAACGACTAGGAGTATTTAGCTAGACTGAGTTGATTCCTCTATGGGTGCGGAACTCATCGTCGTCAATGGACCGCTCGCGGGCACCCGGTATCCGCTAGATAAAGGCGAAGTCCTGATCGGCCGTGCGCCCAATTCAAATATTGTCCTGAGTGAGCCGGAGGTTGCCTGGCGTCATTGCCAGATCCGGCAGCAGGGTAACCGCTTTACGATTGCTGATCTGCGGAGCTCGGCGGGCACTTACGTCAACGGCATGCGATCAGCGGAACGCTGGCTGGAAGATCGCGATCAGATTGGCGTTGGCAAAACTATTCTGATGTTCCGCTCCAGTGATGCGGTCGCAGAAGAACCGGCGGCAGCCGCGGGCGAAACAAAACCGGTTTTGCTCACCGCCTGTTCACTTCTTTTTCTTTTCCGCGCTCTCGCCGCAAATATTGGGGAGGCGCAAAGCAACTTGCTCCAGAGTCAGATTGTACGGCTCGTGTCGGATCTTATTCCCGTACAAGAAGCTCTGCTGCTTCTGGGCGCGAGTTGTCCTGATCTGGGGAACCGCTACAGCCAACGAGCGGTGCAGCATAAATCTAATTTTCAGCCGGCCCTGCGTCGCGTCTGCGAAGAAGGCGCATTTGAAGATCCGGAGAACGGCATGGTTGGAGTGCCTCTCTATCTCGCTGGCGTACTGGCAGGCGCGCTTATCGTAACGATTCACGATCGGGAGATCAAGAATTTGCCCGCTCACCTCGAAACACTCACGGCTGTCGCGTCGCTTGCTTCTGTTGGGTTTGAAGCGAACCATGAAGTCGAGACTCTGAAAGCGGAAAATGCACTTCTTCAGGAGCAGATCTCGACTAAGACCGGCATCGTTGGCAACAGCCCAGTCATTCGACGCCTGCTTGATCTGGTAGAGCGCGTCGCTCCGCGCGATACTACGGTCCTGATTACGGGCGAAAGCGGAACAGGGAAAGAATTGATAGCGCGCGCTCTGCATGAGAAGAGTCCCCGCCGCGAACGCCCTTTCGTTGCCGTGAACTGTGCCGCATTAACCGAAACACTGTTTGAAAGCGAGCTTTTCGGCCACGAAAAAGGCGCCTTTACCGGAGCGGTTTCGCTGAAACGCGGGCGCTTCGAACTAGCGCAAGGTGGGACCATTTTTTTGGATGAAGTTGGCGAGCTGGCGCCTTCACTGCAAGCCAAGTTACTGCGTGTTCTTCAGCAGCGTGAATTCGAGCGGGTTGGCGGAACCCAAGCTCATCCGCTCGATATTCGTGTAATCGCGGCCACGAACCGCGACCTTTCCGAAGACGTGCGAGACGGACGATTCCGCGAGGATCTGTATCATCGCCTCAATGTGGTTACGCTTGAGTCTCCGCCGCTGCGCGACAGAAAAGAAGATGTCGCGCTGCTAGCCCGCTACTTCCTTCAGCGCTCTGGTGAACGCTGTAAGCGCCACGTGCAAGGCCTCTCGCCGGAAGCCGAAGCAATGCTGATCGAGTATGGATGGCCTGGAAACGTACGCGAGCTGGAAAACGCTATGGAGAGAGCCGTTGTGCTCGGAGTTTCTGAATGGATTCTTCCGGAGGATCTACCGGAAAACCTCGTCGAAGCCGCGCCCCGCGATCCGGGCGCGAAATATTATCATTCGGTCGGCGAAGCGAAGCGCGAGGCTATCATCGACGCCTACCTGCAGGGAAACGGAGATTATAAGCAGGCCGCACGGATTCTCGGATTGCACCCCAATTATTTGCTTCGTCTGGTTCGAAATCTTGGCCTGCGCGAGGAGATCAATCGATTGCACTCAAGCGCTGCCGGACGCTGAACCAATGTGCAGAGCCGCAATTCCGCCAGTAAGCAATTCAAACCGGGTCTCCAGAAAACCGGCGGTGTTCATCATACCTCTTAGCTCCGAGGCGGCGGGGAACTTGCGAATGGATTCGGGAAGATAGGCATACGCTCCTGGCGCTCCCGACATAAGCGACCCGATCATAGGCAGCAGAACGCGTGAATAGAGCCCATACGCCGCTTTGATGATAGGCTCCGTTGGATGTGAAAACTCAAGAATCGCAAGCATACCGCCGGGCTTCAGAACGCGATGCAGTTCTCGAAGACCAGTCTCGTAGTTAGCCAAATTGCGAAGGCCGAACGCGATAGAAATAACATCGAAGACGTGATCGGCAATCGGTAACGCCAGCGCATCGGCCTCGAATAAGGGAGTTGTCAGCCCTTTTTGCGCTGCCTTCGCTTGAGCCGTTAATAGCATCGGATGGCAGAAATCCGCTCCGAGCACCGGGAGGACGGCCTGCCTCTGGAGTTCAAACAGCACATCACCAGTTCCGCAGCACAGGTCGAGTATCTTTGCATTAGGCTTCTTCAGAATGGGAGACAAGCGCTTCATCAGCCGCCTGCGCCACTGCCGGTCGATGTTAAATGACAACAGATGGTTGACGCAGTCGTACCTGGGAGCGATTGATGCGAACATCCGCTCCACCCACCTTGCTGCTTCCTGTTCATTCGAAGTGCCAGGTGGCGTTGTTCCGGTTGCGGTATTCACTGACTTGCCTGCAATGATTCAGAAATTGCTTGCCGGATCACATGCGCATCAATCCCATCGACTACCTTCACCTCGCCAATTGCTGTAGGCAGCACAAAATGAACATTGCCTTGCAGCGTCTTCTTATCGCCCGCAAGCCGCGCAATCAGATTGCCAGGGTCTAAGTCTTTGGCCGAAGGAAGCGGTCCATAGCGGCAGATAACGTTTCTGATATGGTCAGCCGCTTCGCTCTTGAGCATTCCCAGCAGTTCGGATAAGCGTGTTGCAGCCAGCATTCCCCACGCGATCGCCTCGCCGTGCAAGAAGCGAACGTACTCGGTCTCTGCCTCAATCGCGTGCCCGATGGTGTGCCCAAAGTTCAATATGCGGCGTAAATCGCTCTCGCGCTCATCCGTCGAAACTATTTCGGCCTTGATGCGCACTGCGGATGTAATCAACTCGTCTACAAGCTCCGGCTTCTTCGAGAGCACTTGGTCGGGTAAACGGGCCAGCAGATCAAACAGCGGCCGATCCCGAATGACGCCGCACTTGATCACTTCAAATAGCCCGGCCCGGAACTCGCGTTCGGGCAATGTCGAGAGCACATCGGGATCGATCAGCACGGCAAATGGCTGATGAAAACTCCCAACCAGGTTCTTTCCGCAGGCTAGATTTACGCCCGTCTTGCCGCCGACCGCCGCATCCACCTGTGCAAGCAGTGTCGTCGGGATCTGCAGCACAGAAATGCCGCGCATAAAGATAGCGGCCAAAAACCCACTCACATCCGTCACAATGCCGCCGCCGAAACCGATCACCACGCTAGTGCGATCTGCGCCCCCGGCAGCCATTTGGTTCGCAAGTTCCTCCACGGCAGCAAGGCGCTTGTTCTGTTCGCCGCCAGGAAACAAAAGTACGTCGTGGTCTTGCTTGAGCTGCCCTTTGATTTCGCTGCCGTGCAAGGTCCAGACATCACTAGCGGTCACAACGAAAAGCTTCCCAGCCGTTTGCGGAATAAACTCGGAAGCGCGCCTCAGAATGCCTCGCTCGATCACGCTTGAGTACGTCCGCTGAGCAGTTCGAACCTCAAGGGCAGGCAAAAGGCTCACCGTTTTCCGAGTGCATCTTCGACATGCTTTAGTCTGACATCGAGGACTTCTTCAAAGCGATGCAGTTCTGCCCGCCACAGGTCCTTTAATGCATCCACCTGGCGCGACAGTGCGAGGTACAAAAAAGTGATGAGCCCGACGTTGATGAGCGACGGCACACCCATTGCGAGATAGGCCTGTCCCTTGGTCATCTGTCTCCTTCAATCCTTTCACAAACTGTGCCGGTTGTGTCATTGCGCAGCGAAGAAATTCGGCGCGCCGGGTGAGCGGACAGCGATTCCAGGTGCTATATCATTATGTGTATCTCTGCCCCGATTGAGCGTATTCGCACGGATTTCGTTGTGGTCGGAGCGGGTGTTGCAGGTCTCCGCGCCGCCATCGAGCTCGCCCCTACTGGCCGCGTTCTGATAATCGCTAAGGACAGTCTGCGCGAGTCTTCGTCCGAGTACGCGCAAGGCGGAATCGCTGCTGCCGTCAGTGATGACGATGAAGTCGAGCTGCACGAGCAGGACACGATCAACGCGGGTGACGGACTGTGCAATCTTGAGGCAGTTCGCACGCTAGTCGAGGAAGGCCCAGCGGCAATCGAGCAGCTCATTGAATGGGGAACGGCTTTCGATCGCGAAGGCTCACACCTACTCTTCGCGCGCGAAGGAGCTCACAGCCGCAATCGTGTGCTGCACGCGCACGGCGATTCAACGGGCCGTGAGATCGTCCGCACTTTGCGCCAGCATGTCGGCTCGTTTGAGAACGTTACCTTCCAGAGTTTCGCGGCCGTAACCGACCTGCTGCTCCGGGACGGCGAGCTCATTGGCGTCTCTGCTTTCGACGAGACTACCCGCACAACCGTTCTAGTTGAAGCACGTTGCGTTCTGCTGGCAACTGGCGGTCTGGGGCGAGTATTCGAAAATACGACCAATCCGAATGTCGCGACAGGCGATGGTGTTGCTTGCGCTTATCGTGCCGGCGCTTCGATCGCCGACATTGAATTCGTGCAGTTTCATCCCACTGCGCTTTTTATCCCATCGGCTCCGCGATTCCTGCTCAGTGAAGCCTTGCGCGGAGAGGGCGCATATCTTCGCAATCGCAACGGCGAACGCTTTATGGAGCGCTATCATCCTTTGAAAGAGCTTGCTCCTCGCGATGTCGTCTCCCGATCAATCGTAATGGAGCTACGAGCTACTGGAGATTCAAGCGCATTCCTCGATCTCACCCACTTGCCCCACGGATTTGTCTGCGGCCGCTTTCCTCGCATTTATAAAACATGCCTTTTCTACGGTGTAGATCTCGAAACCATGCCGGCTCCAGTGCGACCAGCCGCTCATTACGCCATGGGCGGTGTGCATACCGATCTGTTTGGCCGGTCAACGATTCCGCGCCTCTATGCTGCGGGTGAGGTGGCATGCACGGGAGTCCACGGGGCAAACCGCCTCGCCAGTAATTCCTTACTAGAGGCAGTCGTCTTTGGTGCCCGTGCGGGACAATCGATGCGCTCTCTCGAGCCGCATGCCGCTGCCGCACTTGCGTTTCCGAGTGAGACCCCTCTTTTCCCCGTCACGACCGAAGGTGAAATGAGAGCTATTGCCTGGCATTCTTGCGGGATCCTTCGTAGCGGACTCGAACTCGCCGCGGCTCAAAAAAAAATTCATTCACGTTACATGCAGCCGCTCCAATCTCCAGGGCGCTCCGAATTCGAGCTCCGCAATATTCACCAGGTCGCCTCGCTGATCTCGGCTGCGGCCCTTGCTCGCGAGGAGAGCCGCGGCGCCCATTATCGAATTGACTTCACTGCAAAATCTCCTGCTTTCCAAAGGCACTCAGTTCTTACGCGTTCGATCACCAACGTAGATCCAGAGGTCGCTTTTGCATAAGCGTCCACAGAAACCTGCCCATTCCGCGATGGCCTTTGCTCTTCTACTTTTCGCCGTACCCCTCTATCAATCGAGTCCTTGGGCCGCACTTTGGACCGTGCCTGCCATCCTTCTCGCGTCGCTCGTAATAACCTGGGGCGCGGAGTCTGCTCAATTTTTTGTCGCTCAGGGCTTTGCGCTCGCCATTCTCGCTTGGATGCAAGTGCTTCCTGAATTCGCCGTCGAAGCCGTACTTGCGTGGCGGCAACAAACGACGTTGCTGATTGCGAACCTGACCGGGGCGTTGCGTCTTCTGACCGGCCTTGCCTGGCCCGTGATTTATGCCACCGCGGCGGTCGTGCATCGCAGGCGCACGGGTCATCCACTTCAACGCATCGAACTGAGTCCTCACCACAGCGTGGAAGTTGTCGCGCTGTTTTTTCCATTGGTTTATGCGGTGGTGATCTGGTACAAAGCGAGTCTCCACGTCTATGACGCTTTTGTTCTGAGCGCTATGTATGCGGCCTATTTATTGCTGCTTACCAGGCTTCCCCCTGAAGAGCGCGAAGGGATCGAGGACCTGGAAGTTATTCCGCGTAACATTGTGCTCGCCCCCCGGCGGCGGCGCATTTTCGCTATTTCGGTCTGCTTTTTTGCGGGCGGATTGCTCATCTATTACACCGCTGAGCCGTTTTTAGGCAGCCTGGTTGCGATTGCTGGCGCGATGGGTATTCCTAGCTTTATAGTGATCCAGTGGTTAGCGCCCGTGATCTCCGAATTCCCGGAGTTCGCCTCAACTTTCTATTTCGCGCGTCAGGAAAAGGCGTCCACTGCCATCATGAACATCGCGTCTAGCAATATCAATCAATGGACGCTGCTGGTTGCGATGCTGCCGGTCGTCCTCTCACTCAGTCGTGGCGCCATCTCGTCGCTTTCGCTTGATGGTCAGCAAAGATTAGAGCTTCTACTCACCATTGGGCAGAGCTTTTTAGGGATGATTTTCCTGGTCAACATGAGTATTGGCTGGTGGGAAGCGCTCGCCATGTTCTTGCTCTTCGCTGCCCAGTTTGTATTGCCCGTGTTCTTGGGTGATCAGGTGAGGATTTGGATTGCTGCGGGATTTTTCGTCTGGACAGTTGTGGCCGCGCTAGTAATGATTATGAGGCGACGCCTTCCGAATGCGCTAGCAGGGTTCCTCGAAACCTGGCGCACACACGTCAAAGGCTAAGCCTTGCCGTAATTGATCAGTGCAACGCCAAAGATGATCATTACCAGGCCTGCGATCTTGCTCTTAGTGAATGGCTCCTTGAAGAACAACCGTGCCCAAAGGATGGTCCAGATATAGCCCAGCGACACCATTGGATACAGGATGGTCAACTCGCCTTGAGCCACTCCCATAACAAAAAACACGGAAGAGAGCAGATACAGGCACACGCCTATAGCCAACCAGTAATTCTTAAAGAGACTGGCGAGAGTGCCCTTCATATGCTCTGCTCCCAATTTCAGAAACACTGCGCCAAACGAACCAATAAGCGATGAAGTCAAGATTAGAAAAATAGAGCTAAGAGGCGTCCTCATTCGGATCTCGTCCCCTGTCTCAGTCCAAGAATGGATACGCCGCCGACGATGAATGCTATACCCATAGCGCGAAAGAAATTCATCTGTTCAGTAAGGAAGAACAGCGAAAGCAGCGTCACCCACACATACGTCAGGGCGATGATGGGATACAGCCTCGATAGTTCACGGCCCTTTAGCGCCATGGCCATCAGAAACGTATTCACTCCGTACAAGCAGTATCCGCAGAAAAGCTTCAGGTTAGAGGCGATGCCGAGGCCGAACCGGAGGATCAGCATAGGATCGTGCAGCACGTCAGGCAATGTGACATGCGCCCTGAGTTGTCCCGCGCCTGTCTTAATCAGCATTTGCGCAACTGCGCCGATCACAGTGCAGCAAAAGACAAGAAGAAGGGAGCGCCTCGCGGCCCCACGCATATCGACAGGCGCTTCGAGGACAGTCGAAGAGGTCAAGCCGTAAGCTCCAGTCGCAAGGATCTGTCCTTAGTCTAAAGCATTAGGGCAATCGAGGTCCGGGGTTACACTGAGACGAATGTTAGCGCCGCTGCTGCCATCGCCACTGGACCAGATGGGACGCCAGCACTTTTCGTTTTGTCCGGCGATCAAGAACGCGGATCCAAACGAGTGGATGCTGGCTCTTTCGTCGTGGTCGGAGATCAAAGTCGTCAACCCCCGGACTGGTCGCGAGATTTGGATACCGCGGCAATACATTGATGGCGTTTCATACGCCAGCCACCCCATGCTGGTCATCCGGCTCACAAAGGAACTCGAATACAGAGCCGGTGCTCTGTGGCCCCGCGTGCAGCGCGTGATTGAAATGCCCAATACCGCCGATAGCGGCAGCATGATCAATGCCGTCAAGAATCGTGTCCCAGGCCCAGCGCCGGTGCTCGGCATCCGCCTCGAGAATCGTACGGACTCACCCAGCGGCAAAGCCTTATCATACGTGGGAATCGGCGCGATACTCGTATCGATTCTGGCCGCACTGTTTTCTACGCTGGCTAGACCTTAGTCAGTTCATGTCTCACCTGTACCGGCTGGGTTGGGCGCTGATCTCTGTGATCGGTGCGATTTGCGTTGGAACTATCGCGACCAGCCGGCATGAATCGGTGAACAGTTTCTGGCTTGTCGCCGCTGCAGCATCGATTTTTCTTCTCGGGTTTCGATTCTATGCCAAGTTTATAGCCGCCAAGGTGATGCTCCTCGATGACCGAAGAGCAACCCCTGCTGAGCGCTTTCAGGACGGTCATGATTTCGAACCGACCAACAAGTGGATTCTCTTGGGACACCACTTCGCCGCAATCGCTGGGCCAGGCCCCCTAGTTGGTCCGACTCTGGCGGCGCAGTTTGGCTATTTGCCCGGAGTGTTGTGGATCCTTTTCGGTGCTGTCCTGGGAGGCGCCGTACAGGATTTCATTATCCTGTTTTGCTCTATGCGGCGCGATGGAAAAACACTGGGACAGATGGCCCGCGAAGAGATCGGCAGAGTGGGTGGCATTGTCTCCCTTATCACGGTTTTGCTGATCATGATCGTCTTGCTGGCAGTTGTTGCGCTCGTGGTTGTGAACGCGTTGAAGGGAAGCCCATGGGGAACGTTCACAATTGCCGCAACTATTCCCATTGCGATCTTCATGGGCCTGTACTTGCGATACGCCCGGCCTGGACGAGTGCTCGAATGCTCTGTTATCGGGTTTGTACTAGTGATGCTAAGTATCCTCGCTGGAAAGGGCGTTGCGGAGTCGACAGTATGGGCCCCGCTTTTTACTTGGGGCGGTACTGCGCTCGCCTTCGCCATTATCGTCTACGGATTCTTGGCGAGTGCGTTGCCTGTTTGGCTACTGCTGGCTCCCCGCGACTATCTCAGCACCTTCGTGAAGCTTGGGGTCATCTTTCTATTGGCAGCCGGAATCTTTTTCACCCATCCTCGCCTAGCCTTGCCGCCTTTGACACAGTTTACGGATGGTACTGGCCCCATATTTGCCGGCAAGATCTTCCCGTTTTGCTTCATCACCATTGCTTGCGGTGCAGTGTCCGGGTTTCACGCTCTGATTTCGTCGGGCACAACACCCAAGATGATTGCCAAAGAGTGGCACGCTTGGCCGATTGGTTATGGCGCCATGCTGCTTGAAGGCTTCGTCGGCATCATGGCGATGGTTGCCGCGGCCTCGTTGCAACCGGGCGTGTTTTTTGCAATCAACTCGCCCGCCGGCGTAGTTGGTGCAACGCCGCAAGCCGCAGTCGCGACCATAACGGGTTGGGGCTTTCCGGTAACGGATGGCGACATGGCCCAACTTGCGCGCAGCGTTGGTGAGAATACTCTGTTCGGCAGAACTGGCGGAGCTCCCTCCCTTGCGCTGGGCATGGCTCACATATTCGGCCGCGTTTTGCAGATCTCCGGATTAGGGAATGGGCTTCTCAGCTTTTGGTATCACTTCGCCATTATGTTCGAGGCGCTGTTCATTCTGACGATTATTGATGCCGGCACGCGCGTCGGCCGTTTCATGCTGCAAGACCTTCTCGGGCATGTGCATAAGCCGCTGGGAAGGACAAGTTGGATGCCCGGTGTGCTTGTCGCCAGTGCGTTCGTAGTTGTGGCGTGGGGCTACTTCCTTTATCAGGGTGTGGTCGATCCGCTCGGTGGGATCAATTCGCTTTGGCCATTGTTCGGCATCTCAAACCAATTGTTAAGCGCGATTGCGTTGTGTGTCGCGACAACCGTGCTTCTGAAAATGCATCGAGCGCGCTATATGTGGATCACGGGAGTGCCTCTCGTGTGGCTGGTTAGTGTCACATTCACTGCTGGCCTCGAAAAGATCTTTTCAGATCAGCCTCGTCTTGGCTTTCTGGCGCACGCGAACGTCTTAGAGAGCTCGATAGCGTCAGGCAAGATCGCACCGGCAGCGCTGGGCCTGACGCGCGCGGTGATCTTTAACGAACGTCTGGATGCATGCGTGTGCGGCGTATTTCTTGTTCTGGTCTCTGTGATCGTGCTTGATTCTCTACGTATCTGGTACGGATTGCTTCGGGGCACGCGCGCTCCTGTAAGCTCGGAATCGCCATTCATTCCTTCGCGCCTGGAGCCTGAGAGTATATGAAGACGCTGACGCGGGTTTGGGGCCTATTAGTTGCGGTTGCCCGCGAACTCGCAGACGAGAGCGCGTATACGAGGCATTTGCAGCGCACCGGCCACCCGCATTCTCGAACAGAGTGGAGACTCTTTAGCGATCGGCGGCATCGAAACAAGTACCAGAACGCGAAGTGCTGCTAGCTAGGGTCGTGCGTCGCCTATCCTGAAAAAAAGTGCCAGTTCCGCGGCTGTTCTTAATCGATACGTTCGGGTTCATCTTTCGTGCATACCACGCCCGCGCCCGCAGCGGTGCTCCACCCATGCGCACGAGTGCAGGTCTCTCCACCGAGGCCGTTTTTATCTTTCACAACATGGTGCGGCGTCTGATGACGGAATTCAAGCCGAATTACATCGCGGCGATCTTCGAAAGTGCGGAGCCGACATTCCGTTCGGAGAGCTTCGCCGAATATAAAGCGAACCGGACGGAGATGCCGCACGATTTGGGCGTGCAAATTCCTTACGTTCGGCGCATCCTGCAGGCCATGCACATTCCGATTCTCGAGTTTCCGGGCTATGAGGCGGATGACGTGATCGGCGCGATAGCCTGTCGTGAGCACCGGAAGCCGCTTGAAGTAGTGATCGTTTCGAGCGACAAAGATATGCTGCAACTCGTTAACGATCGCGTCTTCATGCTGAATCCCATGAAAGATGACGAGTGGTACGATGCGTCGAAAGTGGAAAAGTTCATGGGCGTGAAGCCCTCGCAAGTGGTCGATCTTTTCGCGCTAAAAGGGGACTCCATCGACAATATTCCGGGCGCGCCTGGCATCGGTGATAAGGGCGCCCGGGACCTGATTGCCCGTTTCGGCTCGGTTGAAGCGGTGCTCGATCGCGCGGCGGAAGTAGAGCGGAAGACGTATCGCGAAAGCCTGCTCAACAACCGCGATCAAGTTGTGCTGAGTAAACAGCTCGCTGCAATTCAAACCAACGTGCCCGTCGAGTGGGAGCTTGAATCACTCCGTACGCGCCCGGTCGAGAACTCGGCTCTAAAAGCGCTTTATAAAGAGCTAGAATTCTTCAGTCTACTGAAAGATCTTCCCCCCGAAGATGACAGCGCAACACGGGATTACGCCGCCCTCACAGACGCGGCCGCGGTCGCGGAATGGTTGAGCAAACGTCCGAATGGAGTCCCAATTGCCGTATCACTCGATCTGACCAACTCCTTTGCCGGCCTTTCGTATCAATCGGGAGAAGGTCGTGCCGTCCCGTTTTCATTACTCCATGCCGTACGGCCAATTCTCGAATCAGAAACGATCCCAAAGATCGTCCACGACGTCAAAGGCTTCTTGATCAGTTGTTCGGTACTCGGCACTGCGGCCAAGAACCTTACTGAAGACGTGATGCTTTATGCATTTCTCCTCAGCGCAGATCCGGGCGGCTGTTCGCCCGAGGCTCTGGCCGAACGCTATCTGGATCGCAAGCTAAATGCGGCCGCTGAGCAGCAGGCAGAAGCAACGCTCGCGGTCGCCGATATGCTTCGGCCGCAAGTGGAGCGGCAAGAGCTGCTCTCTGTCTATCGTGATATCGACCTTCCACTCGCACCTGTTTTGGCGCAGATCGAATCGTCGGGCATCCGCATTGATACGGCCGTTCTCGCCGAGCTATCCGTGCGGCTTACGGAACGGATCGAGAAGCTCGCACAAAAGGTGTTCGATTTGGCCGGGCATCCTTTCAATATCAATTCACCTCAGCAGTTGGGCAAGATTTTGTTCGAGGAAATGGCGCTTCCTGCGCCCGTCAAGTATGGTAAAGGAAAAACAATTTCAACTGCGGCCGACATCCTTGAAAGCCTCGCTCCAGCCTATCCGGTAGCTCAGCTTGTTCTCGATTACCGGCAACTCACAAAGCTGAAGGGGACCTATATTGACGCGCTTCCCACCCTGATTCGTCCGCAAACTGGCCGGTTGCATACGACATTCAATCAAACTGGCGCTGCAACTGGACGGCTATCCTCCTCAAATCCGAATCTGCAAAATATTCCAATCCGCACAGAAGAGGGTCGTGAGATTCGCGCGGCCTTCATTCCAGAGCCTGGGTGGCAATTGGTCGTCGCCGACTATTCCCAGATCGAGCTGCGGCTCCTTGCACACATGTCCCGCGATCCCGTGCTTGTCGAATCGTTCACCAAAAATGAAGACATCCATACTCGCACGGCGGCTGAGGTTTTCAAAGTTGATCCGCTCATGGTCACAGCAGAGATGCGACGTTCGGCGAAGGCGGTCAATTTCGGCATCGTGTACGGACAGACTCCATTCGGATTGGCTCAGCAACTCTGTATTGATCGAAAGGAAGCTGAGCTTTATATCCGTCGCTACTTTGAACGTTATGGCGGTGTACGCGAGTTCATTGAGCGCACGATCGCGGAGGTACGGCAAAGCGGAGTTTCAAAAACGCTTCTGGGCCGGCGCCGCCCGATTCCTGACATGCAGAGCCGCAATCCAGCCGCGCGATCTTTCGCGGAGCGTACTGCTGTAAATACTCCTTTGCAAGGCACCGCGGCCGATTTCATCAAGCTCGCCATGATCCGCATCGCACGCGAGCTTGAAAACCAAACGATGCATTCGCGTATGTTGTTACAAGTTCACGATGAGCTAGTCTTCGAAGCACCGCCTTCCGAGACGGATCGTTTGCAGGAGCTTGTGAAGACGGAAATGGAACGTGTATACGATTTATCCGTGCTTCTGGTGGCCGATACTGGCGCGGGGCCAAATTGGAGGGATGCAAAGTGAGCAGACGGTGGAAGCTGATGTTATCGGTGATGGCTGCCTTGGCACTTGCAACCTCATGCAACAAGGGGGTGCTAGAAACTGAGCCAGCCCCTGCCGAGTACAACGTGCTGTTGCAAACTTCAAAGGGCGACCTCGTAATTACCGCACATCGCGATTGGGCACCGCTTGGGGCGGATCGCTTTTATCACCTCACGAAAATGGGTTTCTATGACGGCGATCGGTTTTTTCGGGCTCTGCGCGGATTCGTAGTGCAGTTTGGTGTGAATGGTGATCCGAAAGTCAACAAAAAGTGGAGTGAGATTCCGATCAAAGATGATCCACCCAAGGTGAGCAACAAGCCCGGCACAGTGACGTTCGCGACGAGCGGCCCGAATTCTCGCTCCACACAGATTTTCATCAACATCGGTGATAACAGCCGCCTTGATGACCAAGGTTTCACACCTTTCGGAGAAGTCACTCAGGGCCTGGAAAATGTTCAACAATTCTACATGGATTATGGAGACGGGCCCCCGAGCGGCAATGGACCGGACCAGGCCGCAATCGCCGATGTAGGCAATGCGTATCTTCAGGAGCACTTCCCGAAGCTTGACTACATCAAGACGGCCCACGTTCTAGCATCAGTGCCGTCGAGCACCAAATAATATCGAATCCGCCAGTCTGGATGCGAAACTGAAGATAAAATGACTGGTAACGAGATTCGGGCGAGGTTCTTAGACTACTTCGCCGGACAGGCGCACAGGATTGTTCGCAGTTCGCCCCTTATTCCCGCCAACGATCCGACGCTGCTATTCACGAATGCAGGAATGAATCAGTTCAAGGAAGTTTTCCTTGGCCTGGAGAAGCGCGACTATTCGCGGGCGACCTCTTCGCAAAAGTGCGTACGGGCAGGCGGCAAGCACAATGATCTCGATAATGTCGGCTATACCCGGCGGCATCATACGTTTTTCGAGATGCGCGGCAACTTTTCATTCTGCGACTATTTCAAGAAGGACGCGATCGCCTTTGCTTGGGAGTTGGTCACGGGCGCGAACTGGTACGCGATGCCGAAGGACAAGCTTTATGTCACCGTCTTTCGCGAAGATGATCAAGCCGAAGAGCTCTGGCAAAAAGTAGCCGGGCTTTCGAAGGATCGAATTTTTCGCCTGGATGAGAAAGATAACTTCTGGCAGATGGGCGAGACCGGACCTTGCGGTCCGTGCTCTGAAATTCACTACGACTTAGGACCGGAGGCGGCCGAAAAAGGCCGCGAGCACGAACAATTTCCTCTTGATGGCGGCGGCCGCTACGTAGAGATCTGGAATCTCGTGTTCATGCAGTTCGATCGCTCGGCTGATGGCACGATGACGCCACTTCCCAAGCCGTCCATTGACACAGGAATGGGGCTGGAGCGCGTCGCTGCTGTTCTTCAGGGCCATCTTTCGAATTACGATACCGATTTACTGCGGCCCATCGTCGCGCGTGCCGCCGAACTGATCGGGGTTGACGTTCACAGCAGCGAAAGAACGGATATTGCGCTGCGTATCAATGCCGACCACGCTCGTGCGACAACGTTTCTAATCCATGATGGCGTGCTGCCGGCAAACGACGGCCGCGGGTATGTGTTGCGTAAGATCATGCGGCGCGCTATGCGAAATGGCCGCCTTGCCGGTTCAACGGAACCATATCTTCACAAGTTGACTGGCTTTGTGGCCGAATTAATGAAGCCTGCCTATCCGGAGCTTGAAGAAAGCCTGCAGCGCACCATCCGAATCGTTCGCGATGAAGAAAACCGGTACGCAACAACGTTTCAAGTGGCAGAGCGCTTCTTCCATGACGAAGCGAAATCGGCTATAAACGGCGTGCTGCCTGGGTCGGCGGCTTTCAAATTGTATGACACCTATGGACTGGCGCTCGATGAACAGGACGAAATGGGGCGCGAGTTCGGCCTTACCATCGACCGTGAAAGCTTTTTGGCAGAGATGGAGAAGCAGCGTGCGCGAGCTCGCTCAAGCTGGAGGGGTGCAGACAAGGCGCAAATCGGTGATGTCTACAAAGAGATCCCTCCCATCGAATTCATTGGCCGTGAGAGTCTCGAAGGACCCGCTGAAGTATTAAGGTTAATTGTCAATAAAACTCTGGTTGAGCTGGTTGAACAGGGCCAGGCGGAGGTGGTCTTTCCAAAAACGCCGTTCTATGCGGAGTCGGGCGGACAGGTGGGAGACACGGGTCTGCTGCTACATCCTGAGACGCGCGAGAAGGTTGCTGTTGTCGAGAGTGCTTATAAACCTACTTCCTCGGCGATGGTGCACAGAATTCATGTGCTGAAACCGATCAGGACGGGCGACAAGTTGATCGCCGTAGTCGATTCTCCCTCACGTGGTGCAACAATGCGGAATCACACGGCGACGCACCTCCTTCATGCGGCGTTGCGCCAGGTTTTAGGTAGCCACGTGAAGCAGGCGGGCAGCGTGGTGGAGCCAGGTAGAATGCGTTTTGATTTCACTCATTACTCCGCTATGACGGACGACGAGCTGCGCGAAGTCGAGCGGTTGGTCAATCAACGGATTCTTGAGAACACAGAAGTCGCGACCGACGTTATGGATCTCGAACAAGCGCTAGCTACAGGCGCTATGGCTCTGTTCGGCGAGAAGTACGGTGAAAACGTCAGAGTAGTGAGCATTCCAGGCTTTAGCCGCGAGCTCTGCGGCGGTACACACGTGCGGCGAACAGGCGACATTGGTCTATTCAAGATCGTCTACGAAGGCAGCATCTCCGCCGGGGTGAGACGAATCGAGGCTATCACTGGCGAGGCTGCGCTCGAGCAGTTTCAGCAAGCGAGTGCACAGCTCGCAAAGGCCGGCGAGTTGTTGCATACCACCGAAAACGCCGTGCTTGAGCAAGTGGAGAAAGTTCTTGAGCAGCAAAGAATTCTTGGGCGGCAAGTAGAACAACTGAAGACGCAAATGGCTCACCAACAGCTGGACAAGCTGAAGGGGCGGATGCTCAAGGGCACTACCGTGCTTGCCGAAAAAATAGAAGGCATGGATCGAGATCAGCTTCGGACGCTCGCTGATTCGTTGCGTAATAAATGGGGAAGCTCTGTCATTGTGATTGCGTCCGTCAACGACTCGAACGTTGCGATTGTATCGGCGGTTAGCAAGGATCTTACCGGCAAGGTGCAAGCGGGCAAGCTGGTGGGCGAAATAGCCAGGGCAATCGGAGGTAAAGGCGGCGGTCGCCCAGATATGGCGGAAGGCGCCGGAAAAGATACTAAGTCTCTGCCCTCCGCCCTTGAGAGCGTCTATGACAAGGTAGGGGCACTGCTTTGACGCCGGGAAGTCTTTTGACGTTGCGCCTTAGGGTCGGATAGATGGAGCAGTTTGATGTTGCAATTGTGGGTGCGGGTCCAACTGGCCTCGCCTGCGGCATCGAAGTGCAAAAACGCGGGCTCTCGCCGGTCCTATTCGATAAGGGCTGTGTTGTTAATTCTATCTATCACTACCCCATAAACCTGGTTTTTTTTACGACGCCCGAGCTGCTCGAGATCGGCGATATTCCCATGACCTCTCTCAACGAAAAGCCGGGCCGTACTGAAGCGCTAAAGTATTACCGCCGTGTCGCCGACCACTATCAATTGAACATCCACCAATACGAGCGCGTTCTCGGGATTGATGGCGCGGACGGCAGATTCAGCCTGCGAACCGAAACTTTTCGAGGTGACCGCTTCTGCTACTCCGCGAAGAAAATCATACTTGCCAACGGCTACTACGACCTCCCGAACCGGCTTAATGTGCCAGGCGAGAATCTCGAAAAGGTCATCCATTACTATCGCGAGCCCCATCCCTACTACAACCAGGACGTGTTGATTGTTGGGGCAAAGAATTCTGCGGCCATTGCCGCACTGGACCTATTTTGGACTGGAGCGCGTGTGACTATGGTGCACCGCGGTCCAGGAATTTCGAAGAACGTAAAGTATTGGATTAAACCGAATATTGAGAACCGCATCGCTAATGGCGACGTGAAGGCTTATTTTCAGAGCAACGTGAAAGAAATCCGGCCGTATGATGTGGTTCTGCAAACGCCCGAAGGCGAGGTCACCGTTAAAAACGATTTTGTATTCGCGATGATTGGCTACCGGCCGGATTTCGAGTTCATGGCTGAACATGGCATCCATCTCGATCCCGCTACCTCCAAGCCCATTACGAATCCCGAGACGTTGGAGAGCCAGCGGAACGGAATGTATCTGGCTGGTGTCATTGTCGCAGGCACCCACACCAATGAAATCTTCATTGAGAACGGCCGCTTCCATGGTAAGGTGATTGCCGAAGCCATTGCAAAAAGCCTCAACTGCAGAGATGCTGGCACGTGAACGCGTCTAAAACCGTTCCCATCCCACATGTTCCAGTTGGGGTTGAAACAACTCGGGGTACAGTATTTCAGCGAATATCTGAAGTGACTCTACGAGCCGCGGCCCGGGCCGGTTCATAAACTGGTTGCCATCGCACACGAACACTCGGCCTTCCCGAACCGCCCGCAAGTTTTCCCAACCAGCGCGGTCCGACAGCCAGTGCATTTCACCACGCGTCCGGGGAAGATCGAACCCGCACGGCAGAGCGATGATCACGTCAGGATCGGTCGCAACGAGTTGGTCCCAGCTCATCCAAGGTGAATGTGCGCCTGCTACGCCGAACAGATTCTTCCCGCCCGCCATTCCGATTAACTCGGGGACCCAATTCCCGGCAGCCATTAACGGTTCCAGCCATTCGATGGCCGCGACACCCGGTCTCGAAGCGGCCGCCTTGGCCCGATTTTGAATCTTGAGCATTCGGCCTCGCAAGGATGCCGTCAGCGCTTCTCCAGCATCTTCATGCCAGCATGCCGATGCGACGCACCGAATATCTCGCCACAGGTCATCCAACGCATACGGCTCCAGGCAGATAATACGCGCATCCATAGCGATCTCTGCCTTGAAAGCACGCTGTACATCTTCCAGGCTGACGGCGCAAATCTTACATTGTGTTTGCGTAATGATGTGCGTAGGACTCAGGCTTCTAATGAGGTCGGAGTCGACTTTGTAAACGCTTGTGGCATTGCTAAGATGCTCCTTCACCAGCCGATCAATTTCGGCGCTCGATTCAAAAACAGCAATCGTCGGATTTGTGCAGACTGGCAACTCAGCAACACAGGCAGGGTAGTCGCATTCATGAGATCTGCCCACTTGGAATTGCCCGAGCCCCAACGCGTGGACAATCTCCGTGGCGCTTGAGATCAATGACACGATGCGGAGTCCCTGCACAGACTTACTATACGAGGGCCAAATCCCACGTCCTAAAAAGGAAAAGCGGGTTCTCGTCCCCCACTGTCCCCGTTTGATTGATGCTCAGGGAACTTGGTCGGGTGGGATATGTTGTGGGTTTTTGAAGAAATTACGGGCGGGCTTGTCTTGATCCTGCGGGGTTGGCGTGCGGAACAACCATTGTTCCCTGAGCAAATCCTGTCATGCTGCAGAGTTGTGTAAGCACGTAAGATGCCAATTTTAGCGAGCTACTTTTCAAGCACTTAACTGAAACACGTTAGTTTCGCAGCTGCAATTTTTACCAGCATGGAAAGCGATGCACACGTATCGCCCGGAAATTTGACCGCATGGTTTGGTAATGCGAGCGACTTAGGGTTGGCTCGGCAGCGAAGCCGGGATCGCGGATTTGCGAGCGAGTCGGCCCGAAAGAGCTTCTTGGATGGAAATATGATTTTCGTCCAGGACCGTTCCTACGGTCTGGTCAAGAGACACTCGCGCATTGCTGTAAGCCACCAAAGCTGCTACTTCATTCGATTGCGCCGTCGCCAAATCTCGCTGCTGTGTGACTACCAGGAAGGTTGTCGACGCGCCTAAGGAGAACTTCTTCTGCTCGGCTTCCAGCAACTGCTGATTAAGCACACGGTTTTTCACAGCCGCTTCGTAACGAACGCGAGCCTGCTGCAGACCTGTAACCTGGTTCGAGACATCAACAACGATTTCATTGCGATCTTTTTGGTTCTGTAGTTCAGACTGGCGCAGCTGAAGCTGGTCTATAGCGTAGTCAGCCTGAGCGGTCTGGTTGTGTATTGTTGCCGAAAAGAAAGCGCCACCGTTCTGAGTGGGGAAATTGCGGTGAAATACTTGACCCAAGGCACTACCTATCCCGCCAACGAAATAAGGATCCGCAGGCTCGATCCCGTTTGGGTTTACCGGTCCAGCCAAGCCAGCCTGCCTCAATGTAGCTAGACCCTCGAGCGTGGGCAACACTCCATTCTCGGTTGCGAGTGCTGAAACTCTGGCGTTGGTAAGATTCACTTTCTCGAGCGCGATATCAGTACGGCTTGCCAACGCTCTTGTCACCAGATCTTTCAACGGCGGAAGGTTATCCTTCTCTGGAACCACGATGCGGTCGATTGGTATGACCTGCACTTCCCGCAAAAGAGGATCGCCCAAACCGGTGCGGCTCAGCACGTTTTTCAGTTGCACCTCTCCCTGCTGAAGAGTTGTCTGCGAAGTGACCAGGTCCTGCTGACTCGACGCAACCTGTGCCTCCGCAGTTGTGATGTCGAGCGGAGCCATCGTGCCAAGCTCAACTTGCTTTTTGTTGTTTTGATAGAACTGCTGTGCAACGGCAACGGCGCTTTGCTTCGCTTTGACATCTTCGTAGTCGGCCGCGAGCCCGTAATACAGATCTAGAACGTTCACAACAACCGCAATCACCTGACCTCTGAACGTTACATCAGCTGAATTTAGCGTGTTTCTCGCAACCGTGATTGTGCGGCTGTTAACACCTACGCCAAAGCCATTCAGGAAGCTGTGTTGTAGCGAAAGCTGCAGATAAGGCGCATAGGAAGGATTTAGAATGTCTGTCGGTGTATTCTCCTTCAAGTAGGCTTCGTGATAGCTGAGCGTTGCAGTTCCACCGGTGATAAAACCCTGATTCAGTGTCGTGTTGTAGATCCGCGAGTCTGAGATTAGATTGGGAACAAGACTTTGTACGGGGTTGACCTGAGGCGAAGATTGATGAGAAAAGACAGACGTGTTCTGAATCGTTGGATCGAGCGTAGGAGTTACGCGACCGATTTGCGATATAGTCGTGTTGCCTCTCGATGGTCCGGTATTGTTGTTTGACGAAATGCTCACACCGGCAGCAGCTTGGCTGCCGGCGATACCTTGCCCGCTAGAAACGGAACCCACCTGAGAGGAAGCGGCAGGAACCCCTGGTAACGCTCCTCCGGCCTGTGCGCGCTCGAGCTGCCATTCATCGAGGAGCGGATTGTAACGCGCCACTTCGATATCGATGTTGTTCTCCAAGGCCAAAGCAATGGCATCTTGTGCAGTAAGGTACAACTTGCCCGCGCGAACGAGGTCACGGAGGCGAGTCGAGTTCGCAAGGCGAATCGGCGGCACTGTCGGTGCTAAATAAGGCCTTAGAAATATGGGTGCGTTGGGCCTTTCAGGTGCGATCGACTGCTGTTGAGTCCAGGCGCTGGGAACGGCGGATGCCATGCAAAGTGCGGTGGCGACGTATCGGCGAAAGCTTTTCATTGTCCGCCCCCAGTGGGAAGGTTGGCCGGCAAGCCGGATTTCCGCGCAACATGCCCGGACATGGCCTCGTCAATCGATATGTGATTTTCTCCAAGCGTCGTACCTAGTGCCTGGTCAAAGGCGATTCGCGCATGGCTGTAGTTCGCGAGTGCCTGAGTTTCTGCGCTTTCCGCAGTCGCTAGAGTCTGCTGATCCGTGACCACCTGGAATACGGTGGATGCGCCCAGAGTGTATTTCTTCCTGTCGGCATCTAGCGTCTGCTGCTGTAAAATGCGCGCTTTCACTGCGGAGTCATAGCGTACGCGCGCCTGTTGCAATCCGATGACAGCGTTCTGCACGTCCACCCGAACTTGGTTTACGCTCTTCTGGAACGCGAGCTCGTTTTGCCGCAGTTCAAGCTGGCTTGAAACATAGTCGGATTGCGCCGTGCGGTTCCGAAGCGGAATATTTAGGGAGACGCCTACCGAGTAGTCGGGATAGTTGCGTCGAACGATCTGACTGAGCAGATTCCCGTAACCGCCGACTAGAAACGGGTCGGCAGCCAAACGAGGATCCAGTGGTATCAACGGGATCGAAAGGGGGTTCTGACTACCTGTTAAGCCATGGTTAGTGAACTCTGCAAATGCATTGAGTGTAGGCTTCAAGGAGTTCTTGATTCCGACCAGGTTTATTTTGTTGCTGTCTATGTTGATCTGATTTTGAGCAATCTCGACCCTCGCGCCAAGTGCTTCTTGCACAAGTTCATCTATGGGCCTGACGTTATCGCTTGGCGGCACGGAAATCTTGTCCAGCGGCACGATATGCACCTCAGCCAGGGTAGGACTCGCTACCCCATTTCGGCTCAACGCGTTCTTTAATACCGTTTCCTGCTGCAGAAGATTGGTCTGCGAAATGAGCAGATCCTGCTGGCTTGCATAAACCTGGGCTTCAGCTCGCGTCACCTCGATGGGAGCTAATGTCCCGATTGCAACCTGCTTCTTGTTGTCCTCGAAAAGTTGCTGAGCAGTGGCGAGTTGGTTCTTTCTGGCGCGCAGGTCCTCATTGAAGCTCACCAAATCCCAGTAAAGATTGAGCACCGCGGACGCGGTGGTGATCACTTGCTGTTTGAACTGAAGATTAGTAACCTTCTCGTTATTTTTTGCGACACGAATGTTGCGGGTGTTAACCGCCCTGCCGAATCCGTATAGCAGTGGCTCCGTAATTGTGAGATCCAGAGATCCCGAAGTAAACGGATTTAAGTCGAAAAACGCGCTATTCACCTGGGTTCTTTGGCTGGAGTAAGTGACGGCAGTATTCAATCCGAAGTCCCAAACCTTCTGGTATTGGGCCTGATATGTGCGAGTGTTAAGAACAAGCGCGGTTGTCCCTGTCAGTTGGGTGTTGCTCTCCGGACTAGTCGTGTGCGCGAACTGCGTGAAAAAGTTCAACTGTGGATCGAGCACCGGAATGGCCGGACCAAGCTGGGTAATGATGCCTCCGCCGGAACTTACGCCGGCACCGGCATTTCCCGTATTGGCGCCGCCACTAGCGGTCAAACTCACGCCGGCTAAACTGACGCTCTGCGGCCCCGCTGCAACACCGACTCCCACATTGCGCAAGATTCCGCCGCCCTTTGCACGCTTCGTAACTTCCCTCGCCAGCAGTGGCCCATACCGCTGTATTTCGATATCCAGATTGTTCTCGAGCGCCAAGGCAATCACGTCCTGAGCCGTGAGATACAGATTCCCGGCACGCACGAGCGCTTCTAGGCGATCTGTGTTCGCAAGATTGATTGGCGAAACGGTCCGCTGCTGATACGGTCGTGTGAGCCAACCCAGGCCGCCTTTCGGGGGCTCAATTCTAATTGCGGTTTGGCTGAATGAAGAGCTGGCAATTAGCAGTAACGTGCAGACTAATGACAGGGGTGCTTGAAATCTTCTCATCAAAATTGTTTAAGACCTTCATACAGAACCGCACAAGACGGATGGCCCAACCGTAGGAGCCGGGCCGCCTCACATTGAGAACGACGCTCGCGCGAGTTAGGTTCCGTAATTTCTCATGGTAGCGCAGGAATCAAAACTGACCGACTTAGAGATTAGGCACGATAAGGTCCAATTAAAGCTCCCTTCTAAAACACTTATTCTAAGCAGCTAGCTTTGGCGTGTATGAGGCCTCGCTCCTGTTTGCTGTTCGTATTTGGGAAAGCTGTTTCGCCACTTTGCAACGTCGTGCTTCGAGGAGCCGGATGTGGATTAGCCGTCTTCTTGCGCATCAAGCGGATAGAACGCGCAGATAGGTTGTACTGCTCATAGATCCCTGACAGCTTTTAGTGTCAGGGCGGCATCATCAGAAACAGCTGTCCAGGCGCGCACAGTTCCGGCGCTCCGCGTTGCTGCAAGCAATGTAGCCCTCCGTAGTTGGCCCGGTGTCACGGGTTTGAGCAGGCTATCATCGCTCAAGTTGAGAAGCAGCTGACGCTTCTCTTCGGATTGCCGCCGAGGCGGGGCGGCGCGAACTGAACGTCGCCATAGTCGAACTCCGAAACGTGCGCCCGGACCGCGAAATTACGTCCGGCGCAAAATGCCTGCCGACGCTGTCGTCCGTTGCAGCAATTTACGGCGTATGAGGGGACGGTGTTCGCTCACGTCTCATCTCTGTTCTAGCTTTGCAAAACTGAAGCAGGAATGAGAAGGCTGCGCTTTCAGGTTGCTTATGACGGCACAGATTTTCATGGCTGGCAGGTACAGCCGGGATTGCCGACGATCCAGAGCATTCTTGAAGAAGTAATTGGAAAAATTGAAGGCAAGCCGGTGCACGTCATGGCTTCCGGCCGCACCGATGCCGGCGTTCACGCTGTCGCGCAAGTAGCGGCAGTCTCAATCGATAACCCCATCCCGCCCGACAATTTTCGCCGCGCCGTCAATCGCTTGCTGCCCCCGTCCATACGCATCAGTCACGTCGCCCAAGCGGGCCCTGACTTTCATCCCCGCTTCGATGCTCTCCGCAAAACGTATCACTACCGAATTTTTCGCGAAGAGGTCTGCCCGCCCTTTGATTGGCGTTTCGTTTACTACTATCCGTATCCGCTTGACGAATCCGCGATGATTGAAGCTGCGCCACTATTCGAAGGCGAGCACGATTTCACCGCCTTGGCGGCTGCGGATGACACCGATTCGTTTCGTGGGTCGAGAGTGCGGACGATCTTCCGCTCCTCTCTTGCGAGAGGGGAACGCGCTCTGACCTACTCCGTTACTGGGTCCGGCTTTTTGAAGCACATGGTCCGGAACATCGTGGGAGTGCTATTGGAGGTGGGCAAAGGCAACGTGAGCCGAGATGACGTGTTAAAGCGCCTTACGCCTGGCTGCGGAGTTAAGCCTGGACCCACCCTGCCGGCCAGCGGTTTGTTCCTCGTCTCGGTGGAGTATGAGTGAATTGCGCTTTCGCTTTGGTACAACGTTGTTCGGGGTTAACTTCCAAACTTGTTTCAAAAGATTCTGGTTGCAAATCGGGGCGAAATCGCGGTTCGCCTAATTCGTGCGCTCCGCGAAATGGATATTCGAAGTGTTGCCATTTTTTCAGAAGTCGATCGCGCGGCTCTGCACGTTCAGATGGCAGACGAAGCGGTTTGCGTAGGTCCTCCCGCATCTTCTGAAAGCTATTTGGCTGGATCCCGCATTCTGGATGCCGCCCGCGCAACCGGAGCACAGGCCATTCACCCCGGCTACGGATTTTTGAGCGAGAACGCGGCATTTGCCAAATCATCCGACGAGGCTGGAATCAAGTTCATCGGCCCGTCCTGGCAAGCGATTGAGCAAATGGGATCAAAAACGGCAGCGCGCCGGTTGGCGATTGAAGCTGGTGCCCCCGTCGTTCCGGGTACAGAGCAAGGGCTTCGGAATCTTGCGGAAGCCCGCGAGAGCGCTGCAGTGATCGGGTACCCGGTTTTGCTGAAGGCGGCTGCAGGCGGGGGCGGCAAAGGAATGCGGCGTGTCGACAGCGAGTCCCAGCTCGAAGCTGCGATGCGCGACGCGGCGAATGAAGCGGAACGCGCTTTTGGAGCGGGTGAGGTATACCTCGAAAAGTTGATCGACCGCCCGCGCCACATCGAAGTGCAAGTTCTAGGCGATGAGCACGGTCATCTCATCCATCTCGGTGAGCGAGAGTGTTCCATCCAGCGCCGTCATCAAAAAGTTGTCGAGGAATCCCCCTCACCTCTCATGCTACGCAAGCCGGAGTTGCGGGATATGATCGGCGATGCTGCTCTGCGTATTGCTCGCGCAGCGAATTATTCGAACGCCGGCACGCTTGAATTCCTCGCTGACCAGCAGGGAAATTTCTACTTCCTCGAAATGAATACACGTCTTCAGGTGGAGCATCCGGTCACCGAGTGGGTGACTGGTATCGACCTGCTTCATTGGCAAATCCGCATTGCAGCCGGTGAGCGGCTCCGAATCAAGCAGAAGGACGTGCGATGGCGCGGCTCGGCGATTGAGTGCCGCGTCTATGCTGAGGATCCGAACAACAATTTTCTCCCCACTCCCGGCAGGATTGCTCGTTGCGCTGAGCCTTCCGGCCCAGGCGTGCGTATCGACTCCGGCGTGTATGCGGGATGGACGGTGCCTATCGAATATGATCCGCTGCTTGCAAAGCTGTCCGTCTGGGGTGAAACGCGCGAATTAGCAATTCAGCGCATGCGGCGTGCGGTCGGCGAGTATCGCATCGTCGGAATGACTACCAATCTGGGGCTCTTCGAGGAATTAATGGCCGACGATCACTTCCGCGCCGGCGACCTCCACACCGCCTTCTTAGATGAATTTATGAGCCATCCCCGGGCGCACGAACGGGATCACGACGAGCTTTTGGCATCGATACTCGCCGCCGCGCATACTGAAACTGAAAAGCCGCAGGTTGTCCCGGAAATGCCCTCAACGCTCGAGGCCTGGCGTATTGAAGCCAGACGAGGACTGCTGCGTTGACATTGCGGATCGAACTCGATGGCGAAGAATACTCACTCGATCTGCGGCGAAACGCTGCGACGTCGGAATATCGGCTCGGTGTCCAGCAAACCGAAGCGGGCGGGCAGGGCATTCGAAATTCATCCGGTACAGCCTCGGTCATTGAAGTGATGCCTGGCGTCTTCTCAGTGCTGTTGAGTCACCGTAGCTTCACGGTCTACGTCGTTCCAAATGGTGAAAACCTGGAAGTTTGGACCCACGACCAACGTCATATCGTCTCAATAGCGGATGCACGGGATCGTGCGAGCAAGAAGAACAAAGTCAGTGCGGCTGGTCCCATGGAACTGCGCGCCGTAATGCCGGGCAAGGTGATCAAGCTTCTGGTTCAGGCGGGAGCGGCGGTTGAGCCCGGGCAGGGCCTAATCGTTGTCGAAGCCATGAAGATGCAAAATGAGATGAAGTCGCTCAAGAAGGGAATCGTGTCGAGAATTCACGCCGTCGAAGGAGCAACCGTTGTTGCTGGTGAGGCACTCATCGTGGTGGAGTGAAGGCGCGCTATCGGGCAGTTGAACTGAGCTGAAGTGAACTGAATTGAAGATAGATTGTACGTTGTGTGGCGGTACTGGCTGGACCGTCTCGAATCGTGAAGGCATCTCGACGGCCGAGCGCTGTACCTGCGTCGCCGCTGTCCGCGCAGAGGAACTCGAGGGCCGCGCGCAAATTCCTAAGAAGTACCGGGACGCCTCTCTGGATAATTTTCAAATTCCGAAGGACAATCCTATCGCAAGCGCCGAACTACAGAGAATCAAGAGTATCGTCGGGGGCTACGCGCAGGCGTATCCTGATCTCTCGAAGCCGGGCCTGCTACTCGCCGGACCAACCGGTACCGGCAAAACTCATTTAGCGGTCGCGGCGCTCCGGTCGCTCATATCGCGTGGACACGAGGCGATTTTCTTCGACTATCAAAACTTGCTCGAGCGCATCCGCTCGGGATACAGCGAGACGCTTGGTGCGAGCAATCGTGAAGCATATCGGATAGCCCTTGAGACCGAGATCCTTTTACTGGACGATCTGGGTGCGCACCGCGTCACCGACTGGGTATCAGATACCGTAACGGCGATTGTGACCTATCGATATAACCACCGCAAACCGCTACTCGCTACGACCAATCTCCCTGACCCTAACATGGGCGGGCCCTTAGCCGATAAGTCCGATCCCTCACGCACCTATTCGGTACGCACGACACTTGAAGATCGGATAGGTGAGCGAGCCCGATCCCGTTTGTTCGAGATGTGTAAGGTCGTCCAGACCTGGGCTCTCGAGGACTATCGCGTTCCGCGCAGGTGAACTCGGGAGCTACGCCGAGGCAGACGCGCCAAAGCTCGAGACAGCAGCGTGCTCGTCTTCAAACGTGGGAAAGATCGTATGCAGTTTCGTAATTTGCATCAGATCTCTCATCTTGCCCTGTAAATTCAGCAGTTTCACCGAGCCGCCCTGGTTCGTTGCCGTCGTATAAGCGCCAACCAACTCGCCCAGCCCGGCGCTGTCGACGTAACTTACACCTTGCATGTTCAAAAGAATGCTCTTAGTCCCCTGCGACAACAGGGATCTCAGTTCGTCTCGCAAAATGCCGGTGTTCTCGCCCAGCGTGATCTTTCCGTTCAGATCGACTATTGCCACGTTCCCAATGCGTCGAACCTTTGCCGTCAGTGCCATATTGGAGTCCCTTCTTTTAATCAAAACTAGAGCGTTTCATTCTATCCCATCTCCTGTCAAGACGCTGGAATAACAGTCCTGTAACCCACAAAGTACCGCCTTGTTGGCAGGGACCCGTCGCTCCGCCTCCAAAGGTCTGCGCTACTCCGTTGACGTATTTCGAAACGCTGACGTTTACCACGCAGCTTTCGTTCGACATCGTGGGAGAGAACTGAACGGCGTAAAACGATCCCTGTGCAGTGGTGCTGCCTACTTAGGCATCATTGGTTGCGCCGAGAAGGATCATATAAGTGCCCAATGACCCGGCGTTATCACTCGAGGCGGTGAGAGTGAAGCCGGCATCATAGGCGAATTGTGAGGGAGCGGGAGGAGTCATTGTGAAGACAACTGTGCCTCCGGCGCTATTGGAGGCCCAGATCGCGCCGCTGCCATCGCCGTTTGTGCCAACCGAGATCTGGTTGTTCAGCTGCCAGTTCGAGTTCCCGACGGTATATTGCGTCTAATAGTTATACCCGCTCTGCGCCAACGCGCTTGACGCATACAGTAAACAGAGCGCCAGAATGCTTTTCTCATTGCGCGCCTCACTGGGGTCCGCGTGCTGGAGAGCCGTGCAGAAATTTTTGAAGGTCGAAGGACTTCTTCACTTTTTTCAGCTCTGTATTCATGTCATTGGCCGAGAGTTTGTGTGATCGATAATCCGGAAGGCGGGGTTTTTGGATTTGAGTGCTCTGCGAAGCGAAGCTCGGTCGAATCCGATGTATTCCGCGATGGCAGTTTTGCCGTCATCTCCCAGTTCAAAGCGATAGGAAACGATCGCCGGGCGCGATGATTCGGGTCAGGCGGGTTTGCGAAATCGTTGGGAGTAGGGAAGAATAGCGGACGATGAGGATCCGCCACTGTTCCGCTTCCAATAATTGGAGCAACGGCGATGACTCGCTCCGGCGAGTCGCTCCTTCGGTGCTCTGCAACGAGGGGCGCCGTAAGGCAAACGACGACTGATAGTCCACGAAGAGACAGGTGTAGCTAGCACTGGATCTCCGAAACAGCGGAATTTTTTGGGAACTTAAATTGGCCGAGGCAAGCGCGTCTGGCGCAACCGTCAGACGATGGTTACTCAAAAAGTGTTATTTGAATTTGCCTGTTCTATAAATGCCAGGAGATGGGAAGACTTGATGTACAACGAGGGGTTACTGGCGGTGAGATCGAAGCTGAAGGGCGGAAAAATGGGATACGTCCCGATGCCTCCCGAGCTCGCCAGCGAGTTGCGAGCGCTTCCCTTATGTAATTGGTGAAGATCGAATTTTTCCGCCGAAGCTAGCAGCAACGAGTGGACGGCGGCGCGTGGAAGGAGGCTTCATGGACCTGCTCGAAGGAGCAGCCATCAAAGACTTCCGTTCCACGATCTCCGCCACACATTCGCGTCTTGGTACATGATGAACGGCGGCGATCTTTACGAACTCGCCAAGATTCTCGGCCACTCGAATATCAAAAGATGACCCAACCTATGCAAAGCTGGCTCGCAAGCACCTTGCGGAGACCGGCAGTACAGCACGCGAAATGTGGAAACTGATGGAGCAGGAGAATTGCGGCAAAGCGAACGTCGACTTACGATGTTCGTGTATTGTTCGCACTGTTAAAACCTTAAGTTTTTGGCTGCTGGTAAATTCTTTAGAATCTGGTGGCCAGGGACGGAATCGAACCGCCGACGCCAGCCTTTTCAGGGCTGCGCTCTACCGACTGAGCTACCTGGCCGCTGCCTCAAGAGCTTCAGTCTAACAAATCAATTCCTCAGCCCAAATGCCAAGCACGGCGCAAATGGGCAATGAAACGTGCCTCTAGGGTTGGACCTTGATATACTCCCTTAGTCGGCTCTAGTATGGGTGAACAGCGACTCGGAGACATCATTGACGATCACTGTATCAAGTGCCGCAGGATCACAAATCACTCGATCGTGTCGCTAGTCAATGGCGAAGCCGCTAAGGTTCGCTGTCGGACATGCTATCACGATCATGACTATCGTCACGAGCAGGCGCCTCCCTCAAAGAAGGACCTCAAGAAGGCAGAAGCCGAAGCCGCCATGGCAGCCGGAAACGGAAACGTGAGCGTCGAGAATCCGGAATTGAAGGCGAAAGTCGATACTAGTGGTGAGAACGCCTGACACTCGGCGTCTCTCTGCTTGGATACATCTTTTAGCATTGCGCGCGAGACATTGGCGACCGGGATTGCCACCCATCTTCGTGCGCGTGGACATAAGGCGTACCTCGTTGGGGGGTGCGTGCGCGACCGGCTGCTCGGGATTGTTCCGAAAGACTACGACGTCGGCACCGATGCTACGCCCGACGAGATCCTTTCCTACTTTCCCCACTCGGAGCTGGTCGGAGCACACTTCGGCGTAATTCTTGTTGGCGCGCGGGACGGAGTTCATGTCGAAGTAGCCACCTTCAGGAGCGATGGGGCCTATTTCGACGGGCGCCGGCCCGAACAAGTGCACTTCGAAACAGATCCGGCTCTGGATGCGCAAAGACGGGATTTCACGATTAATGGGCTCATGCAGGACCCGCTTTCTGGCGAGGTTCTGGATTATGTGGGGGGGAAAGCGGATCTTGACCAGCGAGTCGTTCGCGCCATCGGAGATGCTGAGCGACGCTTCACCGAAGACCATCTGCGGAGTTTACGTGCGGTTCGCTTTGCGGCTCGTCTTAGCTTTTCTATTGCGCCCGACACCCTGGGTGCGATCCAGCGTCTCGCTCCAGCCATCTGCAAGATCTCGGCGGAACGAGTGCGCGATGAATTAATTCGCATTCTGACGGAAGGCGGTGCGCGCCGCGGTCTGGAATTGCTGGACGAATCGGGTCTCCTGGTTCATATTCTCCCGGAGGTGAAAGCCTTCGAGGGCGTCCAGCAGCCGCCGGAATTCCATCCCGAAGGCGACGTGTGGACGCACGTGCTGCTAATGCTCCAGCAGCTTCGGAGTTCTACGCCAACGCTTGCCTTGGGGGTTCTTCTGCACGATGTTGGAAAGCCGGCTACGTTCCGCGCGGCCGACCGTATTCGCTTCGATGGTCACGCCGAGCTAGGGGCCGAGATGGCGAGACGCATTCTCTCTAAACTGAAATTTTCCAACGAAGATAGCAGACAGATTGTGTCGTTGGTTGAAAATCACATGCGGTTCAAAGATGTCCGTCAGATGAGGACCAGTACGCTCAAGCGCTTTCTCCGGCTCCCTCACTTTGAAGAGCACCTTGAGCTGCATCGGCTGGACTGTCTCGCGAGCAATGGGCATATCGAGACCTACAACTTTGTTCGAGCCAAGCTATCTGAACTGGGCGAGCAAGAGCTGCGTCCTGCCAGACTTATCAGCGGGCGTGACTTGATAGAAGCGGGTTATGCGCCAGGTCCGGAGTTCGGGCGAGCTTTGGGAATTGTTGAGACAGCACAATTGGAAGGCGAAATCCAGACCCGTGAGCAGGCCCTCGCTCTAGCCCGATTAGTACTTGATACGGCTGCGTAGCCAGCCAAAGCAGAAACTTTGGCATCTTCACGGGAATTCTGGCGTCCAACTAGGGGACGATCGTCACAATACCACTCCCCTTGTTCTGAGGAGCTATAACTATGCCTGTCTTAGAAGCCGCAGCGGCGAAGCTGATCCAGGAATTACATTTAGCACGACTTGAAAGTGACCGACTCTTTTCGATCCTCAAGCACGAAGCTCTTTATGAGCGGCCTATTGCGGAGCGGCATCGAGTGGTCTTTTACATCGGGCACTTGGACGGGTTCGATTCCATTCAGATCTGCCGGGAAGCTCTTGGCATAAGAACGCCAGATACAGAATTGGATGCTTTGTTCCAGGCTGGCATTGATCCCGATTCGGCCCATCTTCCCGCTGATAAAGCGTCGGACTGGCCTGCGCTCGAGCGAGTCAATGCTTACGTTGAACGCTGCCGGAAATTAGTAGACGAGAATCTGGAGCGTGCTCCTGAAGACGTCGTTTATATGGCGCTCGAACACCGGCTGATGCACCTGGAAACACTTGCCTACATGTTTCATAATTTTCCGCACGACATGAAGCAGAGTCCAGAAACGATTGAAGCGGTCCGGGATTCACCACCTAAAAAAGAAAATGAATGGTGTGAGATTCCACAAGGTGAAGCGATTCTCGGGAAATCGCACGATGGCTCATTTGGCTGGGACAACGAATACGAAGAAGTGAAAACTAGCGTGCCAGCGTTCCGAATGCAACGCTATAGCATCACAAACGGTGAGTACTTGCCGTTCGTAAAGGACGGGGCACACATCCCGCACTTTTGGCGTGAGCATGGCGGTTCGTTTTATTACGCCGGCATGTTTGAAGAGATGCCGTTACCGCTTGACTGGCCAGTTTACGTGACGCAACTAGAAGCTGAGTCGTACGCCACGTGGTTAGGTAAGAGCTTGCCTACCGAGCAGCAGTTTCACCGTGCCGCGTATGGCAGCCCCTCTCTTGAGGACCGCCAATATCCATGGGGCAATACAGCACCCACGCAGATAGCCGGTAATTTCAATTTTAAACGGTGGGATCCAGAGCCTGTTGACGCCACTCCGGATGGTGACAGCGCATTCGGCGTAAGCCAGCTTGTAGGAAACGGTTGGGAGTGGACGAGTACGCCATTTGGCCCGTTCCCGAGGTTCAAGCCGCGCGAAACGTATCCTGGGTATTCGGCGAACTTCTTCGATGGTGAACATTACGTGCTCAAGGGCGGCTCACCGCGAACGGCCGCTCGCTTGCTTCGGCGCTCATTCCGGAACTGGTTCCGGCGCGACTATCCGTATATGTACGCCACCTTCCGGTGCGTAGAGAACTAGGAAGCCTGAATGTCTGCGTCCGTTAAGTCGGGATTCTCTCAGTTCGCCACAGATGTCGCGGACGGCCTCTCTTGCGGCGAGCAGAAGAAAATTGCTCCGCGATATTTTTACGACGACTTGGGAAGCGTTCTTTTCCAAGCAATCACACTGCTTCCCGAATATGGATTAACAAGAGCGGATGAGAACCTCCTGCGCTTACATGCCAAGGAAATCATATCCGAAACTGGACCTCTCTCGATCGTTGCGGAGCTGGGTAGTGGCACGGGCCGAAAGACGAGACACATCCTCACTGCGGCATCGCGGATGCAGCAGCAGATCGTTTACATTCCAATCGATGTGTCACGCGGAGCGCTGGCCGCATGTCAGCGAGAACTTTGCGATCTTTCGGAAGTACAGCCACTTTGCTCCGATTGGATCAAGGGGCTTCAGGAGATCGCGCGGTCTCGAACCAGTAGCGAGCCGCTCCTGCTTTTGTTCCTCGGCAGCTCAATCGGCAACTTAGAGAGAGATGGAATCGGTGACTTCCTTAAGCGCCTGCGTTCGAATCTTCGACCCGGAGATTTCTTTCTGCTTGGCGCGGATCTCGTTAAGAATATCGACACGATGATGACTGCCTATGACGACCCGACCGGAGTCACGGCAGCTTTCAATCTGAATGTTCTTGCCAGAATCAATCGAGAACTGGGTGCAGATTTTGACCTGCGCTCGTTCACGCACGAAGTCCGTTGGAATTCGGAAGAGCGGCGGATCGAAATGCATCTGCTCTCCAGCCGAAACCAGGTAGCCTACGTCGGCGCCCTTGATACCACGTTTGAATTTCGCGCGGGTGAGACGATCTGCACGGAGTATTCGCATAAATTCACGCAAAGCGAACTGCTGACCTGCGCTCGTTTGAGTGGATTTACACCGGTGAAAGCGTGGGTAGACAAAGCGTGGCCATTTTCCGAGGCGCTGTGGCAGATCGACGAATGATGGCCGGAGGAATCGAATCAAGCGCCCGCGCCCGTACGCGCGAATACTTTAGCCGTCTCTATCAGGAGAATAAAGATCCGTGGAATTACGAATCGAGCGAGTATGAGGCAGAGAAATATGAGGCGAGCTTGCGAGCTCTTCCGCGGCAAGAATATCAAAATGCGTTTGAGATCGGATGTTCGATTGGGGTGTTCACGGCCAAATTAACTCTGCGATGTAAGAAGCTGCTTTCAGTAGACCTGGCCGAAGCCGTTCTGCAGCGGGCTCAGGAGCGGTGTCGACAATTCCCGCACGCCACTTTTAAAGTGATGTCGATACCTGGACAATACCCGACCGATGTATTCGATCTTACGATTCTGTCGGAGGTTGGGTATTATCTGGAACCCGAAGATCTGGCGCAGCTAAGCGAGCAGATTACGACCCATGCTGCCTTGCAGGGGCATTTGTTGTTAGTTCACTGGCTTGCACCCGTAACGGATTATCCACTTCGAGGGGACGATGTACACGAGCACTTTCTGAGCCGTTCCGAATGGTATTCACTTCTACACGATCGTACTGAATTCTATCGACTCGATGTACTCGAGCGGCGGCACGGGTCTGCTTTCTGAAGGCCGCTTGCATTTCATCGACGACACACTCCATCGGCGCAAGGCGAAGGCGCTCGGGCCATTGCTTCCGGCACATTTCATAGAAGTCTGTGCGCTCGAGGAACAGCCCGAAATGCCGGGCCGCTCGCACTTCCGCAATGAGATGAGAAAAGCTTATTCCACTATTTCGTGAAAGCTCCCGAACTCGATCCGGAGACATCTCACCGGCTGCGTGATAATCCAGCCATAATTTGCGAAATTGGTGGCGCGCAGTAAAGAGATACTCTAGGAACTGCCGGTTTTCGACCGGCACACGCAGGCCCTTCGTCCCGCAAACCTGCCACTCCTTCAATTCACTAGACAAACCGAAGCGAGCTCTTCCGGTGAGGCGGGCAGAAGTAAAGACCCGAACTCTGTTGCTGTGGCGTAGTCGAACATCATGCTGAATCAACGTCTGATAGAACACTATATCTTCAAAGTAACGGCGTGGTGGCAGGCGACCGATAACCCGATAAATTTGTGGTGTAAGCGCGAGACTCGCACCAAAATGCTGGTGGTGGCGCGGCCAAGGATCATGATCCTGCGGATCGAAGTGATCTTCCAGCCATGCGACCAGTCGGCGGTATAGATGATCGTATCTTTGTATGGCTCGAGTGGCAGGGTTTAGAAGTGCTTCTTCACACGGCAAAATTACGACGCGGCCGCCCACCGCCTCTGCGCCGTTTGCAAGCTCCTCCTGATTTCGTGATATCCAGTTAGATGCCACCTGACTATCTGCATCCGTGCTGAGAATAGCCGTATCGGCGCCCTCCCTCATTTCCAACCTGCGGCACGCCTCGTCCATGAGCAGGCGGCGCACATATCCGTTGTGCGAATGTGATTTATCGAAATGCTTCTCAACGACATGAAGCCGGAAGGTTGGATATAGGCGCTGGAATTTCTCGGCGACCTGCCGGGACCGATCACGAGTATTGTTGATGAGGAGAATCACTTCATATCGCTCGTGATCAAGCGAGTCTCCGCTAATTGTCTTCTGCTCCGCTAAAGCACGTAATGCCGACGGCAACAGCTCCTCTTCGTCTCGCGCGGGGACTGTCACACATGCCTTTAATCGCTCGCTGGGAGGCTCTGGAACTAGTGGGCCTTCAAAAGGCTTAAGCATACGCTTCGCCGCTGAGAGATCTCCAGGGGCTGCAGTGTTTGGGTATCCAGATCCGTTCCCCGCCGCCGTAATTCACTGCGAATCGAGCAATCGCAACGGCTTCGTTTCGGCTGATCTGGGACTGATATCGACTAACGATGCTGCGCTTCCGGAATATATAGCCTTTCCGCCGGACAAGAAAGCTCTTCAGGGGCATGCCGGTACTGTGTTCCGCATATGAGACCACCTTCCGAAGCGAACCCTCTGAGACCCATGTCGCATAAGGAAGGTCTTCGTAAAACCCGAGTTTATGAGGAAATAAGGTCTTAATAGCAGCCGCTCTCACGGTCAGATGATCGAAGTGATCCCCTAACGCGAGTGGCGCGAGGACCAAGCCTCTGAGAAAGTACTTTCGAAGGCGCTGGCTGAGCATATCAACCTCGGGGCGGCTTTCAATCGGAGGGCCTTGCGGTCTGCATACAACATCGGAGATGATTTCAAGCCTCAATGGCGCATCCAGGAAACGGAAGTCTTCTGTTCTGATTGCCTTGTCGATTGCGGTAAAGACCCGGCGATCCTCTCTCTTCCTGATGGATGTGACGAAGGATCTTACATCTTCGACGAAACCGCTGGCGCCTGCCGTTGCCCGGGGTGCATAGGTACTGACTGTGAAAACTGTGGCAACGTTCAGCTTGAGTGGCAAAGAGCGCCATCGCGATAGCGAGAGATAAAGCGAAAACGGGACATCATCCCGGTGGGGCGAGATGATCGTCAATTCGCTCATGACAAATTCAGCGGCTACAAACCTAGAGCTGGCACCGCCGGTATTCCTTGGCCAACGGCAGCAGCCGCAGCAGCCTTGGTGAGCTGGAACTCAGGGGCGGCAGCCAGTTGCTTGCACAGAGTAAGTGCCTGGGCTACGACTTGGTCCATATTGTAATAACGATAGGTGCCCAACCTACCTACAAAATGAACTCGTTTGGTTGACGAAGCAAGCTCAGCGTAACGCTTGTACAGCGCGCCATTTTCAGGTGTAGGGACCGGGTAATAGGGATCGCCTTCACTGGCCGGATACTCGTATACAACACTTGTGCAGCGATTTACTTGGCCTGTAAGATGCTTAAATTCCGTTATGCGAGTGTACGCGTGGTCATTCGGATAATTAATAACCGCCACAGGCTGTAAGTATTCCGTACTTATCGTTTCATGTTGGAAGCGCAGTGATCGATAAGGAAGCTCACCGAAGCGGAATCCAAAAAACTCGTCGATAGGACCTGAGTATATTAACTCCTGGAATTGCGTTTCGTTTACTATGTCCCGGTAGTCAACACCAAGTGCGACCGTGATATTCGGATGGTCCAACATGTTTTCGAACATGCGTGTGTAACCGTACTTCGGCATTACTTGAAAGCGATCTGTGAAGTATCGGTCATCACGATTCGTGCGAACAGGAATACGAGCGGTGACCTGTGCGTCTAATTCCGAAGGATCCTTCCCCCACTGTTTCCTCGTGTAATTGCGGAATAGCTTTTCATAAAGATCCCGCCCGACCTTGCTTACGACTACATCCTCAGAGGTTTTGATAGAAGGGCGGCTTTCGGCGCGCGCAGCGAAAAACGTTTCGAGCTGCTCTGAGGTGAGATTCAGTCCATAGAGCAAGTTCACCGTGTCGAGATTAATCGGTATGGGAACAAGTTTTCCATCTACCGATGCCAAGACCCTGTGCTCATAGGGCCGCCACGACGTGAACTGAGAAAGATATTGAAAAACCTGTTCCGAGTTAGTGTGAAAGATATGGGGACCGTAGCGGTGCACCAAGACGGAGTCGTCATTGTAATGGTCGTAAGCGTTTCCGCCGATGTGGCTGCGGCGATCAACCACAAGAACTTTCTTGCCAAAACAGCGCGCCATTCTTTCTGAAACAACGGCTCCGGCGAAGCCTGCGCCGACAACCAAATAATCAAACATGTGCGGCGCCTTTATCAGGAATATTGCTCGCCGTTATCATAAGCCTTGTTGGCCGCGCGATTTGCGGAGTAACGCGGCCGGCGCAGCGCTTGAGGACCAGAGTATTTTCAATTAGCTCATTCATACCGCTCCAAGTCTTATCCCATGATGATTGCGACAAGAATTGGTCCACGCGTGCTCGGAACGCGAGATTAGGTGGACTATGAAGGAGCGAGTCAATGGCCTTGATGAATTCACCAGCTCCGTTCGCAATTGCGACAAGCCCCAGATCACCATAGGGTGTTACGACGTCGCGAATTGGACTGGACACGACTTTAAGTCCGCCCGCGAGATACTCAGGAGTCTTGGTAGGACTTATGAATCGCGTGGACTCGTTGAGGGCAAACGGGAGCATGCCGATATCCCATCCAGAAAAGTAGGCAGGCAATTCTGAGTACTGCTTCATTCCTAAATAGTGAATATTGGCGGCCTTCGGCAGAGATGTGTCATCTATTTTGACGACAGGGCCGAGTAGGATGATTTGCCAATCGGGGCGTTGAGCGGCTAACTCCCTGAGTAACTCAAGGTCCATTCGTTCATCGATTACGCCCGCATAACCCAAGCGGGGATGTGGCAATTGAAACTGGTCTTCGGGATCACGCTTGATCGATCTTGCCTGAGCGAAATGTTCGACCTCGACGCTACTCGGGAACAGATGTACAGAAGGATGTTGCTTGCGTTTCGAATCGAACAAACTAGCGCCTCCGGTGAACACTAAATCGGCATCACGGAACAAGCCTTCCTCATTGAGCCGCATTGAAGGAGGCGCGCCTGCGAACGCGGAGAGCTCGTCCATGCAGTCATAAATTGTGACGCTTGACTTCAGATCAAAAGCAAACTCTCGCGCCATGGGAGTGTAATACCAGGCGATGTAATCCGCGATATGATTTTTCTGGAGCATCGATTTGAGCAGAGATCTCTGGAGCTCAAGAACCTGCTCACGATTCAATCCGCATGGTAAAACCGGGGTTTGAACGTGTACGCCCGTTTTGGGACAAACGGAAGACTTCAGGTGTGGCTCCGTAGCTTCGAAAATAGGCTCTTCAACGAAAAACACTCTTCGTGTCCGGGCAAAGCGGCTCATTAGGTGCTGAGGACGCTGAAACACAAATCCCCATCGGAGATGAGACATGCAGATTAGGTCGATGTTGTTGTTCATGATTGGCTCGTTATTCCAGGCGGGCAGTTTGGGTTGTTGGGCGAGAATCGCTTGGGCCAGGGGCCAATAGATATGCCGATCCCCCGTGGCGTCAGGGTAGTCGAACAGGCCGTTGTGACAATGCCGATCGTTGTCCCACCCAGGATGGTTCAGGATCGGGTAAAGGCAGATGCCTTGAACCGGGATGCCTGACTTCAATGCAGTGCGGACTTCATCACAGACATAGTTGAACCACTCCGCGCGTCTTCCGTCTTCGGTCCCTGTTTCCGAAATAAACATGGGTCTTCGGTACCGGGTCCAAACATCTTGAATAAGTTGGTGCAGCGGGCGATATCTTGGATCATCCCGAGCAAGAGTCTTGGAGTTATGCACCCACTCATTCTGCTCGTAAAAATTCAGTCCGATAACGTCTAAGTACTCAGGCGCCCCTCCGAGTTCAGGAGCAAGTTTGCCGCAAAGCATATCCCAGGCTTGAAACTGTGCTAGCGAATAAGCCTCCGCCTCGATTGCGTCACCTTGAATTGCCGGATTTCCGACAATATGAATTATTGGTTCAGGAGAAATTAATCTACATTCGGGTAATTCATCTAGCAAGACTTTGCTTGATGCTATTGCAGCCCGCACGAGCTTGTGTTTCAATTCAGAGCCGCGGCCTATAGTACACGGGTGGATCGCGCCCTTGTCCCCGCCTGCCCAGGAAAGAAATGAGATTTCATTTACAGGCGCGAATATGTTGCGAGACTCGCCGCGTGCTTTCAAGAATTGCGTAAGCGCCCACGTATAATTAGCGAACTCGGGAATGAAGTTCAACCCAAAGACATCGACGTGATCCGGCCATCCGAAATGCAGTAGATCAAGCAAAACTTCGGTATCCGTTTCTGCGGCGGCGTCGAGAATAATCGCTAGAGAATCAAAGTTGTAGCGACCGGGATACGGTTCAATGAGGTGCCAGCGAGCGCCTATTCGAATTGTTCTGATTCCTAACGCCTGGAGGCGTCTGTAATCGTCACGGGCGAAGCGCTCGTGCTCGGTCGAGGCAAGGAGATCGAGACGCCTGCCGGTCCTGAGCTTGTGTGTCGAGCACTCGAAACCTGCCTGAATAAAGCTTCGAAAGATAGGATACGCAGTCGACAATACTGTTCCTTGTTCTCCGCTTGTGGAGAGACTTAAGCATCTGAACCACGGCTTGATCCCACAGTCTTGTGGTATCAACCCGCGCTATATAGATAGGTGTTGATAGAAATTCGTTACGACGGTACGTAGTTTCGCGGGGTACTAATGCATGCGCGTAGTCATTCGTTTAGTTCGTGTGCAGCTGTTTTTCCCAATGAGGTAAATGTTTGGAAAAATTTGTTGAAGCTGATATTTAGCATTTTACCAGATGCAGGTTGGATTCTGCCACCTGCCCCCGGCAAAAGGTACCGATTCACCGCAGCAAGAACACTTTGTGTCATCTCCGGCAGCAGGGCGTCGCCTGCGATAAGGACTTTAGCCGGAAGCGAAATTGTGCATGTACGGCGGTTATGCTGAAGCGACTTGACAATACAGCGCGAAGCATAACTCGCTGCGACGGAGAAGCCCGGAAGATTCCCGAGGAGAGCAAACCAGGCAAACTCGCGTTCGGCCAAACCCTCAAATTTTGCGTTGAGATATGAGCCCGTTCGCATCAATCCAGGGACCACCGTTAGAACGCGGATGCGGTGCGCGTCTAATTCAGCACCCAGGCCCTTTGAAAAAGCGACAAAGGCGAACTTGGCACAGCAATACGGCAGGAGATGCGGTATGCTGACGCGGCCACCGACAGACGTGATGTCGACAATATGTCCGCCACCTCGCTGTTTCATATGTGGCAATACAGCCAAAGTCAAATTTGCGGGAGCCCAGAACATTACTTTCATCGCCCGCTCGAAATCGGAGTGCTGCAGACTCTCCAGTGGTGCAACGCTGATGTGACCGGCGTTGTTGATAAGAACGTCAATTCTCCCGAAGCGATCCAACACACGTGCGACAAGCGGCTCTATTTCAGATTCTTCACTGATATCGCACGGGAATATCGCAGCATCAATGCCCCGTTCGGCGAGCCGGCTCCGCGCCTTTTCCAATTCGTGCACATCGCGCGCACAGAGCGCGAGATAACTGCCCAGACTCCCGAGTTCAAAAGCCAGGGACAAGCCTAGTCCGCGAGAACCTCCGGTGATCAATACGACTTTTTGTTTTAGATCTAACTTTGGCCTGGCTAGTCGCCTGGCGAGCTTAGCCGCCGTAAATATGCAAGCGGCAGAAAGAGTTCCAACCGTCACCCAATCCACCGAGCCATCCGGCTCTCTTTTCCCGCAGAGTCTCATCTTATTGATCAAAGATTTGTGTTTTCGTTATGACGCTAAACAGCTCACTTGAACGGGAGAATTCTTCAGCCGCACAAAGGTTTCTCCGAACCACGGCCGGGAAAACTGCGGGCAGAAGCCGTTTGCTTATCGGAGCTGCATCCGATGATATGCTCTAGACAAAGTGCTGGACGACGCACAACCAGCGCGACAGTCTTCGCGGGCCGGTAGCTCAGTTGGTAGAGCATCGCACTTTTAATGCGGTGGTCCCGGGTTCGAGTCCCGGCCGGCTCACCATTGTTCTCAACATCTTGCTGAACCTCCAAAGTTTGTCTAGCACCGTTGTCTAGCACCGAACCATCGAGTGCTGTTAGGTGCGCCTCCATTTTTTTGCCGAGCTCCTTCAGTCGCCGGGATGAAACGATGTGATAGCGGTCGAATACGGAACGCGTCTTGTGACCACTCACGGTCATCGCCTCCTTTTCGGAGAATCCGGCCTCGATCATATTCGTTAGCGCTGTTCGGCGCAGATCGTGATATAGAGCTTCGGGAATGCCGACGGCCTTGCAGGCAGTTTTCCAGGACTTCTCGAAGTCGAAGACCTGTTTCCCTTCATGTTGAATCAGAAAGGGACATGCAGGGTCAGCCGCCGACAGCGCCATTTCAATTTCCGGTCCCATGTCTCCATAGACAGGCAGATACCGAGCCGTTTTGTTTTTCGTGGTCTTCTTTTGAAGCTCAATTCGCGATGTGTTCCAGTCGATCATCTCGCGGCGAATCTTTCGAATCTCACCTTTCCGAGCGCCGGTGTGATAGGAGATTACGAAAGATAGCCCGGCGTAGGGTGGCAAAAAATTCCTGACTTCGCGGTACTTCTCGTGTGGAATAACCCCTTCACGAACATTGTCTGGATCTGTGATTGGGAAGTACGGAACGTTTAATACGAGCTTCGGCTCATGGCGTGCCCCTAATTTGAAGCCACGCCGCAGCCAGGTTAATTCTTTATTGATCGTGGCTTCGGCATCGCCGCTGGCGTCTCGTTTACGTCGATATTCCTTTAGGAGTTTCGTGCCAATGTCGGACGTTCGCTTTCGCCCGAAAAAGGACCTCAGATGCTTGTCGATTCTTTTCTCCGTATCGTCCGTACTGGCTCGCCTGTTGTCGCGGTAATCCTCGATCACGAGATCCAGTAGCTGATTAACGGTTACTTTGTCCGGGTCCTCAGCATAGGCGTAGGACTTCTTGGTCGCTGCTGCTACCTTTTCCCGAAGCAAACCGAGCGCTTGATCGTAATCGCTGGTGCCAGTCGAGCGTTCAACAGGTTTCCCGTTCAAATAGAATTTCAGGAACCAGGTCCCAGACTTACGCGTTCGACCGGAGCGATCCTTATAGTTCTTTTGAAATATGCTGCCGGCCGCTATTTTCTTTCGCATCAGACTTATGCCGCCTTATGCGCGGAGATCCACGTTTCGAGGTCCCGCACATCGATCATCACCCGCCGGCCACGACGTACCCCAAACAATTCATTATTTGCGAGCATGTTGTAGACTTCGCGTTCGGAAATAGCAAGGTATGTAGAAGTCTCTTTGATGGTCATCAGTCTGCGGGGCGGAATGTCCGTGATATTCAATGCTTTCCTGATGGCGGCCCCACACGCTGCTTCAATAAGTTGCGAGAGTACGTCGGTTCCGGCTGTTTGATTCTCTGAAGGAGTGCTGCTCATTCTGTCGTGCGCCTGCTCGTGCATATATAGCGGCGAAATTTCTTGCAAATCTGAGAGGTATCAAAAAAAATATTTTGGGGAAATTCTTGATTACTCGATGTACCATTATGACTGCAGACTCCTCCGGTTATCGGAGTTCCCCCGGAGTTGATTCATGGCCCTTGATCATCTTCAGTTCACTGATCGTTTCGGTCGACCGCTTCCCCCAAAACTGCGCGACCAGCTCGTTGAATGTGTAATTTCCGCGATCGCTCATCCTAAGGCGGACATCGACGCAGTTATTAAACGTGCCCGGGCGATTGCACGCCGGGCAGCAGACGGACAAATCGAAGATGTTCAACACTATGCTACAAAGGCGCTTTTTGCCGTCTCTCGTAAAGCAAGCCTGAAACGGGAAAGAGAACCAGTTGCGTCTCAAACACCACGAAGAATGGAAATTTTGGCCGGTGCCGCAACCGAGGCTAGTCCATCCGCTCTGGAATACCGTGTTCTGTTGCAACAGCTTCTCAGCGGGTTGCCGGAAATGGATAGGGAGGTGTTCATCCGGCACATTGAAGGCTGGGAGCACAGCGAAATTGCTACGGAATTGGGGATTTCGGAACCAATGAGTTGGTTCCGTTTAAGACGGGCCAAGAAAAAGCTGGCGTCCCAACTGGCGCACGGGCGATAATCACAAATCGGTGGAGAACGATCCCATTGAAGAACTACTGCTGCGTGCTTATCCAAACCCCGAGCGGAAGGGGTGTCCGGGTTCGGATACAATCCGGGCGCTCGCGAACAAGGCTATTCCTCACGATGATCCCTTATGGCAGCACATCTGGAAGTGTTCACCGTGCTTTGCGGAATTTAAAGAGCTTCGGGATACCCGTCGGCTGAACGAACGCGCAGTCCGCCGGAAACGCACTCTATATTGGGCAACAGCGGCTGGAATCATCCTACTTTGCGTTGGGGCGGCTTTGGCCCTCTTCTTTTTGAACCGGCCGAAGGTGCCTCAACAACCTTCCGTTGCAAACGTCACGAGGCCAACGCCGTCGTACCCGGCTGCGGTCCTGAACCTCGAGGGCACCTCGACCACACGATCCGCTGAGAAGAGCGCGACTGGAAGCGCAGTACAGATTCAGACACTCCCCCGTCGCGCGGTGGATTTGACCGTATATTTGCCGAGAGGCAGCGATGATGGAGAATATCAGCTCGAATTCCTCAACTCGCAGGATCAAACTGTTTTGTCGGCAAAAGGGCAAGCAAATATCGCGAGAGGCCTCACCCAATTCACGACGCCCGTGAACTTGCTTAAGATTCCGCCGGGCACGTACATGTTTAGATCCAGAAGGGTGCCTGACGGAATGTGGCGCACATCTAGCGTCACGATACAATGACGAGACCGCGCCTTTCAGAATCAGCTGTTGAAGTGTTTGGGCCATTGGATTTCGCTTGATTCACGCTATCCGCGGGAGGTTGCGGTCTATTGATCGCCTTTTGTTTACGCCAACGGCCCTTGTATATATAGCGGTGTTTTGTCGTCCAAATCTGAGAGCGACGAAAAATCTTTTTCTACATTTGTAAGCAAAGATCATACCTGACCGAGGCTAGCGCCTTCTCGTGTGAGTGGCTGCCGAACCCTCTGTTCATGAATTCCATGCGTGCTTCACTCGGCGTGCAACCGGGAAACGCAGAGGCCATCTAAGGCGGGCTCTTCGGCGTTGTGATCCCTGGGATCTATACCACGCATCATCAGCTGCGGTATTTCTGTTGATTCAAGATTGACGTCTGGCACAATTTAAGTTCGTGGGTGAGCAATGCTGTTACGCCGCCTAATGCTACTTATCGTCGGAAGTTTTTTGGCGGCGGAGTGCCTCGCCCAGACCAAGAACGATCCCGCCGTCCTTCTGCGTCAAGCCGAACACCTGAGAGATCTTTTCAATTGGGCCGATGCCGGCCCGCTTTACGCGCAAGCGGAAAAGCTTTTTGCTCTGGCCGGTGAT
>JBPCJX010000104.1:0-3587 GCA_051004875.1 Bryobacteraceae bacterium
CTAAATGAGACTCCCTTTGGAAAGAATGAAAAAACTAGTCTCGTCGGCCATTCATCGGCCGTTACAATACTCAGTATTTTCAATGATGTAGCAAGGAGGTGCAGAATGTCCCAGGATCGGGATTGCCCAGTGCCAGTACATTTTCACGGCGGTCGAATCTGCGATTCGTGGCCGCGGAGGGCTTCCGGTATCTCATCGCTGTACGTCATACCGGGCGTTTGCGCAAAACTTCCGAAACCGCTCATCGAAGGTTGACACACCGCCGCCGGCCTTTTCCAGTTTTTCAACGCGCTGCTTTAGATTGCTCACTCGTGATCCTCTTTTCCAATTCGGTAATTCGCTCCTCGATTGCGGTCGTCTCCGCGGTGCGCCTGTATGACTCTAAGAGTCCAGCTACGTTCTGCGCTTCCATTGGGGTAAGCTCGCCGGTAGCGACGGATTGCAGCACCTCTCCAATCGCAGACAGGACGTCACCCGTCGACTTGATCACCGGCAGGCTGATGCGTATGCCGCGATCCCGCGCGGGCGGGAGCAGGCGCTCCAGGCAGAGACGGATCGCGGTAGTGTCTCCAGCCTTCGCCATCTCGACGGCCTTGCGTGTGATCGCTTCACACTCTCCGTCGAGCAAAGCCTGAATCGCCAGAGATGCTTTGTTCCGCGAGCCCTCAGGCCGTCCGCGTCCGTGCTTGTTGCCGGGCTGAAACACTCCCCGGCGCGTTTTTTGCCCGTTATTAGACGGTGTTCTCATCGTCCTTCTTCGGTCGTTGTTTGGCCTGAATCGTCATCCACCTTGTTTTCGGCCCATCCAGGCCAGTGCTTCCGGGCCGGAGCCAGCGCGCGTCGGCGCCAAGCTTCGAACGACTCACCGGACGCGCGGTCCGGACACTGGCGCACCTTGTATCGAATCGGCACATCGGCCCCTTCAAGGTGCACAACTCGAAGCTCAGCAATTCCCACCGTCTGGATCGCCGCGCGTAATTCGGGCACGTCCAGGTCTTCCCAAGCGCCGATCCGGAGCTCTGACCCGTACCGCATGATCCTCACACCGCAGAGATTCAACACCTGCATAGCTTCAGCCTGTTCCTGACTCAGGCTTTTGTCAGTTTTGTCAGTTCCACCTTGGGGCACGCTAACTGCGCTGGAAGTGTCACCCTCCCCCTGATACGAACCGACAGAACTGACAGAAATACTTTTTGTCAGTTTTGTCAGTTCATTCTCGGGACACGTGCGCAGATTTTCTGGGCTCGGCGCCCAATCTAGCCAGCTGCGGTTTGTCATGTCGTCGCGCTCCACATCTTCGGATTGACGGTGTAAATCGTCAGCGCAGGCCGGCCTCTGGTTTGGCTCGTCTGTTGTGGTAGGTGCCGAACCCATTCGTGGTCTTCCAGGATGTCCAGCGCAACTTTCACGCCTTCCGGGTTATCGAGGCCAGTCCACCCTCGGCGGTAAACATCCCGACCTGAAAACGATTCTCCTAAGGCACGACGTTTGATCTTAGCTGCCAATTCCGCAGCGGCGCGCATCTCTGGACGGGTAATAGACGAATAGATCCGCCGTGCGTGAGATTCGAGATATACGGTCCATTCGGCCGCCTGCTTTGCGTGTTCCAGTGAAACGGTAAGAGTTGCAACAGCGCCTATCGCGATTTGATCGGCCAACTCGAACAACAGTGCCAGAGCGGGCATCAGCTTTGCGTATTTGCTGAGGTGCGACGCTAACGCGGGGTGCATTTCTGGGTCTCGGATTTGTTTCTGAAGATCTGCATACCAGTCATCAAAGAGAGCTTGAGCACCCGGAGCAAACCGGAAGATAAGCGGGTCCTCGGCCGATAATCCGGCAAGGAGCCTGAAAACTCTCGCGGCGGTCTTGCCGGCGTTGGCGTCTGGCTCACGGTCGACGTTGACCCACTCCGAAGGTGCATCTGGCCAAACCAGCACCTGAAGACGCTGCATGAGGCCATCGTCGGAGAGGCCGCCCGTTACGGCTGATCCAAGATACTCGATTAACCTCGCAGGTTGTATCCCACCGAATAGGCTCATGCAACAGTGGGCAACGTGAATCGTGCCCCGCTCGACTCGATCGATCACAAACGGCGATGTGCCGTTCCAGGATTCAAGGCAAAAGGCACGCTCCTGCTCTCGACCCTGACGCTCGAGCTGAGCGAACCAGCCAGTTAACTCGTCACGCAGCACAAAAACGCCGGATACATCCTCGCTCATCGCTTTATGCAGAGCTTCGAAAGTCGCATCGACGTAGTACAGGCGTGGCACCTTAGGCTGGGAGGGTGCAACCGGTCTTTCAGGTTTCGGATTCCCTCTCTGAAGGGCTTGTTTACACTTGTTCTTCCACGCGGCTACTTCGAGGTCATAGGATTCCTGATCTACAGCAAACCTACCCATCTCGCGAGCATGCGCCTGATAGTGCTCCTCCTGCAGTGCACGGATCGGTTGTGTGATTTCTTCGATGACTGGGCTCTTCTTGAATCCCGGGCGCGCGATGATTCCGCCCCATAGGTTAGGAACCACTCGCCACGAGGTGTCGTTCGCCTTCGGCTGAATCAATGCACGTCGGTTGACCACGCCTGCAAGGCTCCCAACGACTGCTGCTGCTGGAAAATCAAGGGGTACCTGCATACGTTGAGCTACATCTATGGCAAGTGCTCTGAATGAAGCGGGTAGAAGTCTTCCATCGAATGCCTGCACCGCGGGCAATACGCCAAGAACGGGCAAAGGATCAGGCCACTCGTCATTGAACTCCTCACCCTTTGGCTCGTTCGCTGTACGTTGATAGCTTGTGGCCCGTTGCTTGGGACCATCGTAGCGTTCACGCACGTCCTGCCAGTGCCGGTCTCGACAGGAATTGTGCTGGCACATGTAGCCCAGCATGCCGCCTGAACGACGGATCACGGCGGCCGATGTGCCGGTATGGCTCTCATCAAAAAAACAGTGGTCCAGTACGAACTTCTCACCTTGGCTGATAGGAAGCGGGCCTCTGTATCTGACCCCGGTTCTGCTCAGGAATGCCTCTAGATCGAACGGTTGCGCAAAGGCGCCACGCCCATTAGGAAACGCAGGTTCCATCTTCGGAGCGATTTGAGCGAGCGCGAGCAACTGATGGCAAGACAGTATCGCTGATCCCTTCGGGCGAGAGATCACCGATGCGAGGCGGTGCGGTCGATCCGGCGTGTCGTCGCCCTTGCGTGCGATGGTGCCTGGAACCTTGATGATTCGCGACGCATTGAACATGCCGGTATCGAGAGACGTTTCTTCTGTGCTGAATAGGAGGTCCGCCGCTCGGAGGACAAATTCGAGCAGAGCCCGCGATTCGTCGTCGTTGGGTAAATCAAGATTCCACACGAGATGCGTGCCGTTCCCCGACATGATCGCTGCAGCTGCCGCCGGCCACTTGAATTGTGCGTCTAAGATCTTCCATGCCGCCGCTGCACATGTTTGAGCGGCTGCGACTTCCTGATCCGTCGCACTGATTCCAGCAGGTCGTCGTGGGTCGAAATCGAATACGAGCCTTGTCCTGCGAACAATATCGCCGTCACTCGTCGACAGTCCGAGTTTGGGCTTTTTGAAGGTGTT
>JBPCJX010000105.1:0-33022 GCA_051004875.1 Bryobacteraceae bacterium
GGGCGGTTGATTCCGCCGGTGACACCATCGATTTTCTGCTCTCGCCTAATCGTGATGCAGCGGCAGCCAAACGCTTCTTTGAGAAGGCATTGCGTTCGCTGAATCATCCCCGGCCACGGGTCATCAAGGTAGACGGGAACCCGTCTTATCCGAAGGTCATTACCGAACTCAGGCATAGCAGAGAACTGGGCCGCCGCTGCCGATGCCAAGCACTCAGAACCGGGCGTGCATTCATTCAACAGCCTGGCCGCTGCACCATAAAAAAACTGGGTTACAGCAAGGACTTGGCTGCTAGCTTTGCCGGAGCTTCTCGATCAAAGCCGGGCGGGACGAGAAGTATGATCGAAGGTTCATCGGTGCTGCGCCCGTAATCTCAAATACCGCCTCACTAACCCTCCCCAATTCTCCTGCAGCGATTGCTTCATACGAACCGAGCCAGGTATCCACCTCCCAAGCTGGCGCGCCTAGCCTGCTTCGCCACGCTCGCCCTTCTTCGATGGACTCTATTTCGTATCGGAGCTGGCGTCCCGTTAGCGATGACACCTGCGTAGCCGTGTCTTGCAAGGTGAGCGATTCCGGACCCGTGATGTCGAAAGTTCCCTCCCTTCCAGCGGGGTTTTCCAGCACGGTTGCGACAACGCGTATCACGTCATCCCGCGCAACCCAGGAAACTCGCATCGCCTCCAGGCCCGCGCATGCGTTGAACATGTCGGGTATTAGGTCTAAATAGAAGCTGTCGCGCAGACTGGTAAAAGGCACGCCGGTTGCACGTAGGTATTCTTCGCTCCAGAAATGGTCGCGTCCCATCGGGAACAGGGAGTTTAGCGATGCGCTCAGGAACGAGAGGTACACGATGTGGCTAACTCCAGCTTCCGCCGCTGCATCTAAAGCGTTCTTGTGCAGTTTGCTGCGCTTGCCTGGTTCGGCATAACCTGAGACGATGAGTACTCGCTCGACACCGCTGAAAGCTCGCGCAAGTGAATCCGGATCTTCATAAATAGCGGCGAGACGCTCGCCCCCGAGCTGTGGAAGACGATCCGCGTTTCGCCCCATCAGGCGGAGCGGCAATAAACAAACCACTTGTACGGAATCAGAGTTTTGTAGAAGTTGATCAGCATCCATGCGCAGAGGCCTCTACAACTACAGCAATGCCGCTCGAAATCTGGGAGAGTATGGACCATCACCCAGCCAGGGTGTGGTCCCCAGCCGAGCTGCTGGCCATTGCCTTTGCACACCCACCCAACTTTCCGCCTGGCACAGCCTACGAGTACAACAACACCAACTACGCGCTGCTGGGCCTGATCATTGAAAAGGTCGGGGGCAAGCCATTGGCCCAGGCGATGCGCGACCGATTGTTCGGGCCGCTGCGTTTGCAGCACACCGAACTTCCCGCCAGCGCCGTGAACACCATCCCCGATCCCTACTCGCACGGCTACCTGTACGGGAGTGCCTCGGTCGCTATGGTCGGCACACCTCCTTACTCGCCCCAGGTAAAGGCCGCTGCCCGGACCGCCACCCTTCTGCCCAAGGACTACACGAACTTGAACCATTCCTTCGCTGCAGCGGCCGGGGGTGTCATCTCGACCGCCAACGATCTCGCGACCTGGATCCAGGCACTGGTGGCCGGTCGCCTGCTCAACGCCACGTATCAGCGCCGCTGGTTCGACAGTCCGCAGCCCGAGGACCCGAGCAAACCGGACGGTCAACAGTATGGGTACGGTATCGCCAGACTGCACTGGGGACCGAACACAATGTACTTTCACGGTGGCGAGACCCCCGGGTACAACTCGTTCATGGGCTACGACCCCGGCAATCAGGTGACACTGGTTGTGTGGACGAATCTGACCGTATCGCTCGACGAACAACCGACAGCGAATGCCCTAATGTTGAAAGTGCTCGATCAGATCTACGTGGTGTCACCGCTGCCGCCTGCCCAAGCCGTCAAACGCGAAAAGTAACCCGCCTCATTAACTCTTGGCTCCGCCAATCCGCGCTGCGCCGTCAAGTTGACGCATAACGCGCAAACGGTACATGTGAAGCTCGGTCCCCGCCAGATCATGTGTAGCGGCAACTCGGTTGCTAAAGCATTTTGCTTGGCTATCGGCTCTGCGTAGATCGACAAATCGCAGCAGCAGCATGATCCTGTTGAACCGCGCGGACGAATCGCGGGGCGGCGGCACATGATACAAGAACTAAGGTGAAGGCCGTTCTGTGCGCCGGGTCAACGGCGATTGCCTTTTAAATCCGGCCGGCGATGAACCCTGGGCATTACTTTAGCCTAGTACCGGAGCGCTGAACCGTTCGAAGGCGCGGCGTAAATAAGAATCTCGCCATACCAGCGTTTTGTTTCCCGCATGCTGATATCAAACGTCTGGGAAATCGGTTCCCAATCCATGGAACGCGCAAAAACACAGTAAAGTAAGTGGCGGTCTCTCTTGGTGAGATCGGCCAAGAGCCCCGACTGGGGCTCGCTGATCCACGCGAGGGTCATGGAGCCGATGTCGATAGGCATGCGGCTCAGAGTTAAATCGGGCGCGACAGATTGTCCCGCCTCCGGATTGAAAAAACGCCTTGGGCGGCGGCCAAAAATCCGACCTCTCATATTGCGCCTCGCCTGACGGCGATCCGCCCGCCAGCAGAAAAGCGCGCTTACACAACAAACGAACGTAGCTAGTGCCGTCATAGCCCAGGTGACGGCTGATATCGCTCGCCGTGAACTTCTTGCGATCATGCAACACTCCTTCGATCAGGCCGGCCACGGCTTTGACTTTTTCGTTGTAATAGGGATCATATCTGCGGACTGCCTTCACCATGCACAGCATCAAGGAATCGTAGGTTTCGTCGGCATTCATGCCGTTGAACGCTAAGTGAAGCGTCCGGCACGCGGCGCCCAAAGTAGCCCGGTTAGAACTTTTTCTCTGGGAATAAAATGCCGCAAGAGTAAGTGCGTGTCTTTGTTGACTGCGCCGCCCGGCCGCGCGCCCTTGCGCTGCATAGGCAAGTGACCGTGCAGAGTCATCGAGACGTACTTGAGCACGTAGCCGTGAAAGCACTTAAGGATTCCAAGGAGCTTGTCTTCCTTGGCAGGGCTCTCGGGTAAGTCGGCCAGTTCTTTGCCGAGTGCGGTGAGTTGTGAGCACCCCACGTGTCCTGTACCGGGCGAGATGCGTCAGGCACCTGTTGTGATTTATCCCGCAATCCGTCGGAGCAATGCTGGCCTCGCAGCCAATCCAAGTTACTCGGCCGAAGTGATCGACTGTTGCCTACGGGAATCACTTTGCATATATGACACTTTACAAAAGGGGCGCGGGGAAGCGACGATAGTTCCGCTATCGGCGCTGTCTACGCGGGCCGGGGGAAGGTATTTAATCGAATGTTTCGGCGATCAGTATCGCGATTACATGAAGCGCGTCGGCAGCTTTCTCCCGAAGCTGCCGGCTGTCCCGCGGTTCAAGAAAGCAGATGGCCCAGGTGAACGGAAAGGCGGGGCAATCGACAGCTAATCCACCTTCCATTTCTGTATGCCGGCTGACCGCTCCGGTTGCATAGTGACCTCGAGCCGCAAGCCCGCCGTCGTGAGGGGGCTAAAGCGGACTTCATTGTATCGGTCCTTTGCAACTCCGTACTGTTGCGCGTTCTCTAACGGCTTCCATTCCTCGCCGTCTTTATACAGCAGGCGCCAAGAAGCAGGTACCCGCACCTCACCGCGGCCGGTATCGTCGTACCAGTACACCCGCGTGCGCGAAACAGTCGAACGTCCCGGAAATGCATACTCGATCCATTCCGTTCGACCTCTCTCCGGCCACCAATCAAAATACGAACTTGGATCGTTTGATGCAGTGGGCTCCTCGCCATCATTAACAGCCTCAGGCCACTTCACCCTTCCTTCACCCGTTACTGTGTGCCCGCCACTGGACACCGTGACAGTGCTCTTCATCGCCAGAGTTGGAAATCGCGTCGGCCTGGCAGCGCGCTCTTTATTCGCAATCCACACAGCCATTTCTCCGCGGCCACGGTTCGCCCACGCGTAATATGGAATGGCCGTAAATTCCTGCTCGGTGCGGCGCAGTTTGCCCGCCGAATCATATGCCAGAGCGATGGCCTTGCTTTCAACTACCTCTACGCCATTGAGCAGGTCGGGCCGGAATCTGGCCGTGAAGTTCTCGCTATCCGGAAGGAGAAGATTTCGCACCTTGTGATTCGGGTTATCCGGCCACTCGGCGGCATACACGAGCGGCCCGCGTTGAATGGCGACACGTCCTTCGTCGGCTGCAACCTGGCGATTTGCAATGATTCGGCGGACCGGCATTGGAAGATCAAGTTCGATCGTGGCGCCAGGCTTCCATTCTCGATTTAGGGTGACGTAGCCCTTATCAAGCCGGATAGGTACTTGATGACCGTTCACGCTGAGCATTACGGGCTCATTCGTGTCGTCGGCAAACCGATAAAGATCGCTTGCCGCCGCCTCGCCACGCGCCCACCCTGGAATGCGAACCTTGATAGCGAACGTGTCAGGCTGGCCCGGGTCCACTGTTATCTTCACCCGTCCATCCCACGGATATCGGGTCTCCTGCGTCATGTTGACCGTTCGCTTTCCTAGTGCAAGCTCAGCGGTGCTACCCGCAAAAAGATTCACGTATATCGCGTCCTCACGTGTCGCATAGACATAGCCTGGAACAGATGCCATGAAGCGCGTAATGTTTCCCGGACAACAGGCCACTCCGAACCATGGGCTGCGCTCTTGCCGTCCATTGGACTCCAGCGGATTTTGATAAAAAAATAACTTGCCATCGAGCGATACGCCCGAAATCAGCCCGTTGTAGAGAGTCCTTTCGAGCACGTCCACGTATTTCGCGTCTCCATGCAGCAGAAATAGCCGCTGATTCCAGAAGTCATTTCCGACCGAGGCACAGGTCTCGTTGTAAGCGGTGAGATTCGGCAGTTCGTAGTTGGCGCCGAACGCTTCGCCGGCACCGGTCGCGCCTATTCCTCCCGTTATGTACAGCTTCTTGCCGGCAACGTTCTCCCAAATCGCATCGATCGCGTGTACGTACCGCACGTCACCCGTTATGGCGGCGACATCCGCCATTCCGGAGTACATGTAAGTCGCACGGACCGCGTGACCCACCGCTTCAGTTTGGTCAATTACGGGTTTGTATGACTGGTTGTACTCGGAGCCGTTTTTCCCTCCGCGAACATCCAGCATGAACTTCGCCAAATTGAGATACCGCTCATCACTGGTAACCCGGTAGAGCTTCACTAGACCCATCTCAACAATCTGATGACCCGGCCAGATGCCGCGCTTACCGGGGCCGAACGTATCGGAAAGTAAGTTTGCCTCGTGCAGTGCAATATCGAGCAGGGTGCGTTTCCCCGTTGCCTGGTAATGAGCGACCGCCGATTCGAATAGATGGCCTGCATCATACAATTCATGGCTCTGAACCTCTTCGTTCTCCCACCGGTTCGCGCCTGACCATGCGTGAGGATGTTGAGGATTGATGGTTCGCGCGGTGTATAGGTATCCGTCTGCCTCCTGAGCCGCCGCAAGTTTCGCTATCAAACTATCTACGTAAGCATCGAGCTTCGGATCTGGGTGAACACTCAGGGTGTAACTCGCGCCTTCGATCACCTTATAAATGTCGGTATCGTCGAACGGATATCCCGGCAGCTTCGGATCTTTCTCGTCGAGTTGTCTCCGGATCGCCTCTGCCGCACGCTCGAAGTTTGCAACGCGACCCGTGATCTCGCACTGTTTGAATGCATACGGAATCGTGACCTTTCGATTTGTCTCAATGCGTGGAGCCCAAAACACGTCCGCCATATGAACCGAAGTGAATGGAACCGGTTTAAAGGGATAATCGCGCTCCGGATTGGGCGCGGTCGTCAGCCCCAAAACCAACAGCAGGCCTGCGGCACCCGAGGAGAGTCTCAAAGCTTTCATGTGACGCATTTTTTGTAAACGCTCTCAGTATAGGTCTAACATCATCGGTCCCAGCAGGCCGCCCGCCCGAAAATAATAAACGAACCCATTTGGGTTCGTTTCGTAAACTGGCTGTAACCTTATGAAAATACGTTCTGGCTTGGGGAGTTCGTTTCGTAAAAATGGGTTCCTGCTCGGCTTTGCGGCATTCGCCGCAGCCCAGTCGCTGCCCCGCGCTCCGGGTGCGCATATCGTTACCATTTCATCGCTTGATGCCCGGGGAAATGAACCGGGAATTGCAGTGAACCCGAACGACCCGAATCAAGTGGTTGCGGTATTCCAGGGCCATTCGAGAGCTGCATATTCGACCGACTCGGGCAGAACTTTTGCGCTCGCGGAAGGCACCACCCCAAATGACTGGCGCGTAGCCGGCGATGTATCGACTACGTTCGGCAACAAGGGCCATGCATTCCTCTGTTACTTGACATTTGACCAGCTGGGGACGACCTCTTACTGGGCGCACAAGGCAGGGCGAAATGGCATCTTTGTGCGTAGATCGCTAGACGGAGGCAAGACGTGGGAGCATGATCCCACGGCGCTAAAAGTGTTTCCAACGGGTCATGAGCCGAACCTTCAGTGGGAGGATATGCCTCGCATTTTCGCCGATAACGCACCGCACAGTAAATATGCCGGCAATCTCTACGTAGGATGGATTGAATGGCAACTCGATCAGTCGATTATGTTGTTTTCTCGATCCACCGACGATGGCCGGACCTGGTCTACGCCGCTCCGGATCAGTACGCACGCAGGGCTTCCGCGCGATGACAATGGAGGGCTCGTTGGTTTCGTTGGTACCGTGGATGGAAACGGAACGATCTACGTGATCTGGGCTGACGGAAATACGATCGCGTTCACGCGATCGCGGGATGGAGGGAAGAGCTTTGCGAAATCACGAACGATCATCGAAACAGCACCCCTCTATTTCGGAGGCATTCCGGGCCTCGTGCGAGTGATGGGATTTCCGCAAATCGGCACCGACTGGAGCCGTGGCAAGAATAGCGGCAAGCTGTATATCGCCTGGAGCGATTACAGGAATGGCGACGTTGACGTGTTCGCGGCGTCCTCATCCGACGGCGGCCGTTCCTGGTCTAAGCCATTGCGCGTGAATACTGATCCCATACACGACGGCAACGATCAGTTCTTTCAATGGCTCGCCGTGGATCCGATTACAGGCGTTGTGTATGTACAGTTCTACGATCGGCGCAATGATCCTAGCAATCGCAAGACACGAATCACGCTGGCGCGTTCCAAGGAGGGTGGCAAGACATTCGCTAATTACGCCTGGACCACTGAGCCGTTTGAGGGTCAAACCGCGTTCTTAGGCGATTACACATGGCTCGCGGCTTACAAAGATCGCGTCTATGGCGTTTGGACCGAGGCCGCACTGGAGAGTGAGACATCCTCACGAGGTGAGCGTAAGAAATCTGACACTGCGACGATCGTGCGCGTCGGAACCGCTGATTTCACGGGAATTCAGTAGCACCTGAGTGCGGATACAATCTCTGAATTTAAGGTTGGGATGTAAATATCCGTACAACAGCTAGGCCGAAAGGAATCAATTGCGCAAACGAAGGTTTTCACGACGTCGATTCGGGGAAAGCGCTGTGGCGGCGGCGCTCACGGCTATTGCTCATCCGAGCGCCGGCGCACCAATTGAGGACCCGCTTGTTTCATCCAGCCGGCAGGCCAACGAGCCTGATCTCACGCCCGCGCAAATGCAAGAAGTAGAAAGCTGGTTCAACGAGACGGTGCGGCGTTATGGTGATCGCCTGTCGGATGAGCAACGCAGTCGGATACGCGGTGTTCTGGTGCAGAATCAACGCCTGCTTGCGCCGATCCGTGATTTCCCTGTCGATAACGGCGATACTCCCGCGACCACGCTCAACCTCCGCCTGGAAGACTATTCCCGCGCCGGAACGCACGCGAGAACGGCAGTAGACGAATAGCTGAAACATGCTGGGTGAAGAGATTCTCTTTCTTCCTATACGTGAGCTGCAGGCTCATTTACGCAAGCATTCCTTCTCACCGACGGAGCTCGCCAAAAGCTATTTAGATCGCAGCCAGCGCATAGGCAGTAAGCTGAACGCTTACGTAACCGTCACTCAGGAACTCGCTCTCGAGCAAGCCCGCGCAGCGGAGCGTGAAATCCTGGCAGGACATCATCGAGGGCCTCTGCATGGGATACCCTACGCATTGAAAGACCTGGTGGCCGTCAAAGGATATAGAAGCACCTGGGGTGCGCGGCCTTACGTCGATCAGGAGTTCGAATACAACGCCACCATCGTCGAGAAACTAAATCGGGCCGGTGCAGTGTTGATCGGAAAAGCGGCGATGATTGAGCTTGCTGGCGGGTTGGGATATACAAATGGCTACGCATCATTGACCGGGCAATGCAAGAATCCATGGAACACGGAGTGCTGGACTTGTGGGTCGTCGAGCGGTTCCGGAGCAGTTGTGGCGGCAGGTTTGGCTCCCTGGGCACTTGGGTCGGATACGCGTGGTTCGATTATTTGCCCTGCTTCTTGGTGCGGAGTAGCTGGGATGAGGCCGAGCTTCGGGCGCGTTAGCCGTTACGGCGCGATGTCAATTGCGTGGTCGATGGATAAGCTCGGGCCTATGGCACGCACCGCGGATGATTGCGGGTTAGTTCTCTCGATAATTGCCGGCCACGACGCGAAGGATCGTGACTCGGCGCCCGCATCCCAAGCGGAGTTTCGCTATCCCGCCCCTGAATTGGAGCCGCACATGCCTCTTCGAGTGGGTCGGTTAACAAACGTCTGGAACAAAATCGATCCGGAAGTGCAGAAAGCTTGTGACGAAGGTGCGAGCGTGCTTGAGCGAGCGGGAGCGCGAGTCTCGCAAACGCAACTGCCGGATGGTCCCTTCGAACAGGCCGCAGAGTTGACGATCCTAATTGAGGCGGCATCGGCTTTCCAAAGCCTGATCGATACAGGCGAATGCGCCAAGCTGGCCGACCCTTTAGGCCAGATCAATGGATATGTGAGCCGGGCCTTTCCCGCTTCCGATTATCTGCAGATTCAGCGGGTGCGTACGTTTCTGCAGCGCGAGGTGGACAAGCTCTTCGATTCTTTCGATGTTCTGACGACTGCCGGTCAGCCTGACTTGGCGCAACCGCTTGTGCAGCCACCGCCAAAAACGGGGCGTCAAGGGGAAATTGCAGAACCGATCGACTCCGGTGCGCCCGATGGGGTGTCCAGTCTGTGCGGTTTGCCGGCAATCGCTGTTCCTTGCGGCTTCAGCAGCAATGGGCTTCCAATCGCTATTCAATTTATCGGGCGGTCGGGAGACGACCATGCAGTCATATTCGCGGCTCGTCTTTTTCAGCACCACACCGAGTGGCACAAAAAGCATCCCAAACCTGTCCGGTTACAGCATCCATAGCGACTCTTGATCCTGAAGCGTGGCCGCGATCCGAAGAGAACGCCTCACAATTTCCGCTTTAGTAACCAGAACACTAGAAGCGCGGTGAGAACGCTGAAAGCCGCGGCCAAGTGATAGCAAAACCATAAATGAAAAGAGCTAACGACACGGCCGACGCACCGAGGATGTAAACGGCGCTCCTCGCCCGACTTACATTCAAACAATCCGGACGGCAAAGTGAATGAACTTGCTTTGGCCTGACAATGCAGCTTTGCCAGCCGAGTTTCGACCGGATGTTCAAATTGGCGTGATGGTCATAAAAGGCAAGGCGCTCTACGTCCCGAAGGGGGCGAAGCAATCGGTGGACTTCACAGTTATCCCTTATGACGCATAGCGGTCAAGGTCAGATGATCGTCTGGGTGCAAAAAGGGCATCCCCGTCCAAAGCGATAAGCCGCGCAAGCGTGAACCATTTTGCGCTCGGTTTCGGACTAGCGGGTTGCGTTCATTCTGGTTTCAAATCGCCATAGAACTTCCAGCTCGAAAGTGTCTCGCGGGTAAGTTTCTCTTTTATCAAATCTGCACGCACCATTTCGATGGGGATGGCATTCTCTCTCAGGACTGCATCGTGAAATTCACGATTCGTCATCTTCCCCGATTCGACTAGGTCCCTGTGTAGCGAGCGTAGTTGCAATCCGCCAAGCATATAAGCGGCTTGATACAGGGGTGGATCTTGACCGATGAAAGAGCGCCGCACCTCCGCTGCCGCGTTTTCGCGTTCATGGCCGACTTTGGTGACGAGAAAATCGACGCATTCCTCTGGCGTCCATTTTCCCAAGTGGAAGCTGATGGAGAAGATGATCCGCGCAGCACGATGCATTCGCCAGAAGAGCATCCCCATCCGATCTTCTGGAGTGACCGCGAAATGCATGTCCCAAAGCAGCATTTCCCAATACAGCGACCAACCTTCAACGTAAAAAGGCGTTGTGAATATCTGGCGGTAAGCGCGATAGCGCTGGGCCATGAAGCCCTGGAGCTCGTGCCCTGGAATTAGTTCGTGGAAGACCGTGGCACGGGCAAAATGAACGTTGTTGCCGCGCATGCTCATGATCTTCTGCTCGTAGGTCATAGTGTTGGTTGGATAAGAAACGGTCAGCGTATCGCCTCCCGTGAAAAAGGGATTGATCAATTGGCGCTCCGGAGTCATCATGTCCATGCGCCACGTTTCGCGAGCCAATTCAGGTACGGTTACCAGATTATGCTTTTCGACGAAATCAATCGCTTCGAGAGCAAGTTTTCGGATTAGCGCAGGCTGCTTTCCCGGAGACACATAATCTGATTTAACCTTCTTGTCCAAGGCCCGGAGCCAATCGTCTCCATCGCCCATCTCCCGCGACGCTCGCTTGGCCTCGTTTTCACACCAAGTGAATTCCCGTTTTGCGAGGACGAGCAGTTGCTCGGGAGTGTATGGAATCATTTCGGAAGCCAGCTCGTTCATCAGAGCTTCGCGGCCGATAGGATTTCCGATGATAGTCGTTTTGTCACCCGCCTTGATGCCAACGACTTGCTCGCGGATTTCAGATGCGTAGGTCTGCAGATTCGCATCAAGTGCTCGATACGTTTCAGCTGTCCACCAAGTAAACAAGGGATCATATCCGTTGTAGAAATTGAACCAGGTTTTGAGTACCGCCTTGAGCTGATCTATCTGACTGGCGGCGCGGTTAGCGATATATTTGCTCCGCTTGACCGTGGAGATTGATGTTTTCAGCCGATCAATCTGCTTATTCAATCGGTCTAACTCCGCGGCCGCCTTCTGCGGATCGATGTCCTGCATGTAGCGGAGGTTTTCAGCAAGCTTGACAATTACCGGAGCGAACGGAAGTAGCGGCTCAGTTTCGTCAACCTGTTTTTGCCGTTGTTCCAATCGGCGCAACGCGTGTATTAAGTGGTTTTTCAACAGAAGGTAGTCGATCCTACCGGCCTCGTCGAGGGCATCGAAATCTATGTCCGTAAGGTGGCGCTCCCATTCGGAATAGAAGCTTCGCATGCGGGAGCGAACCATGGGTAAAAGCGGAATCTGATCGGACATCTCGAGCGTAGTGCGATCGACCGCGTAGCGTTCTATGAGGTCGCGCATTTGGTCAGGTGAGGAATTCCAGACAACTGCCTGAGGCCCTTGAGCAGATGAGGGAAAGCCGGTCAAGGGACTTGCTGCCCAAACGCAAAATGCGGCTAACGGAAGCCGGCAAAGCTTAACTCTACTCATCGCAAAGGCTATTGTATGCGGATACCGCGCAGTACCGTCAGCCCGCTTTCTCTTTCACGCGGGGGTATGCTAGAAACCAAGCCAGGCAGAACGGCGCGTCGTCAAAACGAAAAGTTTTGGCTTACGATTTTGGAGTAAAGCATGTCGAAATTGCACGACAAGAATTTGAGCAGAAGGACGTTCGCGGGAACGCTCACCGGCGTGGCAGGGGCCGGCTCTCTCTTAGCGCAAAAGGTCACGAAGAGAGCGCCGCAAAACGCCAATGCAACGCCGCAGAGCACGAGCCACCCTAAGGCAGGATTGCCCCAAGAGGTTCGCCCTTTCGGTGAAACGCTTGTGTTCACACGCAACGAAGTATCACCAAAAGTTCAAGCTTTTCGGATGACAGAGGTGCGGCTTTCACCTGGCATCTACAAGGATGTTCAGGCAGCCAATGGCGGCTATTTGCATCGGCTGAATTCTGATCGATTGCTTCACAACTTCCGAGTGAACGCGGGACTTCCATCTTTGGCACAGCCGCTAGGTGGGTGGGAAAAGCCGGATTGTGAACTTCGCGGTCATTTTGTCGGGCACTATCTTTCCGCTTGCGCGTTGATGTACTCGTCAACTGGTGACCATGAATTGAAAACCAAAGGCGACTACATTGTCGCGGAACTTGCGAAGTGCCAGGCAAAGCTGAGAGGCGGGTATCTCAGCGCGTTTCCGACCGAGTTCTTTGACCGGCTGAATGCGCGCAAGAAGGTTTGGGCGCCTTTTTATACCATTCATAAGATCATGGCCGGCATGTACGATATGCACGAGCACTGCGGCAACAAGCAGGCTCTTGATGTGCTACAAGGCATGGCGAAGTGGGCGGATGACTGGACTGCCCGCATGCCTGAACCACACATGCAGGACATTCTGAATACCGAGTACGGCGGGATGAACGACGTACTTTACGATCTTGCAGCGGCAACTGGCGATAGCCATTACGCGACTGTTGCGGATCGCTTCACGAAAAAGAAGTTTTTCAATCCGCTTGCCCTGCGACGTGATGAGCTTCGCGGTCTGCACGTGAACACACACATACCGCAAGTGATCGGTGCAGCTAGACGATACGAGATTAGCGGCGATGAGCGCTTTCATGACGTGGCCGATTTTTTTTGGTACGAGGTAATAAGTGCGCGGGCGTACGTGACCGGCGGGACCAGTAATGGCGAGGCCTGGCTAGTGGAGCCGAGGCGCTTGGGTACAGAGCTGAGGATGCACACGAGCACGACCGAGTGTTGCTGTGCCTACAACATGCTGAAGCTCACGCGCCACCTTTATCAGTGGACCGGCGACCCGCGCTACTTCGACTACTATGAGCGGACGTTGTTGAATCACCGGCTGGGCGCTATTAACTCGGAGACCGGCGTGACGCAATACTACCTCTCGATCGTTCCTGCCGCGTGGCGAACCTTCAATACAGAGGACGATTCGTTCTGGTGCTGCACCGGCACGGGCGTGGAAGAATTCTCAAAGCTCAACAACAGCATCTATTTTCACGACGGAAATGGAGTGTACGTGAATCTCTTTATTCCTTCAGAGCTGGACTGGAGCGACAAACGGGTCAAAATTTCGCAGCGAACGAAGTTCCCAGATTCGCCCGGAACCACCCTTGTGATCAGCGCCTCAGAACCGGTCGAAATGCCGATCCATCTCCGGATACCGTACTGGGCCGGTTCAGATGCCTCCGTTAAGGTCAATGGAAAGGTGCTCGACGTGACGCCCAGCCCGGCAAGTTATCTGACCATTGCAAGAACCTGGAATGATGGTGACCGGGTGGAATTGCAAATACCGATGCACCTGCACGTCGAAGCAATGGCAGATGAGCGTACTACGCAGGCAGTTCTCTATGGGCCGCTTGTCCTGGCTGGAAAACTTGGATCGGAAGGACTGACGAAAGAGATGATTATCGGGCCGATGGGTCCCGAGGTCGAAAAACACCCGATGCAAGTACCTCAACTGCGTGCTTCGAATCCAGATCCTGAGTCCTGGTTAAAGCAGACGGAGAGCCAAGGACTGGAGTTCCGAACCAACGGCCAGTCGAGGGATATTACGTTTGTTCCGTTCAACCGATTAAGTGGGGAGCGATATTCGGTTTACTGGACAGTTACGTAGTTGATGGCGTTGCCGTGATCACTCGTTCTCGTGGCGCTTTCGCCGCATCTGCTCGGCGTCGATTTCTTCTTTCGGGGGCGGCTGCATCGCGAAGTCGCGAGGCGGGGTCACGCGAGGAGGTGTTGGAAGAAATAGTCCCAACGCTTACAACTGACACATGTGATATCGTCATCACCGTGGAACATATTGGAGACGATGTACATGTTGAAGTTCCGGTTCGCTTTAATCAGCGCGTCGGTTATTTGAGACATTCACGTTGTCATCGACATCCCCGTGAATTAGGAGTAAATGCTGGTGAGATTTTTCGCCAACGTGACGTTGGATTGCTCACCATACCACGGGCCGATGGGATAGCTCATCCCAAGCTCGATGTGATCCGGGAACCCGCTGTCGCCCAGGTTTTGTAGCAGTGGTCATGCTTTTGACCGGCCCGCAGTTCCCATTCCGTCGACCTAGGCCGCAATAAAGCCGGGCTCGGCTACAGATTGGGCAGAGTTTCGGAAGGCGGAGAAATTTTTTGGAACAAAGAAGCCCTGAGTACCCGTGTAGATCTGTTCGACACGCGGTACTTACGCGAGGTATCGAGATGGACGGACGCCAGATGATGCCGTAAATGTCATTTCTCCGGTCGCGCCCACTGCCTTTGAACGGCTCAGGATATTGGAATCCGGTGCGGAGCAATTTGTCAATGTCGGCCTTTTCGAGCGTCTTGACCTGCTTACCATCTGCACGCCGCAATAGTGAGACTGTGGGCAGATCCGGACGCGAGTAGCTATCAACAAAATATTCGCCAGTGAGTGAGAAGTCGACCGTGTGATTCGCAGGTCAGGGGGTTGGCAGTTCGAGGCTAGTGCCGTCCAGACGAACGCGGTAGAGGTGAGTAGGATAAGGATTCTCGCCGGATTCGTGCCCGCCGGCTAGAAAGTAAACCTGACGGTTCTTATCATCAACATGCTCGATGCTGCGTACGACCCAGTCGCCATGCGTGGTGCGATTTTCCAGAGAAGCAGTTCGGGCGTTGTAGAGATATAAATGGTTCCAGCCGTCGCGCACGAAAAAAATCAGGTCAGTGTCATTTTGCAGCCAGCGCTGGTAAGAGGAATCGGGATCGACAAACGTGTATGATTTCTCTTCAACCAAGGTTCGCACTCGGCCCATCGCTGCATCTGCTTCACGAATTTCCGAGCGTTTATAACCCGGGAGGTGTAGCCGAAGACGAAATGCGTGTTGTCGTAAGCCAGCGAAAGCTCGGGCCATCCTGGAAGAACATCTCAAGCGGCTCCATCTGGACCGGAGTTCGCTTTCGGGTAGAAATATCGAGAATGATGGGCGCCGCGGTTGACAATTTCTCGCCGGGCATCGGGGTAGACGACGCTGTAACTGCAGCTTCGGCCCGTCGGAAAGGTGGCGCATGCTGAGTGATTACGAAGCGTCCTGCGTGACGTGAATCGATGCGATACGTAACAAGCCGCTTCGAATCGGGAGACCAAAATACGGTGGGCGGCTGTTTTACGTTTTCGGTGCGCTGCTCGACCATGAGACGCGAATTGGGCAGCGGGGTCGCGGAGGTCCAGTCTTTTCGGCCATCAGTCGTGAGTTGAATCTGGTGGCGCGTGGAGGTGTTTCGCAAATAGAGGTTGTAGTTATTGACTTCGGCCTGCCACTTGCCGTCTGGCGAAAGACCGGGCTTGTGCTCGGTTGGTTTAGAAATCTTCTTGCATATAGGTGCCAAGCGCAGAGGCGCAGTGCGTGCCTTCTACATCGAAGGCAACTGCGGACCCGTCAAGCACGAAATCGATGGAACGGAATGGTAGGTCCATTGCCAAATAGGACTTACCCGCTGCTCGAGAGAGCGCGGCAGCGACCTCGAGTGATCAAAAGCGAGAGTCTGCGTATTGTGGCCGGCATCGACTAGAACAAACTCGCGGCGGCCGGGTTTTCACATTTTCTCACCAAAATCGATTGGTGTGTCCTCTCCAGTTGGGAAACACCTCGGCATCAAATACAAGCTTGCTGATGTTCCAGGGCAGGAATTTCTCAGCGCGTTCGTAGTCAATACAGCGGCCTTGCGCTTGCAAGAGGCCGAGCCGGCAATCACAAAGCAGATCAGGGGTAAACAAGGACACGGGGAAGCGCATGACCGGTTAGAGACTGACCGAGAGCGGAGTCCCTGCGAACGTGATACGGCGTACCGGACGATCAGGAACGACGCGAACGTCAATGGGCCTGCGGTCGGCCCGAATGCGAGAACCTGCGGCCGAGCGTACTGCAAGCGTTCGATTGTTGTTGTTCCAGGACACGTGCAGACCGCTCCAATCGCCTCGACGATAGTTGAATGTCTCGCCATCATCCTCGTATAGTGTCATCGTGCCGTCGCCACCCGGACAGACTGAGAATGTCAGCGGGGCATCAACCCTTTCGCTCGTATACTGCTTGACGGGCCCGAGCGGCAGAATTGAGCCGGCACGGAGATAGAGCGGCATGGTCGAGAGATCGACAGCGCGCTCGATTTCCCGACCGCCTTCCAGTTTTTCTTCTGTCCAGAAGTCGTACCATAAGCCCGGCGGCAGATACACTCGCCGGACCTTAGCAGCTTTTTCAATCACAGGAGCCACAAGCATATCGCGCCCCCAAAGATACTGATCGCCACACGTCACGGCTCTTTTATCGGCTGGGTAGTGCAGCCAGAGCGCGCGCATGATGGGCATTCCGGTCAAATGGCACTCGCGCACAGCGCTGTATAAATAAGGCAGAAGGCGGTAACGCAGCTCGAGATACTTTCGACAGATCGGCTCCACTTCTGGGTTATGCAGCTCTTCGGAAGAAGGGTTTGCTGCGTCGCGGTAAGAGGTGATCTCATCAGCACCGCGCTCGCCTGTATTCCACTGCCAAGGCAAACGAAGTTTCCAGGTGCGACCGTGAGCGCGGAAGAGTGGACAAAATGCGCTGAACTGAAACCAGCGGACATACAGCTCGCCAGTAAATTCCGTGGTAGGCACGAAACCACCGGTGTCGGTTCCCCAATACGGCATCCCGGAGAGTCCGGCGTTAATGCCAATTGCGACGTGAACGCGCAAGGTCTCCCATGTCGAATACACGTCCCCCGACCACAAAAAGGACCCATATCTCTGCATGCCGGCGTAAGCGTTGCGATGCAAAGCGTACGGTCGCTGATTGGGGCGGTCCAGCTGCGGTCCTTCCCAATACATCCGGTTGCGCGTGAGCCGTGCCGGAACATCGAGTTCATCGCCTTCATCCGGCCACCAACCATCTATGCCCAGAGCAAAGTCTTTGCGATGCATGTCCCAATAGCAACCGGCCTCGGCTTCATCGAATCGCACGACCTCGCACGGATCGGCCGCTGAGCCTCGTAGCGTATCGGCAAGAATTACAGCATGCAATACAACTTTGAGGTGCATGGCGTGCAGCTGATCGATGACTTCCTGCGGATCGGAAAACACGTTCCGGTTGAATTCGAATGAGCCGTTGGCGGTGTTCCACCCGGAAGGACAGAACCCGGTACCGAGGTATATGACGGCATCGCAGGGAAGACGTTTTTTACGGAAGGTTCGGCCAATGGAAAGAACTTCGTCACGGCTGGAGATCGTTCGGTGAGATTGCTGATATCCGAAACTCCAGAGGGGCGGCATCTCTGGGTGTCCAGTCAACCGCGCATACTCCGCCATGATCGCCGCGGGATCAGTTTCCCCGATAACGAATAGATCGAGTGGGAGAGGCGCGTTCGGGATGGAAGGATCGAAGCGGCCTTCGGGACGGGTAAGATCGAAGCCGCCGTAAGGTTGATGGACAAATAGCCCCCACCCTGCAGTGCCAATCAGCCAAGGCACGGGCACGCGGCCCCCGTGAGTGTGAAGACGATACGCACCCTGGCCGCTTTGGGTCGAGTAAAAATTGCCGCGACGATCGAATTGCGGGCCACCCTCGCCGAGACCGAATACCGCACCGTCTCCCAACGAGAAGTGAAGTTGTCCTGTTTCACCCTCGATCCACAGTTCTTGAACCAGGCGGCTGGGTGAGTTAATGCGAAAACGGAGCGGTTCAGCCGAGGCAGTTACGGAAAGATTTCCGCAGCCCATCGTTCGCGGCTGAGTGAGCGTGCGAATGTGCACCTCGGGCTGCGTCCAATTGGCGCGGACAAGCGAGCCATCGTGAGAGATCGGCTTGGGCCGCCCCGCCTCGATTGGGGCCACGCTGAGACGTACAGTAACGCGACTAATGGAAGTGACAGAGATTTCAACTGGTACTGACCCTATGCTCAAACCCGCTGCAGACCGTGCGACGGCGAGTTTTCGCAGCTGAGTTCCAGGGCCAGCGAGGCCGAAGACTTTCAGAATTTCTCTGCGGCTTTGCGGCTCTGGCATTCATCCCTGCTAACGCGCGATCGTGGGCTCAAGAGTGCGTGTCGACGCTGCGCGAGTGCTCACGGGCTTTGGACGGTTCGCGAGAGCGTGGGTAATCGTAGCGCGGGCTTGATTGAGCTCGGCCCCGGTTAACTGCAGCCGAGGCGGACGCACTCTGGAGTTGCCCATTCCAACTTCCTCCTGCGCGAGTTTGATCAGCTGGACGAATTTAGGGACGGTGTCCATTCGCAATAGAGGAAGGAACCAGCGATAGAGCTCAAAGGCTTTCACAAAATCGCCTGCCACCGCCAACTTGAACAGGTCTACTGATTCTTTCGGAAACGCATTCACCAAGCCGGCAATCCAGCCTATAGCACCGATCCCAATTGACTCAACTATCGCGTCGTCGACACCGACCAGAATTTGCAAGCGATCTCCGAGAAGAACGCGAAGGGCCGTAACGCGGCGAACATCAGAGCTAGATTCCTTGATCGCAACGAGGTTCTCGTTTTCGCGCACCAGTTCCTCCACATGATGCGCGAGAAAGTCCACTGCGTAAGCGATTGGGTTGTTGTACAGCATGCACGGCAACTTAGTGGCACAGAGGACTGCAGTTACGTGCGCTTTTGTCTCGCGCCAATCGCCGAGATACACGTACGGGGGAAGAACCATGAGACCGCTGCATCCCACGGCTTCGGATGCCTTTGCTAATGCAACGGCTTCTTCGGTGCTCAAAGCCGAGATGCCGGCAATCACCGGGGCACGACCGCCGAGAGCGCTCACAAATGTGTGCAAGATTTCAGATTTTTCGGCTCGCGCGAGTGTTGCACCTTCACCAAGCGAACCGAGTGCCACGATACCAGTGCATCCGTTATCTATGAGCCATCGAGCATGCTTTGCAATGAACTCATGGTCTACAGTCAAGTTTTCCTTAAACGCTGTCGTTATCGCAGGTATGACACCACGCCATTGCATTTCCATTCAGTCACGCACCTCTCTCAAAACTTACTCATTGTGAAATGAGGCTCGCCACCCGGGCCGGAAACAGAGGTGGACGGATGGATTCGGGTTGCCAACCGAAAAGAAACTGGACAATGGGGCCGCAGACCCGACCCTGACACGGGCCCATGCCACACCGGACTTGGAGCTTTGCCGAGCGCCAGGAATCCACTGACTGGAGCTGGCCAAATATAACGTCTTCGCAGCGGCAAATAACGGTGGCGGCATCCGCTATGGTCCGTAATTCATCGCGCAGCGCAAAGGCGCATTCAAGCGCGGCGGCGAACCGAATGCTTCGCATTCTACGGGCAAACAGAGCGCGAGCCAGTTGAATGCGCCCAGTTGCCGCATAACCCGCTATCTGTCCTTCGACTAAAGATAGATCTAGGCCACCGATGCCCGTTGATTCGCCAGCGCAGTAGACGCTCGGTACAGAGGTTTGCTGAACGTCATTTACGCGCACTGCGCCGTTCACGATTTCGCAACCGAGAAGCGCGGCCAATTCAGTGTTAGGCACGAGTCCATAACCGACTGCCAGGTAATCACAGAGCTCTGTCCAGGTTTTGGCTCCTCGGCGTAGGCGAACGCCAGCCAGTTTATCGCTTCCTTCGGCCGCTTCGACACAGCAACTAGGCAGATATCGCGTCCTTCCCAAGGACATTCTCAACCGGAGAGCCTGCCCAAATTTGGCCGGGTCGCGAATCAGCGTGAGACCGAAGCGGAGAACTCTGCGCCAGGATGATTGTTCAGCAATAAGAGACGATCGCACCACGTTTGCGAAAGTACGCCGCGGCGGCTAAGAGTAGCGGTCCGCTACCAGCGACGACGATTCTTTTGCGAGCAACGGATAAGCCTGATTTGACGAACGCCTGAAGTCCCCCTACGCCCACGACGTTGGGAAGCGTCCAACCGGGAAAGGGCAAGAATAACTCGCGCGCGCCGGTGGCCAGGATGAGCGTATCGTAGCGGATCTCGAATGCTTCGGCGCCGGTTTCAGTTAACAGCACCCTACGTTGAGCATCCGCCGAAATGACGCGCGGACCTGCTAGTATCTGGACCCGAGAGGCTTCCAAGTAGCGGAACCATTCCGAGGCTTCAGCTGTGCTGGGATGATTGTGCTCGTTGCGCCAGATTTGACCGCCGGGAAATGGATTGTCATCAAGCACAGTAACCTGTGCGCCACACCGCGCTGCGCGTACCGCCGCGGCCATACCCGCGGGTCCGGCGCCGACAATCAGGATGTCCGCATAACGATGGGCTGTGTGAACCGGTTCTGCATTCATGAGGTCTGTACCTTCATTCCATCGCGGCACAATATCTGGCAGCTTCGAGAATGGGGGAAATGATCGATGGAAACGCGGCATTCAAAGCAGATGCCCATTCCACAGAGTGGACCCCGGAGCTGGCCGGCAACGGAGTGCCGAAAGCTCGTTTGGCCCGCGATCAAGATGGCGGCAGCGACAGTCGTCCCCTGCGAGACACGCACTGATTCTCCATTAACAAAGAGGTCGATAATCTCAGGTGTGAACTGCATAGGCCCTTTCTGGCGAGTATGGCTCGTGAGGAATTGCGCATTCGCGATGCAATACAAGGTCGGCGAGAAGTTTGGCTGTACCAAGAGCGGTCGTGATCCCGAGGCCTTCGTGTCCAGTAGCGACATATACGGTCTCGTAGCCCGGGCAAAGCCCAATCAGAGGGAGCTTATCAGGGGTGGCAGCACGAAAACCCGTCCAACCGCGAATGGCGGAAAGATTGCGCAGCCCGGGCATGTACTCCGCTGCGCGTTTCAACATGGCTGACATGGTTTGAGAATCGATCAGTGGGTCATCCCTTCCATATTGGCGGGAAGAGCCGATGAGTACTTGCCCAGTCTGCCGGGGCTGGGCATTGAAGGCGACAGAGTCTGCTTCAACGGAATGAGCACTCTTCAAATACCCGAGTTCAATCAGTTGGTGCCTGAGAAATCCTGGATGACGATCCGTAATGAGAAGGTGTCCTTTTCGCGGTTGCACCTGAAGACCGGGCACTAATGCGCCCGCGGCCAACCCATTCGCGAGTACAACATAGGCTGCGGAAAGAGAGGTGCAGTCCTCGAGCACGGCAGTGTTTTCCGCGAAGCTAACCAGTTTCTGGCCCAGGAGCAGAGTTGCACCGTGGCGTTGCGCTTCGTTAATCAAGAAACGTGCTGCACAGGGGGGATACAACACGGCGTCCTCTTGTACGAGAAGGCCGCCCAGGAGTCCAGGGCGGAGATGAGGCTCGGCGTCTGCGAGCGATTGTCGATCAAGCACCTGCACAGGCACACCGTGATCGGAGTAGTAACGCTGTTTACGCTGGACTTCGGCCATCTCATCGTCATCCGCGGCAATCCAGATAGCACCGCAAACCAGATACTCGACGTCGGCAGGAAGACGGTCAGTCAAGTTCTTCCAGAGCAACTGGGAATAGCGGCAAAGCGCGAACTGGGCCTCTGAATCGTCCATCACTGCAAGGTGTCCCATGCCAGCAGCTGTCGCGCCGGCTCCGACCACGATGGGCTCAATAAGAGCGACGCGCAACCGGGCCTGCGCAAACTCCGCTGCGCAGGCAGCTCCCACGATTCCGGCGCCAGCAATGACGACATCATAGGACGCGGCACTCACGTCGGAATGCCCCAGGCAAAAGGATCTTTTTCATCAATGATGAGGTGTGCTTCGGAGGTGACGAACGCGGATCCTTTAATGCGCGGAAACAGGGCTGCATTCCTTATGCAGATTGATCCGGCTGGACGCCAGACTTGGCCCTCGCAAATCTTGCCATCGGTGTAAAGGCAGGCTAGTTTCGCACTGGTCCCCGTTCCACACGGAGACCGGTCATAACTGCCGCCGGGGCACAACACGAAATTGCGGTTTTCCGCTTTGAGATCGCCGGGCTCGCTGAAGATCTCGATATGATCGGCTTCTTGCCCATGCGCGCCCGTGATGTTGCAGGCGTTCAAAGCGCGCCGGATGTTCCAGGCGTAGGATGTCAGTTTGTCCAAATTGCGCAGTTGAAGTCCGCAAGGGCTGTCGTGCGTCAGAAAAAACCAGTTTCCGCCCCAAGCCACGTCGCCTGTGACCTTACCGAAACCATTCACGTCAACTAGGACTCCCTTTGCGAGTTGGTAACTGGCGACGTTCTCGAAAGAAACTTCGCCCGTCTGGTGGAGCTCCATTGTGACGACGCCGACGGGGAGTTTCGATGCCGTGAGTGCCAGGACTGATCCTTCCCAGATGCGCGAGTGGAACACCGAGCCCGACGGTGCCGTGACCGCACATCCCGAGGTGCCCGACGTTGTTGAAGAAGATCACTACGGCGGAACAGGAGGGATCAACTGGTTCGCAGAGCAGTGCACCGACTACGGCATCGGACCCGCGCGGTTCATTGACAAAAGCCGACCGGAGCCGGTCGTGGTGCAATCGAAAGCATTCCAATCTTGCGGCGAGCGATGAATTGCTGAGAGGTGGACCGCCGGACACAACTACGCGGGTAGGCTCACCACCAGTGTGCGAATCAATGGTGCGTATTCGTGTCGAAGACTTGTTCATTCACGAATCTGATCTTACTCACTGTACGTCAGCGCGAAGAATCTGCTGAAGTCGCCGATTGGTAAAGTTGTCGCGATCCTCGGCTTTCATTTTGCTCACTTTAGCAAACAGTTCCTTAGCCCGGGGCGTGTTGCCTTTTCTGCTGTAGACCTGAGCAAGTTGGTAAATTGCTGCCACATTTTCCGGTTCGAGCGTGATCGCACGCTCCAGGTGCACGGCGGCTTCCTCGAAATGTCCATCCCGTGCCAGCAGCTTGCCGAGAAGCTCTTGAGACTGCGAGATGTTTGGATTGAGCCGTACCGAGCGTTGCAGCGCCTCAACAGCTTCCTTCTGCCCCGGAGACCCCGGCACTGTGCCGCTGCGGTTCAATGCCTCGCCAAGGAACCATAACGTCAGATAGTCGGTTGGAAACTGACGCACGCGGTTACGTAACTGTAGGACAGCATCAGTAGGCCGGTTCATTTGCATCGAGACCAAGGCTAAGGCAACGGGTGGTAAGCTTCGATCCGGAGCCAGCGTGGCGGCGAACTCGAATTGCTTTTTTGCTTCTTCGAGCTGTGCTTTCATCGCCAGAACAACCCCAAGCTGCAGATGAAGGCGCTCAGATGCGGGCAGCCGCGCTAGTCCAATGCCGGCAATCTCCGATGCAAGATCATAATTTTTGTGATTGATGCAGAGTGTAATCAAGTCGATGTAATTGGTTTCCTCCGACGGCTCTAACTGCGTCGCGGTTCGGAGCGAATCGTAGGCCTGCTTGGTTTCACCAGCCTTTTCGTAAGCTTCGGCCAAGAGGTTGTAGAGCTCGGCTTTCCGATAACCGTCAGCGATCAGCTTTTGCCCCGCATCGATTGCTTCACGGTATTTTTGCGCGTTCACGCGGGCGAGGACAAGATTAAAACCTGCTGAGTAGTGGTCCGGATAAGCCGGTAATGCCAGGTCGAACTGGCGCGCAGCCGAGCCGTAGTTCTTCAGAGACGCGAGCAACGTTCCTGCCTCGAAATGGACCTGTGCATCAGCGGTATTGGGGATGTTATTGAGCGCCTCCGTGGCCTTGGCGGTCTGATTCAGCTGTGTGTTGGCCTTTGCATATTCGACTAGCAGTCGGGAGTCATGGCGGTAAAGTGACCCACTCCGTTCGAAGTGCTGAACTGCTTCAGCAAAATTGGACTGGACAAAGGCGATGTCCCCCAAGCCTGCGTGGGCAATTGGGTCGTCAGGCGCGGCAATGAGCGACTGCTCAAAATGCTTTTTCGCGGCATCGTGCTGCTTCAGTGCCATCTCGCTCGCGGCCAGACCTTTGAGGGCGGGCGGGTACATAGGGCGTACCTGGAGGGCGTGTTCGAAAAATGAAATCGCATCCTGGCTCTTGCTATTTGCGGAAAGTGCCATGCCCATCAGCGTAACTGCCTTGTAATCATCCGGCTGCGATTTGACTACGGGCTCAAGGAACGAAATAGCGGCATCTGGAGAATGAGCTCGGAGGGCGGCGACCGCTTGCTCAAGCGCAGCGTTCCGGTCCTGACCTAAAAGCAGCGAGCCAGCGATGCAAAAGAGGATGAAGACGGACGCCGGGGTCAGGAACGCAAAGTAGGTCGTTTGATTGCGGGTAGACACGATTGCCACTTCCCGGGTCATTTCTGCACAGCGCTTACAAAAGTATAGAGGATTTTGTTGGGTTTACGTTGAACGGCATCGAATAGCGCTCAGAGCTACAACCTAGTCGTCCCGTAATAAAAGATAGTTCTTGACTCCTGACGACGTTCGATGATATTCGATTTGCAAGCCCTTACATTCGGTCAAAGGGGGAGGGTACCACTATGCGGCTGTGTCAGCTGCCATCTCGTTTGCACAGGCACTTTTTTCTCAGCGCGTTCGCATTATTCCTCACCGGCGCTCCCTTATCCGCTCAGTTCACTTCGGCAGTCGAGGGTCGCGTTACTGACCCGTCCGATGCCGGGGTGCCCAAGGCGGTGGTGACGATAGAAAGCCAGGCAACCGGCGTGAAGCGGGTGGTTGAGACGTCGGAGGTCGGGTACTATCGCGCCGCGTCGCTTTCGCCCGGTAATTTCACCATTCGCGTGACCGCACCAGGATTCGAGACGGGCGTGTTTGAGAACGTTCTGCTTGAAAATGATCAAACCAAGTCGTTCAACCTCCCGCTCAAGCTGGGCGCATCGGCCACCCAAGTGACTGTCACGAGCGAAGTGCCTTTGGTCGAGACCGGTGAGGCCAAGGTCTCTGGTCATATAGACGAGAAGGAAGTGGCGAACCTGCCACTGGTGGGCAGAAACTTCATGACTCTAGTCGTCCTGACACCTGGTGTAACCGGCCTACCTAGCGGCGGCGGTCAGGCTTATGCTCAGGCCACCGGAGATATCTTCTCGGCTGAATACGGAGTCAACCTGAATGCCAACGGTCAGCGTGCCGAATCTAACAATTTCATGGTTGACAACGCCTCTGTGAACGGCAGCCCGCGGGGGGGTGTTACGAACTTCAGTCCGAGTGCAGACGCTGTGCAGGAGTTGCGCGTTTCGGTCAACAACTTTTCAGCCGAGTACGGACGAAATTCCTCGGCCATGGTGAATGCGATCACGAAATCGGGAACGAACGACTTCCACGGAACGGCCGGCTATTATCACACCAATAACCATCTGACGGCGCGGAACTCGGTGTTCCAGCCAACCGTGCCCGTTTTTCAGCGCAATGAAGCGAACGGAACAATCGGCGGACCCGTGGTCAGAAATAAATTATTCTTTTTCGGATCGGTCGATGTGCTGCGGTCAGCTGTCGGCTCGAGCTTTTCAGCCAGTGCCGTTACACCTGAATTAGCTAGTCTGATTCAGCAACGGTTTCCGAACAATGTATCGGCCAAATTGGTAACCGACTTTCCGAGTCAGTTGAGCCCGCTCAGCACGGGTCTGACAGCGGGTGGAGTTTTAGGCAGTTCCTGCATCGGCAGCACGCCCATCTCGACCCCGGTCGGAACACTGCCATGCAATTTCCCGCTTACCTTCAACGGCGCATTTTCGGCAAGCCTGCCACGCAATGGTCTGCAGTGGTTTGGACGTATGGATTGGACCTTTCATGATGGAAAAGATCGCATCTACGGCAGTTCCGGCCGAACGACTCTTGATCAGGTGGCGTTCGGGCAGCCGAATGTGTACCCGGCATTCACGGCGCCTTCGAGCGAGTACACCGCCTATTGGAACGGCAATTACACTCATATCTTCTCGGCCAACGTTCTCAATGAGGCATCGTGGTCCGGTACGCGCGCCTGGGGCACCGATCCGGTCAGTCATGGAGAGGTTCCGTTGATCAATGTTCCCGGAATCGCATCCTATGGCACCGGCTTCTCCGACGCAACTTTCATCCAGAACAACCAGAACTGGCGCGACGTACTTAGCATCAATCACGGCAGCCACTCTTTCAAGACCGGTGGTATCGTCCAATGCGGCAGCGGCTGCCCCGGTGCCGGAGCTCTGTTCGCAAATACCTACACGCGAGTCCATTACGATTTCGATAACATTTTTGATTTTGTCAATGACGATCCGTTAGATGAAACCAATATCGGTTTTGACCCGAAGACCGGGAAGCAAACAGGACCGAATTTCCGCCCGGTATTCCTGAACTTTGGCGCCTTTTTCCAGGACGACTGGAAGGCGAGAAGCAACTTGACTCTAAGCATGGGCATTCGCTGGGAGGTCTTCTACAACCCCTGGGATAAAGACAACCTTTTTGTTAGCGCCACATTTCCAACCGGCAGTGACTATCTGCAACGCGTAGCAAATCTAACACCAGTGGTTAAGCAACCTCACAGTGGCAACGATTGGAATAATTTCGGACCACGGCTCGGAATCGCATGGGATCCGAAAGGCGACGGCAAGACCTCGATTCGTGCCGGGTTCGGCATGTTCTACGATCGCCCAAGCGGGCAATTCTACGATGATGCGGGGACCTCGCTACCGGTGATCGGTCTGGCGGTTGCCAGTAAGCAGAACGGCATTCCGCCAGTTTATGGCCTGAGCACGAGCTCATCATCACCGTTCCTGTTTCCCGCACCTCCTATCAACGTCGGCCTGGATCCACGTAATGGCCTGATTGGGATTCCGTCTTCGATCAGCGTATGGGATCCCGACATGAGGACCATGTACACGCTCAACTATTTCTTCGGAATCCAGCGCAGCTTCTTTGGAACCTGGGCGGTTGAAGCGAACTACGTCGGCTCAAAGGGGACGAAGACATATATGGGTTTCGATGTTAACCGGTATGCAGGCGACCTTCTCGACGGCACATTGAATCGCATTAACACTAGCTTTGCTGGAATTGGCTATGGTCAGGCTCGCGGCAGCAGCTTCTATAACGGATACAACGTGAGTCTGCGTAAGCGCTACAATTACGGATTAAATTTTCAGGTCGGCTACACATACGGCAAGGCAATTGACGACTCGAGCAGCTTCGGCGGGGGCCTCAATATTGTCGATGCCAATGACTTGAAGCTTGAACGCGGTCTGGCTGACTTTGATGTCCGGCAGAAGCTCGCGATCAGCGTCCTCTACGATACTCCCAAGCTGCATGGGAATCCATTGCTGTCATTCCTGAGCTCATGGGAACTGGGCGCAATTGCAATCCTTCAAAGTGGTACTCCGTTCAGCGTCCGCTGTACCTCGCCGTTCAGCCCAGTTCTAAGCCCCTCGGGCGCAGTCATCGGGAACACCGGCTGCGACTATAACGCCGATGGCTTCAACTACGATCGTCCGAACGCTCCGAGTTTTGGAGGTTATCTGACGGGCCTCACCAGACAGCAGTTTCTGAATGGAATTTTCACCGCCAGCGATTTCCCGGCGCCGGGCCTTGGCCAGGACGGCACTCTTGGCAAAAACATCTATTATGGGCCGGGGTACGACAACGTCAACTTCAATATCGTGAAGCACTTCCCGCTGCCCATATTGGGAGAGCGGGGCCAGCTGGATTTTCGCACGGAATTCTTCAACGTGTTCAATCGCACCAACCTTAGCAACGTACAGGGCGATCTCTCGAGCTCGGACTTCGGACGAGCGACTACTGCGTTAGGTGGACGCAATATTCAGTTTGGTGTGAGGCTTGCCTTCTGAGCTAAGCGCAGGTTTTCTCAGGGCCTCTTTTGCTGCGCGATGGCGCGGTCGAATCCGTCCTTTGCATAAACATCCTGCGGCCGCACAGCCATAACCCCGCGAAACTGAGCCGCCGCGATAGCCCACTGCCCGGCTTCGAGGGCGACTCGACCCAGCGCTTCTTTAGCGTCAACATTACATGGAGCCATTTCGACGGCGATCCGGTATTCCCGCAATGCCTCGGCCTTCTGTCCCGCCATTTCCAGCGTAAGGCCGATCTCGTAGTGTGCGTCGGCACGCTCAGGGTCGAGACTTAGGACTCGCCGAAAGGATGCGATCGCCTCATTCGCATCACCACTTGACTGGCGAATCACCCGTCCCAGTTGGAGATGTGTATCCGCAAAATCAGGAGCCTCCGCGACAATCTTGCGAAGGGTTGAGAGAGCGTCGGCAGTTCGCCCGATCTTGAGTTGCTGCGTCGCCGCTTCGACCTGAATCATCGCCCGTCCCCGGCTTCGCAGTTGTGCCGTAAGCGCAGTGACCCGCTCGCTCTCGTGCTGTGCGTCAGCAGTTCGTCCTTCACGCTTATAAGCCTGGGCGAGGGTTGCGTGCGCCTTGATGAGGCTTGGATTCAACTGAACAGCTCGCTCAAGACTCTCAATGGCCCCACGGGTGTCTTTCAATCTAAGCTGGACAGTGCCGAGATTGTTAGCCGCTTCGGCATCGTTCGGCGCAGCCTCGAGTGCTCGCCGGAGCGTAGTCGCTGCTTCGTCGAGCTTCCCTTCATGCATGAGCGTTACGCCGAGCGCACGCAGCGCCGAAGCATGTTTGGCATTCATCTTCAGAGCAAGGTTGAATTCCAGGACAGCGCCCGTGTCATCTCCATCCGTTGCGAGCGCGAGTCCTAAATTGTAATGTGCATCGGCACTATCGGCACCGTGTTCGATTGCCTTATGAAGTACCTCGACCGCTTCTTTCCTGTCTACGTCGGCCAAGGCGATACCCAGCGCAAGTATGTACTTCGGATTGCTTGGGTTGAGCCGTGCGGCAGCCCGGAGTTCTTCGACTGCGGTCTGAGGCTTCTCGTGATTTTTCAGCGCGAGCCCGAAATTGTAATGGGCTTCAGCAAATTGAGGCGCTCGTGCAACCACTTCGCGTAGTAAGTTCAGTTCGCCTGTAAAGTCACCGCGCTTCCGGCAGCAATCGGCAAGCATGTATCGGGCCTCCACGTAGTCGGGATGCAATCGAAGCGCTTCCTCAAATCCGGCCATAGCCTGATCGGTTTCTCGCGCCTGGTCATAAGCTAGGCCCAGGTGGTACCACGCCTGCGCATAACTCGGATCGAGACGCAAGGCGATTTGGAACTGCTCGATAGCGGCCGAGAGATCTCCGGATTGCGCCAGCTTTACGCCATTCTGGTCATGAATGTTGGCCTCCGCGGCCGGGTTCGTCTGCGAAACGTTTGGCCGCATGGACTCCTGTGCTGCTGCGAATGCGCCCGCAGTCAGCAACGCGATCGCGAGACAAGCGCGTGCGCGGGAGGAGTGGAAAAGAAAAAGGTGGCGCGTACTCTTGCCCTCTTGCCTGTACTGTACATTGATTGTAGTTTCTGAATGACGCGTGTTGGTCTTCTCCTAGCTGCGGGTTTGACGCCGGCGCTTCTGTTCGGCGTCTCAATTCTTCACGCATTCCAGGGCATGGCGACTGCGCCGCGCCCAAACCGGCGGGTCCCCGCCATCGAAACCAACCTACCCCCGATCAGAGTCGATTTCCGCGACATCGCCGAGCAGGCAGGTTTATCAGCCACCAATGTGTCTGGTCCTGATTCGCACAAGAAGTATATTCTTGAGACCACAGGGCAAGGTGTTGGCATTTTCGATTACGACAATGATGGACGGCCGGACATCTTCATCGTTAATGCCACGACGCTGGATTCCAAAGGAGAGCAGCCGACCAGTCACCTATACCGGAATCTCGGCAGCCTTCGCTTTAAAGACGTAACACGCGAGGCGGGCCTGACCCGTTCAGGCTGGGGGCAAGGTGTCTGCATCGGAGACTACGATAACGACGGATTGCGCGATTTATTCGTCACCTATTACGGACAGAGCATCTTATATCACAACGAGGGTAATGGCAAGTTCAAGGATGTAACGGCTGAAGCGGGTCTGCTTTCCTCTGACACTCGATGGGATACAGGATGCTCTTTTTTCGACTACGATTTGGACGGCAAACTAGATCTAGTCATCACCGGATATGTAGATTTCAATCGCGACAAAGTGCCTGAGCCGGGAGGTAACAGCTATTGTCAATGGAAAGGCTTACCTGTTATGTGCGGACCAAGAGGTCTACCGGCCGCGCATAATTTCCTTTTTCACAACGAGGGGTCCGGCAAGTTCTCGGATGTATCACAAGTAAGTGGGATTGGAAAGCCAACCGGCTGTTATGGATTTACCGTCATTTCCTCCGACTTCGATGGAGATTCCTACCCTGACCTCTACGTCGCATGTGATTCCACACCGAGCCTGCTTTATCACAATCAAGGGAATGGGAAATTTGAGGAGATCGGAGTGCAATCGGGTGTCGCTTTGAACGAGGATGGTCAGGAGCAGGCGGGTATGGGCGTCGCAGTTGCCGACTATGATGAGGACGGTCACTTCGACATTCTGAAGTCGAATTTCAGCGAGGATACACCGAACCTCTATCACAATAACGGCGATGGAAGCTTTGAAGATCGCGTCTATCAATCCGGATTGAGCGCACACACGCAATACCTCGGCTGGGGCGTTCACTTTATCGATGTAGATAACGACGGTCGAAAAGACGTTCTGGTGATCAACGGGCACGTTTACCCCGAGGTCGATGAGAGTAAGTTGCCAATGCGATACAAACAGCCGAGGCTTTTTTATTGGAATGTCGGCGGAGGCAAATTCAAGGATTTGTCTACTGCGGCGGGCTCAGGGGTAATTACACCGGGGGCTTCGCGCGGCTCGGCAGCAGGTGATCTGGACAATGACGGATCGCTAGAGGTGGTCATCAACAATCTCGGAGCCCGTCCGACTCTCCTCAAAAACTACGGCACGCACAAAAATTGGCTGTTGACGCAGTGCATCGGAGTGCAATCTAATCGTGACGCTATCGGAGCGCGTGTTTTCGTTTACCTAGGAGGTCGCCGTTTATCCGGAGAAGTTCAGAGTGGAACCAGCTTTCTATCTCAGAACGACTCCCGTCTTCACTTCGGACTAGATAGTGATGGCCGTTACGATCACATCGAGGTGTTATGGCCTGGTAGCACCCGAGAGCGATTCGACGGAGGCAACGCAAACCGGCTGGTATTGCTCAAGCAGGGTGGCGGCAAGCTGATCCCTGAAGCAATGAAGCGATGAAGTGGTGGGCCGTATGCGTGATCCTGATCATCTCGGGGGCACTCTGCTGGTTCGCTATCGCTTCTGATTCCGAAGTAACCGGACCCGTGACGTTCATCGACGTTACCGCCGGGTCAAATATTACGTTTAAACACGACAATGCTGCAACAGGGCAACGCTATCTAATCGAGACTATGGGGTCCGGCGCAGGCTGGATTGATTACGACAATGACGGCTATTTAGATCTATATCTTGTTAACAGTGCCGCTACGAAGGTCTATAAACCGTCACACCCGCTGAGGTCGGCTCTTTATCGAAGCAATGGTGATGGGACGTTCACCGATGTCACTGATAGGGCAGGTGTCGTTGCCGTGGACTTATTTGGCATGGGAGTGGCGGTCGGGGACTACGACAATGACGGATTCGAGGATATGTATGTCGTGGGCTATGGCCGATCAATTCTCTATCACAACAACGGGAACGGAACGTTTACAGATGTAACAGAGAAAGCAGGGGTGGCGAATCTCGGGAAATGGGGCTCGAGTGCTGCTTGGTTTGACTACGATCACGATGGCAAGCTTGACTTGATTGTGGCGAACTACCTGGACTTCACTCCGGAACGAAATCTAATCTGTATTGAGCAAGGCCGTCCTGCATATTGCCATCCAAATAAGTATCCCGGCCAAACGCCCACTCTCTTTCACAATGAAGGAAACGGTATTTTTACTGACGTCAGCCGTGCTTCGAAAATCGGCCTGAAGCCGGGAAATGGTTTAGGTGTAGTCTGCTTCGACTACAACGGGGACGGATGGACGGACGTGTTTTTGGCAAACGATTCGATGGAGAATTTTCTTTATTTGAATAAAGGTAATGACACATTCGAAGAGGTAGGAATGGAAGCAGGGGTTGCGCTGGGCGAGGATGGAAAGGCTGAAGCGGGCATGGGAGCAGATGCTGCCGATTACGACGGGGACGGACTTCCCGACTTGTTTGTGACGCATTTGGATTTGGAATACAACCGACTCTATCGGAACCAAGGTGACGGAACGTTCGCGGACACGACGTTTCCCGCCAAGCTGGGCGCAGGAACATTCAGAATGAGCGGATTCGGAACGCGGTTTGTAGATTATGACAATGATGGCTGGCGTGACCTCTTCATTGCGAATGGTCACGTGCTCGATAACGTTCAATATTTCCATGCCGGCACGGATTACGCAGAGCCGAAAACGGTTTACCGGAATGTCCATGGCGCCTTTCAAAATGTGACTAAGCAGCTGGGACCAGATCTCGTCACTCCCCGTGTAAGCCGGGCTGCAGCATTTGCAGATTACGACAACGATGGCGATATGGATGTCCTTGTAACGAACAACGGGGAGCGTCCGCAATTGTTCCGCAACGACGGCGGTAACCGGAACCACTGGCTGGAGGTCCGACTTATCGGTACGCGATCGAACCGGGATGGTATTGGAACGAAGTTAAAGATCGTCGCGAATGATGTCGTGCAGACAGAGGAAGCAAAGGGAGGGATGAGCTATCAAGCGGCTCACGACCCACGACTACATGTTGGATTGGACAAGGCGACTCGCGTCACGCTTCTGCAAGTCTACTGGCCAAGCGGCGCCGTCACCAAGCTCACCGATGTTCCTGCCGATCAGTGCATCACTGTCAAAGAGAACGTCGGGGAAGTACCATCACATTTCCCTCCGTTTAAAAAAACGTCTGAATAAAGGCGATACTCATAATCTGAGTTGCGACTACGTTACTCATGTTTTGTGCCAATACATGTCCCAACCGAGGTACTTGGTTGCAGCCTCGTGAACGATGCTAGAGGTATGGGCCAAATTGGCGGCCGTGTGGTGCTCAAAGCCCTGTTCGC
>JBPCJX010000106.1:0-5248 GCA_051004875.1 Bryobacteraceae bacterium
TAGAGGCCGAGCGGCAGCGATGGAGATGTGTTGATCCTAATGCCTAGAAATCCGCATATCTGAAAGGTCAGGACCAGAACGCCGAATGCTAAGAAGGCGATTTGACGTAGAACACTGAAGCGCGTGCCGTTGAGCCTATGCAACAGGCCAGAGGTCATGATCGCCTACTCCAACCTCCGAGTCCACGGTTTGCGGCTCCTCCTCTGTAGGGGCTTCATCGTGCGGGCTTGATTTCCTGGCGCCATTTCCGCGATGAGGAGCGATGATGTGACAGGCGCGAACAATGATTTCCTGAATTGTGCGTTGAACGCCGTCTTTCTTAGGTGTGAACTGGCGCTGCTCGATGCTGCCTTCGACAAAGATGTTGTCGCCCTTCTCAAAGGTCATCGCAACTGCGGAGAGCTCTCCGTAAAACGACAGGCTATGCCAGTTCGTATGTTTCTGCTCCTTCCCGTCGCTGTCCTTGAATGTGGAGCTCTCACCGAGACGCACATTCGCGACCGCTGTGCCCGAAGGCAAATAGCGGAGCGCTGGCTTACTTGCCAGGAACCCCGCGACTTCGATGCGATTCTTCTGCATAATAAGTTCATCCTTCCTTGATCTGAAGTTCTTCTAAAAAGCCCTGCTCGGCTCGGCTGAGCGGCGTATCGTCATGCATCACGATCTCCGGTTTGCTGATCCTATTCCGCGTGTGATCAAGAGACTTCTGAGGGCTCGTCTGGCCGCCCTCCAACGTCACGAATTCTGTCGGTGGCGGTAATTCAGCCCGCGCCGTCAACGCCGGATCAAGGAAGTACAGCATTTGTGTTCCAAGAACGGGACGATGACCACTAACGAAGATCAGCATCTGACCCGGCGCCACAATTCGTTCGGAGCCGCTGCCGCCTCCTTCCTTCTGCGGCGGTTTCAATCGGAGGACCTCGTCTGACGTCATCAGCGGCCGCTCGATGTGATCGACACTCGCGTTGACGTGCCCCATGACTGGAGAGAATCGCGAACCACTGTAATTGAAACTGGCCTTCGGTACCGTTGCGGTGCCGGTCATTTTACTCAGCAGTTCGGCGGTTTCGAATTGATTTGGCGCGAATGCGATCCGCACGTGACAGTTCGAGACAATGCTCTCGTTGTTTCCGTAGGCGTCCACGATCTGGCGGAGGTCCTGAGTGATTAGGTACGCTTTCAAGCCGTAGCCCGCCATATAAGAGAGTGCGTCGGCAAACACCTCCATGCGGTTCAGAGACGGGAACTCATCGATGAGCAGGAGCAGTCTGTGTTTATTGCGCTTCTGTTCCGCGCCCTCGAAGACCATCTTTTCGGTCAGGCGATTGACGGTCATTGTGAATACCAGGCGGATCAGTGGGCGGAGCCGAATTTTGTCGCTTGGCGGCACAACCAGATATAAGGAAACCGGACGGTCATGATTCACTAAGTCACTGATTGTGAAATCGCTCGCTGAAGTGTTCTTCGCAACGAGAGGATCGCTATAAAGTGTGAGGGCGGTTTTGGCAGTTGAGAGAACACCGCCGAAATCGCGATCCTCTTTATCGAGCATTTCCTGTACCTTCTCGCGAACAACGGGATGCGTCAGAGTTCGCTCGCCGGTTGGCATCCGCCAGTTGTGTTTGTGTCCAGGGTCGTGCTCAAAATTCAGCAGTTCATCAAGTGTGTCGCGAAAGCTGGAACCAGGTCTCGTGAACACGTGCGCAAGATCGGAGAGGCAAGCCACGCGGCCTTCGAGCGACGCTTCGTAGGAGACGTGCAGGATCATGCCAGTCGTAATCGAGGCGGCGGCGTCCTGCCAATAACGTTCCTGGGGGCTATCCTCGCCCGTGCGAACAATCATGTTTGCGATGTTCTGAGCGTCGCTTACGTCGCGCGGTGTGAAGAGCCGAACTTCGGCTAACGGATTGAAGCGTGATGAGCTTGACTCCTCGACCGGCGAGAACTTGAAACAGAGCTGGCCTTGCTGGCTGCGAAATCCGGCTGTTTTGGCCCAATTCTCGCCTTTGATGTCGTAAATAACCGCGCTTTCGTCCCAAGCAAGCAAAGACGGGATCACGAGACCCACGCCCTTGCCGCTGCGGGTCGGTGCGAACGCAAGGATGTGTTCCGGCCCGTTATGACGGAGATAATTCAGCCGGTGCCCTCCCTCAGGGCACCACCCACCGACGTAGACGCCGCGCTTCGAGTTCAGGAGTCCCGTATTACGGACATCATCCTCATCAGCCCATCGCGCTGACCCATGCAGATCCTCCGCATTCTCGGATAGCTTCCGCGCGCGGCGGTTAGCGGCAACAAAGAAAATGCCAGTGCACAGAAAGCTTCCAGCCAGAACGATCATTTCCCCTTCAAAAAATGGCTTACGAATGCGTTCATCTCGGGAAACACAGTAATGCCATCCCCAAGTGATCCAGGAGAATGGTTGATAGATTGCGCCGTTGTTGGCTCGGATAGCTGGCCGGCCGAGCGCCGGCTGATACTGGAACTTTGCGGCGATGTACTGGGTGGCTATGAAATTCACGATCACCAGCAGCAGCAGTCCAAATACAGTTGCACGCCAGTTATAGCCGCCCAGATAGCCGGGCCTACGAGGCGTCCGATAGAGTTCAGGCTGTCGCTTTGGCATGTTGTACTCTTGCTTGGACTGTTTCGGACCTCTGGCACTCCGACTTCTTTTTACAGAAATTTTCGTTTGATTCGAGGACCAGCAGACACCCGCATTGCGGGCACGGAAAGGTGAGCGGGTGCTCCAGATGGAACACCCGCTCACAAATGCATTCGACTTCGTAAATCGAATGAGTTCGCACGATACACGTTCCTTAAATCAACGCCCGAGGCCGTTCGCTTTTTCGCGATTGCGGAATTCCCGAACAGAACCACGGTCATTGGAGTAGTTGATGCGTACCGTTTGCCCGATTTCAGGCTGTTTATCGAGAAGGTCTTTTGGATGGACAACAGCGGCACTTGCTGACTGACGCTGGATTATGTAGTGGTCGGTTATGCCGATGATCGAACCTCGATAATTCCCGCTTTCGATTTGCGCGGTCAGGACTTGGGCGGAGTCACCGAGAGCCCGAGCCGTTATGGAGCGGGCCTTCTCCAGAGATTCGGCAGTTGAGTCCGGTCGGCCTGACTCGTTCTTAGCGTTCGGGGAGTTGACAGCTGCGTCAACTGTAGTGCGCCGATCTGTTCCGCTCTGCTTGGCGTGGACATTGATGGTTGCGCTGCCACGCTCATAACGGGCGGTTGTCTCGAGCGATTCGCGTACCACCGGTCCAAGCTTTGCTGGAGACGAGCTTTGATCTCCCGGTGTCCGGACCGCCGTGGCTGATTGCTCGTTAGGGAGTCCTTCATCTAAGTCTTCGCGGTCACGCTGCAGGCCAGCGGCTTCCTGCTCGTAGGCGGACTCGCGTGCACCGACGCTGGTTGCCGAATCCAGGACTGGTCCAGCCGTAAGCGCCTCATCCGCTATCGAACGATCGCGCTCCAGCGCCAGTAGAAAATCACTCGCGCGGGACGCATCATTCGCAGCGCGGAATATCTCGTTCTTGTCTTGTCTGAGCGCTTTAATCCATGAACCGACATAGGCGGCCTGCTGCTCGGGGTTATGGGGAATGCCGCGCTCTGCGGCCAGGAACACGCTGGCCAACTCCGCGCGCAATTCTTCTTTGGCGTAGTTGACATCACCGAAGCGATACGACTCATTCAGCGTTGGCCGGTTCAGCCGCGATGGATGCCCACTCCAGTGCGCCAGCTCATGAAGGGCGGTTCCATAGTATCCCGGCGGTTCTTTGAAAGCGTCCTTTGGTGGGAGATGGATAGTGTCCTGCGCGCGGTTGTAAAATGCACGGTCGTTTTGATCGTGCATGATTAGAGCGCCCGAATTCGTCAGAATTTGCTCACCGGCATGTACGATCTCAAATGGATTGCGCTGCTTGGGAGCGTATGGCGGAATTCCATCTATCTGTTTTGCGTTGAAAACCGTATAGACGCGATGGATCAGACGGGATCTATCCTGATCGGTAGTGTTATTGGCGCCCTGCCGCCGGTCTTCGCGCATTTGATTGTCTTCTTCGGAGCGCGGCTTCACGTCCCAGAACTCGATCTGAGTGCCTTTCTCTCCCCTTCGAACCTGCCATCCCTCTTGAGCGGCTTGCTTGTACGTCATCCAGCGCGGGTCTTCATAATCCTTCCGCATGGCGGTCGCCATCAAGTGGATCGCGTTCCCACCTCGATAGGCTCTGCCCGTTGTGGGATTCATAGGTGTATTGAGCGCGTTGGCTCCCGGCTCCCAAGGTTTCTGCCACGGAGCGACGCCATTTTCGAGCATCCGTACGATGCTGTCTGTGACCTCCTGACGAAAATCGCGCGGCGCTGGCCTGGTTGCAGATTGCTCTTCCGCTGTTGGCTGGGTAATGGTGGTCGCCATCGGCGTCTACTCCTGCGCCGGAGCCTGACGCTCCACTCGCATTAACCCGGTTGGCACGAAGTCCGGCTCCGGGCTTTCCGTTTCAAAACCCGATCCGGCCAGAGGTTCGCCGCCGACATCGTCGAACAAGGTCGGGGCTCTATCTGAGAACTCTTGTGAATTGTGCATGTTAGCTCCTAGAGGGCGCTTCAGTACAGATGCGTACCCTCAGTAACAAGGGAGCGGCGGACGGAATTTCCGAACAGGTGGTTTAGAAAAATAGCGGAATGTGAATTGAGCAAGGTCGAAGCGCCTGCGCTCAATTCAGCGGTTGGCAGCCACAGAACGATGCACAGAGTCCAGAATTACGGAGGCGTACCATTTCCACGCGCATCAACGGTGCACAACGCAACCCGCTTCAGAACGGGCGATGCTGACGGTGAGCGTCTGCGAAGGCTCACTCTACGGTAACCCTGTATCTCAAACACTTAGCGCGCTCAACGTGCGAATGGTCAACAAATGAAGCGTGTCCGACTAGAACTATGGCATTCTCATGTTCGTGGAGAATCTGCTGTTGGATGTTCGTTATGCGCTTCGCGTGCTTCGCAAATCTCCCGCGTTCGCGGTCGTAGCCTTGATCACTCTGATGCTGGGGATTGGCGCGAACGTCGTCGTGTTCGGAGTGCTGAATGCCGTCCTGCTTCGCCCGCTCGATGTGAGCGATCCGGAGAGTCTATATCAGATTCGCCACAAGCAGTGGATGATCGGAAAGCTGCTGACTACTTCATATCCCGCGTTTGAGGACTTTCGGCAGCGCAATACTACCTTCAGCGGGATGGC
>JBPCJX010000107.1:0-9765 GCA_051004875.1 Bryobacteraceae bacterium
AAGAAGAATCAGATCGACATCTGCCTGACGAAAGCGATGGCTCGCGTCGAACGCCTTTTCTGGCGTGTCAATCAGGCCCAGGTTTACGACCTCTGCGCCCGCTTGGGCCACGCGCGCTTCCACCTGCGCTATGTAAGCTTTCAGCCGCTCTTCCAAACCGGGAAACTGTGGCCAGTAACTATCGAGACCGATACCGAATAGACCGATTCGGAACGGGTGCTTCTCCCCACTGCTGTTGACCGCCTCATTGCGGAGCGGCTGCATCGATCTCCTGCTTCGTAACTTCTCGAGCTTGGGAAAACTTTGTCTCCTGTTGATTGGCAGATTGACCTCGCAGCCGCTCGAACTCCGCGAGCGCCTTTTGCTGCTCGCTTGTATCGCCCAATGCCTTGTAGGCTTGCGACAGCCGATAGTAGGAAACATCGTCATGTGGGTTCAGGGCGATGGCTTTTTGAAGATGCGGCACTGCCTGCTCCGGTTTTCGTAGAGCGATCAATACTGCGCCGAGCCCAAGCTGCGCCTCTTCGAAGTCCGGGTAGTATTGCAGTACCTTTTCAAAAAACTCCTGTGCCTTATCGAGCTCTCCCGCCTTGCGATAGATCTCTCCGATCTCATAGGCCGCGTTGGCGTTCGTAGGATCAAGGTCGAGCTCCTGTTCAAATTCCTTCAAGGCTTGCGTCTGCGTGTTAGCCTGACCGGAAGCCGAACGCGTCAACAACACCCGGCCGATGCGGTAATGGATACCTCGCCGGCCTCGATCGGTCGCGAGCACCTGTCTGTACTCGCTGATTGCCAAATCGAGGTTTCCCTGGCTCTCGTCGGCCTCCGCCGCTGCCTGCTGCCTCCATACTGAGTTCGGTGCGACTTGCGAAAGCTTGTGCAGGGTTAAGTAGGCATAATTCGCGTAGATCCGGCTGGTGTGATAGAGAATTTCCGGATCGTTTGGAAACAACCGGTTCAACTCGAGCGCCGTCTCGACTGCTTTGCTGTCGCGCTGCAAGCCGGTATAGGCACGAATCAATTGCAGGCCGCTCATACGTTTCAGGGGCTGGTCGGCCGAGCGGCGGAATCCTTTCTCTAGACCGGGCAGGGCTTCCTCATAGCGACCCAGTTCAGCGAGAGACATCGCCAGAAGAACATCGGTATTCGGCAAACTGGGTTTCAGCTTCAGCGCTTGGCGGAGAACCGGAACCGCTTCGTCAAATTTTCCTTCCTGGAAGTAAATGAGCCCGAGCCTTCCATAGACTTCAGCAGTTCCAGGAGACAACTGCTTCAATTTCTCGTAAGCCTGTTCTGCGTCTGTGTAACGATGCTCGGAGAGTGCCCGTTCTCCTTGCTCGGAGTATTTCTGCAGATCGGCGGAAGTATCTTGCGCAAGTAGCGCCGGAACAGCGCAACAAAAAAGCCAGAGTAGCCTACAGGCTACCAGGTAAGTTTCCCTCCTAGCTGATTGATGCGGCCCGGTATGTTGGTGCCAGTTATTTGCCCGTATTGCTGATCAGTCACGTTATGATCTGGAGTTCCCCATTGCGCGTGGTTGAAGGTGTTGAAAGATTCTAACCGCAACTGAAGATTGACTCGCTCCGTAATTGGGAAGTTTTTGAACAAAGACAAGTCCCAGTTATTGATACCCGGCGCGCGCAGGATGTTCCGGCCCGAAGTACCAAAGACGCCTGCAGCGGGCTGCGTGAATGCCGCGGTATTAAACCACTCCGCAATGCTTCGGTGAAAGCCCTTACCTGGATCTCCGACCAGATCGGCACGATTCGAGAAGTTGTCCAGCAGACCTCCAAGGTCCGCAGCGAAAATCGGGTAGGGGAATCCTCTTTGGAACGTTGCAATGCCGTTCAATTGCCAGTTGCCGAGGGCTATATCCACTGCTTTCGGCGTACTTGCCAGGAAGCGCTTGCCCCGACCAAACGGTAACTCGTAAACGAAGCTTCCAACTACTCGATGGTCCACATTGAAATCCGCGAGCCCGCGGTCGCGCCTGGTATCGTGATTGTTCAGAAATCCCTGCCAACCCGTGTCCGCTGAGCCGATTCCCGCAGCCGCTGACTTCTCGTCTATTGCCTTTGCCCAGGTGTAAACGCCGGTTAACGCGAGTGATCGGCTGCGGTGTTGCAGGGTTACATTCGCGGAGTTATAGCTGGAATTGCCGGACCAGTCGCTGTTGATGTAAGTGACAAAGTTTGGAAATGGCCGCCGGGCCTCTACCGGAGCAGGGTTCAACGGGTCTATGGGTGCGTAGGCCTGGTTGATGTTGCGGCGTTCGAGCAGATGAGTTCCTTTGTTGCCAATGTAATTTACTTCAAGTGTCGTGCTCGAATTGAGTTGGCGCTGGATCGAGAACGACCACTGCTGAACATACGGATTGCGCGGATGCTCGGATATGATCACTGCGATAAAGGTGTTGTCTTCGGGTACCGCTGGACCTTGCACAATGGGCGGGAAAAGGCTGTTGGTGGTCTGGAGCGGCGCCACTTGGCCGATGGTTTGAACGTACTGTCCGCGGCTCACATAAGGGTAGAGGTCAGCCGAACCATCCGTCTCACGGAGCTCGGCGGAATCCCAGAAGATGCCATAACCGCCGCGAAGGACCGTCTTGTCTCCGCCGAAAGGCCGGAAGGCAAAGCCAATCCGGGGGGCAAAGGGCTTGTACGATGGATCGGCCGGAGTATTGCGCCCGCAATACCGATAGTAGCTGCCATCACCGACGATTCCTTTGGTCACCAAGGTCTTATCTGCCATACACAAGCCGCCCCGAGGGTTCGTCTCGTCCAACCACCCCATGTGATTGTTCGTTTCGTAGGGAACGGTCCGGAAATCCCAGCGCAGGCCAAGGTTCAAGGTGAGACGTGGGCTCACTTTCCAATCGTCCTGCACATATGGCGCGAAGTACTTCAAGTTAAACGTACGTGGATTGCCGACTACGCTGCCGGAGCTGAATCCTCCCGGTTGAAAGACGGCGGCCATGGAGTAGTAGCCGAGTAGCATGTCTGCCACTGGGTTGCCGGTGAAATCGCCGCTGAAGGTGAAATTCCCCAGAAAATTGTCCGCCAGATCGCGATTCAGCTTCCAAGAGCGGTACTCCGCTCCCAATCCGATTGTGTGATTCCCCCGCACCCAGGTGAACGAATCAGCGAAGTCCCACATCGGCTGGTTACTGGCGGTATACGCGTTGACAGCCCCTCCCACCGTATTGAAGCCGCCACTTGAGAACGCAATACTCGGGTACACACGCTGAGGCGGGCTTAAATTGTTGAAGACGCCGGTCAGCCCGAGCGCTGTGATGTCGGATGGATTAGCCGGAAAGCCCCCTTGATTTGCCGTCGCTTCCAGATAACCAAAGCGGAACTGGTTGACCATCGTGGGTCCCAAGGTGATGGTATGAGAAACTGCCCAATTGGTTGTATCCTCGACAAAAAAGACTTCTCCAATCGGCACGTTAACGTTATTGCCGGTACTGCCAGAGGTAAAGTTCGACTTGGTTCCCCGCGCGAAGATTGTTCCGAATTTGCCCAGGTTCTGATCCAACCGATAGGTTTGCTGGTCGACATCGTTCGGAAGAGAGGTTGTCAGCCGGAAGTTCCCCTGCGACAGATTGATGTTGGGGGCCGGGAAGAATCTCTGGACTGCCAGGTTGGCGAGACGCGAGAAGCGATCCTGCGGGATGACATTGTTGGGGAACGGGTTTCCGGTAGTCGGGTCTATAATCGGGCTCGTAAACTGGCCTGACAATTCAGTCGGATCTGGCACAAGGGCGAACTGGTCGATTCCCTGGCGTCTTCGCGTGCCTTCGTAATTTGCCATAAAGAAGGTTTTGTTGCGCCCGTTGTAAAGCTTGGGAATCCAGATTGGGCCAGTAGCGACAAAACCGAACTGATTCTGCCTCAGGGGAGGTACGCTTGCGTCAAAGAAGCTCCGTGCATCAAACGCGTTGTTTCGATTGAACTCGAATAACGCGCCATGGAAATCATTCGAGCCGCCCCTGCTAATAATGTTGATCTGATTGGCGCTGAAACCGTATTCGGCGGAGTAGGTCGCAGTCTGTTCTTTGAATTCCTGGATGGCATCCACCGATAGCACAACCGCAGGCGTATTCAGCGACGTGTCGGTGTTGACCATGCCATCGAGGAGGTAATTGTTCGAGGTAGGACGAGATCCATTGATGCTGATGGCGTTCCCTTCGCCTTGTCGCATTGAACCTTGCTCACCGCTGGTCTCGACAGCGCCCGCGCCAAGGAATAGAAGCTGCAGGAAGCTTCGCCCGTTCAGAGGCAGTTGTGTGACTTGCCGCTCATTCACTACCTGGCCGACACTCGAAGTCTCCGACTCGACCGCCACCTGCGCCGCTCGGACGGTGACAGTTTCCGTGGTTGCGCCGACCGCGAGTGTGAGGTCAACCCGTTGGACTTGATCTACGTTGAGGCGGATGTCGGACTGTTGTGCCTTAGAAAAGCCTTTTTGCTCGGCAGAAACCGAATACGAGCCCACAGGTAAGAGCGTAAATGAGTAATCGCCCGAACCGGTGGTAGTGGTATCGCGAGTCAGGCCCGTGTCCTGGCTCTTGACGGTCACCTGGACTTGGGGCAAAACCGCTCCCGAGGGATCTCTTACCGTTCCGGTGATTTGGCCGGTGGCCGTTTGCGCGTTTAGGGTTCCTACCCTCCAGAGCAGCGCGCCGAGCAATGCGCTAAATAGAAATGCTTTTCTCATCGTAGACTCCTCATGGGCGTGATGGCACCGTTGCAGAGAGTCTATGCCGAGACTCCAGGGAGGTAAACAGTTTTCAGCGCGCTGCCCGGAGTTTTGCAATGCGATACCTTCGACTGGGTCGTTTGGAAAGGTTAAGTGCTTGGGGCGTGGGGAGTTGTATCTCTGTATTTATACGAACTCGGCTTCCGGTGGCCGCCGCAGGTTCGGTTGAGCGTTTTGTAATGTGAAGTCTTTTTGCGAAACGAACTCCCTTGAGCCGCCTATATGTTTCAATGTGTTGGAGGGATTTTGCGAAACGAACTGGCATTGGGTTCGTTTTTTCAGATTGCGCGTTGTTTGTAGCCCATGCCTAGGTGGCTTGTGCGGGTTGCTTGGGACCACGCTTGACCCATCGGTACGCCTGGACTGAATTTTTCCAGAAGAATTTCTCTGCGGCGCTGCGGCCCCGTTTCGCGAAATACTGGCGCACGATGTTCAGTACCTTCGGGTAGGTACCCCAGGGATCGCTGTTTGGCCAATCGCTGCCGTACAACAACCGGTCTTCGCCGAACACATCCCAGAGCTGATCGAGCACGACTTGCTTGTTCGTGCACTGCAGGACTTGAGAAACTTTCACGAAAAGCAGCGGCCTGGTTCCTAGGAGGCGGAGGTCATGCTCGTAACGGTCGCGCGATGCACGATCGCCAGGCAACTGAAGATTTGGCAGATGATCGATGACGACGCGCAGATTGCTCACCTTGTCAGTCAGGCGGACTACCGCTCGAATCAGAGCTGGATCTGGATTTGCGGTATCGAGGACCAAGTCAGCGCTTGCCAGTGCTTTTAGATCGGTAACGAACGCGGGCTCGCTTAAGCGCGCACCGAGATCCCTGTCCCACAGATTTCCGTAGCGAATGCCGCGGAAAAGTTGGTTTTTATGGAAGCGGTCGAGCTGCTTGCGAAAGTCCGGCTTGCCGGGTTCGAGATCCCCGACAGTGCCAACGATGATTGGATTGTTTGCCGCGATGTCGAGGACCCACTGGTTGTCTTCGAGCCACGGGCTAGCTTCGATCTCGATGGCGCCGACGACGCCCAAAGGTTCGGCGATACCTCGGAAGCGCGCAGGCAGGGCAGGCTTATACAAGACAGGATTGTCTTTCGGAGGCCAAGGCACCCCTTGGGGCCGCGTTGGATCGAAGAGATGGATATGTGTGTCGATGATGGGGATCGACGAAAGCTCGGCGTCCCCATCGAAAGGAAGCAAGGCTGCGGCAAGACCTACGAACGCTCTTCGGTTCACGTTTATTTGAGGCTTACAGACGAGACGGTCAACGGACCGATCAAGCCGGATTCGAGCAGCGGCGAATCTTTCGTGTAGGGGCGATAGTCGGTCCAGGTATATGTTTTCTGAACGTCGGGCTGCTGATCTCCGATGATGCGGTTGGGCCAGAGATTTGTGACCTTGATGTCGATGCGATTGGCGCCTGGCTTGAGCATACCGGTCACGTCGACCTGGAAGGGCGGCTTCCAAAGTATGCCTCCTACTGGTTTGCCGTTGACTGAGAGTTCTGCGATCTCTTTGACGGTTCCGAGATCGAGCATGACTTTCGCGCCGGGAGAAAACCAATTTTTCGGCGCTTTCAATTCCTTGGTGTAGGTAGCGGTTCCCGAAAAGTATTTCACGCCGTCCTCGGTGGAAGTGGTCCAGGACACGAGTTTGTCGAGTGTGATTTGCGGCGGAGCACCCCAGTTCGGAGGGAAGTTCACTTTCCAGGGCCCGTCGAGAGTCGCGAGTTGCGTGCTCACGGAATGAGGCAGGGTTCGGGTCGGAGCGGTTGCCGGGCGGCGGAAAACCACAAACACCGAACCGTCGGGGTCAAGGTGCAGCGGCACAATCGTACGGCCGCTTTCAAACTTATATTCGGCAGGCTCGATTGCGCCGGTGTCAGGGTGCCACAGCTCGGCCTCTTTGCCATCTAAACGAAAGCGAGTTTCCACGTCTTCGGCGCGCGCTTTCTGGTTCGCAACGAAGTAGATGTCGGAATCGCCAACATGACGGTGTATCCAGACCAATTCGCTGTCGATGTGAGGGCGGTTGTACTCGAAGTCGGGAGGGATTTTTTCGACGTCAAGAATCTCTTGCACCGTTCTGCCCCAATACACCTTGCCTTTGCCGCAGGCATGTTCGGTGATGCTCTTTCCGTCAATGCCGCCCCAGACTTCATTGGCTATGTTGCGAATTTCGACATCGCCGGCAGGATAATCGGCGAGGCTTGGTGAAGCCAGTGGCCGCGGCGCAATCACTATCGCGCCATTTTGTACGAGATCGCGGATTTTGCGCAGCAAAGGAAGCGTGAGTCGATTGACGTCCTCCGGTAACACCAGCGCGCGATAACGCATGCCGCTCGGCAGCGTCAGCCGTCCATCAGCAACCGACGTACCGTTCAGCAATACGTCGGCATTGACATAGTCGTAGCTGTAGCCGGCGGGAGGTGACGGCCTGACGTCTTTCCAGAAGGGCACAGTTGCCGGAGCGCCTTCGCCGTAGAAGTAAGCTAAATCGGCGACATACTGGCCCTGTTGCAGCAGATGTGAACAGCGCGCCAGATACGTGTTCCAGGCAATAGCCTGCTCGGCCCAAGTGATGTTGCGCGTGTAGTGCTGCCCGAACATCCAGAGCGTGATGCCCGGCTTGTGAGCGTCGTCGACAAACGGCTGATGATCCGAGGTATGAAAAACAATGCGATTGACACCCATGGCCAAATGCCGATCGGCTTGGGGCTTCAGGAAGAAAGGTGATTGTCCCCAGCCGGGGATGAACGGCATTGAAGTGAATGACTCGGTTGCGACGATGGGCTTGCCGTAAATGTGCGCTGCAGAAGCCGCCTCGTGCACATCGGCATCATGATCGGGCGTGTCGTTCTTCCCGGGTAGATGCGTCCAGAATTCGCCCATCGGGATATCGACCTGTCCCTTATTCTTGAGCCCGTCGCCAGTGGTGGGTAAGCCTGTTCCCATTGCTTCCGCGTAGAGACCTACACCACGAGTATGGAAGTACTCCGCCGCGTTGCGGTAGTGATTGTCGGCGAGCAGGTCGGCAAGGGTGCGCCGAAAATCCCAGAGGAAACAATCGCTTACGTCGGCACTTTCCACAATGCGGCCGGTTAGAACCGGGAGATAGGGCGTCAGGTCGTAGCCGCGGCGCTTGCGAAATTCGCTCATCAGATCTTCGGTCCAGTTCTCGTCACCGGCCTCCCAACTGTCCATCAAAAAATAGCGGAAGCTTTTGCCGAAATATGGCCCCAACGCGCCGGAGATCATGTCGGCATACGAGCGGACGTAGGCGTCGACGTCTTTGTGACTGAGCTTGTCGACTTCGAGGCCAGTCGCCTCCGGGGTCGCGGGATGATTCTTCTCACCGGTCAACGAATAGCCCATGCGCAGAATGACCCAATTCCCCTCGGGGACGTTCCAGTCGAGCGTGCCGTCGTGGCGCATTTTCGAAGTGAGGTCGATGATATCTTTGCGTGCGATTGCCTCGTTTGCGGGCACAGGAGGGGTGGTCCCGGTATCGGACCCGAGCAATGTGCCAAAGCTGGCCTTGTCCTCCCAGAAATTCACGCGGGGCGCTGATGATAATGCGATTTCGGCGATCTTGAATTCTCGCGGCGTTGGAATACCGATCATCGCCAAGAATGGGTTCGGCCGAGGAGGCACGAGCAGTAGGCGATAGAGCTTGGCGGTTGTTTCAGGAAAGGAAAATGTGCGGACTGGCAAAGCACCTTGTATGGGACCCGGCAGGTTCACGAGCGTAATCCACTTGCTGCCATCAGGGCTAGCCTGAAACTCGCCTTGCGGAATGCTTGCCGCAAACGCGAAGTCTCCGCTGCCGAATACGAGCGAGAGAGCCTGTGCCCTGAAGGGCTGAGGAAATTCGAACTGAATCCAGGAGTTCTTGGCGCCTGGAGTGTAAGGTAACGAGACCGGCTTGCTGAGATTGCCGTCCATGATGCTGGGTCCGTCGAAATTTGGCGCGCTCGAAGTAACAATCAGGTGCAGATCGGCCATGCGGATTTCTCGATCGGGTAGGCGATAAGCAACCACAGCAGTGTCGGCGTAAAACGTTGGATTCTGAGTCGGCGGAGGCGGTGCGTTGGGTGTGGGCACCGAAACGGCGGCTTGCTTTGCACCCGGGAGACCTTTGATCTCCGGAACTTCGAAGGAGGGCGGAGCGGGAATATCCTGAAATTTACCGTTGATCGATGGTGGATTTGAAAGCGCAGACGAAAACTTTTGCGGCCCTTGCACGCGCGTTTCACTCCAGACGAACTTTTTCATACCCTGTTCGGGCTTGACCCACGGGCCGGCTGTTTCGCTCCAACCGCCGGACGCAGCCATCGACATCTCGAGTCCGAGGCGGTCGGCTTCTGCAGCAGTGTGGCGAAAGGCGTCCTTCCAATCGGGCGTCATCCAGACCAGCCGCTTTTCGGTAAATTGCGGCACCGCGAGGCTGCCATCGAACATTTGCATGCCGCCGATGCCGACGCGCTTCATCCATTCGAGATCTGCGGTGATGCCTTGTTTGGTGACGTTGCCATTCATCCAATGCCACCAGACGCGCGGTTTAGCCGAGTCTGGCGGATTTTGGAAAGCATGCTCCAAGTCATCAGCGGGCGCCTGCGCGAGAACGGATTTTGTCACACACAGCAAGCCGATACACACGAATTTCGATAATTTCGCCATTTTCTTGTGCGGTCTATCAGTTTAGGGTGAGCGATCAGGTTGAGCAACAGAAAACAGGCGCGATGCCTCTGTTTGGCACTGCAAAATGGCGCAGGCTTGCAAGTTGGGATCGAAGGAGAACGATGTCAGTGACTTAGGTGGGGATGGGGAACTTGCGGGAATTTGCGAGAGAAGGTAGTGGCGTTGCGGATTCTGAAATTGTGGACGGGGGGGGGGGGGGGGGAGAGTTGGCACCCGAACTCGTCGCCGGTCTTTCCCCAAAAGCAGTTTTCCGGGTCTTCGCTGACAAAAAAAAGGGGCTTCTTCCCTTTTTCCCGGCGTTCC
>JBPCJX010000108.1:0-21852 GCA_051004875.1 Bryobacteraceae bacterium
GCTGAGCGCTTTCTTCAGCTCCTCTCTCCACCCATGCTTCTTCGCGTTATCCTGCCTTCGGGTCATCTGGTCCTTTCCTTTCTTCCGCCGCTAACGGAATGTGAAAGGTCTAGCTTGACCCACCTCCTTTTGCAGATGGGATGAGAACGTTAGCGCGCCGCAGCGACAAGCTACGCTCTGAGGAAAGCCAAACCGCGAGGCAGAACCATGAAAAAGAAGCAAAGATGCAATCTCTCCCAGTTAGCACAGCTGTCCGAAGCACTAACGATCGGACTTGATCTCGGAGACAAAACCAGCCATTACTGCGTACTTGACGCAAGCGGAGATGTGCTCGCTGAAGGCAGTCTAGAAACGACACCGAGCGCCTTTCAAGCGCATCTTCGTACTCTTCCAGCTTGCAGAATAGCCCTAGAAGTCGGAGCGCATTCCCGCTGGGCTAGCTCTCTGCTGAAAGAGTTCGGCCACGAAGTCATCATCGCGAATGCCAGTCAAGTTCGACTGATTTACGACACCACGAGGAAAACCGATAAAGTGGATGCGCGGACGTTAGCACGTCTGGCCCGAATCGATCCCGTTTTACTGTCACCGATCCGGCACCGCAGCTGCGAAGCTCATTCGCACCTGTGCGTAATTCGCGCTCGAGAGGCGCTAGTTACAGTCCGAACACAGTTAATCAACTGCGTGCGAGGCATGGTGAAGAGCCATGGCGAGCGTCTCCCGCGTTGTTCTTCTGACAGCTTCTCTCAACGAATACCTGGACTGATTCCAGCAAAATTGCGAACTGCGTTGCTTCCTCTTTGTGAGCAGATTGCGCAGGTCAGCGCGCGCATTCAATCCTATGATCAAGTAATTGAGCAACTCGCCAGCAACGAGTACAGCGAGACTGCGCCTTTACGGAGTGTCTCAGGCGTGGGTGCACTCACTGCTATTACGTATGTCCTGACACTTGAGGATCCAACCCGATTCACTAAGAGTCGGGATGTAGGGTGCTACCTCGGCCTCAAGCCAAAACAGAGTCAATCGGGCCAATGCTCCCCTCAGCTGGGCATCTCCAAAGCGGGCGACTGTTATCTTCGCAAGCTGCTTGTCGGCAGTGCCCAGTACATCCTTGGTCCGTTCGGGCCCGACACTGATCTTCGCCGCTGGGGATTGGAACTCGCAAAGCGAGGCGGACCCAACGCAAAGAAGCGCGCCGTTGTTGCGGTCGCCCGCAAGTTGGCAGTACTGCTTCACCGGCTTTGGATTAGCCAAAGCCAATACCAGCCCTTTCGCAACATGCCGAATCCACAAGCTGTAGTCTGACGAGAAGCAATAAACCGCGCAAGATCGTATCCTGGCGACTGCGACAATAGTTCGGGCTTAAGCTGACGAATGAATCAGCGAAGCCGATTTGCAGATAGCAGCGCATCTCTGATAAAAGATCCCAACGAGCACCAGGTCAACACGCGACCTCTCGACGAGTGCGGATGGAAGAAGGATCACAGAGGAATCCGGTCACGCAGCTAACGAAGACTTCAAAATGTCTTGACACCGGCCGACGTTCTCATGGAAGAACTATTGAAGCTTAATCTCATAAGGAAAGGGCGGGAGATTATTGCCTCATACCCGCTTGCAGAAATTCAGGGCTGGACCGAAGAAGTGCGCGACAGATCTAACCCGTCGGTTGCCGGGAGCTAGCACGAGAAAGCTGCGCAGCTATGAGGAATTGGCGAAGCTTGGCCGCCTGACCCGCTTTCGTGTTTCGCCCTTCTTTTCGCGACGATCCGACTATCGAATATCCGTTAACTGAAGCGAAGCGTTCCGTCGAGCACGCCATCGCAGATCTTAGCCAAGTTACCTCGTGCTCGCGCCCACAATGTCTGCTGAAGTAAGGCAAAGTGAATTGCATAGCTCGCCGATGCCTTGGCACGCCATGCAAGACGTGCCTTACGGTCTGCCGCCTGGCCGCGGAGCATGACGATCATCTTGGCGCCTTTGTTGCCACGCAGGCCGCGGCGAACGTCCGAGACCGACGCTTACGAAGTGGGATCTACACAGCGGCTGGAATGATCATCGCAGACGACCCGTATAAGAGAACAGGAGCGATCAGGAAATAAAGAGTCTCAAGCTGCTGCTCGGGAGTGCGCTGCTTCTCGTGCCTGATTCGCGTCGCCAAAACCATGGCATCATCGTTAGCCTCCGCTCAGGACACTTCAAAGGCAACCGCGTGGGCACAAGGCCTCTGGCGCGGCAGAGCAATAGCCAGAAAGTCATGTCGATGTGACCACCGCAGTCTTTCTTCACTTCCCAGCATGCGAACATAAGAGATCTTCTTCTCCAGCAGGTTCGCGCTCACGCCCAAGGATTTGATCTTCACGTCCTCGGCAGGCCAACCGAGTACAATCGCATACAGTCGGTTGCCTTTGGATGTAAACCGCACGTCAGCAGGCGTGAACGGTGCGATGCGCTCCTTGAAATGAGAACCGCCGTTCCTAGTCGGCCCCTCGCCATAAACCATCCATGGTCGCGTCCCATGAATGGCCTCGCCGTTGACGTCCATCCATTTCGCAAGTTCGACCAGAATTGCTTCCGCTTGCTGCTCCAGCGTCCCGTCCGGACGGAGGGGAAAATTCAGGAGTAAGTTCCCGTTCTTGCTGACGATGTCTGCTAACGTGTGAATGCAACTCTCGGCTGTGCGGTACCTGTCATCCTTGAACCAGAACCAGTGCCCAACAGAAGTGTCTGTTTGCCATGGCCTCGTTTTGATGTCGTCGAGAACACCTCGTTCGAGGTCTCCTACACAGACACCGTCACGATACTCACCGTGGCTGACATCAGGGAACAGATGGTTAAGGTTCTTGATGTTGTACACAGCTTCGAGGCTTCCACCATGCCGTCGGATGTTGTCGTTGTAGAAGTGCGCCAGCAACTCGCGCCCGGTCTCGCCGAAAGGAATCCCGCCGTCGGTGTAGAGCAGGTCCGGTTGATAGCTATCTACAAGGTTCCTCATTCGGAGGAACCATTGGCGTTTGCACCAATCCGGTGGTGAAACAGGATACGCCCTGTTTGTATCCGGATGCGCCTCGAAGTAGAAATCGGCATACCGTGGATCGTTGCCGTCGTAAGGGACACCAGCGTAAGGCCCTTTCGTGTCCTGTCCCTTGTTGACGTTGAACCAGCTGTAGCTCCGTTCCAGGTGCTCCGTAACGGCAAACCGAAGACCGTGCTTCAGAGCCGCCTGATGCCATAAACCGACAATGTCAATTTTCGGCCCATGTTGACAGAATTCCAGCGGTGGTGCCTTGAGTTGAAGCAATCGAAGTTGTCGTGATAACTTCCGAGCGTGGCCACGTACTTCGCCCCAGCCTGCTTGAATAGTGCCGTCAACCGGTCCGCGTCGAATTTCTCCCCCCTCCACAGAGGAAGAAAGTTTTTGAAGCCGAATTTCGAAGGATGCCCCCAAGTCTTGAGATGGTGCGTATATGTCGTGGAACCCTCGATGTTCATGTTCCGGGCATACCAGTCGTCGAAGCCCGGTACCGTGTGTGGTCCCCAACAAGTCCAGATGCCCAGCTTGGCATCCCGGAACCAGTCGGGGCACCGGTACTGCTCCAGGGACTCCCATGTGGGATCGAAGGGCCCAATGGCTCTCGCGATCAAGTCGCGAACTGCGATTGCCGAACCACCGATCACCTTCAGCGCCGACCTTCTGTTGATTTCCATGTTCGACTCCTCTCGTAAGCTGCGCCAAAACGAATTTACAACGCACAATCCATTCACGGCCGATATACCTCGACGCCGTCCCGCGGCGGGTCCGGACCTGTTCGTGAAGCGACGGCGTGGCGATGAAGCCTAGAAGAGCGGCCCAATCCGAATCGCCAGCATGCCACGAGAGTGTTCTTCGACCGTGTGCCCCATTCCCATAACGCCGCAAACCTCCTTGTGCTCTTTCGAGTATCGAATAATCATTCCGTACTGCAAACATCTGCCGCACGTGTACTGTGACTAGCCAGTCAGCCTGTCTCGCACACGCACACACGGCTTCAGATCCTTGATGGATCACGGTCTGGGGTTTCCATTTCGCCGGTTTATCCACACGCAACCGTTGTGCTCGTAATTCAATACGTGATGAGAAAAGTCGATCATCTCGGGCTAACGTAGCTCGCGTGTCTTGCGCCGAACCCCTTCCAGATGCAGGCGGGACCAAGAGCCACAGGCATATGCCCAATCGACATGACTTACTCCACACAGTAGCTGCCGTTGACAGATAATCCCGATCAGTATACCCATTGGACGGACCAATCGGAGGTTTGGAACATGAATAGGCGGTCTTTTTTGGAAGCGGCAGGCGGGGCGTTTCGTCGGCAGATCCGAAGGCCCTCGCTGCTAACCGATCAACCAAGACCGCTCGTTTCCGATGGAATTGGCGCTCACTCCGAAACTCTCAGACACCGCAGTGGCTGCAGGATGCAAAGTTCGGCATCTATACTCATTGGGGTGTTTACTCGGTCCCCGCGTTCGGTCCGAATGGGACATGGTATTCGAACGCAGTTTACACGAAGCCCGATTCTCCCCAACGTAAGCACCACGAAGCCACCTATGGGCCGCTCGAGAAATTCGGCTATAAGGATTCCATCCTCATGTTCACAGGTGAAAATTCGATGCCGATGAGTGGTGTAATCTGTTCCAAAAGGCGGGCGCACGCTTTGCGGGACCGGTGGCTGAACACCACGACGGCTTCTCGATGTGGGACACCAAGTACTCGGATTGAAACGCGGCAAAAATGGACCCTAACGCGACGTTGTCGGTGAGCTATCGAAAGCGGCGAAGAGGCGCAACATGAAGTTTATCACGGCGTTTCATCACGCCGAGAACTGGTTCTTCTTCCCAGTTTGGGATAAGCGTTACGATTCCTCGGATTCCCGCTACTCCGGGCTCTACGGTCAGATCCATGGGAAGGATGCCCTGCCCGATAAACGCTTCCTTGACAGATGGGAGGGCAAGGTGGTGGAAGTCATCGACAAGTACGGCCCAGATCTCATATGGTTCGACTTCGGACTGCTACTCGTGCATGAAAACTACAAAGAGCATCTCTTCGCCTATTACTTTAATAAGCGGCAGAAAAGAGAAAGGAGGTCGCGATCACATACAAGCATCATGACGTGCCGCCCGGGGCTGGACTCGACGATCCGGAACTGGGTCAGGAGCGCGAATTGACGTACCACGAGTGGATTACCGATACCTCATTTGACAATCAGGGCGCTTGGGGATACGTGCGTGGCGCCGGGTTTAAATCAGTAGACAATCTGGTCGACAATCTCGTGGATCGAATTAGCAAGAACGGATTTCTGCTCTTGAACGTGGGCCCGAAGCCGGACGGTACGATTCCTGAAGAAGCAAAAGAGAGGCTACTTGGGTTGGGCAAATGGCTGGAGGTGAATGGAGAAAGCGATTTATGGCAAGCGCCATGGATGATAGCCGGTGAGGGGCCGACAGAACTCGAAAAAGAAAGGCCCGTTCAATGAAAAGGATTTGCACTACACCGCTGAAGACATTCATTTTACCGCCAAGGGTAACATTCTCTAGCGACTGCACTCGACTGGCCCGACGATAGGATTTCGATCAAGAGTTTAGCGCCGAAAGGACGAACCTGGACAGGGTTATGCCCGTCCGAAATAGCTTCGATCACAATGTTTGGTGACGGCAGCCCGCTTCATTGGGAGATGACCAAGGAAGGACTCAGAGTGGACACGCCAAAAGCGAAGCGTGGCGACTGCGCCTTCGTATTTAAGATTATGCGAAAGCCGCCGTTTGAAGCCACCGCATGATGTGGGCTGCCCCAAGCGAAAACGTCGTTTACCAACTTTATGCCGGATTCAGGCTTGCCGAAATGTCAAGGGACGCGGTGGAGCTTATGTCGAGCCAAAACACGAGATCCGTTCGGTCGAGCCGATAAACGTGGCCGTATCGGTATCTGTCGGGCGCGAGCCGCCTATGATTCACACTGACGGCCAGCGATGCATCGCCCCAACCCTCGATCACAAAAGCCGGATGAAAGACGGGCGATTGTTCATCTGCAGCGAGATGAATAGAAAGCTGATGTGCTTGCTGCGGCATGGAAATAACGTAAGCTCGCTGGGCGGCGTCATACCTGGCCCCGGCAGAAGAGTTTCCCGTCACGGTGATCTGGGGAGGATGGAGCCAGGATCGAGCAGCCGGTACGAGCGCCGAAATCGGATCCGACGTCAATCCAAACAGAAACATTGCTGCTTTGGTTGGATCAGGCCCTACTATTGGACTTTCGAGAACCTCTGGGGACATGATGGCCGCGCTTGCGTAGTGGTCCGGGAAAAGTTCGAACCTCCCGTCAGATGGGATCTGATTTACTGGCCAGTGATCCCAAGTCGGGAAGTGTGAGTAACTGGGACGGAGTTCCGGTGGCCAGCCGTACGGACCCAACTCAGTACCGGGTTGATAGGCATAAAACGGCTTGTACTGCGACTTCGTGTTGAGAAGTGCCATGTTTGCGTCCTTCGGCTGATCTGGAAACGGGAAAGGAGGCGAACTCGGGTCCCAACTGTAAGTACGAGTCTCGCCCGAGAGGTTGGCGATTGTCGCAGCTTGCAGAGAAATAAAGTTCTCCGCTTTTGCCCCAGGCTCGAGCAACACGGTCGGCTCTGCAAAGCTGTAGTGTCGCGCGTTGCCGTGTATAGTACCGTAACGAATAGAAATCGCATCGGGATAAATGTAGAAATACTCATCGGCCCAGTCGCCCCACCCTGATAACGAATCGACGTGCGAAAACTGGCCAGTGATGTCGATTAGACCGTAGCGCCAATGTAGAACAACGCGAGCCGGCGAATTTTCAACGATACTAATGCTGGCGTGGAGGTTGTGCTTATCATTCATGTGCTCGGCGGTCCCAACATGGGTGCCACTCTCAAAGCTTTGATCGCCGATCCAAATGCCGTTTTCAGTAACCAGACTTTCGCCGTAGTTACCGCCCCGCCAAAAGACGTAATGCACCGGAGTGCGCTCAAAATGGACAACTACATCTGGAAACGGCCCAGTACGCCATAGTGCGTCCCATTCGGGATAGAGTTTTAGATTGCAGTAAGTGGCACCGAAGGTCTTCGACGATGCGGGCAGCGTAGGCCATTTGCGAGACGTGAAGGGGACTTGGGAAGGCATCACGACCGAGTCATAACGAGCTTTCACTTCGTCCGCAGATAAGGGGCGATCATATACGCGCAAGTCGTCCAACAGACCGTCGAGCGAGTATAAAGCAGGTACCGAGGCGCTCGCTCGGACCAACGATGTCGGTGGAAGATTCTGGATATTTCTTCCGACCTGAAAAGGCAGCTTTTCCGGCGGACTGATGCGACCGGTTACGGGAAGAGCGCCAGCGCGCTTACCGTTAACGTATACGCGGAGACCCTGCTTCTGATCGTACGTACCGGCAACATGCACCCATTGCATAAGTGGGAGCCGCTCGTCAGATCTCAAGATCTCCCAGTTGTTCCAAACGCCGACCTGAAGGCCAAGACGGCCTTCCGCATCTATCCCGAAGTAATACCCTTCGCGCCATTCTTTTTCGTGGTCAACGATGGGGACCCAGTTCCAAGGATAAGAGTGAAGCGCAACCCAAGCTTCGATAGTGATCTCGCCATCCGATGGAGGCGCTGAATCGGGTGCACGTTTGATTACAGTGGTGAATCCGTCGAATTTCAGGGCATGGCCTGAAACGCCTTGTGTCCAGCTATAAGCGTTAACAATTTGATCGCGAGTTTGAGTAATGGAATCAAGCGTGGTCGCGCCCGATCCCTCGTCAAAACGCCACCAACCGGTCAACCCTTTGTCCTTTTGTCCGAGCCCTGGAAGTACAAGAATCGCGGAAGTCAAGAAAGCAATTGCGAGCAAACGGAATCGTGCCATGAGTATCTAGCGTTGTTTTCTTGAGGCGATGAGGGCGAGGAAAGTGGACCACATCTATCGTGAGACTCGGTTCAATTCAAAGCGAGTCGGTCGGTTGGTTTGAAGTTTCAACCACAAGATCAGATCAGTGCTCTCAAGCGTATTCTCGTGCCCACGGCGCGCATTCGCGCCCCAAGTAACAGGGCGACCGTCGATCCGAATGACAGCGTCCTGTTGCCCCCAGTTCTTGACAATGAACACGGGATCGAGGATGGGGGATTGAGCACTGCCCTTCAGCGAAAACGACAGGTTGTCCTCTGCTGGGTCCGCAGTACTGAACAAGAACCCACGCTGTGTTGCGTCATATCCGTCGCTGCGAAATGCGCTTCCATTGACGGTTACCGTCGGCGGGGCGATCCAGGAGCGTGCCAGCGATACCAATTCTTGAGGTTGGCTATCGCTGAGCCCGTGGAGCATGATCTTTGTCATCGATTTTTCAGTTTGGGCGTAAGCGTCCCAGTGAATATGCGAAAGGGAAGAATGAGAGGCCCGGTCAGGCGCGACGGCGGAGATCCCGCTGGATGCCACCTGTGCGACCGGCCAGTGGTTCCACCATTCAAAGAGCGAATACGTCTTCTCTCCTGTGTATGCAGTCATAAACGCGTGCGCGGGAAAGACGATTTGAAACGGCTTCCAAGTGGACTTCAGGTTGACGATCTGAATGTTCGGATTCACGGGCTTATCGAGTTCCTTCGACGGTCGCGGCCACCGATATGTCTCTTGCTCGCCGTTCATATTTGCCAACGTAAGCGCGTCGACAGCGATGTTATCTTCCGGGCGCGTTCCGGGTTGATTGATCACTATTGTTTCCTGAAATTCATGCCACTTTTCGAAGTTCGATGTCCAGATAACCTGTTTTCGCACCGCGGATCCATCCGGATAAACGGTGTAATATTCGTCCGCCCAATCAGACCAGCCGGTGTAAGGATCGACATTCGCTAGTCCGTAATGCTCGGCCTCACATAGCGCATAGCGCCAATGAATAATTGTTCTTGCATCGTTGTTTTGCAGGACCCGTACGTGCGAATAGCGATTTTGCTTGTCTGACATAGGCTCACAGTCCTCGCCTCCCGGGCAATCTTCGGGACCGCCAGTCTCGAGAAATTCATCTGTGTACCACTTACGGTTCTCTGTCACCCAAGCCGGTATGTAATTTGTACCCTGCCAGAAAACAAGCCGGATGGGGGACTGATCGAAGCGAACCACTACGTCTGAATCAGGACCCACTCGGCGAGGATCATCCCAAATATCCTCATACGACAGATGAGTGTAATAGGCGCCGAACCGACCCTTGCCAGTTGGCCCTGACGGCAGAACAGGCCATGCAAGGACTTGCTTATCCGGGGCGTGCGCGGTTTCAAATCGGCGAGAAAGTTCGTCAGCGCTGAGGCTGTGATCGAATATCCGAATCTCGTCGAGGAGGCCGTCCAACGAGTACACGACTGGATACTTGGGATGAATCCATTGAGCCGGGAGTTGTGGATCTCGCACTCTGCCTATGCGCAGATCTTCCCGGTCGGCGGGTTCCCAGTTTCCCTCTGCCGACAGGGTCGCCGCTTGTTTGCCGTCCAAGTAGAGCGTTAAAACGTGGTTGGGATCGAAAGTTGCCGAAACCTGAGCCCACGTACGAAGCGGTAGCTGCGCCTTCGATAAAACGCGCTCCCACTGCCCGTTGATCGCCAGCTCTAAACCGAAATGGCCGAATGAATCAATACCGAAGGAATACCCAGCCTGATTCTCCCTCCGTTGCTCAATGATAGGAAGCCAGTTCCAAGGGTATGCGCCGACCGCAATCCAGGCCTCGATCGAGAAGGCGTTAGGAGGATGTGGTGCGTCCTTTGCTTTCCAAACGAGACTAGTCGTGTAGCCATCGAATCGGAGCGCTCTCCCAGATACACCAGGCATACGCTTGAAATACCCGGCGATGTTAGTCGTACTGTTTGTCACCCCTTCAACGGTGGAACTGCCGTCCGCCTCATCGAAAGACCAGCTTGCGACAGTGCCCTGTTCTGCTGCTTTCGAGGCCCCGCGCATTTCGATCCGAGCTAATACGAGAACCACTAGCAATCCTTGGAAAACGAGCTTCACTATAATCCCTTTCACATAGCCACATATTGGACGAACCAATCGGATCCGATTTTAGCCGCCCTCGCAATGTACTGTCAATAGCTGCTTATACGCGGCAAGCAAATCGCAAAAGCGTGTCAGCTTGTTAGGATTGTGAATGTCTTATGCCGGCAGTTGATCGTGTCGGGGCCAGAAGTGCCTTCGCGTCCGAGATATGCTCGTGCATCTTCCGACGGGCAGTTTCAGGATCATGATTATAAATCGCAGTATAGATGGCCCGATGATAGGAAAGGGGTCGTTCGAGCTCGACGCGACCCGCGAGCTGCGTCATGCTGGTTAACAACGTACGATGCACCACTCGAAAGAGTAAGTGGCAGATGCGGTTACCGGCGGCGCGAAATATACATTCGTGAAACGCCATATCAGCATCGAGGCGTTCTTTAGTAGTTTGGCAGTTCTCAAGGCTCTTAATGGCCTTTCGCAGTAAGACCAAATCCTCGGCTGTCGCTCGCTCAGCAGCACGCGCGGCAAGTTCGGGTTCGACGATCAGACGTGTTTCGAAGAGCTCGTGATGAGATAGATCGTCCAGCAGCACGAGAAAGTCAATCGGCTCCTCCAAGATAGACTCGGCACTGTCATTTAAATAGGTGCCGTCTCCTACGCGCTGAGACAGGACACCCATGATCTCGAGCACTTTCAGAACCTGACGAAGAGACGCGCGATTCACGCCGAAGCTCTTCGCCAGCTCTCGTTCGGGCGGAACCTTGGAGCCTGGAGTGAGCACACCAGTCGAAATCAAATGCTTGACTTCGGAGATCAGGCGCGCGGTCACGCGATCGTCCGGAGTATCCTTCGTTTTGCGCCTTGTGCTCTGATTCTCCAAACGGGCCGGTAACGTCGGGTTGTCGCCTCTTCGATCCGACCGTCGACGAGTGGGAGGGGAGTGAGGAGTCATTTGTATAGCATCGGCGTGAAGAGCTGGACCTTCTCAGTATAGATCGAGGGGTGGCGCTTTCGAGACGGTAGAAATCTTTTCATGATACTTGTTAACTCCACAATTTGTGCGGGAAATCGGATGTTAATCCCCATGCCATCTCGAAATTCTGGAAGCCAAGTTTAAGGACCGGAGAGTCAGGCCTGACGCGAAAGTTCTTTTCGTCCGGGTTTTCGAACAATGGATCAGCGATTATTGAATGTTTATCGAATCCCAAGTTTTGCCATTCCTCAAACGTGTAATGCTGAATTTTGCGTGACGGGCCACTCTCCCCCCGAACTTCGCTCACGCGGGATGAGAAAGTTCCACCTCTCTTAAAGAAACAGTTGTAGTCGACTTCATCCATCCAGGGTCCCAGTGCTGGTGGAGCAATGAACGAGTACATATCGTCCTCAAGCATTACTGTGATGTTGCGCAAATAGCGGTCATGATTCTTCTCGTTCCCCGTATGTATGGCAACGGCGACCCGGCTGTTGTACCAAATGTTATTGTGGACCTTGCGATAGGCGCCTTCCCGGAGTTTCATACTGACACCGATTGAGATGTTGTTATAGATGTCGTAATTCGAAGCGCCATCGTCGAGATCTAGCCCCCAGCCCGATTTCTCTTCAAAAAGATTATTCCTGACAATCACCGGCCCCGTGGCGTCCACGAGTACATCCCAAGCGTCCAGGCTGTGGTCCACTGTGTAAGTTCCGTGTGACTGTCCAAGGCTCCATTGGCGGTCGCGGCCCCAAGCATTGAATGGTCCCTGATCTGATGTCTCTCTCACAGTGTCGTGGATATGGTTGTATTCGATCACATGTCCGCCCCATGTCCCGTCCCCAATACAAATGCCCGCCCGAGGCATGTTATGGATCAGGTTGTGAGACGCGCTGATTCGTTTGGAGCGCGAGATGTAGATACCTGCGATTTGCTTGCCGAAAATCCCACAATCGTGAATGAGGTTGTTTTCGGCTCTACATTCAAATGGAAATTCGCGTAGAGTGCCATTGGATAACGCAAAGTCTCCGACGAAACAAATAGCACTATCACCTGTTTCAGTAAACTTACAACCTGACACAACATTATTGCGGTTGTACCGGCTCATGAAGACGCCATTACCACCAATTGCGTCAAACCAGCAATTCTTCATGCTGCAATCTCTCGCGCCCTGAAAGAAAACCGAGCCGCCCCGGTGAATAGACCAGTCGCTCAGCGAAGTGATCTCATAGGGCTCGAGAAAGGTCGCGGCTGTATGCGCGATGCGAAATCCCTTTACATGGACGTGGGCCACGGGATTCTGCTCAGTGCCTAAAAAACGTATGGCTTGGTCGAGAACCGGGACCTCTATAACTGCTTCGTCGAGATTCATTCCCGCTTCTGGCATGTAATATAGGATTCCCTTGCTCTTGTCCAGATACCATTCTTTCGGGGAATCCAACTCCTCAAAGACGTTTTCGATATAGAAACGGGAACGTTGATTTACGCGGGCAGGGTGACGGTCCCATTTGGCCCCAATCTGGTACCCGCCTTCGCCAAACCAGAGATGATGATTCTCATAGTCTATGCTTTTGATGCGCCACTCAAGATTGCCCCAGTAGGCGGCTTGGAAAATATGAATGACCGCCTCTTGCGGACGCGCCCACGTTCTCTTCGTAAACGTGGCTGGATCGAAAACGATTCCTCGCGAGGCAGTGCCGGAAAACGACATGTCGTCGTTGGGACCCGGATTGGGATCGGGGATTTCTGCTCCGATCTCCCCTGCAGCAAGGACATACCCGCTCTTGCCTGGCACAGAAACATCGTCGTTCGGATAACGCGCTCTAACCTGTCGCTTTCCATTCACGAACATTTGCGTGAAATCGAGCTCTCCGGATCGGACTTCGGGCAAAGCGCACATCTTAATTCCGTTTCGGTATTTCCGCCATTCGCAGTTCAGCCGACGTCCACCGCTTATGGTGACGCGCTCACCGGAATATGCGGAATAGGTGATGGGCGCGTCTACCGTTCCCGAATCGACTGAACGGAAGCTCAGAGGCTCCGGGAGATAGTAAGTGCCCTCTCGCACGACTACGTCAACGGGTCTACCCTTCGTGTTCTTGAGTTCAAGAACACGCGTCTGCGCTCTGGACAGAGTCGCAAAAGGCCGATCTTGTGAACCGGAATAGCGATCATTTCCGAGATTCGAAACGTAGATCTTTCTCGCCGTGTCGGTCGAGGACTGTCCGCCCTTCGATTGTGGGGCTTCTGCGACCGGCAACGACGTTGCACTTGCAACAAATAAGAAATCTCTTCTGTTCATGGCGGAAGGGGGAAAGGAGCGCTCAGGGTTAGGCACCTATGCCTTATTTGTTGTAGTAGACCTGCTCCATCACAGCCCAACCACTTTGGCCAGGAAGCGGAAGCTGCATTTTGTCGGTAACGGCGAGCCACGCCTTATTTCGCTGCTCCGCCGCAAGGCGCTTCATGTCTCCTTCGTAGTCGGTACCGTCATATTCGTAATAGCCGAACAGATAAATTTTCCCATCGTCGAGCTCACGCAAGAAAATAGAGAAATTCCGCATATGATGCTTGCCGAGCAGATCACGAACGCCCGCGTTTGAGTCGGCGTGCAGCGCCTTGTAAGCGGGAATCTTTTCAGGTTTGATTCCAATCACCATCCCAACGCGGCGAACCGGGTGCTCGGGCCGTTCGAATCCCACGAGTGCTCCTAGTCCGATCAGTGCCACACCCAAGATTGTCTTTTTCTGCATGTTAAATTCCCTCGTAGTCGCTAGTTAATGACACTTGCCGCCGCTCGCCAAGCCCGTTGGTGCTCACGGATTCGCATCCTGTAGGTTCCGGATGTATTCCTCGATATCGTCGGGAGACTTGGAACACACTAGTGAGCCTTCTCTCTCATATCGTTTTTCCGATCCCAAGAGTGAAGTCCAAGAACGACGCTGGTGTTCTTGGTCGCAGCAAAACCTGTCTTTTGTACCTCGACCTGGTACTTACCGAAGCGATGTTGACCAGGCTATACCTGCCGGCACTATTCGTTACGGTGGTCTGCACGATATTCGTTTCAAGGTTTATAAGGACAATATGAACATCCGGAACCACGGCTCCGCTTAAGTCTTTAACAGTTCCGTTGAGCGATGGAGTGGCTCTGCGCCCCATCGGAAGAGGAGCGAGTAGATTTAGCAATCAGGATCAGAACTCCACAACTAAAGCGATAATTTTCGCGAGTCGATTCAGCTTCATGGCTTCGTCCCAACGATGCTATCGTTGTTCGCCGCAGGGAATGCGCGGCCGACCACGGAAGCACCATGACCTCACTACATCGAGGGAATGTTGCGATGCTTCAGCCTTTATTGTCAACAGAAAGGAAGAGTCGGGTTGCTACAATTTGTAAACTTGGGTGGCAGTTTCTCCCATCACCCAATCCTTGTCGCCCTGACTGAGTCCCGAAATCGTATCTCGCACGAGGTCTGCCCAAGCCGCATAAGAGCTCGCTACGAGGAGAACTGGCCAGTCTGATCCGAACATAAGACGACGTGGACCGAACGCTTCCAAAACGACACCGAAATACGGCCGCAGCTCTTCCGGCCCCCAGTTGCGCCAGTCTGCCTCTGTCACCATTCCGGACAGTTTGCAGAATACGTTTTCACGTCTACTTAATTCACTGATATTCTCTTTCCAAGGCGACAAGCGATGCTCACGGATGCGCGGCTTGGCGACATGATCAACCACGAACGTGACCTGAGGATGCTGATCAACAAGCTGAATCGTCTGCGGAAGGTGACCTTCAAATATGAGCAAATCGTACGCCAGATTGAATTTCGGCAATAGCCGAATGCCCGCATTGAAATCCGCCCGGAGCATGTAGAAATCGTCCGGTTCGTCATGCAGAACATGGCGAACTGCTTTCAGCTTTTGACGGGCTGCGAACGTCTCCAGATGACTTTCGACGTGCTTGTCGATAAGCGGTACCCATCCCACTGCTGCTCGTATAAACGAGTGCCGTTCGGCAAGGGTTAAGATCCAGTCTGTCTCCTCAAGTGTTTGCCTTGCGTGAACAAGTACGGTCCCATCAACATCGGCCTTCTGCATCTCGCGCAAGAGATCGGAAGGTAAAAAGTCGCGCTGGATCAGAGCCATCTCGGGTTTCATCCAGCCGTACTCTCGCGGGTAGTATTTCCATAGATGGTGATGAGAATCGATTTGCTTACTCAACGGGATATTCCTCCTCTGTAGCCCCCTGCCCCGGAATGCTCCAAGACTTATTCCGAACGGGAGCCAGTACCTGCTGGACCGCTGAGACCAGGTGAGGATCCGGATCTTTTCCAACGCTCTTCAGGTTCCGACGTAATTCGTCGACACTGGCCATGCCAACGAGGGTCGTGCAGATTCCCGCTTCTTGAAGCGAGAACTCGAGCGCAAGCGCGGCGATATCTTTGCCTGTCCCCGGCAGAATTTAGCGGCGCGTTTACAGGCGGACCGAATCTCGTAGGGTGCGGGGTGCCACGCCGGTGGAGCTTGGTTGGTCAACAGCCCCATCGAGAGAGCCGTTGCATTGATGATTCCGGTGCCACGCTCGCGCAGGACTGAGACCAGAGTGCGCATCGCCGTATTGTTAAGCGAATAGTGACAGTACGTCAGGACGCAATCCACTTCCACCCTGCTCATAACATACGGTAGGATTTTGAGCGGGTATCCCCTGATCCCTATGAACCGCGCCTTTCCGCGCGCTTGAATTTCGCGCAAGCCTGGTATGGTCTCATCGACGATCTTGTTCAGGTCCGCGTATTCAAAATCGTGACACTGCATTAAGATCAACGTATTTTACTTTCAACCGTTTGAGACTCTCATCAAGGCTGCGCGTGACTCGCTCCGCTGAAAAGTCGAACTCCTTTTCGTTGTAGCGGCCGACTTTGGTGGCAAGGTAGAAACGATCTCGAGCTACGCCGTCCAAAGCCCTGCCAAGCACCGCTTCGCGCGTCTCGGCGGCGCAGGTTGTTTTTGACGAAATGCACGCGGCTTTGGTCAGGCCATAAAAGACGTGTCAAAAAAGTTAATGCCCTCATCAATCGCGGACGAATGGTGCGGACGGCCTCACCTGGATCGACAGGTCGGAAACGCTGCCTAGAGGTGATCCAGCAAATCCGAGTATGGAGACCCTAAGATCTGTCTTGCCGAGGGTTCGATATAGCATGTTGCTTATCTATTCTTGGCCGCTCACCGGAATGTGTAGTAAAGCACCGCAACAGTGAGGAGCAGTAACAGTGCAATCAAGCGCGGATCCGATACCCCTTTCGGCCTGCTCTGAGTAATGACCGCCAGGGGACGTTCCCAGGTGAGCCCTTCAATCTGTTCAGCGGCCGGAGGAGGAGTGAGCAAGCTGATCGCAATGTAAAAGGCACTACAGAGACAAAACGAATACCAGGCTTGCATCATGAACGGAATGCCCCAGTGTTGAGTAACGATCTTCTGCGTTCCGAAGACCGGGAGGTCAAGAATGAACAAGATTGCTCCAAGAATAAATCCGAAGATTAATGTCGCCAGACAGGCTTCTTTCGTGCCGCGCCTCCAAAAGACACCGAACAGGAAGACCGCAGTGATCGGAGGCGCAAGGTCGGAAGCAATCGCATTGATGGCTTCGAAGATGCTTGAGTACCGACCGCCTTGTGTCGACCAGATCATCGCAAGGATCATTACCGCAATTGAGCTGACACGGCCGATTTGGACCTGCAGGTGATCGGAGATCTGGGGTCGCAGCCGCTTTACGATATCGACCGCGACGAGTGTTCCCGAGCTGTTCAAAGCCGCGGATACAGTACTCATCAAAGCTGCCAATATCGCAGCGGAAAAAAATCCTTTCAGACCCGTGGGCACAAGTTTGCTAATCAGAACCGGTAACGTCTGATTGCTGTCAGTGCCGATGACGTCCTTAAATAGTGCATACGCAATTACACCGGGCAACACGAGGAAGAATACGGGAAGAAGTTTAAGAAACCCGGCGAGCAGCGGCCCAACCTGAGCATCGTGCTGCGTTCGCGCTCCGAGCACTCGCTGCACAATCGTTTGATCCGTGCACCAGTACCAGATACCCAGAATTGGATAGCCCAGAAACACGGCGTACCAGTTCAGGCCGACGGCACTATGCGTCTGCAGCATATGGAGTTGTTGCGGTCTCAATGCAGCTTTGAACTGAGCGAGAGTATGTATGCCGTGATTAGGGAGCGCGAGGATCGCAAGTACAGCGATCATAAGGGCGCCGAGCAGAAGAATGCACGTCTGAATGGTCTCGGTCACTACAACCGCTTTGAGCCCGCCCAGGACGGTGTAAATAGCGGTAATGATGGAGATGATCACGATCGAAGTGATGACATTGATGCCAAAAAACTGTCGGAACACTGCGGCACCCGCATAGAGGCTCATTCCGATATGAATGAAGAGGGCAGCGAGAATCGCCATGAAGGCGAGAAATGATCGCGATGCGGGGCTATATCGTCGTTCCAAAAACTCGGGCAAGGTTGAAATCCGGCTCTTGAAATAGAAGGGTGCAAATACCAATGACAGAAGAATCAATGTGAAAACGGCCATCCATTCGAAGTTGCCCCAAACGAGGCCTTCGTTGTAGCCGGAAGCGGTGAGGCCCACAAGATGAATTGTCGAAATATTTGATGCGAACAGTGCCGCCCCGACCATTCCCCAGGACAATGAGCGGCCAGCAAGGAAATAGATGCTACCCGTGATAGCAGTGCGGCGTGCTGACCATACCCCGACAGTGACGATGGCGATTAGATAAACGATGATGATCGACAAATCGATCGGTGAAATTCGCAGGTTAGCGTCCATACGTCAAAATAAGTGCGAAGATGCCTTTTGACATCAAAGGTCGCTGTCGTCAACTTCCACGATCGCTTTGACGAGGTTAGGGCGATTCGGAAGATCCGGGAACACTCGAGGTACGTCCCGCAACGGCAGGCGAGCGTTGATCCACCGGGCTGTATCGATATTGCCGGCTTCTATCATTCGAATAATTCGCGGAAACTGATAAGAACTGTTTCGGCTGGCGTAAAGGGTCATCTCTCTTTTGTGAAAGAGGGAATCATCGATACAAATCGAGTCTCGGCAGATTCCGACAAATACGAGGCGACCTGCGGGCGCCACTAAATGCACGCTTGCCTCCATAGCTGTCGCGCTTCCTGTCGCATCAAAAACCACATCGGCCAGGCGCTCATCGGGCTGCTCTAGCGTATCTTTCACGAACTGCTGGGCGAACTCTCTTCTCGCGGCGCTCTTCTCGAGAATTCGCACGACACCCCCTGCAGCAGCCGCAAACTGGACGACTGCAAGGCCAATGGGTCCGACCCCTACGACCAAAACCTCCTCACCCTCACTCAGCCCGCTGCGCTCGACAGCGTGCGCGCCGATGCCGAGCGTTTCCACAAGCGCGAGTTGATCAAGTGATAACTGATCAGACTTGTGAAGCAATTGTAGCGGGACAGAAAGAAATCCCTGCATCCCGCCGTCGACGTGTACCCCAAGCAGGCGCAGGTTCTCGCAGCAGTTTGGCCGCCTCGCGCGACATGCCCGGCAGGCGCCGCAGCTCATGTAAGGCTCAATCGCACAATGATCGCCAGGTGCAAGCCCGGCTCCGTTATGATCCACATCGACTACCTCCCCGCTGATTTCGTGGCCAAGAACACGGGGAAACGTATAGACCGGATGCTTGCCCGCATAGGCGTGAAAATCGCTTCCACAAACGCCAATCTTTCGAATCCTAACCAGCGCTTCACCAGGCGAGGTATTCGGCCGTGAAACGTGCCGTTCTGAAAAATGCCCGGGTGCCGTCAAAACGATTTGTCTCACGCTGGTGCTCTCTGTTCTGCCACGTTAAGTGCCTTGATGGTCCGTCCAAATGCCCGATGCACGATTGTATGCGGAAAGGAAAATCAAGTCAATAAACGACGGCCGTTCTTTTCTGGCGGCTCGTGCTCTTGATTTTTCAAGGCCTGACACTATTCTGTTCAGGCGATCAGTTCTGGAGGAACTCTGCCGTTGACTCTGCTAAAGTTATGGCGATAGAATTGGCTGTACCAAGTATATGTTTCCGCACCCTGAACATCGGGGGCTCGTTGAATCAGACTTAAGGGCGGCGCGGACGCGTCCTGACACTCTTTCTGTCGGGTTATCTCGCTGCCCATTGGTAGTGTTGCGAAATTGAAAACGAGGCCGCTGATGAAGCTCGGCTGTGCTAGCGTCATGCGGTTGCTGCGACTCCGAATAGACCTGCAGTGAACGATGCTTGTCCAGGGATATCGTTCTTGGCTAGCCACTTTACTTGCCCTTTTCGAATCATGTGCACCGTCTCGATACCCTGAATCGTTCGCCACGCAGCCGCAAATGACCGGAAGCCCTGACTGGCTCTCACTCGGCGTTTCATCGCTCGGTGGTCCTGTTCCACGATATTGTTCAGGTAGCGAATCGGCCGGCACCGGCATCGTCGGCCCAAGTCTCCGGTCCGCTTCAGTTCCTTGATGACCCCGGGATACGAGGGGTTCCGGTCTACGTTGATCGAACCGTTGACAGGGGAAGGCCGAGTGACGGCCCGCCTGCTGCGATTGGCATCGGATAAGCGGGTTGTAGAGCGGCGTGCGTTGATCTTGATCGGTTGGGGTAGGCGTCTGGGTTTCAGCCGTGGGCGATGGTGGGCAATGCGGCACGAGAATGATGGCAGACATGGCACTAGCGGCAACGTGCAATCTGCAACTTACGGATTCTATTCGGTACGCCAGAGTTCGAATCCCAATCTCTGCTCCGGTTCTACTCTCTACTTCTCTCTCGAAAGATGAGCCGGGGAAGTTTAGAAGTGGTATTTGATTTCCCGCCAGAGCTCATACCGCAGAATACGCCTCATTTCGTCATTCATCCCCAGTACCCGCAGCGTCGCGCGCCCGGTGGACGTAAGGCCTTTGATCTCGATTGCGGGCGCCTCTGGTCACCCGAGTAGTGACAGTGTCATCCTCCCCAATGCAAAAGCGCCCGACTGTCACCGTTTTGTCACTATAAAAGCGTTAAAACCAGTGAAATCGCGGGAAATTAGATGAACATGCATTACAGCGCAACGTGCTGGCTGGCAAGAGGATTCGTTGAATTTTGTTGCGCTTGCAGGAGGGCCTGAATCGGTTTAGCAAACCGCTGCTTTCGACCACTCGGCCATCGTTCAACTCTTTCCTTTAAGCCTTAAAGAGCAAGCACTTCGTGTACAGTCCGCTCCAACTGCACGTCCCTTCCTGCACGCAGATCCTCCAGCGCTGGTTTTACGTTGTAATCTGGAACAACACCCTTGCCCTCTATCAGCTCGCCATCCGGCATGTACCATGCTGTCACTGGGATGCGCAACCGATAATCGCCGCCGACTTTGAAATTGGCAGCCCCGAGGACCTGGCCCGGTGTCGGTGCGCCAACCAAAATGGCGATTTTCGATTTGCACGCAAATGCTGCAATCATCTCCGCTGCGCTCCGCGTGAATTCGTCAACCAGCAAAATCGTCTTGCCATGAAATGGCTGCGCACCAAGACCCTCGGTCCACAGACTCAGGGAACGATCGCGATGAAGAAGGCCAAATCGGAATGCCATTGTCCAAAGCCCGAGCTTAGTTTTCGGTATGTGTCCGATTCGCATCAGCTTCTCCGGCGATTTCCTGCGCTCCTTGCCTTTGCGAGTCAAACTGTATCCTGTTGGGCGCCGGTCGGGGACAAGATAGCTCATTAACCGAAGCGATCCAAGTCCGCCGCCGGGATTCCCTCTAAGGTCCACGATGAGCCTGTCGCAACCTGCCGCCTTAAATCGCGCCATGATGTGGTCAACACCTCGTGCGAAATCGAAGCCGACTGCGCCGGGGAATGTCGCCACTCGCATCAAGCCGATGCGCTGTCCCAGAATTTCATGTGAAAGCGGCTCAGAGGTGACCATCGGAGGACGGTCTTTTTCACTTGCTTTGGGGATGTCCAGCATGACAGCGCGTGCATCGGTTTCATTCTGCCTCTGAACAAGAATCTGATGTGCTTCACCGAGATTAAAACGAGGTTCGTCGGGAGGGCTCACCTTTCGACCGTTAACCGATATAAACGCATCGCCCAAACGAATGCCAGCTTTCTGTGCGACGCCACCTTCTGCTACATGCTGGACGAACCATGCGTACTCGTCCCCATTCGGAAACGCTCGCAATTCGGCGCCGATAGCAAATTGGGGCGGCACTCGCTTTGCAGACGCGTGAAAGAAAGCCATGTGACTCAAGCCGAACCCACACAGCCATACATTCAGCCTCTGCTCGAACTGATCTTCCGGCGCGTGGATGAGCTCAGCCCGAATGTTCTCAAGCGTTGCGACTCTGTCCGCAATTTCGGTCGCGGACCACAATGGATGAAACAGCTTGTGACGGACCAGCTTTTGAATATTGTCAAGAATGGGTGTGCGCTCAACCGCAGTAGTCATCGCGAAGTCACTTCAATTCGCTTTCCGGGGAATATCACGCGGTCTCCATCGCCTAGCAATGTAAATGCAGCCCAATCAGCAGCGGGTGTTTCCATACCAAATTTGCCCAGCAAATCCGTCTGGCTGAGACGCAGCGCTTCAGCTTCGGACAAGCCATCGCGCAAGTGAGTGTAGAAACGCTTCATCAGAAAGAGCGAGTATGTGTCGTCTATCGGCCAAAGCGTGGAAATGACAGACTTGGATCCTGCCTCCAAGAATGCCCGCGCCAGATTTGCGATCCCTTCTTCACCTTGAAGGGGACCGACCGCGCTCTCGCAGGCAGAAAGGACCACAAGGGCTGCATTGAGGTGAAGATTCAATATCTCTCGCGG
>JBPCJX010000109.1:0-73450 GCA_051004875.1 Bryobacteraceae bacterium
ACTATGCGCATCCTACTAAGTCGCGCTCGATGACGCTTACTCACGAAAGAGTTCTTGCGCCGCTTCTTCCAACACGTTTTGCCGACCGGCTTTCCGCGCATCCGCTACTACGGCTTCTTCGCCAACCCCAGCCGCAGATCACTTCTACCGCTGTGCCGCGACCTGCTCCATGTCCTTCCTGCACTCGTTGAGGCAGGCGCCCCATCTACTTTGGCACCGACGCGGCGGGCCCTGATCCTTGGGGCGATGTCAGTAAGAAAAGGACGATGCGGTCGGGGTCAGGGTAAGTCAGAGGCTTCAGAATGACGGCATTCACGACCGAGAAGATGGCCGTGTTCGCGCCGATGCCGAGAGCCAGAGCGGCAATAGCGGCTATCGTGAAGCCAGGGCTCTGCAGGAACATGCGCAGCGAGTGTTTTAGATCTTTAAAGAAGGTTTCCAAGAGGCGACGGCTCCTTATGGAAGGCTTAGACGGACGAGGCCACGAAATGTTCCGGCGCTTTGGGAACGGTTAGTCGCCCTGCAATTGGCGCCAGCGCTGGACCAGATCCTGGGCTGCGGCGCGCCAATTCGGGAAATGAAACTCAAAGCCAGCGTTTAGAAGGCGGCCGGGGATAACGCGACGGCTCTTGAGGATGAGCTCCGTCTCGGTACCCAGCACAAGTGCGCCAACTTCCAGCATCCACTTTGGGGCTGGGATTCCGACGTATTGGGTGCACCAGGCGTGACGCAGACAGCGCATAAAGTGGCGATTGGGGACGGGGCGTGGAGAAGAAAGATTGACGACACCGCTCAAATCTTCATGAGTGATCAGAAAATCGACAGCGCGTATGAAGTCGACATCGTGTATCCAGGAAACGAACTGCTGGCCGGAAGCGGCGGACCCGCCCAATCCGAAGCGGACCAGGCGCATCAGAGTGTCAAAAATGCCTCCAGGATCGGGACTCATGATCATGGCGCTTCGCATGGCGACTCTGCGGGTATGCGGAGTATCGGCCGCGAAGAACGCGCGCTCCCAACTGGTCGCGACATCGATGCTGAAATGCCACTTCGCCGGCACCCCGGGTTCACCACCACCGAGCTCGCCTGTGGCTTCGTCCATGGGACGATCCAGCGTGTGACGGTAGATGGTGGCAGTGCTGGCGTTGAGCCAGAGCGGGGGAGGATGTGCGGCCTTGGCGATGGCCTGGCCGATTAGACCAGTCGTAATGGTCCGAGAGTGTTTGATGGCGCGGCGGTTGGCCGCATTGTAACGGCAGTTTACGCTTCGGCCCGCAAGGTTGATGACGACATCGGCACCGTCGAGGGCGTCGGTCCAGGGCCCGGGATCGGAAGCGTTCCAGAGAATGGTTTTCCACTCGCTCGGCTTGGGATGACGAGCGAGGACGGTGACGGAATGTCCCTGTGCATGGAAATGACGGGCGAGGATGTGACCGACTTGGCCAGTTCCGCCAGGAATGACGATGCGGAGATGGCCGGATAGCGCCATGTAGCGCCATTCTAGCGGACCTGAGATTGTCCCAAGTGTGTGATGTATTCCGGGTTTGTGCCGCGGACGCGAAGTGCCAGAGTCTTACCGACGTGGTCGTTTTTGAAGTGGCTATTTACACCCGTCCAGACCGCCTGAAGCAGGGTTGACGCAGGGAAGTGACAGCTTTGGTGAATCATTAGGCTGGTTGATGAGCATCAACGGAAGTGATTCTCAATCCCCTAAACAGACATACTGTGAACACGCCGACACACAGGATTTCTAACGAACCGTGAGCGTGATTCACGTGTTTTCATTCCACGACCTTTTGCTGAGACACGGCTATTTGCTGCTCTCTGTGTACATGCTTGCGGTGGGAGTTGGACTGCCGATTCCGGCCGATCCGCTGTTGCTTCTGATGGGCGCCATGGTTGGGAATCAAGATTATTCATTGTTCAAGTCTTTGCTAGCGGCGGTCATTCCGGCGCTGATTGGCGACATGGTGTGGTATCAAGTCGGCCGTTTGCGAGGGCGCTCCGTGCTGGGGTTTTTATGCAAGCTGACGCTGGAACCGGATACTTGTGTGCGGAAAACGGAAGGTACGTTTGCGAAACGCGGCGCGAGCGCGTTGTTGTTCGCAAAGTTTGTTCCCGGAATCAGCCTGATGTCTGTGTCGCTGGCGGGTATAAGCCGGATGCAAATCTGGCGGTTTTTGCTCGCCGACGCCGCAGGGTGCACACTCTGGGCGAGTACGTATCTGCTGCTTGGCCGCGTATTTTATCGGCAGGTGGATGCAGTGATGGTACTGCTGGGATTATTCGGCCGCAGCGCCGGTTTAGTCGTGGCTGCGCTTATTGGGCTCTACATTGGCGCGAAATACCTCGAGCGGAGACGGTTCCTGCGCAAGCTGCGGATCAATCGCATCACGGCGTCTGAAGTTCGGGACTTGCTCGAGGGTGGTCGCGCGATGACCATTGTTGATTTGCGGCATCCGGCCGAAGTGGAACGCGCCGGAATGAAGATCGCAGGAGCGCTGGTACTGCGACCCGATGAGCTGCGCTCACGTTCTCATGAAATTCCCCGAGATCAGCAAATCATCCTCTACTGCACTTGACCGAATGAAGCTACAAGCGCCCGTGTGGCGCTTCAACTGAAGAGAGAAGGAATTCAGCAGGTTCGCCCTTTGGCAGGAGGTTTCGAAGCATGGCGCGATCTCGGCTTTCCGCTGGAACCCGTGGGCGAAATCGCGGCCCGCTAATCACGACCCGACGTTGTTGTGATGAGACCTTTGTGACAGGAGGCAACGCATGACGGAATGGAATGCGGCTGAGTATGCCCGGCTCTCGGGGCTGCAGGGGGCAATGGCCGAGGAGGTGCTCGCTTTGCTCGATCTCAAGGGCTCGGAGCGGGTTCTCGACATCGGATGCGGTCAGGGGAAGATCACAGCGGAGATAGCTGCTCGCCTTCCGCAGGGAGCAGTCGTGGGGGTGGATTCGTCCGAAGACATGATCGCCTTCGCATCAAGCCACTTCAGTCCGGCGGTCCGGCCAAATCTTAGATTCGAAGTTGCGGACGCTCGCCGCCTGCCCTTCCGGGAAGAGTTCGATCTGGTTGTCTCCTTTAATGCTCTTCACTGGGTGCCCGAACAAGACGCGGCCCTGCGGTCTATACGCTCCGCCATGAAATCTGACGGTCTGGGACAGTTGCGTCTGGTCCCGGCAGGTGAGCGTAAGAGTCTCGAAAATGTGGTTGAGGAGACGCGGCTCTTATCGAGATGGTCTCGTTACTTCGAGGAGTTTCGGGATCCCTATCTGCATTTGACGCCCGAGCAATACGGGGCGATGGCCGAGCGGAATGGGCTACGTGTCCGGCGCATTCACGCGCAAGGCAAGGCGTGGGACTTCAAGTCTCGCTCGGCATTCCTCGCTTTCTGCTCGGTGACTCTCGTTGAGTGGACGCGGTTCCTGCCTGAGGCCGAAAGGACGGACTTCATCATTGAGGTGCTAGATCGGTATCGATGTGTGGCGGCTGATCGACCCGGCGAGGAGAATACGTTCAAGTTTTATCAAATGGATGTCACGCTTGTGCCTGGTGACACCGCGGTGTAGGGCAAGGTGTCGATTACGCCGTTACGGAATCTCACGTGCGAATTTTTTACAAAACTTTAGTGAGGCGCCCAGATTGGCCCGCAATTCTATGACAAAACAAGTGGTAGAGTAGAAAACCTAGTTGGGGAATCAAGATGTATTTAGCACGGACAAGGTGCGTCGTACGCGCGATGAGCAATCTATGGTCCATGGACTTAGCGCGTAAGACGCCGTTATCTCTGGCGCTTGTCGGCGCCGCGATCTGGATGACCGGCGGGAGAATGTCGGCGGCCTCGGGTCCTCGGCCATTGGACCAGGCCTTGCAATACGAGTCGAGGGGAGATTTATCCGGCGCCCGGTCAGTTTTGGAACGAGCGGCGGAAATGCCCGGGAACAGTTCGGGCGCGGCGGCTTTGGCCGAATTTCTGGAGCGCCACGACGATCCCGGCAGTCGCGACGCTTACCTGAAATGGGCATCGGAAGAGAGTGATGCGGCAAAACGGAAGTTGGCTCTTCGGCAACTCGTGCTTCTGGATTTCATGGAAGGCAAGAACAGCGAATTGCAGGGCGATCTGGACCGGTATCGTGCGGCGGGAGGTGATGATCTCAGGCCACCAGCCGGAAAAATCCCGGCGAATATGTTCACAACGGTGACGATTCCGGGTCCGCTCTCTTCATTTGCGAGAATGGCGGCGCTCTCTCCCGACCTCGCGCCTGAAGAATTGCTTCCGTCGCTCGCGCGTAACGTTGTGACGAACGGCTATGAAGCTTCGGGAAACGAAGCGCTCCAGCAAACAGAATATTTGCGATTGTTGATCCGGTACGTAGGGCAGGCACGGGAACTGCAGGCCATGACGAACAAGGATCGAAAGATTGTGATTCCCAATTGCGACAGTGAAGAAACAGGAAGGCTGTTGAAGGCCCTTGGCTATCGTATGCGCGGCTCTTGCGGCGCCGATATTGTGCTAGAGACAGTGAATGCCACGCGGGCTTTCCTCACCATCGATTCCGGTTTTCCGTTAACTGAACTGGAACAGGACCTCCGCGCAAACCGGCGATTCGAGCTGGCGTTTGCGTCCACGCAAGTGCCTGTTTTGTACAGCGCGGAATACTGGCTTTCGGCACTCGGTAAGAGCGGCCAAGCTGACTTCATTGACGCGTTTCTCTCCGATCCTTCATTGTGCCGCTTGTATCTGGGGCTATCACGCCTGGACCGTGCTACGGCCGAAGCGCTACGCAAAGAGGCCTCGCCCACCAAGCTCAAGGTTTATGCCCACGTGCTGGATTTCTTTGGCAGCATGTTTCAGATTCGAAATGGCGCGGCGGTGGTTCCCGGTTCGCCCAAATTGTGGGCCTCGCTGGTCGGGGTGCCGCCAAGCAATGCGGGAGCGTTTTTCGACAAGCTCATCAGCGTTGACGACGGTTGGCTGGCTAGCTATTTCGATGCACTTTCCCGCATGAATGGACCGGCGTACAATTATCTGACGCAGCCCGATCGCACCAAGCGCTTCTACGATGCGCTGCGCGGCAAAATTACGAGCCCGGGTCCGGCGCGCCCGGTCTTTCGCTCAAGCACTGAGCTACTGCTGCTCACGAGCTCTCTTCGAATCGATGCGAACGGTCGCCCGCACGTACCAGGGAACCTTGACGTGTGGCGAAATCTGTTCATCAAGCATCCGCATGGCAAGTACGACGGCAGACTGACCCGGTCGGCAGCCTCATGGCACACGAACGATGATCTGCTTGAAGCGTTGTTTGGGCTCAGCCGAAAGACGGTCGAAAACGAGCCGCTGAAAATCTTTTTGACTCTGAACGACATCGATCGCGACCGGTTGAAGCCGATCTCTGCGCAGCTTGCTGCGCGTCTGGTAGCAGGTTACAGGAACTTCGGCGCGCAATACACACTTTTTGCGGACGCGCCTTCTCTGAGCGAAGCATCAATCGGGAACTACCTCGACGTCTGCGCCAGTCTGTCGAGCATCCACGACGGTCTGGTGAAAGCTGACGCGATCGGAACCTTACAAGCACTGGTTGAAATCTGGCAAATCCTAGCGCGCCAGAACATGATTTTACCCGCTTCCGAGGATGCCACTTTTGCTAAACTCATCGATCCATTCAGTCATGTAAGGCAGGAAACGGAGGTGTTCAACGCCGGCCGGACCGGGGTCGATGTGCTGCTCTCGGCCGCGCAAACACGTCAAAGTGGACCGCAACAAGAGCAACTTGTGGAGCTGCTGGTGGGTAAAGTGCGAGCCGCTGGAGCACCCGGTCCATTTTCTCCGGCCGAGAACTTCGTGCGCATTTTTGACGCGCAACGTCTGATCCGCCTGGATAGCCTTTTCACTGTGGCCGATCGTATTGGAAAAGGTCCGATTGACCAGAAAGCGATGAAAAATATCGATGAGCAAATGGGGCGTTTCGAAGACACCGAATTGCTGCGGGGATCGCTGTCCGCTGCAGAGAAGAATGCCATGGCGGTTGGCTACTGGAGCCAGCGGCACATCGATCAGGAGCGCAAGGTCAGCTTTGAGAATCTCGCAAAGAACTCTGAAAAGAAGGACGCCCGCGCGGTGCTTGCTCCATTTCTGCGTGATTCGTTGGTGGGCCTGGTTTATTGTTATTACGCGCCTGCAGGCGCCCAGTTGCTGCTTACGAATCCATTATTCGTCCGTGGTCATGATTTCGTCGGTCCTCCCGAGGCTCCTGCGTCCTGGCGCGTCACCGAAATTGTGGGAAGCGGTTGGCCGGCAAGCACGGGTGGCCGTCTTATGGGATCGTTGACTTCGCTCCCTTATGCGATCGCCGAAGCCGAGCAGAACTTCCTAACACCCAAACGCGAGCAGGCTCTGATCTGGGCAGATTTGGTGCCGCAGATGATTGTGGATGTTACGGTCACCAGATGGAGAAATGTGAAGCCGGAGCAGATTCGTTGGATTTCGCTGCACATTCAGCGGGGGCGCAGCTTGTTCGCAGCAGCCGCGTTAGACCCCTCGCATCAACCACAGGTTTTCACAGCTTTCGCGCGATTCGCGACTCCTGCCCGGGTGGAGCGTCTTCGAGATGAATTGAACTCGGGAGATTTCCGGAAGGCGGTGTCTGAGGTGCCGACTGCGGAACTGTATGCGCTAGCACAAGATTCGACGCTTCGCGACGTTTCTCCCGATATTGCGTCGAACGCCATCGCCGCAATGGCACAGGAAAACGATCCAGATCTGACGCCGAGCGCGATTGCGCGTGCGTTCGGTACACCGAAGCCGACGCTGACACATTCATACTGGCCGGGACTTCTCTACTTACGTACTTTCCCGGCATTAATGGGCTATTCCAGTCGGATACTCGCCGAGAGCTGGGAATCGAATAACCTGTATTATGCGGCGCTAGCCGATCAAGTGGGAGTGCCTGTCGATCAACTGGATTCGTTCGTGCCGGAATGGAACCGCTCTGCTATCGAAAATATTTTCGCGACGCACTTAGAGGATTGGCCAGCGGTGCTGCGCTCTCTTCATGCCGTCGGCGACAACGTTCGACAGCGTAGTAATCAGCGCGCCGCGATCAATGCGTCACAGAATTAGGAAGGCATTGTGAAAAACTTTCTGCGCCTCATCGGAGCCATATCGCTCGTGGGAATGCCCGCTGCTTTTTGGGCGCACGCTCAAGACCAGGATCAGACCACCTTTCACGTAAAGGTCGACATGGTTGTGCTGAGCTTCACGGTAACGGACACGAAGGGCAAATATGTAAACGGGCTGAAGCCGTCGGACTTTAAGGTTTACGAAGACGATATTCCTCAGAAAGTGGCGACGTTTGCTGAGGGTACTCGCGCGCCTGTTCAGGTGCTTGCAAACGGGGGAACCAGACCGCTTCCTGCTGGAAGCGCCGGGAGTGCGGGAAACGGGACACCGCCAGGGCCCGGGGTTGTGGATCTGAGGTCCGATGCTATGACGGGCACCAATGTGTTCGTTCTATTCGATACCAGCAATTACATGTATCGCGGTTTCGTGTACGCATCGGACGCGATTGCCGATTTTATCCGAGGCCTCGATCGAGCCGATTCGATCGCTGTTTACACGTACAGCCGTAACTTGAATCGCTCCGTTCCTCTCAATCGCGACCGCACTATGGCAATCGCTGGTTTGCGAAGAGCGGTCGCTGGAGATGACTCTGCGCTTTACAATTGCCTTCTACTGACGCTGCGAGATGCGGCACGAGTAGCGGGACGCAAAGTGGTAATCGTGTTTTCAAACGGTCCTGATAACGCCAGCATGGTGGCTCCCGATGACGTGCGGGCGGTCGCAGAGGATGAAGGCATCCCAATTTACGTTATCTCAACGAGTGAGGTGACAAATGATTCGATATCGAGCTCGATTTTTAAGCGGATTACGATGAAGACGGGCGGCAAGAGTTACTTTGCAAAAACATGGCAGAAACAAGTGGAAGCTTTCGAATCCATTCGCGAGGATCTAGGCAATAGCTATACCGTCACTTACTACCCACAGCCGAATCCGAACGAAGGTTTCCGCAGGATCAGTATCCAGTTGACCTCGGATGCAATGAGGAAGTATAAGATCCGGGCACGGCCGGGTTATCGTCCACAGCGTAGTTTTTGACTCAGGGGTGCGGCGCTCGTAGCTGTGAGCAGCTATTTCTCTTTCTTGACGGGCAGTGGTCCGAAGGCCTGGCCGACGGGCATCATTTGAAGCGTGTTGATGTTGACGTGCGCGGGCCGGGTCGCGATCCAATGTATGGCATCCGCCACGTCTTCCGGAGTGAGTGGCTGAGTCCCTTCGTACACGGATTGTGCTTTCTTCTTATCGCCTTTAAAACGAACTTCCGAAAACTCCGTTCCTCCGACGAGGCCAGGTTGAAGGTCGGTTACCCGAACGGCTGTTCCGAATAGATCGGCACGCAACATCAAGCTGAATTGATGGACAAAGGCTTTCGCTCCGCCATAAACGCTGCCACCAGGATAGGGCCATTCAGCGGCTGAAGAGCCAAGGTTGATAACGTGGCCCCGATCGCGCTCCACCATGCCGGGCAGCAGAGCTCGCGTGCAATACATCACGCCTTTCACGTTGGCGTCGACCATGGTTTCCCAGTCATCGAGATTCGCATTGTGCGCGGGATCGAGCCCGATTGCGCCTCCCGCGTTGTTCACCAGGACGTCCACCGCGGCGAACTCTTCAGGCACGCTTTGAACGGCGTGCTCGACTTGTGTACGTTGCGAGACGTCAAAAACGAGGGGTAGAAAATTAGCGCCGAGCTCCTGCCTGAGCTCGTCTAGACGATTCTTTCGGCGGCCGGTTCCAACGACTTTCGCGCCACCCTGCGCAAATCTTCGCGCGGCGGCCCTTCCAAAACCAGAGCTAGCTCCTGTTATGAAGACGATCATATGTTGAATAGAATTCTGGCGCAGAAGAATTATTACCTTGAAACATTGGAAACCGGAAAAGATGGGGCGCGGCGACAGATGGGTTCCCGGGCCTGTGTTAGTCTAGAGAGCGTTCTTGGCTGTTAACGCTACGCCCACGTATCTGCGGGTCGCCATGACCCGTTCTCATGTCGCTGCAAGTTTTTTTGCAAGCTCAATTGCTCGGCGCCGAGGAGTTCCTGGTTGCCCGTTCTTCCGGGCATTCGGAATCCATTGCAGATCTGATTGGGCGCTGCGCATGGCTTAGTCTGTTTTGCGAAGTTCTGCCCAGGGCATTGCTGTCGGAGCTGAAGCTCTCGCGCATGCTGCTGGGGTCGAGTAGCGCCGAACAGTTTCTGCTGGTGCTTGCGGAGGAAGACATTGCTCGCGCCAATGAATTTTTGAGCCGCGCGGCGGATGCGGTTGTAGAGCTCTCCGGTAATACTTTGCGGCTGGTTTGGGCAAGCACGGAGAATCTTGGGGCTTGGCCTGTAGCGCGAAAACGTCTGGACGATCCGTTGCTGGCTAAGAACTCCGCGCCTCTTGCGGCGAACGGAGATCCTACTTTCTTTGCGCCACTGGCTCAGTTGCCGGAACGCGATCGCAATTCATATTTCAGCGCGTTTGCTCGGGATCTCCCCTCGGCATCAAGAGTCGGCTGGTCTGCGGACAGGCCGGCACACCTCAGCTGGGACGAAGGCCAATATTCATGGCGGTTGCAGGAGCAATCCAGTGCGGATGACGAAGCGATCTTGTTTCTGCGGCGCTTCGCTATGGATGAGACCGGGAGTCATCCAAGTTCTCTCATTGAGCTGGGTCAGCGAGCCGAGGGTGCGCCACGATGGGGAGTGCTGCGCGGCGACGTCGATCATTTCGATTTTCGATTGAGGCGTGCGGGTTCAATTGAAGAGCACATTCATCTTTCGGTGTTATTTAAGGAATTTTTTGCGGGCGAGCTTGCATTGCTCTGCACGCTAGGCGATTTTTGGCGAAAAGTAAGCATTCTGTATCGGGGTGGCGACGATTTCGCGCTAATCGGCACATGGGATGCGCTGGTGATGCTGGCTCGCGAAGTGGAGCGGCTGTTCGAAAAGTTTGTCCAACAGAATTTCGAGTCCTTCCCGAGCCTGGAAGGAAAGACGATCAGCATGGCACTCGCCGTTGCGTCGGATGTTGAGATGTCCGCAACGGCCGTATTCGAGGAAGCTGGAGTGCAACTGCGTGCAGCGAAAGCGACCGAAGCCGGCACGTTTCACTTGTTTGGACGAACGCTCGAGTGGAAGCGCTTAGGCGACGCCGAAGAACTAAAGACCGGTTTGGTGCGGCTGGTCCGAGAGTTCGGGTATTCGCCTGCGTACATCAATGACTTGGCTGCGGTGTATCGAGAAGCTTTTTCTGCGCGCGCCAGTCGTTCTAGCAGAGCGATTCGCGTCGATAAACCTTGGCGTACTTACATGCGATTGTCGAGAGTCATTCCACAAGCGCGTAGCAAGGAATTGAACAACATTCGAAGCGCGGTAATCACGAATCTGGTTGGAAAGAAGACGGCCGGGTTCAAGCTGCGTCCGTCGGCGCGCGTAGGTTTGGAGTGGGCGCGTTTGGCTGCGGGCGCTTAGCTGCTGGTCGAAAGGAATCGAAATGCCTGAAGTTGAAGAAAAGAAAACGGAAGAACGCCAAAAGAGCGAAAATCGTCCACCGCGTGAAAATCGGGGCGGCGGCCAGCCGAGCGGTCGGGGACCCAATGATCGAGGAGGCGACGGACGGGGCGGAGACAGGGGCGGGGATCGCGGCCGGGAACAACGGTTTGGCGGTGGTCCACGCGGACCGGGAGAGCGGCGCGGCGAAGGACCGCCAGAAATCGATTTGGATAAACTCATCGCCGACAGTTTGTATCTCGACAATCAGGCGCACGTGGTAGTAAGCCGAATGCGTGACATGGATTCCGGCACGAAGAGCCAGTTGCGCCGGCTCTACAACGCGGTACGCCGTGCAACGCGGGCTCCTGAAGGTGAGCGCCAGCATGAGTTCGTGATGGTTCGCGCACGCCTTGCGTATACCATCGCACGCCATTCGCTGCGCAGCCTGGATGCGCTGGAGCGTCTCTTGCTGCAAGTGACGCGCAAAAACGACACGCGCGGTTACGAGCGTTTCCGGGATTTATTTGAAGCAATCATCGCTTACAACGAGTAACGCGCTAGAACAGGACATTTACGCATGAGCTCTCATACGGCAGCGACGGAATTGACGTTTTTAGGAAAGCTGGTTCTAGAAGGCGAGATTCATTGCCAGACAGGGCTCCATATCGGAGCGGGTAAAGGATCGCTTGAAATTGGTGGCGCTGACAATCCGGTTGTGAAGGACGCATTCGGCATTCCGTACATACCCGGCAGTTCGCTGCGAGGCCGTCTGCGCTCGTTGCTGGAACAAACGCTAGGCCTTGCGGTGCCGCAGGAATTGATTTATTTATCGAAACGCAAGGGGCAGGAAGTTCGCATTCATCAAAGCGATCGCCCCGACGATGACGTTTGTGTTCTGTTTGGGAGAACTCCGGGGCGGGTCGAGAAGGTTACTGGCGAGGCGATTGAAGCGGCTGGGGCGGCGCCTGCGCGCCTCACCGTCTACGATGCGCCGCTTCTGGTTGACAGCATTACGCCGCAAATGCGCGAGAACCTGGATGACGAACTGACGGAGGTGAAGAGCGAGAACGCCGTCGACCGCATTACGTCGCAAGCGAATCCTCGAACGCTCGAACGTGTTCCTGCCGGAGCGCGATTTCGTTTTCGAATGGTTTTGGACGTGCTCTGCCCAGAAGATCGGCCCCTCCTGGCGCGAGTGGCTGAAGCGTTGCGCTTACTCGAGGACGATGCGTTGGGCGGCGGGGGCAGCCGAGGCAGCGGACGAATAGCTCTTAGTGCGCTGAACCTTACGTGGCGCAGTAAGGACTACTACGCGAAAGGCGCCCCTGAGACGAGCCTGCTTGCTGGTGCGGATCTGGGAGCGCTGCAGCAGTTGGCTGGCGCCGACGATTTTGCTGAGAAGCTAGCGTAAGATGCAGCGGGCGGTGCTGATTCGGCTGCGGCCGTGCGGTCCGTGGCGATACGGTCCAGGAGATGGTGGGCAGAACCGCGTCGATGCCCTATTTCGCAGCGACCGCCTGTATTCTGCCGTCACGCTCGCGATGCGAGATTTGGGATTCTTGGAAGAGTGGCTGGATGCGACCGCGCGGAATGCCAGGCCAGCGGTAAGCTTCAGCTCGCTGCTCCCATATCAGGCGGAAACATTATTCGCGCCGCCGCCGGCTACCTTGTGGCCGCCATCCTCTTCTTCAGTCTTGACATCGAGTCCGGTATTCCTAACGAAGGTGCGCTGGAAGGCGGCCCGCTTTGTCCCGCTAAGCGTCATAGATTCGATTCTCACCGGCGAGACTATTCTTGCGGATCAGTGGATTGCCGATCCCGAGAGCGGTTGTCTTCTGCGGCGCGACCGCCCCAACGCGAGCCCTTTTCGGATCGTTGTAAGGAGCAGCGCGGCTGTGGATCGCGTTTCGCGTGGCAGGGTGCATGTGGACGCATACGCCTGTGCAGAATTTGAATCCGGCTCGGGCCTGTGGGCAGTCGCGGGCTTTGCGGACGGGCGGGCGGAATCGGCATGGAATGATCGTCTGAGGGGCGCGTTTCGTCTACTCGCAGACACGGGTTTTGGAGGGCGGCGTACTAGCGGGTGGGGACAAACAAGAGCGCCGGAATTTCAATCAGGTGCGTGGCCTGCTCTGCTCAGTCCTAAGCTGGGCCGCATTTATGGGAATGGCAGGCAATCTCCCGATGGAGACGGGAGCCAAGCTGCGGAAATCGGAAATGAAGCTTCGCTCTATTGGCTGCTGTCGCTGTACTCACCGTCTTCTACTGACAGCATTGACTGGACAGCCGGCCAGTACGAACCAACGGTTCGCGGCGGCCGCATCGAAAGCACTTCCGGGTCTGGTGTTGAAAAAAAACCAGTACGGATGATTTCAGAAGGCTCGGTACTGGCAGCGCATTCGGAGCCGACGGGAATCGCAGTGGATGTGGCACCGGACGGTTTTGCACACCCGGTCTACAGATCGGGCCTGGCACTCGCGTTGAAGCTGCCGGCGTTAGATGAACTGACACTGCAGAGCCCTGTTGAAGTGCCGGCTGAAGGCGATTTCGAACAGCGGCCCTGTGAAGAGCCTACGAAGCCGCAATTGGATGAAAATATACATGCGGAGGAAGAGTCCGTAACAGAAAAGCCCGCGGCGGCGGAAGAGGAGCCCACGGCATGAGGTATAAAGTCACTGCTCTCACGCCGCTTCTGGTGGGCGACGGCAACGAGCTTGCTCCCATCGATTACATGGTCTGGAAGGATCAGGTAAATGTTCTCGATCAGCCTCGCATCTTCAAGCTGCTAGCGCGGGGCCCGCGGCTCGACAGCTACCTGGCCCAACTGCGCAAAGCAACCAAGCTCGATTTTGCCTCCTGGGGCGGCTTCGCGCAGAACTTCTCACAACGCCGCATTCCTTTCGAGCATCCTGAGGCGGCCACAGCGTGGAACTCTGCGCCTGCTGAATCGTTGTTTATACCGACGTTTGCAGCGGATCATCGCGGCGCGTACTTACCTGGGTCTGCGCTTAAAGGCGCACTGCGGACAAGCATTGTGTTTTCGCGATGGACAGTAAGCACCATCGACCGGATCGCTGCCGGCCTGGTAGGTGACCGCGTGCCAAGGCGGCTTGCCGAGCCAGCTGAGGTAAGCTCGGGAGCCTCGCAAGTGAAAATCATTTCTGTTGCCGATAGTCAACCGATTCCTGCCTCGGCATTTAAAATCTTTCTCACGCGCGTGGCCTCGCTCGATATCCGCCAACCCGGAAAGCCCCAGGTGGCGTGGAAAGTTGCGGGTCGAGGAAGTGTGACTACTCAAAGGATTTCTGAGGCCACACCCGTTTTTGCTGAGATGGCGCCCCCCGGTACGGGGTTTGTTGGCGAGTGGGACGAACGGACCTTTCTCGAAAATCCGGAATTAACCCAGACCCTAGGCTGGCGATCTGTGCCTGACCGAAAGCTAATCCTGGATGCCGCGAACGAGCATGCGGCCGCCCAACTGGAGCTACATGCCCGTTATGCGGAAACGACGGGCCTTGAAGGGCTCGGCCAGGCTGTTCAGGGTCTGAGCCAGGAGCTGCTTTCCTCACGAAATTTGCCAGGGAGCTGCCTCCTATGTCTAGGCTGGGGAAGCGGTTTTCTTTCCAAGGTTGGATTTCTCCAAACCGAGCAGGAGTCGTACCGCAAAATTCTTCGCGCGGTCACGGGGTTTGGGAAAGCGATTCGGGAAGGTGTTCCGTTTCCTAAGACGCGGCGGATCGTATTTGCCGGTGCACAGCCCTCGACACTGCCAGGTTGGGTCAAGCTCCAACTGGAGCAGTAAGCCCCCAATAGTACCTTTTTTGGGGTAGTGGCCTCCCTGAAGCTGTGACTTTGGTGCTTGAATTGCCGATAATCAATATATGAGAGGGTCGCCCGGGATTTGGACTCTACATTCATAGGATTACTGTGGCCGCTTGGCTCTTGTGCCTAAGCGTGAAGCTCAACTATGTATAACGCCTATTTCGGGTTTAAAGAAAACCCGTTCAACTTAAGCCCGGATCCAGAGTTCCTGTATAGGAGTCCTCAACACGAAGAGGCTTTGGCCAACCTGATTTATGGCGTGCGTAGCCGTAAAGGCTTCATTGCTTTGACTGGTGAAGTCGGAACAGGTAAAACGACCATGCTCGAATGCCTGCGGGACTACTTAGACTCGCAGCGGATCGAGTTCGCGTTCATCTTCAATTCGCGTCTCCAGCCGGATCAGTTCTTCGAGATGATGGCCTACGACTTCGACCTTCGATGTGATCGCAAATCGAAGACGGACGTTCTGTTCGCCCTGAATGCTCTTCTACTTCAACAAATCGAGCGCGGCCGAACGTGTGTACTGATTGTCGATGAAGCTCACAATCTAGAGTGGGACGTGCTGGAAGAGATCCGATTGCTCGGAAATCTGGAGAATCGTCAAGGCAAGTTGCTGCAGATCATACTGGCAGGACAACCTGAACTGGACCGCAAACTGGATGCGCCGAACTTGCGGCAATTGAAACAGCGCATTGTGCTGCGATGTACGCTGAATCCGCTGACCGCCGAAGAGTGTTCAGCCTACATACAATCAAGAATGGCCCGCGCTGGGATGCCGCACCAGACTATCTTCTCGCCCGAGTTGCTGGAAGAGATTCATAGGCGCTCAGCAGGTATTCCACGTGTGATTAATGCTCTGTGTGACAACCTTCTGGTAACCGTTTTCGCGATGGAGCAGCGCACGGCCACTCTCGCCATGCTCGACGAAGTTTCTCAGGACATGCGCTTGGAATGGCCCGGGAGCAGTCGAGGGAGGCGGGGGCGTTCGCGGTATAGCATGGGTGAAGAACATTTCCCTGAAACGCCCGTCTCCATAGGAAACTAGCGCTGTCCCCTCCGGCTTGATTCCCGGTAAAGTATACTGCGCTCAGGAACCAGCCATGTCTTCAGATCAATTTGACCGCCGGGACTTTCTAAAACGCACGGGTAGCTTAGGAGCCGGTGCGGCACTCGCGAGCCAAGCCTTTTCGAAGGCTGCTTCAAAGATGAATCCAAGCCGCGTTATTGGCGCTAACGACCGGATCAACATCGGGCTTATTGGGTGCGGAGGCCGGGGTAGCTCCGACGCCGAAACGTTCACCAAGTACGCCGCAGAGAATAACAACGCCTGCCAAATTGTGGCGGTCTGTGACGTATACGAGAAGCGCAAGCGCACCGAAGCGGAGAAATACAAGTGCAAGGGCTTTCTGGATTACCGCGAGGTACTTGCGATGCCTGGTGTCGATGCCGTGATCATTGCCACGCCGGACCACTGGCACGCCCGGGTCGCTCTCGAGGCTCTGGATGGAGGTAAAGATGTTTACCTCGAGAAACCGATGTGTCACACCAACAAGGAAATCAAGCAACTGGTTGACACTGTGCGCGAAACAAAGCGCGTGCTCCAGGTGGGTTCACAGACCACGTCGGCCGATCAGTGGTGGAAAGCGAAGAAGGCGATTGCCGACGGGATGATCGGGAAAATGATCTTGAGTCAGGGTTCGTATCATCGCAATTCAATCGAAGGAGAATGGAACTGGCCCATCGATGCGGGGGCGGGCCCGGATGGAAAAGGTGACAATTACATCGATTGGAAGACTTGGCTCGGGCCTGCTCCCTCCCGCCCGTATGATGCGGACCGCTTTTTCCGATTTAGAAAATATTGGGACTACTCAGGCGGTATTGCTACCGATTTGTTCTTTCACGTAGTTGCTCCACTGAATATTTGTTGGGACAAACCGCAGTATCCGTCAAAGGTGACTGGCTCGGGTGGTAAGTACGTGTTCACAAATGATCGTGAGGTGCCCGATACATTCCATGTGCTTGCGGAATATTCGGAAGGTCATTCGCTGGTGCTGAGCTCATCCATGGCGAACTCGCAGCACATTCCGGGGCTGATCCGAGGGCACGAAGGCACGATCATCATGGTCGAGCATGGCATGTTCGAGCGCCGCACGCCGAACATTCTGGTCCGGCCGGAGTTGGTCCGCACTGAGGGTGAAGAAGGCCGGCAGCGGCATCCATTTCCCAATTATAAATTCGGCCAGGAAGAAATCAAGATACCGGTTGAGCAGGCAGACATGATGCAGGCCCACATCGGCAACTTCCTCCAATGCATGCGCAGCCGTGAGAAGCCGCACTTGGATGTGGAAACAGCCGCGCACGCGCAGGTCCTTATCAACTTGTCGGTCGAGTCCTACCGCGAAGGCCGCGTCAAGTATTGGGATGAGAAGAATTGGAAGTCGGTCGATAAGCCTGTGAAGACTTAGACTAAACTGGTCAACGCACGTGCGTGCTGTTGAATGCCGTTAGTCGAAGATTTCAGAGAAGGGAACTTCGATGAATGTGCCGTCCAGCTTCACGGTTGGACCTACGGCTTGTTCCATTCCGTTTTGGCGATAGATCCACAGCGTTCTTTCAGCGGGATCAATCACCCAGACTACTGGCACTCCGAAATTGAGGTAATCCTGGATCCGGGCATTTGTGCGCGACACGGTGTCCTCGGGAGAAAGAATCTCAATGCAGAGCATAGGCGGCTCGGTGAGTATTTGCTCCGCTGGCTTGCCTCGCGTGACAACAACATCAGGAATACGAAATCTTGTCGGGCGAACTTGAAAGCGCCACTCAGGAAGTGCGGCGATTCCAGTTTCGCGGAATCGAGTCATAAAAAAAGTGACTAGCGTAGCTTGCACCCAACTATGGTCTCGCTCCCCCAAGTTTCGCTCCTCAACTACGCCGTCCACGTAATCACGATCAGGGTGGTAGACAGTTTTCAGGTACTCTTCGACGGAGATCTGCGTGCCCGCTGCCATATGAACAGTATGGGTCATTGCGGCTTCGACATGCACAATCCGAGTTCTCGAAGCTGGCGCTCTGCTACTGGCGAGGGCGCTTCACACATCAGGTCGGTGGCCTTCGCCGTTTTCGGAAATGGAATTACTTCCCGAATGGATTGCTCGCCAGCGAGAATCATCACCAGGCGATCTAAACCGAGCGCGATTCCTCCGTGTGGAGGAGCTCCATACTCGAGAGCTTCGAGCAGGAATCCGAAGCGGCGTTTGGCTTCTTCTTCGCTGAATCCGAGCGCTGCAAAAACTTTCGTCTGCACATCACGTCGGTGGATACGAATCGAACCCGAGCCGAGCTCGACGCCGTTCAGAACGAGGTCGTAGGATTTTGCCCGGCAGTGCGCGGGGTCGGTCGTGAGCTTTTCGAAATCTTCGTTGTGAACCGAGGTAAACGGATGGTGCGCCGCATTCCAGCGCTTCTCCTCGTCGTCCCATTCGAACATCGGAAACGCGGTCACCCAAAGAAACTTGAATATTTCGGGATCGAGAAGCTTATGGTGATCGGCATATTTATGAGCGATAAACAAGCGAAGTTGTCCGGCCGCCTGAAGCATCGTGTACTCCGGGAGCTCACTCTTTGTTTCGCCTGCCCATCCTGCAAGAATCAGGAGGCCACCTTCCTCAGGCTTTATGAGCTCACGCACCGCAGTCATTGGGCCGGCGAAGTCTCGGTCCAGGCGTTTTATATCGTCGTAAACTCTGAGCCCACGCTCCTGGCCGAACGCTTTGATCTCGTCCCGCTCTTTGCGGCTCAACTGTCCGGTCCGCGGGATATGAATAGCAACCAAAGGCAAGCCGTCAACCGTGAGACTCGCAGCAGGGAAAAGCTCTTCCACGCAATAAAACGCGGGGATCCGCAGATCCGGTTTATCGCTTCCGTAGGAACGCATCGCCTGGTCGTAGGTCATGCGCGGAATGTTCTTCTCTACCGTTTTACCGGCCGCCTCACAGACGCTCCAGATCAAACGCTCAATCACCTCATAGATCTGTTCCTCTTGCGGGAAGGACATTTCCAGGTCAATTTGCGTGAACTCCGGTTGCCGGTCGGCGCGTAAATCCTCATCCCGGAAGCAGCGCACGATCTGGAAATAGCGGTCGTAGCCACTCACCATGAGCAGTTGCTTGAAGATCTGTGGTGATTGCGGCAGAGCGTAGAAGGTTCCTGGTTGCACGCGGCTGGGCACGAGATAGTCGCGCGCGCCCTCCGGAGTGGAGCGGGTCATGAACGGGGTTTCGATTTCGAGGAATCCTTGCGCGTAGAGAGCTCGGCGAACAGCAAACGAAATGTTCGAGCGCATAACGATATTGCGCTGCATGCGTGGGCGGCGCAAATCGATATAGCGGTACTTCAGCCGAATGTCTTCCTTCACGTCTACGTTGTCTTCGAGCGGGAACGGTGGTGTACGTGACTCATTCAGAATCCAGCTCTTGCTGACGGCAACTTCTATGTCTCCGGTTGCTATGTTCGTGTTCACTGTGTCCGGGCTGCGCAGTGTCACGATGCCTTCTGCGGCGATGACATACTCCGAGCTCAATTCCTGAGCCCGCCGGTGCGCTTCTGGATTCTTGCTTTCATCAAACACAAGCTGTGTTACGCCATCGCGATCCCGCAGGTGGATAAAGATCAAACCGCCGAGGTCACGCCGCCGATGGACCCAGCCCATCAACAGCGCCGCCTTTCCTACATCGCTCGCACGCAGCTCTCCACAACTGTGGGTCCGGCGCAAATCGCCTAAAAAATCTAATTGCACTTCTGCCATTTTGCTCTATTTCGTTATTTGTCTCAGCGATTGCTCGCGAATCGTTCGAGCAGTTCCTGCCGCGTCAACGTTACCTGCTCGCCGGATGTCATATCCTTCAGCGTGTACGATTGCGCGAGAATTTCGTTGTCGCCGACGATCAAGGTATAGCGTGCTGACATCTTGTTGGCAATTTCGAGCATCCGCTTCAGTTTGCGTTCGATCCCAACTTCGACAGAAACGCCGAGGTTCCGGATCTCTCGAGCGAGCACCGCACATTGTCGCAGTGCTGGATCGCCCATAGGCGCGATGTACAGATCGAGCGGCGGTACGTCTACGGCCTTTTCCTCTTCGAGGATCATCACTAGCCGGTCCTCGCCAATAGAGAACCCAATGCCGGGCGCTGAAATTTTGGCTCCCAGGCTCTGGGCAAGTCCGTCATACCGCCCGCCGCCTAAGATCGCGTTTTGCGCGCCCAAAGCTCCGTGAGTTATTTCAAACGTCGTGCGTGCGTAGTAATCGAGCCCGCGTACGAGCCTTGGCTTCACAGTGTAAGCAATGTTGCGATCGTCCAGGAATTCGCGTACGCGGCGGAAATGATCATGGTCCTCTGGACTTAAGTAGTCGAGAATGGATGGTAATTGCTCGATAATCGGCTGGTCTTCAGGGACTTTACAGTCGAGAACTCGCAGCGGGTTCGTTTCCGCACGACGCCGGCAATCTTCACACATCCGGGGCGCTACTTCTTTCAATTGAGCGCGGAGGGTGTCGTTATATTTTGCGCGGGACTCTTTGGAACCGACGGAATTGATGAGGAGCTCGAATTCTCGAATTCCTGCTTCCCGCAGAATGGCAATAATGAGTTCGATGACTTCGGCGTCAATCGCCGGGGAGTCGGACCCGATTGCTTCCGCCCCGATTTGATAAAACTGCCTGAAACGTCCTTTCTGCGGCCGCTCGCGGCGGAACATCGGACCCATATAATACAGCTTTTCTGTGCCCGGCTGTTGATCGAGCCGGTGTTCGATATAAGCGCGTAAAACGGAGGCGGTGCTCTCGGGCCGCAGCGTTAGAGAAGCGCCGTCACGGTCGTCGAACGTGTACATCTCTTTGCTGACGATGTCCGTCTCTTCCCCAACCGTACGGCTGAAGAGCGCAGTCTCTTCAAGAATGGGCGTGCGAATTTCCTTGTAATTGAAGCGCGCAAAAATACGCCGAGCCGCAGCGTCCACGTGATTCCACACGCCGCTCGAGGGAGGCAAGATATCGCGCATACCCTTGACAGTGTGGATCAAGACTGCTCTTCCTTGTAGATTCCGGTGATGGCGACGTAATTGTCACAGTTCTTTCGGAATCTTTCTACTTCTTGGGCGCTCACTTCGCGACGTATCTTTGCGGGGCTGCCCATTACAAGCATTCGCGGCGGAACTTGCATGCCCTCCGGCACAAGTGCACCGGCTGCTACGACCGCGCCTCCGCCGATTTTTGCACCGTTCAACACTATCGCTCCGATGCCGATAAGCGCGCCGTCTTCCACTTCGCATCCATGCAGAACGACCGCATGACCCACCGTAACCCGGTTGCCAACAATGCAGGGATAACGGCCATGATCCACGTGCATCACAGTGTTGTCTTGAATGCTAGTCTCGTCACCAATGCGGACGTAATTGACATCGCCACGAATGCTTACGTTTGGCCACACACTGCTGCGCTCGCCAACGACGACATCGCCCGTTATCTGCGCGCTGAAGTCGACGTAAGCAGAGTTCGCGATGCGGGGTATCACCCCACGGTAGGCCCGGATCATTGGAGGTGCCGCTCGAGCGCAGACCGGTATGGTACCGACTGCGCGCGGAAGAGATTTCTCTCTGTGCGGTCTTTCTAAGCCATCGTAGCACCCGCCGATAGAATGAAAGGCATGCGAATTGCCGCACTGTGCGCGCTTTTTGGTGGTGCACTCAGCGTATCTGCTCAGCCTGCTGCTAAAGCTCCATTTACTTTCGACGCGATGATGAAGCTCGCGCGTATCGATGAGCCTCACTTGTCGCCCGACGGGAAACTGGTCGCTTTCACTGTACAGACGGTCGACCTGCCGAACAATACCAAACCCAGCCAGATCTATGTTGTTCCTGTCGATGGCGGCACGCCACAACGATTGACAAACGAGGGAAATTCGAACACGAGGCCGCGGTGGACACCCGATTCAACGCGCATCCTGTTTGTCTCTGATCGCAGCAACGGTTCGCAAATCTGGTCCATGAAGCCGGATGGAAGTGACTCGAGGCCGGTCACCAATTTGCCCACGGGCGCTGAAGGTGTTACTGTATCACCCGACGGCAAGCTCATCCTGGTTGTAAGTAACATCTATCCACAGTGCGACTCGCCGAACGCAACTCCAGGCGTCGAGTATGATCCCGTTTGTAATAAAAGCAAGCTCGATCAAGAAGCAGCGAGCAAGATCGATGCGCGCGTTTATACCTCATTGCTTTATCGGCATTGGACGCAATACGAAAGCAACCGGCGGCGCCATATACTGATTCAGGCCGTAGATGGAAGCGGCAAAATTCGCGATCTGACGCCAGGCAATCTGAATACTCCTCCGTTCTCGCTTGGCGGCCCGGAGCAGTATGCCTTCTCGCCCGATAGCGTCGAAGTTACCTACGTCGCTAACACGGATCCGGACTCTTCAACCAGTACGAATTCTGATCTCTTCACTGTTCCCGCCGCTGGTGGTGGGGCCAGGCGCATTACGACGAATCCGGGCGCAGATGAGGGTCCGATGTACTCGCCCGATGGCAAATTTCTTGCGTATCGCACTCAGATCCGCGGCGGTTACGAAAGCGATCAGTGGCGTCTTGCTGTTCTGGATCTCGGTACGGGCAAGATGAACAGCTTGACCGATTCGCTCGACCGTTGGGTTGAGACGTATGCTTGGTCGCGGGATTCGACGCGCATTTTTTTCACAATTGACGATCACGGGACGAATCCGCTTATGATGATGCCTGCCACTGGCGGCGCTATTCGCACTATCGCTCAAGGACCCACTTCGATTGGAGCCGTGCAGTTCACTGCAGACGAAAAGACAATGATCTACACGGAGCAGAGTGGCTCACACCCTACGGAGATCAATAAGGCAACATCAAAAGGGGGTCCTGGCGTTCCGCTCACCCACTTGAATGATGCTGTGCTCGGGCAATATCAGATCAGCCCGCTTGAAAGGATCTCAACAGACGGCGCTGACGGAGCGAAGATCGAAAGCTTCGTAGTTAAGCCGCCTAACTTTAATCCGTCACTGAGATACCCGGTGCTCTTCCAAATTCACGGAGGGCCCCAGGGTGCATGGGGCGAGTCCTGGAGCTACCGATGGAATGCGCAGGTGTTCGCTGCGGCTGGTTACGTAGTCGTCATGCCCAATCCACATGGCTCGACAGGGTACGGCCAGAGCTTTACCGATGCCGTTAATGCTGATTGGGGCGGCCGATCTTACGAGGACATCATGGCAACTGTGGATTACATCAGCAATCTGCCTTATATCGACAAGGAGCGTATGGTGGCGGCAGGCGGCTCTTACGGCGGTTATATGGTCAATTGGATTCTCGGGCACACGGATCGCTTTCGGGCGCTTGTTTCACATGCGGGTGTTTATGATCTCCAAAGCGAGGCGGGAACAACGGAAGAACTATGGTTCCCAAAGTGGGAGTTTCAGGGCTTTCCGTGGGAGAACCCGGAGCTATATCAAAAATGGTCGCCCAGTTCCTACGTCAAGAATTTCAAGACGCCTACCCTAGTGACACACGGCGAACTGGATTATCGTGTTCCGGTCGGGCAAGGAGAGGAACTCTTCACAGCGCTTCAGGTTCTGAAAATTCCATCCAAGCTGGTGCAATTTCCGGACGAGGGGCACTGGATTCTGAAACCGCAGAACAGCCAGTTCTGGTACGCGACCGTGATCGACTGGCTCAACGAATACACGAAGAAAAGCTCGGCGGAGAACAGGCCATCCCTGAATTAGATACGGAAGAGGTCTTCAACTCGGAACGTTTGCCCCACCAGGCTATTGAACGTATCCCCTGGTTCGAAGACCTGAGGGTCGCGGCGTTCCGCCGAGTAGAGAGAGACGGTCTGAGTGTCAGGGTAGACAAGCCATACTTCGAGAGCACCGGCCTCGAGATACTGCTTCACCTTTAAGTGCATGTCTTTGGCTGTATTGCTTGGCGAGACAACTTCGACCGCCAACATTGGAGCACCGGGAAACCATCCCTGCGGAAGATTCTCACCAATATCGGCGCGGCGATTAACGGCTATGTCGGCGCCACGGACAGTGGCGGCTTCTGGATTGGGGTCTAGTAAGAAGCCTGCGTCTGCTCCAGTAACGGCGTATTCCATAGGATCAAAACGATTTAGCAGCAGTGCTCCGATTCTCATGACTAGAGCGCTATGGCGATATCCCATATCCCGGCGCAGGCAATGTAATCAGCTCTCCCTGACTGAGCTCATAGTGCGTTCCGTCTTCCCGTTCCGGCAGCTCACGAAATTGGTCCAGAGTAATGGTGGTTCGCGTCGCCATAGTAATAACTAGTTTACGGCGAAGTCGCAGCCAGCTATCCGGCATAGGCGGCGCTTATGCCAGATGACTCCAGCTCGAGCTCTCCGGTCACAAGTCCGTATAGAAGGGTTGGTGCATGTGCCAGAGAAAACAGATATTGAATTTTGGCATGTGCCTCATTCAAATCATAGAGGGGACTCGCGGAAAAGAAAGTCTCACGGATCTGAAATGAGAATGGTCAACAATAGGGTTTAAAAATTCCGGACAACACATGATCCAAACTGCCGTTCGCAGCAGAAAACCGCTCTTTGCACTGATCAGCGCACGCCTAGTTGCGTTTTTTGCAGTCTTGGGGCCCGGCTTCGTCACCGCAAATGTGGACAACGACCCGGGTGGCATCCTGACCTATTCGCAGGCGGGCGCGAAATTCGGATACCAACTCCTTTGGACGCTGATTCCTACCACGATCGCCCTGATTGTCGTCCAGGAAATGGCCGCACGCATGGGTGCGATTACAGGCAAAGGGCTTTCAGACCTGATCCGGGAAGAGTTTGGGCTGCGCGCGACGTTCTTCACGATGGTGGTTATCGGTTTCGCGGATTTCGGTAATATCATTTCCGAATTTGCTGGTCTCGCCACGGGCATGGGCATTTTCGGCGCCAGCAAATATATTGTTGTTCCGTTAGGGGCAGCGCTCGTTTGGACGCTCATCGTGCGCGGTAGTTACAAACCGGTGGAGCGTATTCTGGTCATCGCGTCGCTACTGTATTTCGCCTACCCGGTCTCGGCCATCCTGGCGAAACCTGATTGGGACTTGGCTCTAAAGCAGACTTTCATGCCCACCCTCAGCAGCGATCCTAGTTATCTGCTGATGATCATCGGACTAGTCGGAACGACGATTACACCTTGGATGCAGTTCTATTTACAAGCCGCGGTCGTGGAGAAGGGCATAGATAGACGGCATTATGGGCTTTGCCGGCTCGACGTGATCACGGGTTGCATCGTCACGGACGTGATTGCGTTCTTCATCGTAGTGGCTTGCGGCGCGACCATCTACCATTCGGATCACCCCGAGATCAGAGATGTGGCACAGGCCGCACGCGCCTTGGCGCCCTTCGCTGGCAAGTTTGCGTCGCTTCTTTTTGCGGTTGGACTCATCAATGCGTCACTCCTGTCGGCCGCAATCCTGCCGCTTGCGACTTCTTACAACGTTTGCGAGGGGCTCGGCTTCGAATCGGGCATCGACAAGCGCTTTTCTGAGGCGCCGGTGTTTTATTGGCTGTATACACTGCTGATCGGGGGTGGCGCGGCGCTTGTTCTAATCCCCGGATTGCCGCTACTGAAGGTCATCCTCTGGTCACAGGTTGCCAATGGAGTTTTATTGCCTTTCGTGCTGGTCTACATGCTGTTGCTGATTAACCGGCCGCGTCTCATGGGCAGCTTTAAGAACAAGGCGTGGCAGAACTGGGTAGGATGGTCAACGGCCGCGATTATGATCGGCCTGACCGGCGCATATATATACACCGGCCTTGTGGGATAAAACCGATGCTTCTTGGGCGGAGCAACGGAGAGGACGGGATTAGAACTCGCACTTAGTTTTGGACAAACTATATGTGCCCGACCTGCCTTTCGAAACAGGTGCGCCGATCGCACTTCCGCTTTCGCGATCTGCCGTTATTGCTTCTCCAAGCAAAACCTTCTAGATGCCAAAGCTGTCATCGCCGTTTTTATACCTGGCCTTGGCTGCTGAATCTGACCACCTCACAACCAAGAGGCCGTTAAGAACAGCGACCCTCGGCCCGTGACCTAACTGGCAGTGGCAAATTATGTGTGGCATTGCCGGATACGTGTCTACCGCGCCTTCGTCCGACTCGGAAGCCGTTTTGAGGCGGATGACCGACGCTATTGCGCATCGCGGTCCTGACGATTGCGGCTATTATCACGACCAACACGCCCACCTCGGACACCGGCGCCTCAGCATCGTTGATGTAGCAGGCGGGCATCAGCCGATGCCCAATGAAACGCGCTCCCATTGGATCGTTTACAACGGTGAAGTCTTCAATCATGCGGATATTCGGCCGCAACTCGAACAGGCAGGCCACCGCTACAAGACTCGGTGTGACACCGAAACCATCATTCACGCTTATGAAGAGTTCGGGCCCGCTTCGGTGGATCTTCTTCGGGGCATGTTCGCCTACGCGATCTGGGATTGCGAGAAGCATCGTCTATTCGCGGCTCGCGACCGCCTAGGCATCAAGCCCTTTTACTACTACTGGGATGGGCGCACCTTCGCGTTTGCGTCCGAAATCAAGGCGTTGCTGATGCACCCGGCGATTCATGCCGAGCTCGAAGAGCAGGTGCTCCCCGAGTATCTCGCGTTCGGATACGTCAGCGAAGAGCGCACATTATTCCGCGGTATTCGCAAACTTATGCCGGGCCACCATCTCACGTTGGATTTGAGCGGTGCAAAACCGAACCTGCAAATTCGACAATATTGGGACGTCCCGCTACCTGCTTCGGCGAAGGCATCTGAACAAGAGCTAATCGGCGAGATCCGCACTCGCTTAGAAGAATCTGTCCGATTACGTTTGATGAGCGATGTTCCATTGGGCGTGTTTCTGAGTGGGGGTGTCGACTCAAGCGCTATTGCGGCACTCATGAAGCGACTGACGGACGGCCCGGTGAAAACGTTTTCGGTGGGATATTCCGAACGGGAGTTCAGCGAACTGGGGTATGCCGCGCAGGTAGCGCAAACAATTGGCACCGAACATCGTGAAATTAAGATCGGAATCGATGATTTCTTCAACGAACTCCCGCGGCTAATCTGGCACGAAGATGAACCCATTACGTGGCCTTCGAGCGTTTCCTTGTATTTCGCGGCGAGGCTGGCAGCGACCGAGGTCAAAGTTGTGCTCACCGGTGAAGGCAGCGATGAAATCTTCGCCGGTTACGAGCGCTATCGTTGGAACCTGATCAACTCTCGAGCGGGGCAGCTGTACGGGGCGTTCCCGAATTTTTTCAGAAAAGCCGTAAGCCGCCATCTCGAGACTACGCCTCTCCTTAAAGCATCCCTCCGGCGTAAGATTCGGCACACCTTTATCGGTCGTGAGGCCGCAGTAGAATCGCTCCTGCTCGACAACTTCTATTGCGCCTTCTCACGCGAGGAGCAGAGCCGGCTTCTTGGCTCCACGAAAGAGGCAGTTTATGGGAATTATCTCCGGTATTGGGACTCACGCGAAGGAGCGTCACTTCTCTCTCGGATGCTGTATGCGGATCAGAAGACGTATTTGGTCGAGCTTCTGATGAAGCAGGATCAGATGAGCATGGCGTCTTCTATCGAGAGCCGTGTACCGTTTCTCGATCATACGCTTGTTGAATTCTCTACGACGATTCCTGACTCACTCAAAATACGCGGGAAGACTCAGAAATACATCTTGAAACGCGCCGTTGGCGATCTATTGCCAGGGAGTATCATTCACCGAACAAAAATGGGATTTCCCACGCCCTTGCGGCAATGGCTTCTCGACCCACGTGCTAAACCACTCTACGACGCTCTTACGAATCCTGGTGGCTTCCTTTGTTCCATCATTGAGAAGCGGGCATCGAGAACCTCATCTCCCGCCATCTTCACGGGCAGGAAGACGCCACGGATCGTCTTTGGCGCTTACTGAATCTGCAGCTTTGGGGTGATCTCTTCCTTACGGGACGGCGGGAATGCTGGTGGCAAGGTATGATGCCGGCGCAGACGTCACGTGACTCTATTCCGGCCGATCCTGTTCCGGCCCAAGTATGAAAATTCTTTGGGTGAAATCTGATTTCCTTCACCCGGCCAACCGCGGCGGGCAAATACGCACGCTCGAGATGTTGAAGTGCTTACACCGCCGTCACGAAATCCATTACGTTGCGTTCGATGATGGCAAAAATCCGGAAGGGCTGGATAGAAGCTCAGAGTACTGTTCCCGCCCTTATCCGGTACCGCATTCGGTTCCGCCGCACAGATCGCTCCGATTTATGGGCCAGCTATGTCAGGGGCTTGTATCGTCCGTCCCGGTTGCCGTCGAACGCTACACATCTGCTCGCATGAGGCGTTGCATCAAGGAACTGCTGGCGCAGCAGAAGTTCGACACTCTGGTATGCGATTTTCTATTTCCGGCTCCCAACATCCCGGATATGAGTCGCTCGGTGCTGTTTCAGCACAACGTCGAATCGATCATTTGGCGGCGTCATGTCGAGCACGCGAATAACCCGGTGAAGAAAGCGTACTTCAAGCTGCAAGCGCGCCGGATGCATGCTTTTGAACGTGCCATTTGCCGATGCGCGGGGCATATAGTCGCGGTTTCGGAAGCCGATCGCGAAGCTATGCACCGTTTGTTCGGGGCCGAGCGTGAGGGCGTTACGCCCATAGATACGGGCGTCGACATCACGTACTTCAAGGCTCCATGCTCCGCAGAAGTCAAAAAGAATTCCGTCGTTGCCGATCTGATTTTTACCGGGTCCATGGATTGGCTGCCTAATGTTGATGCCGCGCAGTTTTTTGTAGCCGAAGTTTTGCCGCTAATCCGAAAAGAACGGCCTGATTGTCGCCTCATCATTGCCGGACGCCGCCCCACTTCGGCAGTAGAGGAACTTGCCCAGCGCGACTCAGGAATCGTTGTGACCGGAACGGTTCCTGATGTCCGCCCGTATCTGTGGGGCAGCAGCGTATCAATTGTTCCTCTGCGCATCGGCGGTGGAACGCGACTCAAAATCTTCGAGGCTATGGCAGCCAAAGTGCCCGTGGTGTCCACCTCGATTGGCGCGGAAGGTCTTCCACTGAAAGACGGCAAGGACATCGCAATAGCGGATTCTTCAGAACTCTTCGCCCGATGCTGCCTGGATCTTTTGGCCGATGCAGACTTGCGTCGGCACAGGGCGAAGCAAGCCTGGGAGCTCGTTTCGAGCCAATTTTCCTGGGAAGCGGTATCCAGGGAGTTTGAGTCAGCGCTCCAGGCAGGCCCAAGGCCGAACTAGGTAGCACCCTTGTGCATGGAATTCTAACTAATCCCGATCCGCTGCCCCGCCGGCACGCAAGAGCTGGCGGTTTCGCCGCCCTGTTGCTGTCGGTCTACATGTTTATGCTGTACTCGCGCGTGTTTGAAGCAACAATGCTGATCGGTCTTCCAAATATCTACTTGATGTTTGTCTTATCGGCGCTCGCTTTGCTGATGGTCATCTTCAAAGGCGGCATTGTACGAGCCGCTAAGAGCCCGTGCGGGGTGCTCCTGCTGCTATTCACTCTCTGGGCAATCTTCATTTTGCCTTTTAGCAGTTGGAAGTCGGAAAGTCTGCATGTACTCACAAACGTCTGGTTAAAATCGATGGCGGCGTTCTTTATCATTGCCGGCCTGTCAACGAAGTTCTCTGATTCTAAGAAAGTTTTTGCGGCCCTGGGATACGGAGCCGCCGTGTCGGCTCTGCTACTGGCCGCAACGAGCCGTTACTATGGCGGCCGCGCCACGTCGCTCGGCAGTCTCGCGAATGCAAACGAGGTGGCGTTTCACATCGCTTTTGGTTTACCCTTCCTGGTTCTGCTTATCTCCCACGTGAAGGTGATTTATAAGCTGCCTCTTGCTGGAATTGCACTACTTTCCTTGGCTTTATCGGTCAAGACGGCGTCGCGAGGCGGTCTCATCATTACAGCCGCGATCGTAGCCGTTGCGCTGCTGAAGGTATCTTTCGCCAATAAGTTCAAAATTGTGGCCGTGTGCGCAGTGGGAATTGTTGTGGCGTTGCTGGCTGTCGACAAGAATCAACTAGAGCGCTATAAGACGATTTTCAACTCGGACGCCTCGTCCGCCGAAGCCTTGTCAGCAAAAGAATCTGCCGATATACGTAAACATAAACTTGAGCAAAGTGTTCAGCTCACCTTCGAGCATCCCGCGGTTGGCGTCGGCATGGGCGCTTTTATACCAGCCGCCGCCGAGATGTCCAAACAAAGAGGAGAGCATCAGGACTGGCAGGCCAGCCACAACTCTTATACACAGATATCGAGCGAAACGGGGGTGATCGGGTTCGTCATCATCAGCGCAGTATTGATATTCAGCTTGGGTGCGCTTCTGAACCTTCATCGGAGTGCCCGGCGCTTACATCTCAATGAGGTTCGAAGCATGTCATTGTGCATGCTACTCAGCTCGCTTGCGCTAGTCATTCATTTCTTCTTCGATGCCATCGCCTACGAGTTCTACTTGCCAATGGTGGCCGGCCTGAGCACTTCACTCATGTATACGACCCTGCCACTGATTAAAGAGGCTGAAGCAACCCTGAAAAGTAAAGCGATTACCGCTGAAACTGGCTTGCCATACACGGCCATCTCACATACTGCTATCTCAAATCCAACGATGTCGGCCAGCACCGCCGCCCCTTTTTACAGTGCAGCCGGCCCAATGCCACACTCGGCCGGCTCGCCAGTAAAATCGTCCACGGATAGACCAGTCTTGAATCAGTACAAGCTGGGTCGCCGCCGGTCGTAAATACGAAGTGACCGAAAAATTTCCTGTTTACGTCTAAACTTTGTGAGGACCCGGTGATTATCGGCCCGAGGGTGCTTCCTGGTAATCTGACGGTTACAGTAAGGCGCTACGGGTTCAAGCCTATGGATGCATCATCCACCATTTCTGCACCTCCTAGTCCGCCGACACCTGGCTTGATGCTGCCATTCGAGCCACTGCCGCAATTCCGCCAGAATGTGCTCGAAGAGACGCCGGCCCGTGCGGATAACAAGGGCAAGCGAATCGGAATCTTCATCGTTACATTCAATGCCATAACAACCTTGAACAAAGTTCTCCGACGCATCACACCCGATGTGTGGCGCAACGTGGAGCAAGTGGTGGTCTTCGACGATGCCAGCGAAGACGCGACCTTCGAATTAGCGGTAGGCATTCAGACGATGGCTAATCTGCCGAAGCTGCGTGTCCTTAAAAACAAAAAGAACTTAGGCTACGGCGGAAATCAGAAGGCGGGGTATCGCTACTTCATCGAGCAAGGCTTCGATGTTGTTGTTCTTTTGCACGGCGATGGTCAATATGCACCAGAGCTTCTGTCACACATGTACTCGCCGATCGTGTCCGGGGAAGCCGACGCAGTCTTTGGGTCGCGCATGATGAAGGAGTTTGGCGGTCCGCTCAAGGGCGGTATGCCGCTCTATAAATACATCGGGAACCGTGTGCTTTCCGAGGTCGAGAATCGCGCACTAGGCCTGAACCTCACGGAGTTTCACAGCGGGTACCGGGCCTACAATCTTCACGCGTTGTCGCAGATTAACCTCGATAATCTTACGGACGATTTCCATTTCGATACCGAAATCATCATTAAGCTGCATCATCAAGACTTCCGCATCCTCGAGGTGCCGATCCCAACCTTCTATGGCGATGAGATCTGCTACGTCAACGGTCTCAAATATGCCAAAGCCATCTTGGGAGCCGTATATCGTTATGCGGCCACTTCGAGAGCGGTGCGCCCGTATCCCGAATTCGAAGAGTACTTTGTCCGTTATCCGGTCAAGCGTAGCCTCTATTCCGCCCATTATTACGCCTTCAGGCTTGTGGGAAAGAATCAGCGTGTGCTTGAGCTTCGATGCGGTGATGGAATATTCGGCGCGGAATTGGTTCGCATCGAAAACAGTGTTGTGGGCGTTGATCCCGAGCCCAAAGTACCAGTTACGGCAGGATTCGAAGACGTCATCCGCGCCGATCTAGAGGAGGGTCTGCAGGATCTCGCCGACAACTCAGTCCAACAGTTCGACCGGATCCTCATGCTCGATATTCTCGAGCATCTTCGCGAGCCCGCTAACATCCTGGCATCAGCGAAAGCCCTGTTGGCGCCGCGAGGTAAGTTGATTGTTTCGGTCCCCAATGCTGTGAACCTGACCGTTCGAGCGATGGTGATGTTTGGCCGCTTCCGCTACAGTGATCGCGGCATTCTCGATTGGTCACACCTGCGCTTCTTCACTACCGAATCGATTACGGACCTGTTAAAAAAACAGGGATACCGTATCACGGCTATCCACTACAGTGTGATTCCGCTCGAACGGGTGATCCCGATGCGTTCCGATGGGCGCCTGCTTCGATTGGCAAGCCGCGTTTTGCGCGTCATCACTGGCGTCGCTCCTGGTCTCTTCGCTTACGAGATCGTGCTTGCCGCAGAGCGCGCATAGGTCCGTTGGTCCGCAAAGCTCTTCAATTTATCAACTAGTCGCCGTAAACTGTTGGTCTGTTGCGGTTTCTCTCCGCGGCGGCATTAACAGCAAGGCATCTTGTGGTACTACGATCCAGCAAACGACGTAAATAATGAGTCCCACGGCCGGCGGCCAAAACGCCAAACACACCATCAGGACACGGACGAGCGTCACGTCGACCCCGAGATATCTCGCAATACCTGCGCACACGCCGGCGATCTGCTTGTCATCGCGCGAGCGGCGAAGCAGGCGCCCGGGCTTGCCGGTTTCAGATCGTAAACCGTCCTTCCCCGTTCCGGTTCCGCATTGGGGACAATAACGAAACGTATCAGAAATCTCAATTCCGCATGATCTGCAATACATAGCTGGACCTCTATTCAAGTAAACGAGTAGCAGAGGTTAGAAGTTCCGATTTTGGATGTCTTTCCGTGCCATCTAAGCGTCGACCGAGGAAATAGCGCTGGCTGTGGGCGCACTCGCCGGGTCCAAAGCCATTCGCTCCAGAACGAGCGCGCGAGACTTCGCGAGATCCACTTTGCCGGTGCCGAGTATCGGAATCTCGTCAACGAGATAGAAGTTCTCGCGCTTTGGAATCCATAGGGCAGGGAATTCCCGGACGTTGAGATGCTGCACTAGTTGAGTAGGAGTTATCTCCGGGAGAGTGTAAAGCACTCCAAGCCGTTCGCCGCGCCGCTCGTCAGGAACGCCGGTGACAAAGCAGGGCGTGTTGCGAAGAACTTCGCTTAGCGCCTCTTCAATCTTCAGGTGGGGAACCATTTCACCACCGATCTTGCTGAACCGTGCAAGCCGGTCGGTGATATATAAAAACCCGTCTTCATCCAGGTAGCCGAGATCGCCGGTTACGTAGTAACCATTTCGCAGAACCTGCGCCGTTTTCTCTGGCGCGCCATGATAGCCCACCATGCGGCTGGAACCATTTACCAAAATCATGCCCTGTTCGCCTGGAGGCAAACGCTGAAAGGTTTCAGGGTCGACGACACGAACCGCAACTCCAGGAAGAGGCCGCCCGACACTTCCGCGGCGAGATCCTTGTTGTGGGACGCTACCATCTAGAACATCAGGCGTGTTGACCGCTACGCCGGGACCGACCTCCGTACAACCATATCCCGCTAGAGGCGCAATTCCAAACTTGTTGCGGAACTCTTCGGCTACTGATTCTCGAAGCTTTTCCGCACCCACGAGAACGTATTTAATTGAGGAAAACTGCTCGCGCGTGCATTTCCGCGCATATTGAAGACAGAAGGTAGGCGTCGAGAGAAAAAAACGAGGATGATGGGACGCCGCAAGTTCTCCAATCGTCTTCGCATCGGTTGGGTTCGGGTGAAAAATCGCTCGGAACTGTTGGATGGCGGGAAACCACAGACCAAACGTGTAGCCGAATGAGTGGAACAGTGGCAGCACCGCCAACATACAATCGCCCGCGGTCATCGGGAAGACGCCGGTCACGGTATCTATGTTGGAGACTAAATTCCAATGCGAAAGCTCTACGCCTTTGGGAACGCCTGTGCTTCCACTCGAGAATACGATGCACGCAAGATCATCGGGAGCAACGCGGCCCAGAATCCGTCGCGTGGGAGCGAGGCGGGCAGTGATCAGGGCGCGGATTTTTGCGGCAGGGCTAAATCGCGGGAGCAGATCTTCAAGATAAATCATCTCGGGCCATGCGGTCATGCCGATTTTCTCAAGAAATAATCGCGAGGTGAGGATGGTGCGAAGCTGGCACTGCTTCACGGCTGAGTGCAGATTCTGCTCGCCTGCCGTAAAGTTCAGATTCACGGCCGCTCTCCCGGCGAGTGTGACGCCGAAATTCGCTATTGCTCCGCCAACTGACGTGGGCAACAGCAACCCGATATTCCGTTCACCGGGATGCTCCTTGGATAGCCAATTCCGGATGAGAATGGATGCCGTAAGCATCTCGCCGAATTTCAACTGCTTCTTTGTCGAATCGACCATCGCTAACCGAGACCAGCTGTGCCGCGCAGACTGGATGAGGCAGTGCCCAAGTGTCGATTTGGCTGTCTTGCGCATGGCAAATACTTCACTAGCGAGCTCGACTACGCGTTGCCGAATTTCGAAGGCGGATGCAGGGGCATACATTGGATCACCGAGCGAGACGATAATTTCCGGACGCCAGTTGCGAAGCCAGTTGAGAAGAGATCTCGATCCCTTCGAGCTGAGCGGATGTCCCCAAAGTCCGTGCACTGCGGCCGGAATGATCGGCGTTTCCGGAGAACATTCAATAATCCGTTCGACACCCCGCTGAAAGCCGTGAATGTGTCCAGTGCGAGTGAGGCTACCTTCCGGAAATACGCACACAAGCTCTCCGCGTTTGAGTTCTGCGCATGCTTCGCGCAGCGCCCGCAGCGTTTGTTTGGGGGACGTATGAATTGGAATTGCCTGCAAAAGTTTGAGAAAAGGTCTCAGCAGCTTGATATCGAAATAGGGCTTCCACATCAAGAAGCGCACGAATCGATGGGTAGCGCAGCCAATCACGACCGCATCAACGTAGGAAATGTGATTCGATACCAGCAGCGCTCCGCCGCTCGCCGGAATCTTCTCGGCTCCAATAACACGGATGCGAAAGCAAAGCTTCGTGAGGCCCAATAGCAGAAAGCGCAGCGAGTTGGCGCGCAAGACGTGGACGACATACAAGGTGGCCAACAAAGTTGCGATGCCGAGTACGCCAATGATGTAACTTGCTCGCCAGTGCAGTTGATCATGGAGAAGCCACAGCACGCCCGATGCAAGCAGCATAGCGGCCGTATTCACAAAGTTGTTTGTCGCGAGTAGGCGGCCTTTCTCTTGATTGCCAGCACGCTCCTGCAGAAATGCATTCAGAGGAACGAAATACAATCCGCCGAAAAAGCCGATGGCGACCAACCAGCACATAGCCCAGGAATAAGAATGCGTAATACTCAACACTGCCGAAAAAAGACCGAGGAAAAGCGAACCAAACGGAACAACTCCAAGTTCGATATGTTGGCGTGAAGACCAGCCGGCAGCAATGCTTCCTGCCCCGATGCCCGCAGCAAGCGCCATGGACAAATAGCCGATGCTTGTCTCGCTTGCATACAAGGTTTCTTTGCCCATCAGTAAAACGGCCATTTGAAATAGCGCTCCGATGAACCAAAAATACGAGATCCCGAAAACCGTCAAGCACAGGGCGCGATTCTCCTTAAGCCGGCGCGCGCCAATCCAAACTTCATGAAAGGGATTCCAGTGGAAAGACTCTGAAGAACCCGAAGCAGGAACCCACGGAATGCGCAGGCTTGTGAACGAGCCTATCGCGGCGATTGCGAGCAACGTTCCGCCCATCTTCCAAGGATCGTTTTTCCAAAATCCGATCAAAAAAACGCCAAAGCTGGTGCCGAGTACGATGGCAGCAAGCGTCGAAAACTCGACCAAACCGTTTGCGGGCGTCAGCTCTGCCTCTCCCATCATCTCCGGCAAGATGCCGTACTTCGCCGGACTGAAGAAGTTCGCCTGAATCGCCAATAGAAACAGAACCGCCAACAGCAGTTCGATCCGGTTCAGAAGCAAGGCGGTTAAGCCGAGTCCCATTGTCACAATTTCCAATGCTTTTGTAACCTGCAGAACACGAGTCTTACTAAACCGGTCGGCAATTTGGCCGGCAGGCCCTGCGAATAGGAGAAACGGAAGAACGAACACGGCGAGGGAGATGGCAAGATAGCGCGCCCCGAGCTGCCGGTTCGCAGCGATCTCAACCGCCAGGATCGAGACCATCATCTTGTAAACGTTGTCGTTGAAGGCTCCCAGGAACTGCGTCCATAGGAAGGCTTGGAATCCGCCATCTCCCAGCAGGTGGCGATATCGTCCGGATGATTTCGGGTTCAGAGTGTGCAGTTGCATGCCGGAAATTAACGTATTCCGCGTGCCAATATTGTTTCTTTACTCTACCTACAAGATACGAGAACCGCCACAATCGGAAGTCTGCACGAGCTGGTTGTCGACATGTCGCGGCAAATTACGTGAGACTAAGCCGACGGTTGGGTACACGAAGGTGAAGATCTGATTCCGAGACGATCACGACATGCAGCTATTGCCGTGATCGCTCTGCCTGGCTGCATGCGCGATACAACGATGGTGTATGCCGCGTACGCGCCACGATAACCACTGTTGTTAATGTCCGGCTGAAGTGTCGCTCGCACGCGGAAGGACCTCCCGCAGCTCATGGGCGGCGACCGAGAGGATAACGGCGTCGCCGACCGACTGAACCATGCGGATAGGCATCTCAAGCGTTCCAGCGTGGAACATGCCACGCGTCGCACCGAGTTGGTCAGCAACTTCGTTGCGTAGCTTGACCTGTAACGACTCAACCCGCCATTCGTCACTGTCAAGGAATAAAGCCGCGATCTCGCCGATCGCCTGCCCGTCTGCCGCAATCACGGTTCGCCCTCGAAGATTTTCGTCAGAAAGCCGCATCGCTCGACCACCCTTCTTGTATAAATTCCATTATAGGGAAGGGTGGCATGCGAAAAAGGCAACGGAGAGTATCAAGGGGCCAAGGTGAGAGATGGAATCCGGCCAGCATGTGGAGAGCAGCGTCGATTGCTAGAGTTAACAACGGACGAAAGCTCCTCTGCCTGCTTGTTGCCCTTCTGTTCGTGACCGGCTCAGTGCGCAGCGAAGCCGTGAGCGTACGCTATCGGGAGGGATCGGTCCAAGGTTTTCTGGCCTTACGCACACTGGAAGGCAAAGTTCTTGCTGCAGGGGATCTCACCCAGGTCATTCACGGAGATCGGGTGGTGTCCCATCTCGTTTCCCGCTTTAAGGACGGCTCGGTGGACGACGAAACGGCTATCTTTTCTCAACGCGGGAACTTCCGGCTCATCAGCGACCATCATATTCAGAAAGGGCCGATATTCCCGCAACCAACAGATGTCTCGATCAACGCCTTGACCGGTCAAGTCACAGTCCGACATAAAGACGACAAAGACCACGAAAAAGTCGATATCGACCGCCTCGATCTTCCGCCCGATATAGCAAATGGGATGATTCTTAACGTATTAAAGAACATCTCACCTGATACAAAGGAAACGAAGTTATCCTACGTGGCAGCTACTCCAAAGCCACGACTGGTAAAACTTTCTGTCGCGCCCCAAGGCGAGGAAACATTTTCGGTTGCTGGGGCTCATCACAAAGCAACTCGTTTCAGAGTAAAGGTGGAGCTGGGTGGCATTGCTGGGATGATCGCACCAATGGTGGGCAAACAGCCGGCCGATACGAATGTTTGGGTGGCCGGTGGGGAAGCACCAGCGTTTGTCAAATCAGAGGGACCCCTGTACGTGGGCGGCCCGATCTGGAGCACTGAGATGACCAGTCCCGTTTGGCGTCGAGAGCCGCACGCTGACCGTTCATCACAATAATCGATTCTTTCCGTTTTGCTCTTTACATTTACTGGGCATGTCGGTCTTTTGAACCTGCGCATCGGGCAGCTCGCGTCAATCCAGCTATTCGCGTTACGTGAAGAGTGGTGGCCTCGGGCTACCCGACTCGCTTTTTCCACCCAACCCCTGTGCTGAAATAAAGATTCCAAGTGAATTGAGGCCTGTCTGGCTCGACCGACCTCGATTTCCGAGCTTGGTTAGCGAATTTAATGACAAGAAAAATCCGTTCGACGACCATTCTGTGCGTGCGGCGCGACGGGAAAGTGGTTCTGGCCGGTGACGGACAGGTCACCATGGGGAGTGAAGTTTTAAAAGGAGGGGCACGAAAGCTCCGTCGCCTTTACAACGGCAAAATTATCTCGGGCTTTGCGGGGTCGACTGCCGATGCGTTCGCCCTTTTTGCGCGGTTTGAAGCGAAACTCGAACAACACAGTGGCAATCTCGCGCGCAGTGTCGTCGAACTTGCGAAAGAGTGGCGCACGGATCGAATGCTGCGCCACCTCGAAGCTCTGCTCCTGGTTGCCGACATTCAGAACATGTATATTGTGAGCGGCACCGGAGATGTGATCGAGCCTGACAGCCCTATCGCCGCCATCGGATCAGGTGGTGCGTTTGCTAGATGTGCTGCCGTCGCACTGCTTGAGAATACAAATCTCCATGCGCGTGAGATTGTTGAGAAAGCCATGAAGATCGCGGGCGATCTGTGCATCTACACGAATGAGAGCGTTACGTACGAGGAGCTGACGTAATGGTCATTTACCTTCCCCAGCAATCCTCTCAGGAAGCCCCATTGCTTGATGAACTTACGCCACGCGAGATTGTGGCTGAGCTGGACAAGCATGTTATCGGTCAGAATGACGCGAAACGGTCGGTCGCAATAGCGTTGCGCAACCGTGTCCGCCGGCAGAAGCTGGAACCCGAAATGGCCGAAGAGGTGATGCCAAAGAACATCCTCATGATCGGCCCTACCGGCATCGGAAAGACTGAAATCGCGCGGCGGCTTGCGAAGCTTTCAAACTCGCCTTTCCTCAAGGTCGAAGCGAGTAAGTTCACCGAGGTGGGCTATGTCGGTCGTGATGTTGAGTCGATGATTCGCGATCTGGTGGACGTAGGAATCGACATGGTTCGCGAGGAGCGCCTGGAACAAGTGGAAGACAGGGCTGAGCAGCAAGCCGAAGAGCGCTTGTTAGATCTGCTGATGCCTCCACAAGCGGAATCGACGGAAAGCGCGGAACGCACTCGCGAGAAGTTGCGTGAAAAGCTGCATGCCGGCAAACTCGATGACCGCACTGTCGAGGTTGATGTCAAGGAGCGTGGCCCCACGTTCGAGGTTTCGACGAACGGCAACATCGAGGAGATGGACATCAATTTGAAGGATGTCGTCGGGAATCTTTTCGGACCGCGCACGAAAAAGCGCAATATGCGTGTCTCGGAAGCTCTCGAATACCTGATTCAAGAGGAAGAACAAAAGCTGGTCGACATGGATCAGGTGACACGGATCGCGCTCGAGCGGGTGGAACGGAACGGGATCGTATTTTTGGACGAAATCGACAAAATCGCAGGAAGGGAAGGCGGCCACGGACCGGACGTAAGCCGCGAGGGAGTGCAGCGCGACATCTTGCCGATCGTAGAAGGCACAACCGTGAACACGAGGCACGGCTTTGTTCGTACCGACCACGTCTTATTCATTGCGGCGGGGGCGTTCCATGTCTCGAAACCTTCCGATCTGATTCCCGAGCTGCAAGGGCGTTTTCCGATAAGAGTTGAGCTCAAAACTCTGACTGAAGGCGATTTCATCCGCATATTGAAGGAGCCGAAATCGGCGTTAGTGAAGCAATATACGGCGTTACTCGAAACCGAAGGAATCAAACTGAGTTTTACCGAAGATGCGCTGATTGAGGTTGCACGTATCGCAGCACAGGTCAACGAGTCTGCTGAAAATATCGGCGCCCGGCGGCTTCACACGATCATGGAGAAGCTGCTGGAAGACATTTCGTTCGACGGGCCGGATCTCAAGAAGAAAAATATCAGGATTGATGCGGCTTATGTTCGCAAGCAGTTGTCGGAAATTGTAAAGGATCAGGATCTCAGCAGGTACATTCTGTAGTGCGAGCTGGCATTGCCGCCGTTTCAATTAGCCTGCTGCTCTCAGCTAGCTGCGGTTACGTGGGGCCTGTGGTGCCGCCCTCCCCTCAAGTTCCCAATCCGGTTACCAACCTGGTGGCTGTCGAGCGGGGTGATCGGATTCTCATCACTTTCACTACGCCGCCGCGTACCACCGACAATCTGGCGATCAAGCGTTTCTCGGAGATCGAGTTGGGCATAGGGGCGGCAATCACTCCGTTTGATTTTGACCGCTGGTCCGCAAGGGCAAAGCAATATCTGTTGCCTCTTCCGCCCCAAAATGATCCTGATACTCCAAAACTGTTCCCATTGGCAGAGTCAATTCCGGTGTCAGACTGGCAAGGGCAACGTGTGGCAATTGCCGTGCGCACCGCTGTGAGAAGAGAAGGGCACGATTCCTCCTGGTCGAATGTTGTGCGGCTTACCATCATCCCGTCGCTCGAGCCGCCGGTTATCGAAACGAAAGCAACAGCGGACGGAATCAAACTGACGTTAGAGAATCCGGGTAACGGGATTCAGTATCGAATTTTCCGGCAAGGGCCGAACGATAAAGTGCCTGTCGAGATTGGGACAGCACGGAAGCCCGAATATGTCGACGGTACTTCTCAGTACGAGATTCCGTACAAGTATTTGGCCGTTGCGGTGAAAGACGGCGCCGAAAGTCTTCCGTCCAAACCATCTCTCATCACTGCGGTTGACAAGTTCGCGCCAAAGGTCCCGGCGAGCATCACGGCTCTAGCGGCGGCTAACTCTGTTGAGGTGTCGTGGGAACGCAGCCCTGATACCGACCTGAAAGGCTATTACGTTTACCGCTCGGTAAACGGCGTCCCATTCGAGCGCCAGGGCGGCTTAGTCGGCCTTCCGACATATAGTGATCACAATGTCGAGCGCGGCAAGACTTACCATTATGCGATCAGTGCCGTGGACCAAAAAAACAACGAAAGTGCCAAATCGGCGGTTGCTGAAGTTGCTTACTGAGGCGCTCCCTAAAGCTCGCATGAATCCTATGCCGAAGCATCCGCTGCGGCGACAGCCACGTTGTAACTGCTAATAAACTGCCCCGTGTTGCCGGGTATTCATAGATCCAAGCGAGAAGAACGTCCAGACTCCAAGCACCTTATTGCACCAGCTTGAGTACGCTGGACACGTTATGCGGATCATTCCGAAAACAATCATCAAGCCGCCGACAATCCAGCAATTCCAGGCATGCTAGCATCGAGCCATATGAGGGCGAAGTCGTTCCCAGGAGCTCCTGCTTGCTCCGATTCCTGACGGCGTTAATTGCTGCATTCCAGGAATTTCTGCTGCTCGCCGGCCAAGCTTTTAAGAACATCGTCCGCAGGCCGCACTATTACGATGACGTTTTCTTACAGATGGACATCATCGGGGTGGGAAGCTTGCCCATCGTCGTCCTCACAGGCTTCTTCAGTGGCGCAATCATCGCGCTGCAGATGTCCCGCGCGTTAAGTACGTATGGGGCGAGCAGTCAAGTAGGAGCAATCGTATCTTTGACGCTGGTTCGCGAGCTTGGCCCGGTGTTGACGGCCCTGCTTGTCGCCGGGCGCAATGCTTCTGGGATCGCGAGCGAGCTTGGCTCCATGAAAGTTACAGAACAGATTGATGCTATGCGAGCGTTGGGCACAGATCCCAATCAAAAGCTCGTTACACCGCGACTCACGGCGGCAGCTGTCATGCTGCCTTGTCTGACCGTGGTTGCGGATGCCATCGGATTATTCGGCGCATACCTGGTTGCAGTTCCGCTTCTGCGGCTCATCCCTGGCGATCAGTATTGGTCAACGTCATGGCAGGCCTTGGTGTTGAATGATCTTGGTCAAGGTCTGGGAAAGCCCTTCGTTTTTGGAATGATCATCGCGCTAGTTGGCTGCTTCTACGGCCTCCGCACAACAGGTGGAACGCAGGGAGTGGGGAGAGCGACGACGCAGGCCGTTGTGGCAGCTTCGATATGGATTTTCTTCGTGACGTTCCTGATTGACAAGATCTTCGTGAATTTGTAGTGCGATGCCCGGGACCTCCAGCAAGATCTTAGAGTTCAAAGACGTATGTCTACAGTACGAAGACACATGGGCGTTACACAATATCTCGTTTTCACTGAAGCCCGGGGAGACACGCATCATATTAGGAGCAGCCGGTAGCGGAAAGACCACGTTGTTGAAAGCGGTAATTGGGCTTGTTGAGGTGGACAAAGGCAACATCGAGTTGTTTGGCGAACCGGTGACTTCGCGCGAAGAGCATGATCTTTATGCTCTTCGCAGTCGCGCGGGTATCTTGTTTCAAAAGGGGGGTCTGTTTGACTCGCTTTCGGTCGGAGAGAACGTGGAATATCCGCTGCTGAACCAACAGACCAGTGACCGCCGAGCCAGTGATGATTCCTCATCTGAGGCTGACGCCGAGAAGCGCGTTCGTGAGGCTCTGAAATTCGTCGAGTTGGAACAAACGTTTGATAAGTTTCCGAGCGAGCTATCCGGCGGAATGCGTCGGCGAGTGGGAATAGCGCGGGCCATCGTTACCGAGCCGCCGCTTATCCTCTACGATTCGCCGACCGCGGGACTGGACCCAATTACGGCCAACACCATCATGGCTGTTATCGCAAAGGAGCGGGACGTGCGCAACACGGCCTCACTGATTGTCACGCACCGCTATCAGGACGGCGAGCTGATGGCGAACTTCTGCTACAACCCGGAGGGGGAGGAGCTTGTCCCGGTGAGCGAGGAAGAACAAACACACCCGCATGTCAATCGAACCAAGTTCATGGTGATGAGAGGCGGAGAAATTGTGTTTTTTGGTACGCGTGAAGAACTGGAAAGTTGCGACGATGAATATGTTAAGAGATTCGCTAAGCGCGAGGATTAACTATGCCAAGCAAAGAAAAAGTAAATTGGGCGCAGTTGAGAGTAGGAATTCTAGGTATAGTAGCCCTGTTTTTTATTACTCTTCTGATCTTCCTGCTCACCGGGAACCTGCAGTGGTTTAAACAGCAGGTACCCTTGCACGTCTATGTCGGGGACGCAGCCGGGCTGACTCCGAGCTCACCGGTCCGCATAAATGGCATCGGTGCCGGAAAGGTAAACACCGTCGAGCTATCCGGTCAGACCGATCCGCAGCGCATCATCAAGGTTGATTTCGTGGTCGGTCAGGATATGCTGAAGCAAATCCCAAACGATTCCATTGCTTCCGTCGGTTCAGATAATCTTCTGGGCAGCACAAAATTTCTTCAAATCGATAAAGGAAAAAGCTCAGAGCACATCCAGGCGGGCGCCACGTTGAAATCTGCGAATACACAAGAATTCCAACAACTGGTTCAGCAAGGCTTCGGTGTCCTTGATTCGGCTCAGGCAATCCTTCAAAAATTAGAGGGCATCATCGGACAAGTTGAGGTAGGGAAAGGAACGATCGGAAAGCTGCTGGTTGACGAAACTTTGTACAACAGTTTGGAAACGACTGTTAGCCAGGTGCAGCTTCTGGTGACTACGCTGAACTCAAAAACGGGTACCGTCGGGCATCTTATTAATGACAATACGTTATACGACCAAGTCAAAACGACGCTGAACAGAGTAGACCAGATAGCGCAGGGTCTTCAGCAGGGTCAAGGAACAGCAGGGCTTCTCCTGAAGGATCCCAAGATCGCCAACGAACTCGATAGCGCAGTAAAGCAGCTCAACACCATACTCTCGAACCTGAATGCCGGTAAGGGAACCGCTGGACAATTGTTGACCAACGACCAGATCGCTAAGCAAGTTTCAAGTACGCTGAACAAGATCAATCTCACGATTGATAAGGTCAATTCGGGTCAGGGAACGATTGGGCAGCTGTTAGTAAACCCGCAGCTTTATGATGCGCTAAACGGCAGCACGCGCGAACTGCACGAATTGCTGAAGGATTTCCGAGCAAATCCGAAGAAGTTTTTGCGAATCAAATTAGCAATCTTTTAAGTAGTTTGAAGCGGCTGGTTATCAACGCCGACGATTTTGGCTTCACGCCTGAAGTAAATGCGGGGATCATTCACTCCCATCGCCAGGGCGTTCTTACTGCCACCACGCTGATGGCGGACGGTGATGCGTTCGATGATGCCGTTCGATTGGCGCGGGAGACTCCGACGCTCGATATAGGGTGTCATCTTGTTCTAATACAAGGCGATTCTCTTGTCACGGGACGGCCGCTGCCGGAGACAGCGCGTGAACTCGTGGTTGCACTTTCAAGACGACACATTGATGTCTATGAAGAGCTGCGAGCGCAGGTGAGGAAGATACTGTCTACGGGGTTGCAGCCCACGCATCTCGATTCGCACAAGCATACGCACGCTTTACCGAACGTGTTCCGTGTTGTCGTCCGAATTGCGCACGAGTTCGGAATCCCCTATGTGCGTCTGCCGTTTGATGCTATGTTCCCGTTTGCCCGTGTGCCGTTGAGGCTTGCACGACGGCGATATTGTCAGTGGACGAGGGGATATAACGTTTCAATGACAGATCATTTTGCTGGCTTTCGGCTGACGGGGTCGCTAACTGAAAAAACCCTTGCGGCAGCTATTTGCTCCTTGCGAGAAGGCACGACCGAGTTCATGTGCCATCCTGGCTTCGTTGGTCCGGCGCTGCTGCAGGCTCGAACACGATTGAAGGAGTCGCGTATGCGCGAGCTCGAAGCGCTTACTTCCCCCCGTATTCGGCAACTGATTGCGGCACAAGGCGTGCGGTTGAAAAATTTTTCAGTCGGCTAGTCGCTCGTGTCGGTGGCGCGGACGCACATTCGATTCAGATGTTACTATTGATCGCACTCAAGGAGATGTCGCGTGCCATATGAGCCGGACACCGCCATCGGCGGACGCATGGACCGTTTCCCTTCGACTCGACCCTCGCTCCTCAAACCCTCAAATTCAATTGAGACGCTGGGGCGGGAGGCGCTGGCTTCTCTCATCGCTGTATATTGGAAACCTTCATACAAGTACCTGCGCATTCAATGGCGTCGATCCAATGAAGACGCCAAGGACCTGGTACAAGGCTTCTTCACGACTCTGATAGAACGGGACATTCTGGCCAACTTCGATCCTGCAAAAGCTCGCTTCCGGACTTACCTTCAGATGTGTTTGGATCGCTTCGTAATGAAGCGGGATGAGTCTGCCCATCGGCTGAAGCGGGGAGGTGATCAGTGCTGCACGCTCGACTTTGACGAGGCGGAGTGTGAATTGACTGCTCTAACGAGTGACGTAATGCCCGATTCAGCAGAGGAAATGTTTCTTCGCGAATGGCAGCGGGAGATATTCGCTTTGGCACTGCGCGATTTCGAGGCGTTTTGCCGTGAAACCGGCAAGAACTTGCAGTATTGGGTTTTCGAACAGTACGATCTGGCGCAGGGTGAAAGACCTTCTTACGCGGAGATAGCCGCACATAGCGATCTCACGGTCGCCACTGTCACGAATTATCTTGCTTGGAGCCGGCGTGAACTTCGCCGATTTGCCGGCCGACATATAAACTCTGTTACGCCAAATCGTGCGGAGCTTAGTGATGAGAGCCGGTTATTGTGGGGAAGATGAAATGCAGTTCCCGTCGGACCGTGTGCTGGATCATCTCCGTCGTGTAGCTCAGCTACCCGATTTGTCCGGCACGCGATACGAACTAGGCGAAGAGCTGGGGCGCGGAGGCATGGGCGTAGTTTATGCGGCTCGAGACGCTCGCTTGGATAGGCATATCGCAGTCAAGGTAATCGATCCTGATTTCGGACCGGCTCACGCGGGCACGGATGCAATTGAAGAAGCGAAAATCCTCGCACGACTGGAGCATCCAGGGATCGTTCCAATCTATGACAGCGGAACGCTGCCCGACGGCCGAGTGTATTACGCCATGCGACTTGTGCGGGGAGAGCGCCTCGACGCATTTCTTGCCCGAGAAGACAGTCTGCTCGAACGGCTTCGTGTATTCCAAAAGGTATGTGATGTGGTCGCATTCGCTCATCAGTGTGGCATCATCCATCGCGACCTGAAACCGCAGAATGTCATGGTCGGGAGCTTCGGTGAAGTGTTCGTCATAGATTGGGGCGTTGCCGAATGGCTGGTGGGCTCTGGCGGGAGGCGGCCGGAAACCGTTGTTGGCACGCGCCGATATATGGCGCCAGAGCAGGCGGGTGAACGCCCGGAACCGGTCGATGGTCGAGCCGATATCTTCTCACTGGGGGCGATCCTCGACGATGTCATGCGAGGAGACCGGCCACGGCCTTTGGCGGCAATTGCGAATAAAGCACTTGTTCCTGATCCGGAGGAACGCTATCAGCACGTGCAGCACCTTGCTGCCGATCTCACGCGATTCCTGGATCGCTTGCCAGTCAGCGCCTACGAGGAGAATCTGCTGGAGCGGGCTCTCCGGTTCGCCGAGCGAAATAAAATCTTGCTGCTACTGTTGGCTACTTACGCTTTCGTCCGTTTTGCGCTATTTTTTCTCAGCCGGCACTAAAGGAACTGCTCCGCACGCGTAATACATATACGGAGGGTTGAAGCGATGAATAAACCGGTAGTGGGAGTTGTCGTGGGTGCAGTGCTTGGCGTTGTGGACGGATTAACAGCATGGTTCACTCCGGAAGTAAGGCCGTTTATCACGGGAATCCTGATTGGATCCTGCTTTAAAGGGATGCTCGTAGGACTGCTCAGCGGGTTTTTTGCACGAAAGGTGAAATCTGATGTTGGGGGCATAGCGGTGGGTGCGGGACTCGGATTGTTGTTTGCTTATGCAGTAGCTGCCATGCCTTCGGCCAACGGTGCGCATTATTATCTGCAGATTATGATGCCTGGCTTCGTCGTCGGCGCGGTCATCGGATTCCTAACCCAACGGCTGGGGACAAGTGCCGAAATCACGCTAGCTGCGAAAGATGTCGCCGGGCAATCTTGATTTCATGACTGTCCAGCTTCTAGAATTAAACTTCGATGAAGCTGTTTTTCCTTGGTCTTCTAATTGGCGTGATCCTACTACCTGTATGTGGCTGGCTGTATTTCCGATTCGGGTATGCACCGGTTGCTACTGCTTCTTCACCTATGCCTTTCGAAAGGCAAGTGGCGCAAATGGCGTTGAGGGCCCGCATTCGGGCGGAAGCGCCAAAACGTACGCCGATTCAGGCTTCAGATGAAAATTTCCTTGCAGGCGCTCATGTCTATCGCACCCAATGCGCCATGTGCCACGGTCTGCCTAGCCAAGCTGATTATCCGACGGCGGAAGGTATGTTTCCGAAGCCCCCACAGCTATTTAAAGGGCACGGAGTGACGGATGATCCGGTGGGCGAAACATATTGGAAAGTTGCGCATGGTATTCGACTGACGGGAATGCCTGCGTATACCGGCTCGCTCAAAGACAATGAGATGTGGCAGGTGAGCCTCATGTTGGCGGATGCAGATAAATTGTCCCAGGAAATTCGCAGCACTCTAGAGAAGCCGTTAGAGGTTCGTTAGAATTGCGCTCCCGTGAGCTTGCCCTCAATGCAGCACGGCAAATCTTGCAATTGAATACCCCAGAGCTGCCCCCATAAAAACGTCTGAGGCAAAATGTCTCGAGAGAGTAAGTCTGGAGAATCCGATCAACCCGGCGGTGCCGTATGCGACGTATGGAACCCATTTATGCGTGCCATAGCGCCGTGCGATCACGGTAGCGACCGAAAACGCAGCGACTGTGTGTTCGGAGGGGAAGCTCCCATTATCAATCCAGCTTCGGTTACTTTTGAACCATGTGTCCGAGAAGTTACCGTTAGGAGGTATGTCAACGGGCCTAAGCCTTGCGGTTCACATCTTTCATGACGACGGTCACGATTCCTGAGCTGACGATAGCTTCGCCGGCGAGGAAAGCAGTCTGTTGAGCGTAGGAATCCCGTTTGATAAGACCTACGGCATAGAAAGAGGCAGGGACCAGTCCGATGACAAGACTCGTGTTTATACCGCTTACTACATGATTAAACTGGTGAAAGGAAGAAGTCCGGCGAAAATAGCGCGTGTCTGTCGGATCAAGTGCCACCAATCCAGCGGTGACTCCTAACACCGCCGCTGTAGGCAGCAAATCGTTTCCCTGCGCGAGCCGCCAAGGGAAAGTCCAAATGCGCTTCTGATCACAGAGAATATTGGGAAGGATCTTTTTGGGAGAGACTGCCCGATCATCGCCGAGGGTTCCGATGGACAGACCCGATTTCTTGTGGACAACGCGGCGTGCGTGGTCCGAGCAGGATCTTCTTGGGCACTGGCGCAGCTCGCCCAAGAAATGAGGATGAAGATTGTTATTGAACAACGAACGGACATCTTGAGAGGGAAGGAAATGCCTCGACACACGAGAGGCTTAGACGAGAACAGACCGCACCACTCGCACCCCCACGGCAGACCGATACCACTATAACGATACCCAGTTCGATGCACCGGTTCTCCGTAGCAGTAAAGCTGCGCTGAACTGAATGACGCTTCGCTTCAAATCGAGGCGACCAGCGTCGATTTACACTGAAGGCGATGTTTCAGAAGAGCCGTCAGCGCTGTCTGATTGCGGCAGCGTTCGTTCTATCCGGCCAGATTGCCTTCCCTCAGGAGAAGGCGGCAATTGCAAGAAGCCTACCCATGCACTTGCGAGTGGAGGGTGGGACACCATTAAGGCTCTACATCACGCATCGCGCCTGGTATCGGAGGAATGAAATTATTGAAGCAAGATTTGCCGAACCCGTGTGGGCGTTCGACAGAATTGTCATTCCGGCCGGTACGGTCGTGCATGGCCAAGTAACAAAGCTGGACCCAGTCGCGAGAATGGTACGAGCGCGCGCGATTGTCGGCGGGGATTTCACCCCTCTGAAGCGAGCCGAAGTGTCGTTCACAAGCCTGAGTCTCGCGGATGGGCGCACACTGCTGCTTGATACGCAAAGCTCGCAAGGACTCAGTACGATTTATACTCCGCCCTCCGCCAAGAAGTCTAAGAAAAAGCAGAACACCAAGCCTGGCCACCCCAGTCGAGTGCGCCAATTCTTAAGACAGCAAGCGCAGAGTCAAATGAGCTCGCGAAGTAGGGGTTTTTTTGACTTAATTCGCGGGCCCAACAAGCGTGAATGGGTTGAGAACTTTCTTTTGGAGAAATTACCCTATCATCCTCAGTGGTACCGTGCGGGAACGCGCTTCGATGCCGTTTTGAACCAACCACTCAACTTTGGCGACATCGCGATTCAATCAGAAAATCTGCAGGTCCTCGGCACGCACCCCCCGCCCGATTCCGTGGTGCAGATGCGGGTTCTTTCAAATCTCAGCTCGTCGGACGCGCGTGTTGGCGAAAGTATGAGCGGGGTGCTCTCCGAACCTTTGTTTTCCGCGGAGCATAAGCTAGTTTTGCCGCAAGGGACACGACTGGAAGGGAAGATCACGCTCGCTCGTCCCGCACGGCTGTTCCATCGCGGGGGTCAGCTCCGGTTCGCTATTGAGAAGTTGGAGCTCCCGACACTCACGGCCGAACAAAGTGCCCCAGCAGCGGCGGCATTTTCCGCGCGTCTTGAGCCGGCGCAGGCGCAATTGGCGGCGGTAGAGGCAGATCCAGGCGCCGTGAAGGTTGATCGAGAAGGAACAGCGAAAGCCACGGAGTCGAAAACTCGATTGCTCCGCCCTGTCATTGCGGCACTGGTCGCAACGAAATCCTTGGACAATGATACAGGAAAGCAAACCGCCTCTGGTACAGTGGGCGCAAACACCTCAGGTCGTGCGCTAGGCGGCTTCTCCGGTTTTGGTTTACTTGGAATCGCAGCCGCTCGCGGACCACGTGAAATCGGCGCTGGACTCGGCTTCTATGGACTCGCTTGGTCCGTGTATTCGAACGTCGTTGCCCGCGGAAGAGAAGTGACATTCGAAAAGAATACTGCCATGGCGATTCGCTTCGGAGCGCCTCCGAGAAAACGGTGATCAGCGCAGAAAGAGACTGCTCGGGTCCCTTGGGTACGGACCCGGGATCGATTCAACCAGAATTCGCCCATCAAAGATCGTCATCCATACCTTCGTGTCGGCGATTTTGGCGGGATCAATTGAAAAAATATCGTCCGAGAGCACGACCAGGTCAGCCAGCTTGCCATGCTCAATCGAGCCTTTGATTTTCTCATCGAAACTGGCGTAAGCCGAGCCCATCGTATAGGCCCGCACTGCTTCTTCAACGGCGATTTTCTGCTCGGGAATCCATCCGCCAGGATGTTTGCCATCCAAAGTGCGTCGAGTAACCGCGCCGTAAATCCCCATCAGCGCGTTCATCGGCGCAACGTCCCAGTCCGATCCGAACGCGAGTGCCGCGCCGGAGTCGAGTAATGAACGGAACGCATAAGTAGTTTTAGCGCGTTCCGGCCCGATGCGTTTCTCGGCCCAGCGTCCGTCATCGATGCAATGGTAAGGCTGCATAGATGCGATCACACGAAGCTGCGCAAACCGTGGAATGTCGGAAGGAATCAGATGCTGAGCGTGTTCGATACGCAGCCGGCGATCGCGATCGCCATGTTCGCGCTCAACACGCTCGTACATGCCGAGGATCATGTGGTCCGCTTTGTCGCCAATGGCATGTATGGCAATTTGCAAACCCGCGGCATCGGCATGCTCGATGTTTTGCCACATGCTCTCGGGGTTCACCAACTCGGCGCTGGCAATACCGCTCGTATTCGGCGCGTCCAAATATGGTTGAAAGAGCAGAGCTGTCGTCGATCCCAGCGAGCCGTCAGCGAAGCCCTTCAGACCTCCGATGTGTAGCTGGTCATTTCCGAAGTCCGCGAGCAGCCCGATATCTGCGAGCCGTCTCCATGACGTAAGCGGCTGATGACCGGAAATGCGCACGGTCAACTCGCCGTTGCGCAGCATGGTTTGATATACCCGGAAAATGTCCGGCGATGCAGACATGTCCTGCACGCTGGTAATACCTTGGGAGTTCGCGTAAGTCTGTGCGGCCTTGATTGCAGTTCTAATTTGCTCTTCGGAAGGAGCAGGAATAACTCTCTCGACTAACTCCTGTGCCGCGTCTTTTAGAACTCCGGTAGGATTGCCTTCCGCATCGCGCACAATCACGCCGCCTGGTACATCTTTCGTGTTTTTGTCTACCCCCGCGCGTTTCAACGCCAGCGAATTCGCTAGAGACATGTGGCCGTCTAAACGGTTCACAAAGACGGGCCACTCTTTCGTCGCGTCGTCAATGAGCTGCCGAGTCGGTAGACGCGCAGGCGTCCAATTTTCGTGGTCCCAGTTGCCGCCTGTGATCCATTGACCCTTGCCCGTGTGCTGGGCAAAAGCGGCCAAAGTCGCGCTAAACTCTTGTTCGGTTTTCGAATAGCGTAGTTGCGGTCCCGCGAGACTCGCACCGCCGGAATAGAAGTGGACGTGAGCGTCGTCGAACCCCGGCAAGACTCGTTTGCCCTGGAGATCGATTACCTGAGTGCGGGGCTGCTTGAGCTTTAGTATCTCCGAACTGGTGCCCACAGCTACGATCCTGTTTCCGGCAACTGCGATCGCTTCAGCCTCTTTTTGCTGAGGATTCACCGTCCAGATTTTGCCATTCATGAGAAGCAAAGTAATTGGAGCCTGAGCGCTAACTACAACGCCGGCCGCACTGAGCAGAGCCATAGAGATTATCGCGGAACGCATGTGAAATCTAGCTCGGGGCAGGGACGTATTTGAACCCGACGTACTGGACTTCTTCTTCCAGGTCGAAGCCGAAGCGATCGCGCACCCGCTCTTTGAGATCCTGAATAATCGAAACTAGATCCGCCGCGGTGCCGACTCCGTCGTTGTAGACCAGATTTGCATGATAGGGAGCTACCTGAATGTCGCCGCGCCGCATTCCCTTCGCGCCAGTCTGCTCCAAAAACCAAGCTGACGGCACCTTACCTTCGCGGATGACATTTGCGGGGAGTGCGGCTTGCACACGCGCGGGAAGTTCCGCAAATAACAGATTCTTGAAGATACTGCCGGCGCATCTCATTTGCGGAGGGTACTTGGCATCCCGAATTGCGCGAATTTGATGCGCAGTCTTCGCCAATTCGTCCGAATCGCCTTGCTGAAACCGAAGATCTGCGGATACTATGACCCATTCTTTGCGAGTTTTGAAGATGCTCTCGCGATATCGGAACTGGCATTCAGTCTTATGAATGGTGGTAACGCGCTCGCCATCAGTGATGCGCACGCCTTCGATCAGTTCTTCGATCGAGTGACCATAAGCGCCGGCGTTGCCGTAGATGGCGCCCCCCAGATATCCCGGGATTCCCGTCAGCGTCTCCAATCCTTTAAATCCGAGTCCGATGCTCTGATCGACTAGATCTTGTAAGATGGCACCCGCTTCTACGCGCAAAACCATGCCGTCCCTCGCCAAGTGTGAGCCGGTATAACGGAGAACTACACCGCCGAATCCAGCATCGGAAACAATCAGGTTGGTGCCGCCCCCGATGACGACTGGCGGCACAGTCAGATCCCTGGCCGTACGGAGCGCGTGGTTAAATGCGCCCGTATCCGGGGCATCGCAAAGTACTGCGGCGGGTCCGCCGATTCGGAAACGTGTGTGATGGGAGAGCGGCGTGTCGACGAGAACCGTCAAGTTTGGAATAGCGGCGAGGCGCTCGATCGCCGCTGAGGTGACGGGCATCGTCAACGATTATAGGTTGAGTCTCACCTCGGCGCCTTGTAACCGATTGTACTCTCGACGGCCGCGTGCCGGAACGCCGAGTTTTCAAGTGAAACGGTAATGTCCCGATTAATGAAGAATACAGCTCGCAACCGGAACTCAGTGCCGAAGCTGACAGGAAACCACACGCCATCATAAAACTTGCGGTACTCAACATTGAAGCCGAGTCCGGGTACATCGGTCCCGAGAAGTGTGCGCACGGCGAACGGAATTCGTCGGGACAGTCTAGTAAATACCCTCACAGGCTCAAAATCCTGGGCGTCGATCAATGCTTCGCCCGCCCAGTCGATGTCTTTCTTGTCCTTAGGTCCGAACGCGATCCGGTAAACTCTGCGGCCATGTACGGTCTGCTCTCCCAGCAATTCGAAATCGTACTTTTTCTGCTCTTCAGTAGTCAACGGAAATAGATCGCTCTCAAACCCGTCCTTCGATTTTGCGTTCACGAAGTCATGGCGGAAACTCTCAACAATGGCGCCATCAAGGCTATCGGCTTCTGGCACCGGGTCACCATGGAAATCGACGTACCGGTGCTTATCCCAGAACCGTCCGTCGATATGTTTCAGCTCTTTCTTAACTCCGTCCGGTGTCGCAACCAAATAATCCGTCGTTTCTTCCCGCGCAAGCTTGCCGTTCGTTCTGCGCGTCGCGACGCGGATATGCTGCTGGTAGACATACCGGTTACGGAGCTTCTCCGCCCGGTCCTGGTTTGCGGCGACTTTGAGCATGATTGTCTGAGCAGTCAGAGTGCCGTCCGTGGATGGAAGGGCGTCTAAATTACCTGCGCCGGATAGAGCGAGGATGAGAGCGAGTAAAAGAGCAGCCGCCAATGGTTCTCCTGACTCAATACGGACGGATCGTTCTAAGAGACGCGAAATTGACTGCACGGGTCAATCTAAATCAGTCCGCGCCAAGCGATCCAGCGCCGCTCCAGAGAGTTCGAACACGGTCCACTCATCGAGCGGCACGGCCCCAAGCTTCCGATAAAACTTAATCGCGGGCTGATTCCAATCGAGCACCGCCCATGAAAGTCGAGCGCATCCACGCTGCACGGTCAGTTGTGCCAAGTAGATAAGAAGCGCCGTGCCGACTCCTCTGCTGCGGTACCCAGGCTCGATGAAGAGATCTTCTAAGTAGATACCCGAGCGCGCCATGAAAGTGGAGAAGGTCTGAAAATAGATGGCGAATCCGACCGCCTGCTCGTCGATATAAGCGAGAATTACTTCCGCTGCAGGACGCGCGCCGAAGAGAGCATTGCGCAAGCTGCTTTCGTCCGCGACCACCCGGTCGAGAAGCTTCTCGTATTCCGCAAGTTTTCGAATGAACGTCAGAATTAGCGGAATGTCTTTCTGCTCCGCCGGTACGATTCGCACGTTTTCAGTAGAGCCGGAGCGCATGCTTAGTCCAGTTTCCGCCATGTTTGATACTATCGAGGCTGGCGAGCAACTCTTTTCCGCATCGTGCATCTTAAATATGTAGCCCGATTAGTCTCGGCGGATAGCCACAGAGGTACAGCATGAAATTTTTTCTTGACACAGCGAATCTCGAAGAGCTGAAAAAAGGTGCCGCTTGGGGCATCGTTGACGGCGTTACCACGAATCCAACCCTCATCGCAAACGAAGGCGTGCCGATCGAGGATCAGGTGCGTAAGATTTGCGACATTATTGACGGCGATGTCAGCGCAGAAGTTGTTTCCACGCAATCCAAGGAAATGATCGAGGAAGGCCGCCGGCTTTCCAAGATTCACAAAAACATCGTTGTGAAGATTCCCTTAATTCCCGAGGGCATTGTAGCTGTTTCAGCGCTCGCGAAAGAAGGGATCCGAGTCAACGTGACCCTTTGCTTCAACGCCGCGCAGGCTCTGCTTGCCGCGAAGGCGGGCGCGTACATCATCAGCCCATTCATCGGCCGTATCGACGATATCGGCTGGCCCGGTATGGACTTGATCGACGAAATTGCGACCATTTACGCGAATTACGGTTACAAAACACAGATTCTGGCTGCTTCGATTCGCGGGACGCTGCACGTCATTGATGCCGCCAAGGCAGGTGCGCAGATAGCCACCATGCCGTTCAAGGTTCTCGACCAACTGTTCCATCACCCGCTTACGGACAAGGGGCTCGAGCAGTTCCTCAAGGATTACAACAAGGCGTTCGAGCTCGTAAGAGCATAACTAGGTCGTTCGAGTGGCCGCCCTCTGAATACGGTCGAGAATGCCTGCCCATTCTGGCATATTGGGCGGGTTCTCGACTGCGATCCAATCCCAACCCTCCGTATCGGCTTTGTGCAGTTCAGCGTATAACGCGGCGGCGTAGGCAAGCGGGTCTTCGGGCAGATCAATTACGCGTCCATTTCCTGCCGGAGGACGTTCGTCGCGGTCGAGCACATAAAGCGGAGTACGCGGAGCATAGTGGCGTGGATGCCTGCCGGGCGACTCGCGCGAATCTCGAGAACCAGTCTCGCTCTTCCAAGCCACGCCTGTCGCAGCTTCCAAATCTGATTGTGAGATCATGCCGGGACGCAGCACGACCGGCGGCTCCCTCGTGAGTGCGACGACGGTTGATTCGATCCCCACCTGCGTTGGTCCTCCATCGAGAAGTATGTCAATGCGGTCACCCAAACCGGTCCGCACATGCTCAGCCGTGGTAGGAGAGATCTGCGTGAACCGATTCGCGCTGGGTGCTGCGATTGGGACATCGGCGCGCCGGATCAAGTCGAGCGCAATTGGGTGCGATGGCACCCGGATGCCGACGGAATCCAGACCTGCGGTGACGGCATCGGGAACGGCCGAACTCTTCTTGACGACCAAAGTCAGCGGCCCCGGCCAAAATCGAACAGCCAGGACATGAGCGATCCGTGGCCACTCCGCGCTGATCGACTTCGCCATGTCCTCATCCACCACATGCACGATCAAGGGACTCGATGAGGGACGCCCTTTCGCCTCATATATTCGCTGTATCGCTCGAGCATCGAACGCGTTTGCCCCCAGGCCGTACACAGTTTCTGTCGGGAATGCGACGACCCCGCCCCGCCGGATCAACTCCGCGGCACGGGCCATGTCCTCTTCACACGGGCACCCCAGCACATTACTCCGGGAGATCTTCTTTGCTGTCGCCGTATGTCCTGCCGGTCTTGCGCCAAACCAGGTACGCGTGGATGAAAGGCTCGATGTCGCCGTCCAAGACGCGATCCACATCACCGACCGCCAGCTTCGTGCGGTGATCTTTGATGAGCCGGTATGGCGCGAGCACGTAACTCCTAATCTGGCTGCCGAAGTTAATCCCAAGCTTGGTGTCTTCCACCTTCTGATCCGCAACGCGCTTCTTGTCCATCTCGAATTCGTACAGCTTGGCGCGCATCTGTTTCATCGCAGTTGACCGGTTCTTGTGCTGCGAACGCTCGCTCTGGCATTGCACCACAAGCCCTGTTGGAAGGTGCGTCATGCGAATTGCGGAATCCGTGCGATTCACGTGCTGGCCGCCTGCGCCGCTCGCCCGGAACGTATCGATCCGCAGATCTTCTGGTCGAATGTCGATTTTGATTTCGTCCTCGATCTGCGGATACACGAATACAGATGCAAACGATGTGTGCCGGCGAGCGTTCGCGTCAAAGGGCGAGATTCGAACCAGACGATGCACGCCCACCTCAGACTGTAACTGTCCATAGACGTTTTCGCCGTTAATCTCGAATGTGACCGATTTGATGCCCGCGCCTTCGCCTTCCAGCCGGTCCGTTATTACGGTTTGAAACTTGTTCCGTTCGGCCCAGCGCAAGTACATCCGCAGCAGCATCTCGGCCCAATCCTGGCTTTCTGTTCCGCCTGCACCAGGATGAATGATGACGATCGCATCCCGTGCGTCGTTTTCGCCCGACAACAGCATCCCAGTCTCGAGCCGCTCAAGCTTCCCCTCGAGCGACCGTATCTCCCGCTCGAGATCACCATTAACGTTCTCGCCTTCCCGGGCAAGCTCGAACAGTGTGTCGATATCCGAGGTGGTAGTGGCGACCGCACTCGAATGCTGGATCGCCTCCTCGAGCCGTTTACGTTCCTGCATAATCCGCTGGCTCTTTTCAGGTTGATCCCAAAATTGCGGATCGCCGATCTCGGCTTCGAGCTTGTCTAGCTGCTCTTGCTTGATGGGGGCGTCAAAGATAGCTCCGCACAGCGTCTGCCTGCTGCCGGAGCGGAACGTACTCTCTTTCTAACTCTTCCAAAGTCATCCACTAGTTAGTTTACTGTGCATACGAAACGCAGACTCGCATTTCGCCGTTTATCGAAGAAAATGCGTAGTTTTCGTTACAATGAAGGCAGATGCCGCAATTAAAAGATTCCGTATCGGGCATTAATAGCTGGTTAGAAGACGAACTATATCACCAGTATCAGTTCGATCGGACTAGCGTTGATGAAGGCTGGACGCAGCTGTTTCAAGAAGCGCCGCGTAACGGTGAAGTTGCCACGAATGACGGTACCGCGTTAGAAGAAGCGCCACAAACCGCCGCTCCGCCGAATCCGCCAGAGCCGCCGATAGAAGAGCCGCCAACCGAGGAGCCCCCTCGCGAGGAGCCGCCTGCGCCTGAGCCTGTGCCGCAAGAAGGATCTGCCCGGAATGCACAAGCTCCTCCGAAGCAGACAGCAATCGCCAGAAGCAATGCGGCTCAGCCATCCACCCAAGAAATAAAAACCATTAGCGAAGAAAAAGCCATTGGCGCGAGTGACCAGTTAATTCCCTTGCGTGGTGCCGCCGCCCGAATTGCGGAGAACATGACCGCGAGTCTGTCGATTCCTGTCGCCACCTCGCAACGCCAAGTGCCGGTGCGCCTCATCGAAGAAAACCGCAACCTTATCAATAGGCAACGTGCACTCGAACGGCATGGCAAGCTCAGCTTCACGCATCTCATTGCCTGGGCCATCGTAAAAGCGGTAAAGTCGAATCCGGCGCTCAATCATGCTTACGCAGAGAACGGCGGCGAGCCTTTTCGTGTAGTCCGGAATCAAGTAAACATGGGGCTAGCCGTCGATGTAGCTGGCAAAGACGGCACGCGTTCACTCAAGGTTCCTAACGTCAAGAATGCGGACCGTATCAACTTTGCGCAGTTCGTAGCGGCGTATGACGATATCGTTTCGCGGGCGCGCGATAACAAACTGCAGCTGGCCGACTTTGAAGGCACTACGATTTCGTTGACCAATCCGGGCACGGTTGGCACATTCGGCTCCGTTCCTCGTCTTATGCCGGGGCAGGGCGCCATTATCGCCACCGGAGCGATCGGTTATCCGGCTGAGTTTGCGGGCGCAAGTGAGGAAACCCTCGCCATGCTTGGGCTTGGCAAAGTGGTCATGATTACGTGCACCTACGATCACCGCATCATTCAGGGCGCGGAATCTGGGACATTTCTTGCAAAGCTACAGCAGTTGCTGCAGGGCGAGGACGGCTTTTATGAAGCGATCTTCAGGGATCTGAAAATTCCGTACATGCCCGTTCGCTGGCAAACCGATCAGCAAATGACACCCAGCCGCCACGCGCAAGTCAACGCGGATCCCGCAAAAGAAGCCGCCGTTATACGCATGATTAGTGCCTATCGCATACGCGGACATCTGTTAGCGAACACAAATCCATTAGGTAGCGATCCCGCATATCATCCAACGCTCGATCCTGCGTCCTACGGGCTTTCGATCTGGGACCTGGATCGTCCTTTTCTTGCCGGTGTGGTCAAGGCGCCCAGCGGTGCGATCGCGTCTTACATGCAGCCTTATGAGACGCTCCGTGAAATTCTCGAGCGCCTCCGCTCCACCTATTGTCGATTCATCGGTATCGAGTACATGCACATCCAGGATCCTGAGCAAAGGCAGTGGCTCCAGGACCGCATGGAAGGCACCATGAATCTCTGGGAATTGGAGGATCCGGTGCGCCATCGTATCCTCAGCCGCTTGATTCACGCCGAAGAGTTCGAACTTTTTTTGCAGAGCCGGTTCGTAGGCCAAAAGCGCTTTGGACTCGAAGGCCTGGAAAGCACGATCATTGTCCTCGACGAGATTTTGGAGCGTGGAGCTAACGAAAATGTGAACGAGGCCGTGATGGGCATGGCTCACCGGGGCCGCTTGAACATACTCGCGAATATCGTTGGTAAATCCATGGGGCAAATCTTTTCAGAGTTTGAGGGCGAGCCCGACCCGGAGACCGTTCAAGGCTCGGGTGATGTGAAATACCACCTTGTCGCAAGCGGAATTCATATGTCTAGCCAAGGTAAAGAAGTCCTGGTTTCGGTTGCCTTCAATCCCAGTCATCTCGAGGCTGTAGACCCGGTGGTTCAAGGTCTTGTCAGACCCAAGCAAGACCGGCTTGGGGATGAGAAGCGCGAGCGCGTGCTGCCGATCCTCATTCATGGCGACGCTGCCTTCATTGGTCAAGGCGTGGTCGCGGAAGTTTTGCAGCTCTCGCAATTGGATGGTTACACCACGGGCGGCACCTTGCACGTCATCACAAACAACCAGATCGGCTTCACCACGAATCCCCTCGAAGGCCGCAGCAGCGTCTATTGCACTGATGTTGCTCTGTCTGTCCAAGCGCCAATTTTTCACGTCAACGCCGACGAGCCGGAAGCATGCCTCCGGGTCGCCCAGCTGGCATACGATTTCCGGCAACGCTTCAAACGCGATGTAGTGATCGATGTAATCGGTTATCGGCGTCAGGGGCACAACGAAGCCGACGACCCCAGCTACACACAGCCCGTAATGTATCGCAAGATCAAGGCGACACCGACAGTGGCGGCGCAGTACTTCGAGCGAGTGGTGGAGGAAAACTTTTTAACACAGGACTATGTCGACAACCTGCGGACGCAAGTAAGAGCGTACCTCAATGACACTTACGATGAAGCGAAAAAAAATCGTGAGCAGTTCGTTATTGAAGAGTTCGCGGAAGCCCCTTTTGAGCAAGTTCATCAGCCCATACCGTCCACAGCGGCAGATTATAAGACACTCGCGAGGGTGATCGAGAAATGCACCACTCTTCCTGACGATTTTCATCTCCATCCAAAGCTGAAGGGCTTGGTTGATAAACGCCGTGAGGTATTAAAAGGTTTACCTATCGACTGGGGTTTTGCTGAGACGCTTGCTTTCGGAAGTCTGGTGCTTGAAGGCACGCCGGTTCGCCTGAGTGGCGAGGATGTTTCGCGAGGTACGTTCACGCAACGGCATCTGAAATTCAGCGACTACGATACTGGCGAAACGTACATACCGCTCCAGCATCTCGATCCCGGCCAAGGCAAATTCGAGGTGGTTGACAGCTTGCTTAGTGAATTTGCAGTGGTAGGCTACGAATTTGGCTATAGCGTTGCAGATCCGTTGACACTTGTCATGTGGGAAGCGCAGTTCGGCGATTTTGCCAATGGCGCGCAGATCATCATCGACCAGTTCGTTGTTTCCGCTGAAGCCAAATGGAATCAGCCGAGCGGTCTGGTTCTCTTACTGCCGCACGGCTTTGAAGGCCAAGGACCGGAGCACTCCAGTGCTCGGATTGAGCGGTTTCTTCAGTTGTGCGCTGAAGACAACCTGCAAGTTGCAAACTGCACTAGCCCCTCCCAGTACTTCCATTTGTTGCGGCGACAGATGTACGGTGGCAAGGATCGGCGTGGCATACGCAAGCCGCTCGTAATCTTTACGCCGAAATTCCTGCTGCGCTACGCAAAGGCAACATCCCGTTTGGAGGACCTCACCAATGGAGCTTTCCAGGAGGTGATTGGAGATTCGCAGTACATCGGAAGCCAAGTCCGCCGCCTTCTATTGTGCTCCGGAAAAGTGTATTACGACCTTGTAAACAAGCGGGAAGAACTGGGGCGCAGCGATATAGCCATCATCCGTCTAGAGCAACTCTATCCCTTTCCGCTACAACGATTGACAGATATCCTGCGCCGCTATTCCGATGCCGCTGAGTTGTTCTGGGTACAAGAAGAGCCGGAAAACATGGGCGCCTGGTACTTTGTCGAAGAACAGATGCAATCCATCATCTGGTCGGCCGGAACGGTTGGGCCATTGCGGCGGCAGTTGCGCTACATAGGTCGTCCGCCAGCAGCCAGCCCGGCACCGGGTAATCATAAAGTGCATCATGATCAGCAACAAGCTCTGGTTAACGAAGCGTTCGCAACTACGCCGGGGGTGGTCCGTAAGCCTAGCAGGCTCGTGCGGAAGAAGCGCTAAGTCCCGGGTCTGGGGCCCGGTTCAAATCCCCTGTTATAGTTTCGAGCGTAATAGCATCAGACCGGCATGGGTTTAATACTCTTGGTAATTTTGGTCATTTTGTTGCTCGGAGCGATCCCGGCTTGGCCGTATTCGCGGGGGTGGGGTTACTATCCATCCGGTGGACTCGGATTGGTATTGTTGATCATTATCGTGCTCTATCTGGCAGGCTATTTGCGCTAGTGGCGCTCTCGCTTGTTTGATAGAACTGATTCATGTCACTCAAGCGAACCGTCTCGTTTCTGATCCTCCTAATAGCCGCGACTCTAGCCTACGTCTTTGCTCAAACGGGCATCACGGGGGCGTGGGTCATTCACCTGCCGAATCCGGATGGCACGCTGCAGAGCACCTTCCTAAAACTGTCACAAAATAGCACTGCAGTGACGGGCACTCTTGTCCGGAACTATCACGAAACCCGGATTAAAGGCTCCTATACAGACGGCAAACTGCATCTGGAAGCGAACCCATGGAGGACATCGATCCTGGCATACGACGGAGTGCTTCAGGATGATCATTTGGAACTCACCTTTACGAGAACGGGTGGAAAGAACGATCCTGCGCCTGTAAAAGTTTCTGCCGAACGTGCGTCAGAAGCGGCCCTGCGCCCGCCTGCACCCTTACCGCTGCCGACTTTGCACGATGTTCCCGATAACGGCTTGGCCCGAACTCCGCCCATGGGCTGGAACAGTTGGAACTACTTTGAAGGCAAGGTTGACGATCCCACGGTACGGAGCATTGCCGATGCAATGGTCTCTTCCGGCATGCAGAAGGCGGGGTATACATACGTAAACATCGATGACACTTGGGAAGCCACGCGGGATGCAGCCGGCAACATCACCACAAACCGCAAGTTCCCAGACATGAAGGCGCTTGCCGACTACGTTCATTCAAAGGGCCTTAAAATCGGTATCTATTCATCGCCGGGTCCGCAGACCTGTGCCGGGTACGAAGGCAGTTACGGACACGAGCTGCAAGATGCGAAGACCTACGCGGGCTGGGGAATCGATTATCTCAAGTACGATTGGTGTTCGGCGCATGCGATCTACAAGGATTCGGACATGCGGGCTGTCTATCAGAAGATGGGCGACGCTCTTCAAGCAGTTGGGCGCCCGATTGTGTTCAGCCTTTGCCAGTATGGACGCGAACAGGTATGGACGTGGGGCACAAAAGTGGGCGGGAATCTTTGGCGCACCACAGGCGATATCTCGGATGCGTGGTCCAGCATGGAAACGATCGGCTTTAAGCAAGCGGAAATCTCGCCCTACATCAGGCCGGGGCACTGGAATGATCCCGACATGCTCGAGGTCGGCAACGGGGGCATGAGTGAGGAAGAGTATCGCGTCCACATGAGCCTTTGGTCTTTGCTCGCTGCGCCATTGCTTGCCGGCAACGATCTCCGCAGCATGTCTCAGTCGACGCTTGCGATGCTTACAAACGCGGATGTGATTGCTATAGACCAAGACCCTGCTGCCCAGCCCGTCAAGCGAATGGTACAAGGCGGCAACCTCGAAGTGTGGACAAGACCTCTGCAGGACGGCTCGACCGCAGTCGGCTTGTTCAATCGCGACACGCAGGCCAAAACAGTATCCGTGACGTGGTCGGCCCTGGGCCTGACTGGGCAGTCAAAAGGGCGTGATCTGTGGAAGCACGAAGACGTTCCGATTTCCGGTGACACATATACGGCTACCGTCCCTGGGCATGGCGTCATTCTGCTCCGGGTTCAGAAGAGCTGAACAGGTCTTCGCGCCAGCGACGCGTTGGCGATTCAAGCTATAGAGGTACCGGTACGGCGCCGGAAAGCGCCCTTTAGCCAGCGCACAATCCACCGCACCAAGACTATCGAAACGATCACCGCAACCAGGACGATAGCTATCAGGACAGCGGGATGGACGGTCATCAGCAGAACGCCGCCAACTGTAAGCGCATCGCCGAGCAGGCTCAAGCCGATGTTTGAGAATGGCTCGGGTGACGCGTTCGCAGCCAGCCGCGTGGCCGTCTTCGTCCCATGTGAACTAAGCGCAATGCCGCCGCCCAGCAGCAATGCTATAAGCCGCACTGCGGGATCGAAGTGCGCGAACGCTGTAGCGGCAAGTACCGCGCCCGCGGGTACACGAATGAATGTGTGAATCATGTCCCAAACAGAATCGATCGCGGGTATTTTGTCGGCAACGAATTGAACCGCATACAGCACCCCAGCCAGAACGATGATCCAGGTATGACTAAGGTAACCAAGATCGCCCGGCAGATGCACCAAGTGGAATCGCTGGAGTAATCCGAGGGTAAGTACGGTGGCGTAAAGATTGATTCCGGACAGCCACGCCGAGCCCATGGCGAAACCTAGCGTCCCGAGATCCATATATTCCTATTCTTATAGAGGCGGATATGAGATTACGTATTGGGAGTACCCAACAGCCGGATAATCGGATATAATTACAAAGACTCCCTAAGGCGATCCCCTGTTACGCGGCGCCACTATTGAAGGTATTCCTGCATCGGCCCCACAGAATGAAAGGAGCTTAATCTTGAAGGTCTGGACACGCGAGTTTCTCAGCGAGTTCGTCCGCACTAAGCTCGACGGCTATCGCCTCATCGTGGTCTCGAATCGGGAGCCCTTTCAGCACCAGCATGTAAACGGACACATCGAGTGCATTCAACCGGCCAGCGGCATGGCCAGCGCCTTAGACCCAGTCATGCGCGCGTGCGGCGGTCTCTGGATTGCGCACGGTAGCGGCGACGCCGACAGGGAGACAGTGGACCGCTTCGATCATGTCCAGGTTCCCCCACAGCATCCGGGATACACGTTACGGCGCCTCTGGCTGTCCAAAGAAGAGGAAGAAGGCCACTATGCCGGTCTTTCAAATCAGGGCCTCTGGCCGCTTTGCCACGTAGCCTTTACGCGCCCACTTTTCGATCCTGATCACTGGCAGACATACCGCCGCGTGAACGAGCGCTTCGCCGAGGCAGTGCTCGAAGAGGCAGGCACCGATCCCACTTTCGTTTTCATTCAGGACTACCATTTCGCGCTGCTTCCTCGTATGTTGCGGAACGCCAGGTCAAATCTTGTCATCGCCCAGTTTTGGCACATCCCGTGGCCGAATCGGGAAGTCTTCAGTTCATTTCCATGGCAGGAAGAAATTTTGGATGGACTGCTCGGAAACGACCTGCTCGGATTCCACCTTCAGCATCATTGCCACAACTTTCTTAAGACAATCGACTGCTCATTGGAAGCGCGTGTGGACGAATCGGGTTCGGAAATCTATCGCGGAGGACATTCAACGCTGGTGAGGCCATTCCCGATCGGGATTGATTTCGATGATCACGTCGAGGTTACTGACTCAGATGAAGTAGCCAACCAGATGCGCCGCTGGCGCAGGGAGCTATCGTTAGGCGGCAAGCTACTGGGCATCGGCATCGACCGCCTGGATTATACGAAGGGAATTCCAGAACGCCTGCGCTCTTTGGACAGGCTGCTCGAAGAAGATCCTCAATACCGGGGCAAGCTCGTGTTCGTACAGGTCGCCGTGCCGAGTCGATCCAGCCTGCCCGCGTATCGGCAGATCGAACAAGAGGTCGACTATCTCACTGCGCAGATTAACCGGCGATGGGGAACCGCTTTATGGCGGCCGATTACTCTTCTGAAGAGACATTACACGCCGCCGGAGATGATCGCTCTACACCGGCTTGCGCAGTTCTGCGTTGTCACTTCTTTGCACGACGGTATGAACCTGGTGGCTAAAGAGTTCGTGGCCAGCCGTGTGGATGAAGATGGCGCGCTCGTGCTGAGCAAGTTTGCCGGCGCGGCGTATGAAATGAAGGACGCTTTGCTAGTAAATCCCTTCTCAATTGAAGAGTGTGCCAATGCTTACCGCCAAGCGTTGCAGATGCAGCCTGATGAACGCAGACGCCGCATGCGGAAGATGCGCGAAGGGGTGGAGCACAATAACGTTTACCGTTGGGCTGGAAAATTCCTGTCGGATCTGGCCAAAATCGAGTTTCCCGATCGCATCGATCAGGAGGAGTCGGATGAGCCGGTGCCGTCCGTTCTGGGGGTGGCAGTATGAGTTTGATCGAGCAGGTCCATCAGCCGATAGCGCTACTCGACAATTTGGAAGTGATCGAAGCGCGGATCGCATCAGCGGCTCGAGTTTCGCTGTTTCTGGATTTCGACGGCACGATTTCAGGAATTGTAGTAAATCCGGGAGACGCCAAGCTGGACCCCGAAATCCGCTCGATTCTGAAAACGCTCAGCGCGCGATGGGACTTCGATGTGTCGATCGTTAGCGGGCGCGCCTTGTCCGACGTACGGGAGCGGGCCGGACTCAGCAATGTCATCTATGCAGGCAATCACGGACTGGAGATTCAGTCTGACACCATACGTTTTCGGGAGCCCCAAGCCGAGGCGCTGCGCCGGGAGCTACGGTGCGTCTTGCTCCAATTGAAGCTTGCTTTGAGCGACACTGACGGCGTGGAGATCGAAGATAAAGCTCTAACGCTCAGCGTGCATTTTCGCCGGGTGAGTGAGCATCTGCGCGACTGGGTTCGGAATGTTACGCACAGTACCGTTAGCCGCTCTCGGTCTTTCAGTTGCCGCGAGGGCAAAATGGTCCTTGAGGTGCGGCCGCAAATCACCTGGAATAAGGGACATGCCGTCAAGTGGATCGCCCGAGAAGTGCTGCCTGCCGGGTCGGTTCCTATTTATATCGGCGATGACGTTACAGATGAGGATGGTTTCGCCGCGATTCCAGAAGGGATTACTATCAGAGTCGGGGGACCCACCGAAACAGAGGCGCAATATTTGCTGCCGGATGTTCCTGCGGTGGGACAGTTCCTCACCTGGTTAAATCACGCGAAACCGAATGCACTCGCAAATTCTCAGCGGGCTGGAAGATGACCCTCTCTGGTACAAAGACGCAATCATTTATGAAGTCCACGTCCGAGCCTTCTCGGACAAAAACGCCGACGGAATGGGAGACTTCCGCGGTCTTGCCGATAAGCTAGATTACCTCGAAGATCTGGGTGTCACGACGATTTGGCTGCTGCCATTTTGTCCCTCGCCGTGGAAGGACGACGGCTATGACATCTCGGATTTCCGCAACGTGCACCCGGCCTATGGAACGCTGCGCGATTTCCAAAACTTCCTGAGAGAAGCTCACCGCCGCGGATTACGGGTGGTTACCGAGCTTGTGATCAATCACACCTCAGACCGGCACGATTGGTTTCAACGATCCCGAAAAGCCGAACCCGGCTCGCGCTGGCGGGACTTCTACGTTTGGAGCGATACACCTGAGAAGTACGCGGGCACACGCATCATCTTTAAGGATTTTGAACCCTCCAACTGGAGCTGGGACCCGGTAGCGAAGGCCTACTACTGGCATCGCTTTTACTCACACCAGCCCGACTTGAACTTCGATAATCCACTCGTTCGACGCGCTGTAATGCGTACCCTCGAGTTCTGGGCAGAGATGGGGGTCGACGGTTTCCGGCTGGACGCCATTCCGTACCTCTATGAACGGGAAGGCACGAATTGCGAGAACCTTCCTGAGACCCACGCGTTTCTGAAGGAATTGCGTCAACACCTCGACCAAACCTATCCCAACCGCATGCTGCTCGCCGAAGCCAATATGTGGCCGGAAGATGCAGTCGCCTATTTTGGGAACGGCGATGAGTGCCACGTCTCTTTTCATTTTCCGCTGATGCCGCGGCTCTTTATGGCCTTGCGGCTTGAGGACCGGTTGCCCATTGTTGAAATTCTGCGGCGCACGCCTCCGATTCCGGAAACATGCCAATGGGCTATGTTTCTTCGCAACCACGACGAGCTGACGCTCGAAATGGTCACTGACGAGGAGCGCGACTACATGTACCGCGTGTACGCGTCCGACCAGCGCGCGCGCATCAACCTCGGCATTCGTCGCCGTCTCGCTCCGTTGCTGGGCAATGATCGTCCACGGATTGAGGTGATGAATGCGTTACTGTTCTCGTTGCCGGGAACGCCGGTGATTTACTACGGCGATGAGATCGGGATGGGTGACAACGTATATCTCGGAGATCGCAACGGTGTCCGGACGCCCATGCAGTGGAGTCCGGACCGGAACGCCGGGTTTTCTAACGCGAATCCTCAAAAGCTGTATCTGCCTGTCAATATCGATCCTGCTTACCATTACGAGTCGGTCAATGTGGAAGCGCAGCAAGATAATCCACATTCGTTATTGAGCTGGATGAAGCGTTTAATTGCTCTCCGCAAGCAATACAAAGCCTTCGGCCGGGGCACGCTTGAGTTTCTTCAGCCCTCCAACCAGCGTGTTGTCGTATTTCTGCGACGCTACCAACAAGAGACGATTCTTGTGATCGCAAATCTGTCGCGTTTTGCGCAGCCCGTTGAGCTCGATTTACACAAATATCGGGGCTACACCCCCGTCGAGATGTTCGGGAGAACAGACTTCCCGACAGTTGGAGAGAGTTATTACCCATTAACTTTGGGACCAAACTCGTTTTATTGGTTTTCGCTAGAGGAGCGGGCTGTTCCGGTCACAGTTTCGGCGCCACGTGTGCGGGCGGGGTACTTGGGACTGCCGATCGTCGCCGTACACTCCGTAGCAAGCATCTGGGAACCGAGTGCTCGGGCAAACATCGCGACTATTCTTCCGCCGTTTCTAACGGCGCGCCGATGGTATCGGGGCAAGGATCGCCGCCTCCGTTCGATGGAAGTTGCAGAAGTGATTCCCATTCTGCAGAACAAGTATGTAATTTTGCTGCTTCGGGTCGAGTACACGACTGGTGATCCCGAGATGTATGTGATGCCGGTTGGCTCGGCCCGCGGGGACGAGGCACAGCTACTTCAGGACGAGCATCCGGAGGCTTTGATCGCAGAGGTACGCGCCGGCGACGGCGCACGGGCGTTTCTCTACGGCTCGACCGTGAGCGGCGAATTTTCAAGCGTGCTGCTGGAAGCTTTCGCGCGCCGCAGACGATTCGTAGCCGAAACCGGTGTCTTGACCGCAGAACGAAATCGCGAGTTCCGGCGCTTGTGGGGCCCGACGCATCCGAACCTGGAGCCTACGCGCGAATCTACGGCCCAAATCAACACCTCCATCAGGTATGGGGATAGGTTCGAGCTCAAGCTTCTGCGGAACGTAGAGCCCGGCCCAAACCCGGGCGTAGAAATGGGCCGGCTGCTTACCGAGAAGTACCGGTTTCCCAATGCGGCGCCCTTCGCCGGTTCGCTTGAATACGTGGCGGAAACAGGTGAAGTGACGAGTCTTGGAGTTCTTAACGGATTTGTTCGGAACGAGGGTGACGCATGGCGACATACGCACAATCACCTGACCGAATTTTTCGATCACGTGCCGAAAACAAGACACTCCAGAGCGGACGTGGAGAGTTCAGCGCCCACAAACATCTATGCACTGGGTTTTGTGTTGGCCGAGCCTCCGCAGCTGGCGAAGGACCTCATCGGGTCATATCTGTCGCTAGCGGAGATTATCGGCAAGCGCACAGCCGAACTGCACTTAATATTGGCGCAAGACAATCCCGATCCGGTTTTTACCCCGGAACCGTTCAATGATTTCTACCGCCAGAGTCTCTACCACAGTTATGTCGGCCTAACCAGCCGGCGCTTCGAGTTCCTGAGGCAACGCTATTCAGACATGCCCGAAGAACTACGCGTGCTTGCGGGAAGAGTTCTCGAGCAGGAAGACGCTATCGTGTCGAGATTTCGCGCTATCTTCGACCAGCGCGTCAGGTCGATGCGCACACGGTATCATGGCCGCCTGCATTTGGGTCATCTGCTGGTCAGGAATGGCGACGTGACCATGTTCGACTTTGAGGGCGATCCCAATTTGCATTTGAGCGAGCGGCGGATCAAGCGCTGTCCCTTGCGAGACGTTGCCAGTATGCTCCATTCCTTCGGATATGCGGCTCAATCGTCAATACGACAGCTAATATCAGCCGAACGTAATGAGATGGCAGCTCTCCAAAGGCTTAGAGTATGGGGCCGCTTCTGGTACTCACACGTCAGCGCGGCTTGCCTTCGCGGCTACTGGACCACCGCACAGCGCGCGCCGTATTTACCCGAATCGCTGGAGCACCAGCAACTGCTGCTCGCTACGAATTTGCTTGAACACGCGCTGCTCGATATCCGCGCCGATATCAGCGACAAGCGGGAACTCGCAGGCATGCCCTTTCGGGTCATTCTGCATTTGCTCGACGCTGAAGCGGAGCGAAGGATGTAAGTGGGCTACGGCGTTGACAGCTTTTGTTTTCTGCCCGCGCAATGCTTTCAAGAATTCTCGCCAAGGATACCTTCTGACGGATCACCTTGAAGCCCCGCAGGATGAGTTTTGAGGCGCAGCCTGCTGCCCGATTTAGGTCTTGGTCCAACACATCGACATTCAAATGGTGGTCAAAGGAACAGAACAAAACGAAATGACGCCGCTGTGGATCCAGGTCTGAAGCGTTCCATCGAGCGCGCCATCGCAGATCTCGACTTCACCTCAATCCATGCGAGTTGGTTTATGGAAGTGTGGCTCTCGCCTGCACTCGGCTTCGACTACGTTCATAGCAAGGTACGCTTTTACGGCAATGGATCGAAACCCATCAATTGGGCTTCCTACCGGGATGTTGCACAGTTCTGCATCGCTGTCGCCCTTTGGCCGGTCGCAACCCGCTTTGTGCTCGCGGTGGGTGGGTCTCGAAGCTTTAACCCCTGCTGACGTCGTGGGAATCTTCGAGGAGGAAAGCGGCCGACGGTTCGATGTGGAAACAATCCCTGAAGAGAAGTTGCGGCAGCGGTTCGATTGTGCGAATGATCCTTTGGAAAAGTCATTCGCTGAACTAATGCTGCAGTATGCCCACGGCGAGGCCATCGACATGCACGGCCTGCTGCAGTCGATTCCCGTTCGCCTGACATCCGTCCGGGAATACGCGAGAGCTGTACTGGAGCCATATAAACGCGTGTCAGCCGATGCCGCCACCTCTAGCTAACGATCGAGGCGGCATAGACAGTTTGGCGCCAGAGGAGCTCTGCCGCACGAGCGATGGTTCCGCCAGCGCGGTCAAGCGCTTTGGGATCAATAGCAGGATCACGACTCTTCGGCGGGCAACCCTCGATTCCAGGTCTGAAGCCGATTTTTGAGGACTGATACTGTCGTTTATAGGGCAGGTGCAGCGGAATTACTGCCACTGCGATTCATCGAATGAGGCGCTCGCATACGAACCGTTCTCCCCAAACCGCAAAGGAAGGATTCAAGTGGGAACTTCAGCGCGATCTCAGCGTAGATTTCCTTAGGGAATCCATAGAATTTCACACTTCGATGGCAGCTTTCTCTCCCCTGTAAGGCCAATACGCCGCAGCACTTCGAGCGGACCGTTGAAAGGGAGCAACTATTGGGAAGGAATAAATGATAAGGCAAACGGTCAACTCTTCGCCGCAAGTTTATGCGCGGATCGGTGGCATGCTGTACTTGATCATCATCCTTGCCGGTCTCTTAGGCGAGGTTTTCGTTAGAGGCAATCTCATTGTGGCAGGAGATGCTGCAGCCACAGCCCAAAAGATTATGGCATCTGAGTTGCTGTTTCGCAGCGGGATTGTCGGCGACCTCATAATGCACGTGTGTGATGTCCCTCTAATCCTGATCTTTTACGTGCTGCTCAGACCAGTGAACAAAGATCTTTCTTTGCTTGCTGCATTTTTCAATTTGGTGCAGACCGCTATTTTGGGCGCCAACAAGCTGAATCTTGTTACGGTGCTGCTTCTCCTGAGAGGCGCGGATTACAAGGTCTTTGAACCACATCAGCTAGAGGCCCTAGCGTCTCTTTCTCTCGCGCTGCATGAATACGGCTTTGGCATCGGCCTTATATTTTTTGGCGTTCGGTGCCTTGTTGTTGGGTATTTGATATCTAGATCGGGCTACTTTCCCAAGAGCTTGGGCGTTTTGCAAGTGATTGCCGGCTTGTGCTACCTGATCAATAGTCTCGCGCTGCTTCTTGCCCCCACGCTCGCGAATAAGATGTTTCCGGTTATTCTGTTTCCTGCCTTCATTGGAGAGTTATCAATGGGCGTCTGGCTTCTCGTAAAAGGCGTAAACGTCTCGAAGTGGGATGAGCAGGTTAGAGTCGCAGGCTAACTTGCGTACTCGAGAATTCGAGTGGCGGACTGAAGCAGGCCTGCAGGAACCTGTCAATCGGTCCGGAGAAACGCCGTTCCTTCTTGCATTGCTTGAGCAGTGTACAACCCGCTCGGCCGCCCCACTCGGGGGATCAACTCAATCCAGCTCCAGCTGGTACCGTCATACTGCGGATTGCGATGATGGATCCGTCAGTTAACAACGCGGTCTATGATCATCGCCAGTTGGAATGTCAATTCGATTCGCGCTCGCTTGGAGCACGTAAGAAGCTGGCTAACTATGCACAGTCCTGATGTTCTTCTGCTGCAGGAACTCAAAGCAACGGAGTTTCCGGCAGAGCTGTTTAAGGAGCTTGGGTACGCAAGCGTGGCCGTTACGCAGAAGGCCTACAACGGTGTTGCGATCTTGTCTCGCCAGCCTATTGACATAGTCTCGACAACGCTCATTGGCGACGAAGAAGACAGCCATGCGCGATTTCTCGAAGTCGTGGTCAACAATGTTCGCATTGCCAACATCTACGCTCCCAACGGAAACCCGGTTGTCAGCGACAAATTCCTTTATAAACTGGCATGGATGGATCGCCTCCACCGGCAGATGCAGATTTGGTTGAAAAGCGAGATGCCGACCCTCGTAGGCGGGGACTTCAACGTCATCCCAGAGGACATTGACTGCCATAAGCCTGCTTCCTGGATGCATGACGCGCTGTTTCAGCCCGAGCCACGGGTCCGCTACCGCGCTTTAATCGAACTGGGATATACGGACGCATTTCGTTCTCAACATCCCGGGCAAGGCGGCCACTTTACATTTTGGGATTACTTCCGAAAGGCATTTGAGTACAACCGCGGCATTCGAATTGACCACTTTTTACTCTCGCCGGGAATGGCTCAGAGCTTGGAGAGCTGCGAGATCGACAAGGGACCACGAGCACTGGACAAACCGTCTGACCACACCCCCATCGTTGCTCGATTCCACGGCGGCCGACCGCTTCAGCGTAGAATTTGACGGCTATTCTCGTTGGCGGCATTACGGGTTGGGTTGAAAGCTGTGGACCTGGATTACGCGTCTATCGGAAGTCGGCCGAAAAGATTCGTAACGAGAACGCTCTTAGGGCCGGCCATTTCCCGTCGCGTGGTGCAGCCAAACAGTAGGATTTTCACTTACCGGTAACGCTGTTTTCCGAGCACAAGGCGCAACATCGGTAAACGCTGGCCGACCACTCGCGAGTGATCACAACAACCACATCTCCGACACGCCGACTTTACGGGAAGATGGATTCTAGACACTAGTTAGGCGGCTGAAAAACTTTGCTGGGGTTGTAGAACGGATTCAAGCACCGGGCGCGATAGTATCAACGCATGCGACGTTTCACGAAGTGTCTTTCGATTGCGGCCATGTGTGCCGCGCTGGGCTTGGCGGCGGTTGATACGGATTTTTTCAAAGTGGCTGATGCGAATCAGGATGGCTACATTACGCGCGATGAGCTAAGAGGCGCGATGACGCAATGGTTGGGCGGGCGCGACCGAGTAGATCAATAGGAATTGGCGAGCTTGCTGAATGCGGCGTTTCCGGAGTCGACGTTCATGGCGATGATCTCGCCGCCGCAGAGCAAGACGCCGAAGCCAGAAGACCAACAGAACATGGAGGCGGCACTGCCAGAGTCGAAGCCGGCGAAGCCGGCGAAGCCGCGGAAGGTACTGGTGCTGTGTAAGGCGGTGGGGTTTGTGCACTCCTCGATTCCGCTGGCGGCGAAGACCGTGGAGGAACTGGGAACAAAGACGGGAGCGTGGACGACGGATGTCAGCTATGACTCGTCGGTTATCACGGCCGAGAATTTGAAGCAATATGACTTGGTTTTCCTGGACAGCACGACGGGCTTCTTCCTGGACGATGCGGATGCGACAGTGACGTCTGCACGCAAGAAAGCGCTGCTGGATTTTGTGCGCTCGGGAAAAGGACTGGCGGGGATTCATGCAGCGTCGGATTCTTATCATCAAGCAAGCGATGGACCAGAGATTGGCGGGATGATGGCTGCAGGAATTTTAGGGGCTGCGGACAAGGATCAAGACAAGACACTAGATGCGGCGGAGTTGAGCGGGCTGGCGGACAAGTGGTTCGATATGGCAGACAGCGGGCATTCTGGCAAAGTGAGCGTGCAGGATTTCAAGGCCGGTTTCGGTCGGATTTTGTTCAGTACGCGCGGACAAACGGGTGCGACGCCCACTGCGCCGGCTGCGAAGACGGGGCCGGACCATCAATACGGTACGTGGCCGGAGTTCAACAAAATGATCGGTGGCTATTTCAAGTTTCACTGGGTTTATCCGCAGCACATCGTGTATAAGATTGACGATCCGAACAGCCCGCTGACGGCGATGTTCAAAGATGGGTTTGCGATTAACGATGAGACGTATACATTTGGGGTGAAAAGTTGGTCGCGCGAGAACGTGCACGTTCTGACAAGCATCGATTACTCGAAGATGAGCAATGAGGATAAGGCGAAAGAAGATTATCCACGAGCGGACCATGATTATGGGTTGAGCTGGATCCGGCGCGAAGGTAAGGGTCGTGTATTTTACATGACGCATGGGCACGCGGAAGAGGTATATGGAAACAGCCAGATGCTGGCGCATTTGCTGGCGGGGATTCAGTATGCGCTGGGGGATCTGAAGGCGGATGACAAGGCGAGCGCGAACGAGAAAGGGAGGTAAACGACGGGCTGATCCGACACCTCTGCGGTGCGCATTCTGGAAGCCCGCCTATCTTTCAACGAAAGCGCGCAGTGCTCCCGTCTAACTTGACCTCAACCCCGCGCCACTTTACCGAGAAACGCTAGATCTCTATCGGAAATGCTCCGGTGGGTGAGGCTCAAACGTGCCGCGACGCGGAAGCCGGAGCAGTTTCGATAGAGCCGTTAGCAGTGAGCCGCTGGCGTGGCGTCCGGCAAGG
>JBPCJX010000110.1:0-69219 GCA_051004875.1 Bryobacteraceae bacterium
GTGCTGAAGCGAGGAGTGCTGAAGCGAGGAGTGCTGAAGCGAGGAGTGCTGAAGCGAGGAGTGCTGAAGCGAGGAGTGCTGAAGCGAGGAGTGCTGAAGCGAGGAGCCTAGCGAGTAGCGTTGAAGCGTATGTGCTCGACACGCCGAGTTCTTATTTTGGAGGCTCGGGAAAGTGCTTCGACTGGTCCTTAGCCGCCGCATTCGCGTATCGGAAGATTATTGCCGGTGGACTAGACGCAACGAATGTAGCCGACGCGATTCGAACGGCACAGCCTTGGGGCGTGGATGCGTGCTCACGGTTGGAAGCGAGCCCGGGCAAAAAAGACCGCCAGCGGGTCCGGGACTTTGTCAACGCCGCGCTTGCAAGTCGCCCGAAGGAGATTCTTCTATGACACCGGTTAGCACGCCAGACGCTCTGGGGCATTTCGGCCCGTACGGCGGACGCTATGTACCAGAGATCCTGATGTCGCCGCTCGAGGAGCTTGAGCAGGCTTATGCGGGAGCGCGAGAGGACCCGGTTTTCCAAGCCGAACTAAAATCGCTCCTTCATCATTACGCGGGTCGGCCTACACCGCTTTACTTCGCGGCGCGACTCACGGAAACCTTTGGGGGCGCGCAAATCTGGTTGAAGCGGGAAGATCTACTTCACACGGGCGCGCACAAGATCAATAACTGCCTGGGCCAGATCCTGCTAGCCCGGCGAATGGGCAAACACCGGATCATTGCCGAGACGGGTGCGGGTCAGCACGGCGTTGCTACTGCGACGGTATGCGCGCTGTTCGGCATGGAATGCGTGGTCTACATGGGCGAGGAGGACATGCGGCGGCAACGCTTGAATGTCTTCCGAATGCGATTACTCGGCGCGAAGGTGGCGGCAGTGACAAATGGAAGCCGAACGCTGAAAGACGCTATCAGTGAGGCCATGCGCGATTGGGTAACGAACGTCACCACCACGCATTATCTGCTCGGCTCCGCGCTTGGCGCGCATCCATACCCGATGATGGTCCGCGACTTTCACAAAGTGATCGGTGAAGAGGCACGCGCTCAGTCCCTCGAACAAATGGGACGCCTGCCGGACACGATCATCGCCTGCGTGGGTGGTGGGAGTAACGCTATCGGCATTTTTTATCCATTTGTGAACGACGTATCGGTGCGCCTGATTGGAACTGAAGCTGGCGGAAAAGGCGCGAACCTGGGGCAGCATGCGGCTCGCTTCAATGGAGGTTCGCCAGGCGTGTTGCACGGGGCCTTCAGCTACCTATTGCAAGACGAGGATGGGCAGGTTTGCACGACGCACTCGGTGTCCGCAGGGCTTGATTACGCGCTCGTGGGACCAGAGCATGCATGGCTGCATGACCAACATCGAGCGGAGTATGTCTCTGTGAGCGACGCCGATGCGCTGGCGGCCGCCAAGACACTGGCCCGTACGGAAGGTATTATTCCGGCTCTCGAATCCGCTCACGCTATCGCCGAAGCAATCCGCCGAGCACCGCATGAGCCTGACGCGGCGTATCTTGTAAATGTGTCGGGCCGCGGAGATAAGGATATGGACATTTATCGAGATAACCTCCCGGAGCGCGAAAATGTGCCCGAGACGCATGCTTGATGCCGACGGAGGTCACAACCCGGATCAGGAGTCTCTTCAGTACCTGTAAGGCTGAGGGGCGTAAAGCGTTCATCGCCTACATAACAGGAGGCGACCCGACACCCGCTCAGACAGTTTCACTCATCCAGGCGCTCGAGCGCGGTGGTGCGGACCTGATTGAGCTGGGGGTTCCTTTTTCAGACCCAATTGCCGATGGCCCGGTAATTCAACGCGCATCCGATCGAGCGCTGCGTGCCAAAAGCACGGTAGCTGGCCTGCTCGAAGCAGTGCACGAGGTTCGGCGTCATTCGCAAATACCTCTGCTGCTGTTCAGCTATTTGAATCCGTTACTTCGCTACGGTTTTCAGAAGTTAGCTGAGGATGCCGCTAAAGCGGGAGTCGATGGCGTTCTGTTAACAGATCTCTGCATTGAAGAGGCGGCCGAACCAGTCCGCCGGCTCCGCGAGCGCGGCCTTGACACGGTCTTTCTGGTTGCGCCTACAAGCACCGAGCGCCGTTTGCGGCTCGTTTCAGAGTACTCTTCGGGATTTATCTATCTAGTCTCGCGAAGAGGCGTAACGGGGCAGCAAGCTTCTGTATCAGATGCAGCAGCGCCGCTGGTGACGCGCATGCGCGCACTCACCGAGCTACCGTTGGCGATGGGTTTCGGCATTGGGACGCCCGAGCAAGTGGAGGAAGTAGCGCGCCTGACGGACGGCGTTGTCGTCGGTCCCGCAATCGTCAAATTTATTGAAGAGAACGCCGCTTCATCGGATCTTCCAGCGAGATTGGAGGGGTGGACTCGCCACCTCTGCGCTCCACTTCGCGTGTCAGCAAAGTTATAGGCTTATAAAAGATTTTGCTGTTTTAGATCTTTTTCACGCTTGATAATAGCTATCAGTTAAACAGAATTTTCGTAAATTCTGCCAAAACTAGGCTTTTTACTAGTATAACCTGGCTAACGTGAGTATAATTACAGACGAGGCGACTACTGTGAGCTCTCTTGCACATGCGATGCGGACCACGTTGCTCCCTCAGGCTGAGGTAAGCCGCGTCGGGCCGGTCCGCCGCTCCACATCTCTCTTTTCCCAAGGCCAGACGGCCGATTCGCTGTACTTCGTCGATGATGGATTAATTAAGCTGACTCGGACGAATGACGGCGGAAATCGCATTATTCTTTCTATCTGCGGACCTGGAGAACTGGTCGGAGAGGAAGTGCTTGCTGAAGATGCGCCCGTGTATCACGGCGACGCCGAAGCGCTCACTACAGCCAACCTCTATCGGATCCCGCGCGATACGTTAACAGGCGTGCTTCGCACTAATTTCGATTTTGCCGCTGCGCTGATCGATTATTTAGTTCACCGAAAATCCGCTTTAGCCCGGAAAGTTGAACTATTGTGCCTACACGACGTTGAGTATCGCATCTTACACTATCTGGTTGAGCTTTCCTCTCTAGTAAGGCCGGTCGTCAGTGGCGAGGGTTACCAATTGCCTATCACTCAGGCCGAACTGGCAGACCTGATCGGGGCCACAAGGGAAACGACGTCAACAACTCTTAACCAGCTTGAGCGAAAGGGACTCGTGAGGCTGTCACGGCGCTTGCTTACTGTGCCATCGCCCTCAACACTGCGCAGCGTTGCTGTCGCCAAGCAGGTGGCGCCACAGGCTGTCGCGAGCAGTGCGTCCTAGGAATTTTCCTGGCCTCTGTTCGGCTTTAGAACTAACGTGAAAGCGTACTTTGGGCCGCCTTCGGGGCCGCACTTAACCCATTGATTCGCAATCTTTTTGCTTGTAGGAAGGTCGCGAGTCTGGTACAGTGTATTGCAGATTTTCCGATGCTAGCTGGTTGTGTTCTTGCGAGCCCAAGTGATCCTCTAGGAGGGCTCAGCTCTCCTCGTTTGTTGCTCGGGTGGACGGGCATTCATCTCAGCATCTAAAACAGGAGATAGGTAGTGAGAGAAAAAGGTGTTGTGAAATGGTTTAACGCCGCAAAGGGCTATGGTTTCATCCAGCGCTCAAACGGCGATGATGTGTTCGTGCACTTCTCGGCGATCCAGATGAACGGATACCGCACGCTCGAGGAGGGTACGGAGGTAGAGTTCGAGGTGAAACGCGGGCCCAAGGGCCTGCAAGCTGAGAACGTTGGCCATCCGTAAGTACAGACCAGCATAAATTAGGGCCGCCGATCATCTGTCAGGGTCGGCGGCCTTCCTGTTTTATAGCAGCTTTTCAGAAGTTCATCCCGCGTACATCGTTCCTTCTTCCCGCAAGTCCACCTGAGAGCAACCTTGCGAGTTCATCCCGAGTCCATGAAAGGGACTGACGCATGCGATACCGGAAATTGGGCAAAACTGAAGCGGAAATAAGTGAGATCGGGTTTGGGGCTTGGGGAATCGGGGGCAAGCAATGGGTAGGTGGCGAAGACGACGAATCCGAGCGAGCGTTGCGGCGTGCTTTTGAGCTTGGTGTGAATTTTGTCGATACAGCATTGGCGTACGGCGACGGGCACAGCGAGCAATTAGTGGGTGAAGCGATGAAGAGCAGCTTTCATCGCATATACGTTGCGACCAAAGTTCCACCTAAGAATCGTATTTGGCCGGCCTCCCCGTCTATGCCCATTTCCGAAGTGTTCCCGTACGACTACATCATTGAGTCGACGAACCAGAGTTTGGCGAATCTTGGAGTGGAACAGGTTTATCTGCAGCAGCTGCATACGTGGACCGACGCTTGGGTTCAGCGAGAAGAGTGGCAGCGCGCGGCAGAAGACCTTAAGCGCAGCGGCAAAATTCGGTTTTTCGGCATTTCGATTGCCGAACACGATCCCGATTCAGCGTTGGAGGCGGTAAGAACGGGGATGATTGATTCTGTTCAAGTGATTTACAACATTTTCGATCAGACTCCGGAAAAAAATCTGTTTCCACTTTGCCAGGAGAAAAAGGTAGGTGTGCTGGCGCGAGTGCCCCTGGATGAGGGTGGCTTGACGGGAACAATCACGGAAAACACGCGATTCGTTCCCGGTGAGTTTCGCGATTCCTACTTCCGCGGCGACCGAAAACGCCAGGTAGTGGAGCGGGTTGAAGCGCTGAAAAGAGATCTCGTGGGCGTGCCGGGAACGTTGCCGGAGATTGCGCTTCGGTTCTGCCTCTCACACGCCGCGGTGACGACGGTAATCCCGGGCATGCGCAGGATTGCGAGCGTCGAAAGCAGTTGCCGCGCTGCGGCCGGCGGTAAATTGGATGAGCGCACATTAGCCATCCTCAAACGGCACGCCTGGGATCGCAATTTCTATCAATAAATCGATGAGAATTGCGATTCTTTCGGATATTCACGACAACCTTTGGAATCTGGCAGCCGCCCTGAAGGCGGTGCAAGATTGTGACCTGCTGATCTGCTGTGGGGACCTGTGCTCGCCGTTCGTTGTGGATGAATTGTCGAAGTTCGAACGAGACATTCACATTGTGTTCGGCAACAACGATGCGGACCTATATCGAATCACGGCGAAGGCGCTGAAGAAGCCGAACTGCCAAGTTCACGGAGAGCTGTTCGAGTCGGAATTCGATGGAAAGCGGCTCATTGCGAACCATTTCGATTATCTGGCGCGGCCAATGGCGAAGTCGGGAGATTACGACGTCGTCTGCTTTGGACATAATCATGAGCTCGAGATTTCGCGAGAAGGGCGTTGCTTGCTGATTAATCCGGGGCCGATTATGGGCGCGAAGTTCTCGAACGGGAGGTGGGAGGATACGGCCTCCACTTTCGTCATCTATGACACGGCTTCAGATATTGGTACGGTGTTCGGCATCGATCGAGAGAGCAAAGCTGTAAGGGAACTGCGTAAATAAAGGATTACACCTGACTCCGGAGCCAAGCAAGATACTTATCCGATCCATCAATGACAGGCATGGCGATAACTTCCGGCGTGTCGTAGGAATGCAACTGTGTGATGCGGTCTCTCACTTCGGGGAAGCGTTGCCGGGTCGTTTTGATGATTAAGAGAACTTCGTGCGCGGTCTCCACCTTGCCCAGCCAGCGATAAATGCTGTGAACCGGTGGGAGAATATTCACGCAAGCGGCGAGTCGCCCTTCGATGAGTGAATTGGCTATGGTCAACGCCTCATCGTGCGTGCCGCAAGTACACAAAATGATCACTACGTCTGTCATGAGATTCCGTTTCGCTGGACCTTTCTTCAAAATAAGCTTATAAAGATATGTAGGAAGACTTTACTGTGTCACGCTCCATTCTTCGGCCGCTAGCTGCTTTGGCCGCGCTGGTTGGTTTGGCCGCTTATGCCACTATCATGTTGCGAGGTCCGCAAGGGCTTAGCGCATTGGCTGAAAAGCGGCGCGAGGTTCGGGAGCTAGAAGAAAAAAATGCAAATCTCACGCGGGATATTGAGGCTAAGAGACAGCGCATCGAGAGATTGAAGCACGATCGCAGCGCGCAGGAACTCGAAATTCGGAAGCGGCTGAAACTGCAGCGCCAAGGCGAGACCTCTTTCGTGCTTCCTGATGCGCCGAATGCTCCGGGAGCAGGCAATGCTGCAGGAGCGACCCGTCCTGACGAGCCGAATTAGTTTTCAACAGCTCTGCCGGCCTCGAGTACGACCTTTGAGGAAAGCTGTTATTTTTCACTTCTACATTCACGTCTCGCGCGGCATATAACCCCAATCCTACGGACCCTTTAGCACAATTGCTATTTAGATGATGTTCACATTGCCAGCCGTCTCAAGACGAAGGGAATTGCTGTTGCTAATTTCATCTTTGCCTTAACACCTCTCCCAATGACTTCTGGCCGCCGACTACTAAGAGCGGCAGCGTCAGCTTGCCTGAGCAAATTGAGAAAAATCCTTCGCGGCTTGTTGGAACGAAACAAAGTAGGCCCAGCCTGCCCGCATGCGTCCCGGACCGGCATAAGCGGTCTCGTAAGCCTTACGATCCGGCTCGGGAATTGAACGCGTTTTATCGGCGGCGAAGTCGTTCCAGAAGTATTCGAAGTAAATGCGCTCGCGCCCGCGAAGTAACTCTTCGGGGGTCGGCCCGTGAAAGCGAAAATGCCAGAAGCGGGGATCGTTGTAGACGGCCTCCCAGCCATCCACACCCGGCAGGAAGGCATCCATCACGACAAGCTTCTCGACTTCCATAGGGAACTGCGCCGCGTAGGCGTAAGCGACCATCAGCCCGATATCGTGTCCGACGACCTGAGCCTTTTCGACTCCGAGCGACTTGACCAGCGCGTGCATGCGGATGGCGGCAGTCTTCATATCCAGACCGTTTGCTGGAATTGCTGAGTCGCCGATGCCGGGTAGGTCTGGAGCAATCACCGTGAAGCGCTGCGCCAGCAAAGGCATGACCGGTTTCCACATGAGCGAGGTTTCGGCATAACCGTGCCGCAGTATGAGCGATGGTCCATGACCAGCGGTAAGGTAATGCAGCTGAACGCCTTCAATCTCGCTGGTGCGCGACGCAATCTCATTGTCGAGCCGCTGCGCAGATGGGGGTGCGGGGAGGAAAGCGTGCGTTTCATAAGATTCGGTACACAAAGCGATCACGTTGGTGGCACAGCGTAGCGGATTCTAGGTTGCATCGCAAGGAAGCGTCAGCGGATATTCTCGATCCAAAGATCTAAGAGAATGATTCGATGGACCACCACACAGTCGCGGCCGTCAGCATTACGGGCAGTTGTCTTGACGTGCTTGGAACTCTCTACCTTGCTTATGACTTGCTGGGCGGCCAACACGGTCCGTTGCGCTTGCTTACCAGGGCAGTTACGTATTCAATCGTGTTCGGAATCGGGTACGGCATTGGGCTCGGGCTGTTCTTCGGCTTGGCCTCCGGTGCTGCGACCGGGATTACAATAGCGGTCGAACTTCGCCGGACCGCTCATAGCGGGGATCATTATTCATTACCCTGGGAAGCATTATTCAGCGCTATACGTGGCTTTGCGTTCGGGGCCGGGCTGTACTGGATGTTGGGGCTTCGATTCGCAATCGCATTCGGCGTGATTATCACCGTCGGACAGATATTCGCCTATGCTCGCGGGATTCGGCCCGGGATGGATTACGCGGCGTCTCGCCGGCCACGCCTCACACAAGGCAGTTCTGGGCTAGTGTTGTCCGAACGATCGGATATGTGGCGACGGCGCTCCTGTGCAGCGCGCTGGTTCGGCATGTTAGCAACGTCTGGTCATTTGCGATTCGAGTTGGGTTGGTGACAGGCCTAGTGACGACTGTCGGCCAGGTGGTTAATCCTTATATCGAGTACTATGCTGACAATCTGCCGGAGCGACGGTTGGGAGTCTTCGGAATCGGACTTATACTCTGCGGTTTTGCGTTACAGTCGTTTCAATACTGGCTGGCATTATTGGATGTGCGTCTGACGTAACTTAGGAGAACCCGACGATGGGATGGGGAACGTAGGGCTGCTCTAAGGCAGCAATTTCGTCGCGCGTCAAGGTCAAAGACAAAGCGGCAATCGCGTCGTCGAGATGATGCGGCTTGGAGGCACCGACGATTGGGGCAGTGACGACTGACTTCTGGAACATCCAAGCGAGCGCGACCTGAGCTCGGGGCACGCGACGATTTCGAGCGATTTCTGCAACGCGCTCCACGATCTTGCAATCGGAATCAACCTGGGCGGTGTAGAGCGTTTTGCCAAACTCGTCGGTGTCCATGCGGTTGGTGGTCTCATTCCAATCGCGGGCCAACCGTCCGCGGGCTAGAGGACTCCAGGGCAGCACGCCGATTGCTTCAGCCGCGCAGAGTGGAAACATTTCGCGCTCCTCTTCACGGTTCAGAAGATTATAGTGATCCTGCATGCTGACAAACCGGGTCCAGCCGTGCCGGTCGGCGACATACAAGGCCTTGCAGAATTGCCAGGCAAACATGGAGGATGCGCCGATATAGCGGGCCTTCCCGAATTTGACGACGTCGTGGAGCGCCTCAAGGGTTTCTTCTATCGGTGTTGCGTAGTCCCAGCGGTGGATCTGATAGAGATCGATGTAATCCATTCCGAGGCGCTTCAAGCTGGCATCAATTGCGGTTAGAATTGCTTTGCGAGACAGACCGCCGCCGTTGGGTCCCTTTCGCCACGGATAGAAAACCTTTGTGGCAATGACGACTTCGTCTCTTCTGGCGAAATCGCGGATTGCGCGGCCTAGAATCTCCTCGCTCGTGCCATCGGAGTAGCTATTCGCTGTATCGAAAAAGTTGATGCCGAGATCAAGAGCACGCTGAAGGAAGGGGCGGCTCGTTTCCTCATTCAAAGTCCAGGGGTGGGCGCCGCGCTCGGGTACTCCGTAGGTCATGCACCCGAGACATATACGCGAGACGTCCAGACCGGTTCGGCCTAGCTTTGTGTATTCCATAAAAGGTAAAATCGCTAACGCGGTTTGGTGCTAATGATCAGTTGCTGAGGCGAGTGGGGGATGGGTAACAGCTCGTGCCCGGTAAATCCAGCCGCTCCAAACATGCGCCGATATTGCTCGAGGGTGTAAGCGTCTCCGCTGGGTGTGGTACCGAGCATCATAAGGGCGAAGGTTGCCGGAATCTCCGGACTGACGCGATCTTCATTTGGAACGAACTCCACGGTGAGGACCCGGGCACCCGGATTCAGTGCTGCAGAGAGTTTTTTCAGTAGCGACTCGCACGTGGATTCATCGAAGTGGTGCAGGAAATTGGTCATGAGCGCGAGATCGTAGCCGCTGCCGAACTCGACTTTGAACGCATCGCCAGGCAGTAATTGGAAGCGATCGGCAATTCCTGCAGCTTGCGCATTTTTTTGAGCCACTTTGAGGACGTTCGGCCAATCCTGAGCGATGATTTCAGCTTGCGGGGCGTGACGCGCAACGGAAATTCCGAACAGGCCGTGCCCCGCTGCAATATCAAGTACGCGTCGCGGCGTGTTTCCGTTTGCGACCGCAACTTCTCCCACGAACTCGGTTGCCGGAGCGACGATGGGCATCATGCTTTCGGCAAATGTCTCCCATCCGCTAAATTCAGGCTCTGTAGTACCGCCGTGAGGAAGGACTGTCGTTCCGCGGCGCACTGTTTCGGTGAAATCGCTGAAGCCAGCCATAAGGCCTGGTGAATTGATGAAGCGGACAACTGAGCACATGCAGACCGGTGAATGGCGGTTGAGGAATACCGCACTGGTCGGAGTCAGTCTGTAGCACTCCCCCTGTTTGGACAGAAAGCCAGCGACTGTAAGGTAATCGCAAAGGATGCGAATACCGCGTTGGGAGGCGTTGGACCGAGAGATTGTTTCAGCAGTATTCGCGCCGTCGGCGACCGCAGTGAATAGATCAAGCTCTATGGCAACTTTCAGCGCTGCGGTCTTCTGATACCCGTTGAATGCCTCCCAAACAAGCGCCGGGTTGGGCGCTGAAGCTGCAACTTGAGTTGATGTCATTTTTCCCCTCGCATAATAAAATACCTCGCTTCATGCTAAAAGACATAGTTGTGGCGGGCGCGAAGGGCCGAGATGAGCCGTCGTTTGAGATGACGACTTCTGAAAAAACGATGAGGTGCGCGTGGGCGGCGGGCGACGCTCTCATGATGGCTTATCACGACCGGGAGTGGGGCGTGCCGATCCATGACGACCGTGCTTTGTTCGAGTTTCTGGTACTCGAGAGCGCTCAAGCAGGCCTCAGTTGGTCTACGATTCTGAAGAAGCGCCCCGCTTACCGCGCCGGGTTCGATCACTTCAATCCACGCAAGGTCGCTCGATACGATGAAGTAAAAATCGCGGCTTTGCTGGGGGATGCCGGTATCGTCCGCAATCGGCTAAAAATTCGCGCCGCAGTACAGAATGCGCGAGCCCTACTGGCTGTGCAGAAGGAATTCGGCAGCTTCGATAGTTACGTTTGGCAGTTTGTCGGGGGACAGCCGATACAAAACCGCTGGCGCCGGATGGAAGACGTACCCGCCCGCACGGCGGAGTCCGATGGGATGAGTAAGGATCTGGTAAAGTGCGGTTTCACGTTCGTTGGGTCGACTATCTGCTACGCGTTCATGCAGGCGACGGGCATGGTCAACGATCACGTCGTGGGGTGCTTCCGTTATAAGCAACTGACGTGATCTTCCGCCATTCCGCGGCTTGAACGGGTTTCGACCAATCCTCATATAGGCGAACGATGCGGCTGCCGGCATTTCTCAATTTGCTCTGTTGGTAAGCGGGAATTCTGGCCGCCCGGTCTTTCAAACCCTGGTATCCCGATAACAGCAATGGCTCAGCTTCGGTATATTGCTTCTGCTCCGCGAGTGCTGCGCCGAGCAAATTCCGCCCATAAAAGGGCCGCCAATCATCTGCATCAGGATTACCCCAATCGGCCAAAGCTGTTCTCAGCATCGCTTCCGACTCTGAATAACGATGTTGCCCCAGCAAGTTGTTTGCAAGAGACTGCATGAGGTCCACGGTGTCAGGGTGCTTCTCGCCCAGGCTCCGGCGCGAAGTTGCCAGGGCGTCCCTCCAAAGCGGTTCAGCTTTGGCGTAATCGCCACTACGCTCCGCGATCTGGGCCAGGATTCCCGTATTGTAGGCAACATCTGGATGACTGGGCCCGAGTGTGCGAACGAGAGTTTGCCGAGTGTTTGTCATCAGCGATTCAGCTTGGGTGAGCTTGCCCTCGGCAAGGTAGATTCTCGCGAGCATTCTAGCGCCTGACAGCGTGTCTGAATGCTCTTGACCTCGCAAGCTCCTATCACTCTCAAACACAGCGGATGCCAACTGTTCCGCTTCGGCGTAGTCTCCCTTTCCGAACGAGCAGCGTGCTAACCCGAACATCTCGCGCTGGGTGTACGGGTGCTCTGGCCCAAAGACCCTTCGATAACTTTCCAGACCCCTTCGCAACAATTTTTCCGCTTCACCGTACCTCCCTTGATCTATATAGACTGTCGCGAGACTATCACTTGTATTCAAGGTATCGAGATTGTCGTAACCGGGCGAGCGGCTCTGGATCTGCAGCGCTTTGATCAGCAGCGGCTCGGCCCGGGCATACTGTCCGAGGTAAAGGTAACAGACGGCCAACGATTGCAGGGCGACTATGGTTCGAGGGTCGTCTGCACCGAATATGCGGCGCCGTGCTTCGAAGACCGTCTCGGCATGCCGGGCTGCCTCAGCGAATTTGCCTTCATCGGTCTCGATGGCTTGTAGGTCAGCGAGTATTTGAAGCGTTTCAGGAGCCTCGGCCCCGTGGTTGCGCCGGCTTAGGTTGTACGCGTTCCTCATCTGACGGTCGGCTTCATCGAAGAGGCCTAGACCTCGATAGGTATTGCCGAGAGTGGCTCGGATGGAAGACTCCACAGCGGGCTTGCCCGAGAATTTTTGGCCTACTTTGGCGGCTGCGCGATCGACAAGTGTTCGCACCTTTACCTCCGGGTCGGGCTTTACGTCTGCGCCGCCTTGCGAATCGGCGCTTGCCTGGGAGAGCAGATCGTCCTGTAGAAATTCGCTTACGGCTTTGGCTGCCGCCATCTCCCGGTCGGCACGATCCCGTTCAACCATTGCTGCACTTTCAGCCTTCCGCGCGCGTACCGCTTGCCATACACTGACAGCGGTTGCTACGAGCAATACAAGGGCGAATGCACATAAGGTCGCAAGCAGCGTGCGATTTCTGTGGGCAAATTTGCGAAGCCGGTATGCCGCGGAGGGCGGAGTAGCCAAAACCGGCTCGTCTTTGAGATATCGAAGGATATCGGCAGAGAGCTCGGAGGGCGATCCATAGCGGCGCGAACGGTCCTTTTCGAGAGTTTTCAGCGCGATGGAATCGAGGTCACCGCGAAGTTGTTTGGTGAGCACTGACAGCTCCGTGCGCCGGTTCCGAGCCGAAAGTGTAGACCTGTCGCCCAGAGTTCGCAGCTTGGTGCTAGGCTTTGGCGCATCGTCCTCCTGTAATTTTCGAAAGAGCTCATGCTGTGCTGCCTTTCTAAGATCGAGCGGAGGCGCACCGACCAACAGCTCATAGAGGATCACGCCCAATGAGTAGACATCGGTTCGGGTGTCAATGTCCTCGCCTGCTGAATTGGCCTGTTCGGGACTCATGTACTCTGGAGTGCCGATGATGGCGCCCACACGGGTGAACATGGTCTCTTCGGTGAGTCGCTGCGATAAAGCCTTGGCGATACCAAAATCAATGATTTTCGGCGCCGAACGGCCATCCACTTCGGAGACCAGAATATTCGACGGCTTCAAATCGCGATGAATAATTGCCTTTTGATGCGCGTGCTGGACGCCTTCGCAAACGTGTATGAACAGCTCCAGCCGTTCGCGCGTAGTCAGCTTATGGGTGTCGCAATAGTCTGTGACCGGCAAACCGGCGACATACTCCATTACGAAATACGGCCGCCCGAGCGGGGTGGAACCCGCGTCATAGACTTTGGCGATGGCGGGATGGTCCATTAGCGCGAGAGCCTGGCGCTCGGACTCAAACCGGCCGACCACCTCACGCGTGTCCATCCCGGCCTTGATCACTTTCAGAGCGACCCGACGACGCACAGGCTGCTTCTGCTCGGCCAGCCAAACCTCACCCATGCCGCCCTCACCGATCTTCTGCAGAAGGTGATACCTACCGATAATCGCGCCTGCGGTTTCGCTTACCTCTCGCGGGCGGGTGGCCGCGAGGCCGGTCTCGTTCAACGGGTCGCTGGCTGATGATGCGCCGGTGGTTTGGGAATCGTCGGGCGGTCGGCTCGACATATAGTAAAAAAATAAAACCGGCTCAGATCCGGGGAATGTTGTACAGTGTAGCGCAGAATTAAGGAGCAGGACAGCGATAGGACACATCAGAAGCGAAATGGAAACCGGTAAGAAGATGGGCGCGGAATTTCGGCCACTGGATCCGAAGGTGCGAATCGGTCATGTTCACCTGAAAGTGGCTGACCTGGAGCGAGCCCTCGGTTTCTATTGTGGAGTGCTCGGCTTTGAGCTGATGCAGGGGTAAGGCGACAGCGCCGCATTCATTTCAGTGGGAGGGTATCATCACCACATCGGTCTAAACACGTGGGAAAGGCCTTGGGGTGCACCGCCCCGCGCGGAACCACTGGGCTGTATCACCTCGCGATCCTGTTTCCAACACGGGCGAGCTTGGCGGAGGCGTTACGCCGACTCTTGGCTGTGGAGCTCGACGGGGCAAGTGATCATGGCGTCAGCGAAGCGCTCTACCTCCGAGATCCGGACGACAATGGCGTGGAGCTGTCTTGGGGCCGGCCGCCAAATCTCTGGCCGCGTACTTCGGAGGGCAGACTGGCAAGGTATACGCGCCGGCTCGATTTGTGCGGTTTGCTTGGTGAAAAGACTGCTACGCCGGGCGAAGATGCGATACCAGAACTCGGTTCCGGACCTCAGGATCTCGGTTGAGCTATCGAAGCGCTTTGCGAAAAGCGAGGTCAAGGTCCGATAAGCGGTCGGCGGAAGCCGGATCACTGCGTGCGAGAAGAGTGATTAGCTCGTCACGTTTAGAGAACACTGGCTGAAGCGATTGGATCTGCTCAGGGGTAATGTCAGGGTTGTCCTTGCGAGCCATAACGCCATTCAGCGAAGTAAAGAACCCGCTCAATTCCTGGCGGGCAGTTTCATATTGAGCGCGGCGCGCATCCAGAGCGGCCGCTGATAATTGACTTTTCAATTCGGCTGTCTGCCATTTGCGGAGCGCCTGATCGCGTTCGGTTGTCCGCTGACGCGCCCTCAGCCACATCGGGACAAAGCCGATTAGAAAACCGACCAGCAAGACAGCTATCAGGGCACGGAATTGTGTGCCACGTTCTGAAAGGCTCATGAAGTATCTGATTCCTTACTTTCAATGGTAAAGCTGAACTTGTTGCGAGTCTGGGCAAAGAAAGCAGGACGGTCGAGCGTTGAATCAGAACTCATCGCCGACACTTTGCGGCAATGTCAAATAAAAGATCGACCCTCGGCCTAGCGTCGATTCTGCCCAAATCCGTCCTCCATAACGTTCTACGATACGCCGGCAGATTGCGAGACCCACGCCGGATCCCGGATGGTCTTGGCCATGGAGACGCTTGAAAGGCTTAAAGATAACTTCCGCGTACTTTTGTTCGAACCCGACGCCATTATCTTCTATAGAGATGATCCAGTACTTGTTCTCTGGGCGGCCCGAGAGATGAATCCGCGGCGGCCGGTCGGGAGACTTGTATTTGATCGCATTACCGATCAGGTTTAGAAAGAGCCGCGTGATTTGACTACGTTCCGCCGTCACCGTCGGAAGAGGATCGTGTGTCACGACCGCCCCGGACTCTTCGATGGCACGGGCCAACTGAGACGTTGCGAGTTCCACATCCTGATCAAGCGAGGTAGAGACCGCTGGCTCTTTCTCCACTCCTACTCGGGCATACATCAACAGATCCTGAATAAGGACGTTCATTCTCTCAACGGCCTTCACGATGAGGCCCAACCACTCACTCCCTTCGTGGCTGAGTTCACCTCGATGCTGTCTCACGATCAGTTCGGCATAACTGCCGATTGTGCGGAGCGGCTCTTGGAGATCATGACTGGCCGCATAGGCAAAGTGTTCTAAGGCGGAATTCGATTCGATAAGCGAGTCCTGGAGCTGTTTCCGCGACGTTTCGTCCGAAATGATTTTTGTAAAGCCTATTAGAGCTTGGGACGCATCGTATGTCGCGCTGATCACGCCGTTCGCAAAGAATTCAGTACCGTCCTTTTTCCGGTGCCATCGAATGTCAGATGCCCAGCCTTGCTCCCGTGCAATGTCCATTTCAGCGTTACAGAGCTCAACCGCTTTGTCAGCCGGAGTGAAGATCTCACAGGTGTGACTGCCGATCCATTCGGCTTCGGAGTAGCCAAGCAAATGCTCTACGCCAGCGTTCCACGTCCTGTTGTGGCCATCAAGATCAATGAAGAAAATCGCATACTGCTTCAACTGCCGGATTTGCATCCGATATAGATTATTCTCGTAATTCTCCATCGGGGAAGGTGGTTGCTATTTTAACTCTTCACAGTCCGAGAGCGTTCGATGATGAATGCCTTGAAGTGACAACTGAGCGCGGTTCGGGCGAAAACCACAGTAGTCGAGCAACTGCCATATGAGCGTACTATCATGAACGCAGCTAACAGGGATCTCTCCAGCGAACATTTCTCCAGCAGCTTTCGTACTCAACAATAATGCTCGGCGAACGAATCATTTCACCAAGCGCATCCTTCTGGGAGTCGGCCCGCATCGCGGTTGACTCGCTTAGCAAGAGCAAGCTGCGCAGCTTTCTAACACTTCTCGGCATCATTCTCGCGACCAGTACACTGATTGCAGTCATGTCGTTTGTGCATGGGATGAACCTTTATATCGCCACAAAGCTTTCCGATATGGGTTCGACTGGGTTCCGCGTAATGCGCATCGTTTTCATTGGTAATTGGGATCCCAAGAAGTATCTCGAGATGGAGCGCCGCAATCCGCAAATCAAGCCAGAGGAGTACGAGTTCATTAGAGCGAATGCGCGGATGCTGAGCGATATCGGCCTGCAAACATTCAAGACCGTGAAAATCTCGCGTGGGGGTCAAACCATGCAGGGGGTGGACCTAGAAGGTATTACTGGGAACATACCTGCACTGAGTAATATCGAGGTGGGCGTTGGGCGCGCTATCTCTGAAGAAGAAGTCCGGAGGCATGCGCCAGTCGCTTTTATTGGAACAGACGTCAGTGAAAAATTCTTTAGCGGACAAGATCCAGTCGGAAAGAGCCTTACAGTCGACGGCGTCCCGTATGAAGTGATCGGAGTGGCGAAGGCGAAGGGCAGTGTCTTCGGACAATCTCAAGACAAATTTGTGATGGTGCCCATTTACTCTTACTTCAAGACATACGGTAATGGCCTGCATGGTGACGTTGCCCTTTTCGCCAAAGCGATTGACGCTCAGCAGATGAATGAAGCCGAAGATGAGGTCCGGATGCTGCTCAGGGCTTACCGGCACTTGAGGCCTGGCCAAGATGACACGTTCAGCATCTTCGGCTCGGACACCTTGTCTACGGCCTGGAACAATCTAACCGGAGCAATCGCTGGCATGGCATTCGGAGTCGTTTCTGTCTTCCTGGTGGTGGGCGGAATTGTGATTATGAACATTATGCTCGCCGTTGTAACTGAGCGAACACACGAAATTGGTATTCGCAAGTCGGTAGGGGCACGCCGGAAAGACATCCTGAATCAGTTCCTGGTTGAATCGTGCGTGCTCGCGGCAATCGGGGGGCTGATCGGCGTGATTATCGCCTACCTGCTTACGGTTGTCGTTCGGAACGCGACACCTCTGCCGATGGAGATGCCCCTGTTTTCAGTAGTTCTGGGCGTGGGTTTATCGGTGACAGTGGGCTTGTTCTTTGGTATCTATCCGGCACGTCAAGCAGCCAAGCTAGATCCGATTGTGGCGTTGCACGCGGAGTAAAGGAATGAATTTCTTTCTTTCTTTCCGCAACAACATGATGCTCGCGCTTGACACGATTCGAGCGCATAAACTGCGAAGTGCCCTGACGATGCTTGGCGTGGTCATCGGAACCGGCACGATTATTGGCGTGGGTTCGATCCTGACCGGCTTTGACGGAGCTGTCACCAACGTGTTCAAGAGTTTCGGACCGAATGCAATCATCGCTTCGCGCGAGCCGGCGTTTCGAACCTCCGATCTCACTCCAGAAGAGCGTGCCCGCAAGCAATTGAATTATGAGAACGCCGTTGCGATTCGCGAAGAATGTGGCGCTTGCGAGCGAGTTTCCGCAATGCTCTGGCCTAACCACGGCCCGATTGTGACGAAGTACAAAGGCAACGCCGTGTATCAGAGCCGCCTTCAGGGAGTGGAAGAGAGCTATGCGCAAACCGGCCAGATCGATATCAACCACGGCCGCTTCTTCACGGAGTTTGAAGATCGTCATCGCGCGCAAGTTGCGGTGATTGGAGCTGATATCGAAAAAGGCCTGTTCGGTGAAGTGAACGCCATTGGAAAGTTGATTAACGTTGACGGGCGGCAGTTTGAGGTAATTGGCACAATGCATCGCCCGAGCGCGAGTTTTTTCGATAGTTCCGATAACCGCGTGTTTCTACCTTTTTTCTCAATGAAGAAAGCCTATCCGAATGCGCAAGACATGGCCTTGAGCATCACTGCGAAAGATGGCATGCTACCTCAGGCGATAGACGAGATCCGCACGATTTTGCGCATCCAACGCCACGTGCGGCCCAACAAGCCCGATAACTTCGCGCTCTCAACGGCTGAACAAATGGTCGATCAATTCCGTCAGATCACGGCAATGACGTTTTTGGTGATGATTGTTTTGAGCTCAATCGGGCTGCTAGTGGGCGGCATTGGCGTGATGAACATCATGCTGGTGTCTGTGACCGAGCGAACGCGCGAGATTGGTATCCGCAAAGCCATCGGTGCAAGGCGTATGGACATCGTGTTCCAATTTCTGCTCGAAGCTTCGGTGTTGACGGGCTTGGGAGGAGTGGCTGGACTTGTACTCGGATGGCTCATCGCGACTGTTAGCAAACTGTTTTTTAGTTCCTTACCGATTACGGTGCCGGCTTGGGCGGCTGTTTCTGGGATTGTGGTGTCGGTGGGAGTTGGGCTGTTTTTTGGCATTTGGCCGGCGAGCAAGGCGGCGAAGCTGGATCCAGTGCAAGCGTTGCGGTATGAGTGAGGGGTGGTGGATAACTATTGTTAAAGTACTCGACAATATCAATGTTGATCTACTCGATCCCGCCAGTACCCAGGTCGGCGACGCCCATGAGCTACAGAGGATTCGATGCGGTCCGAATGAACGCGGTAGATAACGACATAAGGATAATGCCGGAGAAGCACTCGTCTCGCGTTCCCTTCAAAGCGGGGCCACTGATTTGGCGCCTATATGATCATCGCCAGCGTGGAGGTCAATTCGTTGACGAATCGCTCTGCTGCGCGCACGCTGCGCTTTAAGTACCAGGCTGCAGCAGCTTCCGCTTCACTGGCGGCTTCGGATGAAACCGGGCGGGTATTCCGGTCATTCATTGAGGCGTTTACGAAGACGTGTCTCAATTTCCGACCAGCTGATGGCGCGAACAGCACCCGAATCCAGCTCCGCCATCCGTCTTCGGGTTTCCTCGCGCCATCTGCTTTCCGCATCCTCATCTACTTCTGTATCGATGCTTTCTAGCAGAGAATCGGCCAAAGCCGCGCGTGCCTCAGGCGGAAGAGCAAGGGCATCTTGAAGGAGGTGGCCAGCGTCTTTCGCCATGCTTAATTGTAGTCATCCCCGACCATGCTTGCGTGTTATCGCCCTTCGGCTTCGAGAAAACGCTCCGCTTCCATTGCGGCCATGCAGCCTGCTCCGGCAGCGGTGATGGCTTGCCTGTAGGTTCGGTCCTGGACATCGCCGGCGTGGAAGACACCTTGAATGTTGGTGCGGGCACCGCCGTGCGAAATGACGTAGCCGTCCGCATCGAGGTCGAGCTGGCCGGCAAAGGGCTTGGTGTTCGGGATATGGCCGATTGCCATGAAGAAGCCGTCTACTTCGCGATCGTAAGCGTCATTCGTTTGGACGTTGCGAAGCTTCACTCCGGTCACATGACCTTTTGTGACGTCGTATATGTCCTCGACTACTGTGTGGGTCAAAAATTTGATTTTTGGATTGTGCTGCGCACGTTCGAACATGATCTTCGAGGCGCGAAATGTTTCGCTGCGATGAACGACTACGACTTCGCTGCCGAAGCGGCTGAGAAAGTTGGCTTCCTCCATCGCCGAGTCGCCACCGCCGATGACCATGATCTTTTTGTCCCGGAAGAAAAAGCCGTCGCAGGTAGCGCAGGAGCTAACGCCATGCCCGATCAGCTTCTGTTCATTAGGAAGATGCAGCCAGCGAGCCGAGGCGCCCGTCGCAACAATTAACGTGTGCGTCTGGATTTTTTCTCCGTGCTCGAATTCCAACGTAAAGGGCCGATGACAGAGGTCGGCGAGCGTAACGCGGCCATGATTGTACACGGCGCCAAAACGCTGTGCTTGCTTTTTCATATCCTCGATCAGCGCAGGACCTTGCACTCCGTCGGGAAAACCGGGGAAATTTTCAACGTCAGTGGTGATGGAAAGCTGACCGCCGGGCTCATGTCCTTCGAAAACAAAAGGCTTCAAATTGGCGCGCGCCGCATAAATTGCCGCGGTATTTCCGGCACAACCCGAGCCAAGAATCACTACCTTCGAGAGATCATTCATGTAAGAAAGCGGTTCGCGAGATGATAGGCGATCCACGAACCAGAGTATGCTAGCGCAAGCATGTATGAGAACTGGAAGATGGGCCACTTCCAGCCTCCGGTTTCCCGCTTGACGATGGCGATGGTTGAAAAACACTGCATTGCAAAGGCGAAAAAAACGAGTAGCGCGACGGCACCGGCAGGGCTCAGGTCTTGACGCACGGCCTTCTGAAGGCCTTCCGATGGTTCGTCACCTTCGATGCCGTAAATGGTACCGAGCGTTCCGACGATGACTTCGCGTGCAGCCAGAGAAGTGATGAGGCCGATGCCGATTTTCCAGTTGAAGCCGAGCGGCTTGATGGCTGGCTCGACCGCTTTGCCGATTTGACCGGCGTAGCTACGCTCAAGAGGAGGGGTCTTACCATGTTCGAGCGGCAAGTGAGCGAGTACCCAGATCATCACGGCGACTAAAAGGATGACGGTACCGGCGCGGCGCAGAAAGACCTTGGCCCTATCGAGCAGCCGCAACGCTAAGGAGCGCATAGTAGGCCAGCGATAGGGTGGCATTTCGAGAACGAAGGACGAACGCTGACTTTTGAGGACAGTGGACTTGAGCGCGCGAGCTGTGAAAAGGGCCGCCAAAAAGCCCAATACATAGAGGCCCAACATTGTGGCTGCCGGGAGATAGAGCACCCCGCGAAGAACGGGAATATTCGGCACAAAGGCGGCAATCAGCAGCGTATACACAGGTAACCTGGCCGAGCAGGTCATGAGCGGCGCGATCATAATGGTCGCCATACGGTCGCGCTTATTTTCAATGACGCGCGTTGACATAATGGCTGGAACGGCACAAGCGTAGGCGGAGAGCAAGGGAATGAACGACTTGCCCTGCAATCCGAACTTCGCCATGGTGCGGTCTGCGATAAGAGCCGCGCGCGCCAAATAACCGGAGTCTTCAAGCACACCTATAAATAGGAAGAGCAGCAAAATTTGCGGCAGAAAGACGACGACAGCGCCAACGCCGCTCCAGACTCCTTCGATCAATAGAGAGCGAAAAGCGTTGTCTGGCAAAACGCCTGTCATCCAATGACCCGAGATGGCGACGGCTTTCTTCAGCGCCTCCATGGCAGGCTGTGCCCAGGTAAAGATGCTTTGGAATACCGCGATGACAATGGCGAGGAAAATTAGCGGGCCGGCGATGGGATGCAGAAATACGGCGTCGAGGCGGCGTGTCCAAAGCGGCGGCGCTGGGGCTTTATATGAGGCGCGCGTGCCAAGCTTCGCTGCCCACTTGCGGCAATTGGGAACATCCTGCAGAACGGGAAGCTCAATCTTCGGTAGCGCTACGGTGCTTAACTTGGCTGCTGTAGCGAGTAGAAACTGCTGAATACGATCAATGCCAGTGCCCTTGGTTGCACTGATGAGCGCGACAGGCGAATTCAACTCAGCCGAAAGCGCGGCGACGTCCACCTTGCCACCACGGACAGCCAGATCGTCCGCCATGTTTAGCAAGATCAGAGTAGGCATACCGAGGCTCAGAATTGGCGCAGCGAGGACGAGATTTCGGCCCAGGTTCGTGGAATCCAGGATCAGGATGACTGCATCGGGCTTTGGAAAATCCGGCTGCTCACCTTTCAACACGTCGTGCGTGACTTTCTCGTCCTCAGCGCGGGGATGAAGGCTGTAGACTCCGGGCAGGTCGACCAGAAACACCTCGTGATCGTCCTTCAGCTTGGCCTTTCCCATGCGGTGCTCGACGGTGACTCCGGGAAAATTGGCCACCTTCTGGCGAAGACCTGTCAGGCGGTTAAAGAGAGTCGATTTGCCGGAATTTGGCGGCCCCACGATGGCAACGATGATCGGCTGATCGTGGGCGGCACGCGGTAAAGGGATGGACGGATTGGGGAGGAGATTCGCCCGAGGGGCACCGTCGTGACAGCTACTCATGGAAGCGGCTCATGGAAGTACGACGAGATCTGATTCAGGATTGCGGCGGATGTAAACCCGCGCGGCGGTCTCATGCCGAAGCGCCACTTCGGATCCGTCCACGCGAAAGACACGCGGGCCGCCACCGGGCGCCCTCCTCGCAGGAACCACTTCATTGCCGGGTAAGAAGCCCAGTTCCATGAGCCGGCGCGCGATATCCTCGGGCAGTTCCAGACGATCAAGAATACAGCGTTGTCCCATTGGGAGATCGGCGAGCGTCTGTACCGCTGAAGTAGAGTCGAGCCTCGCGCTCACGCCCTTGTTTTTGAGACGCATACGATATACGACCAGTCTAGTACGAGATCAAAATGGATAATCGTAAAAAGTCCGGGAGCGGTTATTCGGTGCTATTATCGACCTGTGCTGCGAGAGCACTCGCAACATCCGACTGCAGCTTTGGAGCGCGAAACGGGCGGATCTTACACCCGGAAGGAAGTCTGTCGACTGCTGAAGGTCGAGGGACGGCAGCTAAGAAGCTGGGAACGCCAGCAACTGATTCCAGAGCTGTCTGAATACCGGTTTTCGGATTTGCTTGCGCTCAAGACGGTAATTCGCTTGCGCGGGGAACAAGTACATCCGCGCGTGATCAAACAGAGTCTCCGGGCCCTCGCAGCGCGTTTGAAAGATCTGCCGCATTCGAGCGAAGATGTGCGGGTCTACAAGGAAGGCAGCCGGGTACGAGTTCAGATCGGGAAGCAGAAGATGGAACCTGTGTCGGGGCAACTGCTGTTCGATTTTTCTGAGCACGAGATCAATAAACTGCTGCAGTTACCGCCTTCTCAGAAGGGTGCCGAGAGAGTTGCGGAGACGGTGCGGAGCAAGATTGAAGCGGATCGCTGGTTCGAACGCGGATTGGAGCTGGAGCAAACCGGCGCGCCTTATCACGAGATCATCGAAGCTTACGAGAAGGCGGCTAAACTCGATCCTCATTCGGCGGGAGCGCTGGTCAATTTGGGAACGGTATTTTTCAACGGCCAGGATTGGGGGGATGCCGAGAAATATTACAAAAGAGCGCTGGATATCGATCCAAACTACCCGCTCGCTCACTTTAATCTGGCAAATCTTTACGACGAGCGAGGAGACCCGGAAGCCGCCCTGCGTCACTACGAAGCGGCCCTGAAGATCTATCCCGGCTATGCCGATGCGCACTACAACATTGCGCTCTTGCACCAGAGTTTAGGGGATGTAATGAGTGCGGTCCGGCACTGGAGAGCCTACGTTAGGTTGGATGGCAACAGCACGTGGGGGCAGATTGCGAGACGTGAGCTTGCAAAGCTGGAGGCTATGACAGTGGTGGGCGGCAGCCGGCCAAGCACGTCGAAGATGCACCTTGTGAAAAACGAAAAGGCTTGACAGAACAGGTCTCGGCTGGGCGGATGGGGGCAATCATTCTGGCTGCCGGCGGAGCGACCCGCATGGGTCAATTGAAGCAACTGCTTGCGTATCGCGGGAGAACATTATTGCGGCACTCGATTGGGCAAGCTATTGGCGCTGGCTTTCAGCCTATTGTCGTAGTGCTCGGGTCGAACGCCCAGCTGCTGCGCAAGTCAATCGCGTGTGAAGCCGTAAAGATCGTGCATAACGAGCAATGGGAAACCGGCATGGGCTCGTCGATAAGGGCGGGCATGCGAGTGCTCCTTGAGAGCGACGAGGTTCCAGAAGCGGTCGCGATTCTGGTTGCAGATCAACCGCTGGTTAGAGCTGAGCATCTGGCCGCAATGCGCGAATTACTTTCGGGGGCCGGAAATCCCATCGTTGCGGCTCAGTATGGCGACACAATCGGCGTTCCTGCACTCTTCAAAGAAGAATTGTTTAGCGCGTTATCGTCGCTTCCGCCAGAAGCCGGGGCGCGTAAATTACTGCGAAGTTCGGATGCGGATGTTACGCCGTTTGCATTGCCCGAGGCTGCGGTCGATATCGATACGCCGGAAGACTTCGAACGGTTTATTTCTGGGGTTGGGTCTGGCCACCAAACGTGATCGTGGATTCAGCGCCGAAATGTTTGTAATTGAGATAGCGGATGAAGATTCGGATACGCTGCGGCCAATTGCGAAAGAACAGCGTGTCGTCGGCATAGCTTTCCTGTGGAAAAAGCCATTTGCCGTCTATCTCGCGCCGAATGGTGGTGAAATGCGGGAATAAATTCTGTTGCTTGAGAGTTTCAATTTGCGGAACGGCCTGTCCTTCACTGCGAATGACGGCCAGGTCGGATTCCCTCACCCATAGAGTGCCGTCGAAGAAGCGTTGGGTAGAAAGTATCTGGCGCGGCCGAACGTATTCTACAAAGCAGCTCACGCCATCCATGGTATCCTCGCCCTTGTATTTCCCTTCGTATAGCGATACCTGGTCAGCGGTCATAAAAAAAGGCTGGATGTTACGAATGTCGGCGAAATCTTCAGCGGTCAATTTGATACGGGTTAATGTGTCCCGGGGGCGCTCAACGACCTGCTCGTATCGAACGCGATTGGGTGAGAACGTGACGTCCCGGACTTCGCGATACTCTCCCGTCACTGTTCCGCGATCATCAAATTCCTGAATGGTTACCGACTGCCGGTAGGTGTAATTTTCGCGGGCACGCGCATTTTCTGTTTCACGTGCAGCAATTTTCTTCAAGAGCCCGGAAGGAGGTTCCGCGGCGTCGAGAGCTGAACTGGCGAACATCAGAGCCGATGCTACGATTGGGGCGATGTCGCGCAGCATAAGCGAAGCGCCGCTTCGCACCCTGCGGCCTTTTTTCATAGTGCTGGTATGTTCGTGGACCGCGTTATTCGTGACTGCGCTCTTCTATTCGAGCCAGCACCCACATTCTTATTGGATCATGGGCGCGGCGTTGCCCGCTTTTTCGGTAGAGATTTTTTTTTATCTGGCGGCGGTGTTTGCGGAAACGCGCGTTTGGTTCGGCAACATCAGATCGCGACCGTTACAAGCGACGATTTTGTGGCTGAGCGCGCTTTTGCCATTCTTGATCTTCAGTCTGGGAACGCAGACATTTCAGCGTAATGCGTTTTTGCTGCTGGCGCTGCTCTGCGGAGTCCTTGCTTACTGGCACGTGCTGCTGCCGCGCCGCCCGGCTTTCGACATTGGTTTTCTAGTCGTAGCCGCTGCGCCTCTGATCCTGCGGGTGTTTTCGCGCATCTATCGCTCCCCTGACGAGCACATTCGGGGCGTAGATATTCTGGGCCATCTGATGTGGATAAGGCTCGGGATTGCGGCGTTGTTGATTTTGAGGGAGTGGCATCCAGGCAGTTTTGGCTTTTGGCCGAGAGCTCACGAATGGAAGGTTGGCGTCATTTATTATCTGATCGTCGTGATTCCGACTTGCGTGCTTGGCATTGAACTTGGGGTAGTCGAGTTTGCGCCTTTACACCTTACCTGGTGGCGCTTTACTGGAATGACGCTCGGATATTTTTTCGGGGCGCTTTGGGTGATTGCGCTGGGCGAGGAACTTTTTTTTCGCGGCTTCATTGAACGAGCGCTGCTGGATACGTGGCGTTCGCCGGTTCTCGCTATATTGATCTCGGCAGTTCTTTTCGGCAGCGTGCACCTATGGTTCCCCCCTCCCGACAAGTTTCCGAACTGGGATCAAGCGATTCTAGCGTCCATTCTGGGTCTTGGCTGCGGTTTGGCGTATGCACGGACGGGGAGTGTCCGGAGTTCAATGGTCACGCATGCTTTCGTTGTGACAACATGGCGGGTACTGTTCAGGTGAAAGCAACTTGGGCCCCGCAGCAATACACTCCGCCGCTGTATCAGCTGTTGGACGAAGCGGATGAGCGGACATGGCCCAAAGATGGAGATCTCGATTGCGCTGCGGCAGTTTGCTAAAGTTCTGATCGTCTTCGAGGGTCAAAACGATTGGCGTTTTAGAGATGAGAACAGGCGGTTGGTCCAGGTGAGCCACTGAAAGTGGACCTTCGGAAGAATCGCTATGAAAATCTCCGCTGACATCTATAAATGCGTGATCGATGAGAACCATTCCAGTGACTTCCCCCGGGTATTTACTGGCATACAACCTGCCGATGAGGCCGCCTATTGAAAACCCAACAAGTACGTAGGGACCTTCGATGCTGGCGTTGGTAAGGAGCTTGTGGATTTCCTCGACCCTTTCCGCACAGGTTGGCGTCCGGGCTATTGCTTCCGATTGTGCGCCCTGGGAACGGGTCGCTCCAGGCTGTTCCCGAGGGATCGTATGTGCAAATACGTCTGAACGCTGCTACCGTCGGTTGAACCAGGCCCCAATCGAAAGAAAAACCTCCGCCCACGACCATGACAGCCGGGCTTCCTCTACCGGTACAGTTAGAGGTGAACATGATAGCCGCCGACATCGACTAATTTGCCACAAGTATTGGGGGCTGGACCGGATTTGGCGCGGCTCCAGCGGTCCAGCAGAAGATTAAGGCTAAGAATGAAGCGACTGCCGGTGCTTTGCTGAAAAACTCAAACAGAAGGAGTATTTGTAGCTAAGTTTACTGCTTATCGTGAAGCACCATGTGTACCTGCCGCGAGTGCTCTTATCGTCGACAAGAAAGTTGGTGAACCGCAGGATGTCAAGGCTACGAAGTCGAACTTCCCCGAATACAATGCTGATATCTGTGCTGACGTGTGTAGGGACGCTAGTAGGGTGTGCCGCGTGCTCGCGGCGAAACATTCATGTATCTCACGCGGGCGCCATTGTTACAACTGACAATTCCTATACGGACTTGGAACGAGGGTCGCGGCTATCAATCCTTGTACCTTTGGTGAAGTCTGGAGGCACGCTTCCTACCTTAAGACCTCAGCAAAGTGATGGAAGCACGATCACGCTTTCCGCGGCGGATCTGACAGGATACGAGATCGCATATTACGCAATCACAGGAAGGAGGAGCGGTGCTGTACGGCTCAAATTTATGTCAGCCGAGATAACGAAAGATGGGAAGACGGTTCCAGAGGCGAATCCACCCAGGTTACCATTCGCGCTTCCAGAAGGAACAGAGCACATACGATTGGTCTATTTGGTACGCGTCAGCCAGGCAGATCACAACATGGCGATTGTCGCATCGAAGCGTCTGGCCACTTTGAACATCTTCACGGCGCAACTGAAAAGAAATCCCGGTGTTTGCAAACGCGACGATGAAACTTTTTGTTCCTGGGTTCCAGCCGGGATTGCAGTGAGGCAGGAGCCGATAGCAAGTCGGGAGGGTTCTGAAAATTAGATTAGGTTAGATTTCTGAAGCTGCGAGACGGGCCCTTTCGGGCGCCAGGGAGGTGTTGCTTCAGGGGTCTTTCTATGAGGTTAGTCTCGCTTTGGTGGGAGTTGCCTCCCTGGCTTGATTCCAATATTAGAATATGGATTTGCGGAACGCAAGCGTTTTCTCTACAAAAATCGAAATTTTTTTATCTGGCCGTACTAGGCTCGCGATCGAGCGGTGGTACGCGGGACGCAGCGAATGGTAATAACTGTCTTGGGCTCAACGGGTTCGATTGGGGTAAACACGTTGGATGTGATCCGGCAGGGAGGTGAAGATTTTAGAGTTTACGCTTTGGTTGCCGGTAAGAATCTGGATATTTTGTGCTCCCAAATTCGGGAATTCCGCCCTGCGGTGGTCGTCGTAGCAGACAAGAGTACGTTAGAGAGCCTGCGAAAGCGGCTCCCTGAGGCGCATATAGGGCGAAAGGCGTGGCCAGAACTGGCGTCTGGCGCTCAAGCCCGGGTGGCGGTGGCAACCGCGAGTGAAGTGAACTTTGTCATGTCGGCCATCGTAGGAGTAGCAGGGCTCGAGGCCACCTACGCAGCGATTCGGGCCAAAAAGCGCGTCGGATTGGCAAACAAAGAGGTCCTTGTGGCAAGTGGGCGGCTGGTAATGCAGGCCATTGCAGAGACCGGGGCAGAGCTGATTCCGGTGGATAGCGAGCACAACGGCGCGCACCAGTGCCTTCGGGCGGGACGGCGCTCTGAAGTGACGCGGCTGATTCTCACCGCATCGGGAGGACCCTTTCGGGAGATGCCCGCGCATGCGCTATGGAAAGTGACGCCTGAACAGGCGCTCAATCATCCAACTTGGAAGATGGGGAGGCGGATTACCATTGACTCGGCGACTCTCATGAACAAGGGGTTTGAGGTCATCGAAGCGTGCTGGCTCTTCGATTTAAGCGGGTCTCAGGTGGACGTGGTCGTACATCCGCAATCGTCGATTCACGCTATGGTCGAATACAACGATGGAAGCGTGATCGCGCAGGTATCGACAACTGACATGCGCATGCCTATTCAATATGCCATGACCTACCCAGAACGCCAGCGCGCGCCGGTACCACGGCTGGATTGGACGCAGCCTAGGACGTGGCAGTTCTCGGCGCCCGATCTGGAGAAGTTTCGTTTACTAAAGCTAGCTTATGAGGCACACCAGCAGGGCGGGTCGGCAACTTGCACCTTGAACGCGGCCGATGAAGTGGGGGTCGATGCGTTCCTGGAAGGCCGAATACCGTTTCCCGCGATTGCAGAAACCGTTGAAGAGACGCTCGCGCGCCAACCTAGCCGCGAGGCGAGCACAATAGAGGAAGTGATATCAATCGATTCGGAGTCGCGCGAACTAGCCAGGCAGATCGTAGCTGAGTCGCGCTGGGCCACCGCAAATGGCAGAGACGCGTAGCGGCACCTGGGCACTAGCGTTTACACCATAATGAATCAAAGAATCGAACTGGCGGGAAGCACGTCGAATACTTGGGGCCTGCCGACAAAAGAGAAGGGATGAACTAAGCGTGGCGTGGTTACAACCGGTTTTTTGGGTCGTGATTCTGTTGGGGGTCATGATCCTCATCCACGAGCTGGGACATTATGTCGCGGCTCTTCTGGTCGGGATCAAGGTAGAGACGTTCAGCTTTGGTTTTGGGCCAAGGCTGTTCGGGATTAAGCGCGGCGAAACGGATTTTCGGGTTTCGGCGATTCCGTTTGGCGGCTATGTGCGGATGATGGGCGAGCAGCCCGGAGACGAGCCCTCAACGGATCCTCGGTCGTTCCAGGCCAAAGCGCGTTGGCAGCGCGCGCTGGTCGTTCTGGCCGGCCCATTCATGAACATCGTTTTGGCGATTGTGATTGTGACAGGTCTCTACATGTACGGCTTCCCCAAGGAAGTGACATCGAGTGACCCGGTCATCAGCAGCCTTGAACCCGGCTCGCCTGCTGCGAAGGCGGGACTGCAGCCGGGCGACAAAATCGTCCAACTCAACGGTCGAAAGAATCCAAGCTGGTCGGATCTGCTGACGCAAGAGGCGCTGAATGCAAATCATCAACTGTCCGTAGTCGTGGATCGAAACGGTCGCAAACTCAACGTCACAGTGACGCCCCGCATGGACGCGAAACAGGGCGTTGGCGTGGCGGGCTGGGGCGGAGACGTGCAGGTGGGACAGGTGGTGAAGGGCTCGCCTGCCGAGGCGGCTGGGCTGAAGCCGGGCGACCTGCTGATTAGGGTAAACAAGCAACCAGTAGCATCAGCAGCCACTGTTCAGCAGACAGTGATCCGGTCGGGCGGCAAGCCAGTGGAAGTTACCGTCATGCGGGACGGGCACATTCAGGACGTTCGTGTGGCTCCCGCAGCGACGGGTGACAGTAAAATGCCGTGGCGAATCGGGATAGCGTTTCGCATGCCTGTCGAGATGGTGAAGCTGGGATTTGCACCTGCGTTGAGGGAGTCAGCGCGGCTGAACGTGCAGAACGCCACACTCATTTTCCAAGTATTGGGCAGTATTGTGGAACGCCGCGTTTCGCCCAAGACATTAGCGGGTCCGATCGGCATGGCAAAAATGTCGAGCGAAGCTGCACACGAGGGAGCATCGAGCTTCTTCGGATGGATGGCGCTCGTCAGTTTGAATCTCGCGATATTCAACCTTTTGCCTATACCCATTTTGGATGGCGGCACGCTGTTGATGCTATTCGTCGAAATGCTGATTCAGCGTGAAGTTAGCATGCAGGTGAAAGAGACGATCTTCAAGCTTGGATTTGTGTTTCTGATGATGATCGTTGTGTTTGTAATTTATAACGACATCAGCCGAATCCTGACAAACAGCTGAGCGATCCCTCGCCACGCGATTACTCGATGCGGATGGAGAGTAAATCGCAAAGCTCCAAGTAATTGTCCAGCCAGGCTTGGGCTGTCGTATCGCCGCGTTGGGCTTTTCTCCGAGTGCGTTGATAGAGGCCCGCTTTAACGGCGTACACGTGGTTCTGTGCCACCCATACATTAACAGGAAAGGGCATTTGCGTCACGATCTTCAAAGCGGATTTCAATTCCGCAAGCCTCTCAAGTCGTGAAGGATCGGCGGCAAAGCGTCCGGCCAGGCTCTCGACTTTTTTGCGGAGTGAGAACTCAAGGGTGGTCTTATCGAGCATGACGTTGCCAGCTTGAGCTTCGATCAAGAGATTCTGAACGCGCTCTGCGTCGAGCTCGTCGGCGCAACATGCACGACGCAACAAGCTGTTAATGGCATATTCCACGGCCGCGATAAACTCGCGAGGCATGGGTGTTCCAAGGCTGGTTATGAAGCGCATTAGCGCGCCATGATGCGCGTAAAGCTGCAGGTACGCGGCCTCGGCTTCGGCAACAGTAGCGGAAAGAATTACCTTCAGAATCCTGCGTTGTTCATCGCGAAATAACGATCGAAGAGAATAAGTGTTCTCGCCGAAGCGCTTATCGAGCAAACGAACTACTTCCGGAATGTCGACACGAGCGAATGAGTCGCGAATCGATTCGAGCATTTCCTGATAGCCGTCTGGATCTGCCGCTGCTTGCACACCTCCCGTGACATTGTGATCGCCGAAATGCACAACCCAGAAAGTGAGCATTTCGCATTCCTGGGTGATCTTGGAAGTGAAGCTTGCCTTACCAAGAGCCATACGCAACTTGCCGGCATCGCGAGTATGGTAATCCAGCCTCTTAGCGGTGTACGAGAAGATGTCCGTACGTTCGCCATAAGGTGCAAACAGTGAACTAATTGAATAATGCGCGCCAACCTTCTCCAGGTCAACAATCGATGGTTTTACATATCTGAGGTAAATGTTCGTGCCGTCGCCGTATTCCGGGAGATTACTTCTGGCTGCTGAGAGCTTGTTGAGAAATTGCGGCTCTACTGGAATGCCGAAGAGCTGCTCGGCCAACTGCACAACTCGGCCGGCATATTGAATTACTTGTACGGTCTCGATTCCAGAGAGGTCATCGAAGAACCATCCGCAACTGGTATACATGAGCATCGCATGACGTTGAAGCTCGAGCAATTTCCAGACGAGTACCTGTTGCTCCGAGCTCAGCGGGCGAGCAAAATGCTCATCACCGAATCGCTGCCGGATTTCAGGTGATCGATCGAGCACGATGCTGATGTAGCTGTCTCGCGCGACCCAAGGATCCTTCAACAGCTTTGAGCCAAAAGACTCGAACAGTGGGGCCAGGAAATCACGTAACCAGTCAAGAGCCTCGCGAAGTGGCTTCCGCCATTCCTGATTCCAGCCGATGCGGCCTGAGTTGCAACCGCAGTTGCTCCGCCATCGCTCGATGCCGTGCACACAGCTCCAGGACGTGTTCTCGTATATCTGCACTTCCCAGGCCGCTGGATGCAGCTCAAGAAATTGGCCGTAATTGGTAAGCTTGGCTAATTTCTGCGAGTCAACGTGATCAAGCGCAAAAGCAAGCGCCATTTCACCGTGCCTGTGATGATGGCCATAGGTTTCGCCGTCGGTAGCGATGTGAGCTAGCTGCGGCCCAGTTCGCGTCTCCGAGACAGAGCCTAACAATCGCGCCGCAAGCCTTTCGCCGTTGTTTAGCAGCTTCTCGAACGCGACGGCTTGGGAAACAGGCCCATTGTAGAAGAACAGGTTGATCGACTTGCCGCTGGGCGTGCGCAGGAGATAAGCGCAGGTGGTATCGATCTTTGAGCCGGTCACGTCCTGCCAGTCGCCACCTTGAAGTGGACGAACCGCTTTCGCCTGGTGAGGCGCGAGAATCGCGAAGGTCAAGCCGGCTTGCGCCATAAGATCCAGACTTTCGAGATCGACGGCAGTTTCCGGCAGCCACATGCCTTCGGGCAACCGCCCGAAGCGTTTCACAAAATCCTCGAAGCCCCACAAGATCTGTGTCCGTTTGTCGCGCGCGTTCGCAAGCGGCATGATCATGTGGTTGTATGCCTGCGCTATTGCAGAACCGTGACCCGAGAAACGTCGTTGACTTTGTTTATCGGACTCGATGAGTGAATGGTAGAGCTCAGGCGCGTGCTCAGTGGCCCAGGAGAGGAGAGTGGGACCAAAATCGAAGCTGATTCTGGAATAGTTGTTCAGAATATGCGTGATGCGCTGGTGCTCATCGAGTATGCGGGCGGCCAGATTGGGGGCGTAGCACTCAGCCGCGACGCGCTCGTTCCAGTCATGGTACGGATAGGCCGAATCCTGCAGTTCAATCTGTTCAAGCCAGGGATTCTCGCGGGGAGGCTGATAGAAGTGACAGTGAATACAGAGATATTTCATTCGTTAAGGAATGCGCTAGAAGAGCGAAAGCTCGCACGAGAAGTAGACGCCTGATACGGCAGTTGCTAACACATGATAATCAGTCTGCATCAGCTCGTCGGCAACAAGATGGTAAAAACTGCGCCGCTAGCCGACTCCCGGTTGGCAGCGGTGACGCGCCCTGAATGTTTTTTAACTATTGAGGCGACGATATGAAGGCCGAGTCCCGACCGCCCGGACCGGCCAGTCTTGGTTGAGACGTCCGGCCGAAAAATGCGCGGTAGGATCTCAACGGGGATGCCCGGTCCATTATCGGAAACGGTTATGGTTAGTGAATCGCTCGTTTGCTCGGCCGCGATTTCGATTCTTCCCGGCTTGCGCATGATCTGGGCGGGATTCAGGAAGAGGTTTACAAAGACTCGCTCCCAGTCATTTGCGGAGCCAGGCAGACGGAGATCAGTTGGGAATTGCCGCACGAACCTGATGCGAGGCTTGCGCCCGGCGACGCAATAGTCGGTTACCGATTGAATCGCGTGATCGACGATTTCCGTTAGATTTGGCGTACTGTCCGGGATCGCTCCGATGAGCCGTTTACCACGCGTGATGGACCGGGATAGAGTGCCAGCTAAAGGCTTCCAATGCCGGTCCGTACTCAGTAGCTCCGCAGCTTCATTGATCGTTTCAAACACATTGTTCAAGTCGTGAATCAGAGTTTCGTGCGTGAGGTCCGAATCGAGTGAGTCTGCCATACCTGGCCGGGCTACTGCGCGACCTGGCGCAGGATATCGTAGAACTCTGGAAAGGAAACCGAAGCAGCATCGGCGTCCTCAATACTGGATGTATCGTCGGCAGCCAAGGCGGCAACCGAAAACGCCATAGCAATGCGGTGGTCGCCGTAGGATTTGAGCTGGCCAGCGCGAAACTTCTGCTTTCCTGGCACCTCGATTCCGTCAGCTGTTGTAATGACGGTGATTCCCATGCTGCGTAGATTGCGGGCCAGCGTGTCAATGCGGTCCGTTTCTTTGACGCGCAGCTCGGCAGCATTGCGCACCACCAACCCTTCTTCACTGACGGCGCCGAGTACTGCGAAAACTGGAATTTCATCGATGACGGCAGCGGTTGTCGCACCCTCGATGTTTCCACCGCGTATACGCGACGTCTTGATCTGAAGGTTGCCAATCAGCTCACCATTAGCCTGTTCGATGTGGAGCAACTTGATGGAAGCCCCCATAGCGCGCAAGACATCCAGCACAGCGGTTCGGGTGGGATTCAGTCCGACATCGGTGATGATCAGGTCGGCCTCACGAGCGATCAGGGCGGCAACGATGAAGAAGGCGGCGGACGATATATCGCCCGGAACAAATAGCTTTTTCGCGGCGAGGTGAGTTGGTCCGCGGACGGAAGCGAATCGAGGCTCAAGCGTTATGTCTGCCCCAAGCTCGCGCAAAGCGATTTCAGTATGGTCGCGAGTAGCAATGTGTTCTCGAACAATGGTCTCGCCATGAGCATAGAGACCTGCGAGCAGGACACAGCTCTTGACCTGAGCGCTGGGTACCGGGAGATGATAATCGATTGCATAAAGCGGCGAACCATGGATGGTTAGCGGAGGATACTGGCCGTTCGTGGCATCAATGTGCGCGCCCATTTCGGAAAGAGGCGCTATGATACGGCCCATCGGGCGTTTTGCTAATGAAGCGTCGCCCGAAATATTGGTTGAGAATGATTGCGCCGCGAGAATGCCGGACAACATTCGAATCGTGGAACCCGAATTTCCTGCGTCGAGGCGGTCTTGCGGAGGTTGCAGACCTTTGAGACCTTTTCCCTGGATTTTGAGCACGCGCTGCTCAGCTTCGTGGCTGAACGAATAGTTCACCCCGAGCGCTCCGAGGCACGACAGAGTGGATTGACAATCCGCACCCGTCGAATAGTTGAAGATTTCCGACTCACCCTGGGCGATTGAGGTTAGCATGGCGTAGCGGTGCGAGATGGATTTGTCACCGGGAACTCTGATAATGCCGTGAATGCTGTGCGCTGGCGAGATCTCTTCGATCATCGAAACAGTATTGTAACGTTGAAGCGGCTGCCGGTGTCCGTACCGGTACTTGTGGTAAAAACGCAACATCATGATAAATCGCAGGGAATGGATTTTGGGATTGGCGGCCACTGCGGCAGCCGCAAATAACGCAGTGGCGAATCAAGGCGGGGGAAGCAAGAAGCCGGTCGTGATTTCCAGTGCCAATGGACGCGCAGCGTGCGCCAAGGCAATGGCAATGTTGAAGAGCGGCTCGGACACTTTGGATGCGGTGATTGCCGGAGTGAATCTTGTCGAATTGGACCCGAACGATACATCTGTCGGATACGGTGGGTTGCCGAACGAAGATGGCGTGGTCGAGCTGGATGCAAGCGTGATGCATGGACCGTCACGACGGTGCGGCGCGGTCGCAGCAATTCAAGGCATCAAGACACCTTCGAAAATCGCCAAGCTCGTGATGGAGCATACCTCGCACGTGATGCTGGTGGGCGAAGGAGCGTCGAAGTTCGCCCAGGCATATGGTTATCAGAAGGAAGATTTGATCACCGAAAAATCGAGAACCGCATGGCTGGTATGGAAAGAGTCTACGCGTGCGCCGAACGCATTTAACAACTGGATACCTATGGACCAAAACCTGACAGCGGAAGCCACGCCTCTCGAGAAATTGAAACATGCGTTTCCGCACGTGGATGATGCGACGCTCGCCTGGGCGTGGCAGACGGCAACGCATCCGACCTACGGAACGATCAACTGCCTGGCTTTGAATGAAAAGGGCGAAATGTCGGGCGTTACGACAACGAGTGGTCTGGCCTGGAAGATTGCGGGACGCGTGGGAGACTCGCCGATCATCGGCGCTGGTCTGTACGTGGATCAGGATGTCGGCGGAGGAGGATCGACGGGCGTTGGCGAAGAGAATATTCGCATTGCGGGAGGGCACACCATTGTCGAAGCGATGCGGCGGGGAATGTCGCCGCGCGATTCCGTAATGGAGGCGCTGAAACGTGTGTCGCGCAACTACAACGATGACAAGAGTAAGTTAGACAAGCTGGATATTGAGTTCTACGCGTTGCGAAAGGACGGTGAGCATGCGGCAGGCTCACTGTGGGGAAGCCACCCGAGCTATAAAATGTATTCGGTGAATGACGGGGGCGAGAGCCGTCACGAGCCGTGCGTGTTTTTGTACGGGAAGTAAGGCACTGTAGAGTGCGCCGGGTGTTTTAGCTGCGGTAGCTCAGCGCGTCGCCTTCGAAACGCTCGTCTTCACCGGACTCGCGGATGAGGGCGAAGACCGCAACCAGTATCTGAACTGCAACGAGGATCAGTGAGAGGCTCATGCCTATGCTTTCGCATCTGGCAGCCCTTTCGGCAGAAGTGGCAAGTTACTGAAACTACAAGGCCTAGATTCAGGTCGCTCGTGATTGTAGCCAATTTGAACCGACGGCGATTCATTTCGGAACAGGGCGAGTTTCGCTTTGGAAACGGCTGGGCAGCGGGAACAGGGGTAGCGATTAGCTGCGGTAAGCCAGCTTGTCGCCTGCGAAGCGCTCGTCTTCTCCAGACTCACGGATCAATGCGAAAATCGTGACCAGAAGTTGGAGGGTGAAGAGAATCAGTGGGAAGTTCATGCCAATGCTTTCGCATCTGGCGGCCCCTCCTCGTGCAGGGCGTAAATCGCTAAAACCAAAAGCCTGAGTTGAACAGCCGAAGTGTACCGTGCCTGAAATGAGAGGTCTTGGGTTTCACTTTGAACCGCGATGGGTTCGTTTCAGTTTACCCTTGCCGCAGGACGGCCACAACATCGTCTACGGTGATGACGCCGATTAGGCGCTGTTCGGGATCGACGACCGGCAACGTCAAAAGGTTGTATTTGTCGAAAAGCTCCGTGATGCGATCTTGCTTTTCATCGGCATAGACATACAGCAGCGGCTCTGCAGCGAGATCCGCCAGCGACGTGTTGCCTGAGGCAAAGAAAAGCTTCGCAAGAAGAACGGTGAACCGAAGCCGCCCCTCGCTATCGACCAGGAAGAGGGTATGGAGATCCTCGACGATCTCCTCATTTTTTTTGAGCGTCTCCATGGCATCCGTTACCGTGGCGTTCTCGGGCAAGGACAAATATCCCGGATCCATCAGACCTCCCGCGGTATCGTCGCGGAATTCCAACAACTCCTCGACTTCTTCCTTTTCTTCGGGCTGCATTTTTTCTAATATCTGCTCGGACCGTTCTTCCTCCAACTCGTTGAGGAGATCGGCCGCCTCGGAGGGTTCCATTTCCTCGAGAATATCGGCAGCTTTGTCGGCCTTCAAAGATTCGATGATGCGAGTTTGAATGCCGGGTTCAACCTCGCTGAGCAGGTCAGCGGCCACCTCGTTATCCATGGTGTTGAAGATGGCCTCGCGGTCCTCGTGGCTGAGATCTTCGACGATGTCCGCCAGATCCGCGGGATGCATGTTTTCGAGCAGCTTGTTGGAAATGTTCAACCGGACGCGGCGCTGCGGATCTGCTTCGAGGATGTTACAGAACTCCCAGCGAATGGAATGCGCTGGTATCTTTTCTTGCAGGGCGCGGATAACTGCCGGCGACGCGATGCCTCTGAGTACACGGCGCAACATGGATCGAATCCCGATGTCAACTTCAAGAACGTGGAGGACCAATTGATCGTTTTCATATTCTCTGAGAAGGGTAACGTCGTTGACTCGAACAACCTTTCGCCCTTGCGCGTCGATGATTTGCTGATCGAGCAAGTCGCGGACCATGCGCAACATGTATTCGTCCGAGTGATATGGGGTCAGGCGCTCGTCCTTAAGGTGGATGCCATCCGGGTCTATGCTCTGGATCTGGTCGTAGCGGATACTGAGCCATCCAGGTCCAGCGCCTACAAGGTAACGATCTACACGGAGGGGATCGATGAGCGGAACGAGGGCAGCATCCCGAAGCGTGCCTATTTTTTTGCCCTTCAGGTCGTAGACCTTCACGCCGAGCAGCTCGGTCAGATAGACAATTTCTTCCGGCATGAGGTTTGGGGAACGCCCGGAGGGCGGCGGTCCCTCTGGATCTCACTTTAACGCGGGCAACGGCACTTGTTCAGCCGACGCGCTCGTTTGAGAATAACTACCTTCGGAAACGTACTAAACTGGGGGTTCCTCCCATCACGCGCGGTGAGCATCGTTACGAACTTAAAACAGGCTCCGAAGGTCTCGTGCGCTCCTGAGATTCGATCTATAAGTAGCGGGACCGGGATCAACGTAAGAGGCTTCTTCGCACGCAATGGCATACTCGCGCGCGCTCACCCGAATTACGATTACCGGCAGAGCCAGCTCGAGATGGCGCAAGCGGTGGAATCGGCCATAGCCGAGCGCCGGCATCTAATCGTTGAAGCTGGAACAGGGACGGGGAAAACACTGGCCTACTTGGTGCCATCGATTCTGTCGGGCAAGCGAGTGGTGATCTCGACAGGAACGAAGAATCTTCAAGAGCAGCTGTATTTCAAAGACCTGCCTTTTTTACAGTCATTATTCGATCAACCTCTTTCGGTTTGCTATATGAAAGGGCGTTCGAACTATGTGTGCCGGCAGAAGGTGTACGACGCCGAACGCGACCCCGTGCTTTCCGGGCTAGATGAGATTGGCGATTTCCGTCTCATCCAAGATTGGGAACGCGTCACAGAAATGGGCGATCGCAGCGAGTTGCGGGACCTCCCTGAGAGAAGCAGCGCCTGGACGAAGCTGGACGCGCGAAGCGATCTCTGTGCGGGGCAGAAATGCAAACAGTTTGATCGCTGCTTCATTACCGAGATGCACCGGCGCGGTCTTCAGAGCGACATCATCATAGTGAATCATCATCTGTTCTTTGCCGATCTCGCCGTGCGGGATCAGGCGTTTGGCGGCATACTACCGGAGTACTCGGCAGTGATTTTCGATGAGGCTCACGAGATTGAAGATGTGGCTGGACAGTATTTCGGGATGAGCGTGAGTAATACGCAGATCCAGGAACTCATCAAGGACACAGCAGCGATCTCGCGGGCAAAGCTCTTCGCGACGCCAGAACTGGATCGCAGCCTGATTCACCTGAGCGATCGCACGGAGGATTTCTTTGTTTTGTTTCCGCAAGAGGGCCGACAGGGCTTTCGTGATCACAACAGTTTTTTGGAAGAGCACGAGGATGCGTACCGCGAATTGTTGCTCGCGCTGGATGGGCTCTGCATGCGACTCGAGCTGACGGAACGGGTGATGGAGGAAATTTTGCCTCTGGTCCGGCGTGGGCGGCTGATTCAACAGGCGCTTCGCTTCTGGATGGAATGCGTCGATAAAACATACGTGTATTGGATCGAGCGGCGCGGGCGGAGCTTGTATCTGCAGGCGACACCCATAGACGTTTCAAGAGCGTTGTCAACGCACCTGATGGACCGAGTGGACTCAGTGATCCTTACGTCCGCCACTTTGGCGGTGACCGGCAGTTTTGATTATGCGCAAAGCCGGTTAGGTCTCGAGAGCGCGAGAACGCTACAGCTTGAAAGTCAGTACGATTACGCGAAGCAAGTACTACTATATGTGCCACGTTATTTGCCGGATCCTCGGCACCCGGAATTTACTCAAAGCGCGGCGCAGGAGATCGAGAGGATATTGGAAGCTTCGCGTGGCCGCGCATTCGTGCTTTTCACGAGCTATCTGCAGATGCGACAGATTTATCAGCTCTTGAAGCCACGTTTGGAACATACGCTCCTGCTGCAAGGTGATGCGCCACGGACCACCCTTCTGAACGCGTTTCGCGAAACTCCAGGCGCAGTATTGTTTGGCACGTCAAGCTTTTGGCAGGGCGTGGATGTTCAGGGCGATCAACTTAGCTGCGTGATTATAGACCGGCTTCCCTTTGCGGTTCCGACTCATCCCGTAATCGCGGCGCGGATAGACGCCGTGCGAGAGAGCGGCGGAAATCCATTTTACGACTACCAAATTCCCCAAGCAGCTCTGGCACTTAAGCAGGGCTTTGGACGTTTGATTCGGGGCACTGGAGATCGGGGCGTACTGGCCCTGCTGGATAATAGGATTACCAAGCTGCCGTACGGACGGGTGTTTTTCGACAGCCTGCCTGCATATCGATTCACAACCAAGTTCGAAGACGTTCAAGAATTTTTCAATGTTTGAGATTTGTGTAGAACACACATTCGCTGCTGGGCACGCGCTGCGCAACTATCGCGGGAAGTGCGAAAACGTGCATGGGCACAATTACCGGGTGCAAGTGGGTGTTCAAGGCCCTGAACTCGATGAAACTGGACTGCTGTACGACTTCGCCGATCTAAAGAAGCGGTTGCGGGGTACGAGCGAATACCTAGATCACCAGTTTTTGAACGATCTGCAGCCATTCGACAAGATCAATCCTTCCGCCGAGAACATTGCAAAGTTCATCTGGGAAGAAATGCAAAAGGATCTGAAGACAGCGTCAATCGCCTATGTGAAGGTTTGGGAAACGGATACGTCCTGGGCCGTGTACCGACCGGGCTAGCGACCGAAAAAGGACGCGTTTTTCTGCGAGAAATCGGCCCACTTATCCGGCAGGTCGTCGGCGGCGAAGATGGCAGACACAGGACAGACTGGAACGCATGCACCGCAGTCGATGCACTCGACGGGATCGATATACAGCATTTCTTCGCCTTCGAAGTTCGCTTCATCTTTTTTGGGATGAATACAATCCACGGGACAGGCATCGACACAAGAACTATCTTTGGTTCCGATGCACGGTTCTGCGATTACGTAAGCCATCGTTCAGCTTCTATTGTACGATTAGCACCCACAGAGTGGGAGTGACAAATTCCGTTCAGCGAACGGGCGGTTTTGAACATTCAAGCGCGTACAATGGCGGTTGATGACCCCGAAAATACGGAAGGCGGTGTTTCCAGCCGCTGGATTAGGAACGAGATTTCTGCCGGCGACGAAAGCGCAGCCCAAGGAAATGCTGCCGCTGGTGGACAAACCTCTGATCCAGTATGGAGTAGAAGAGGCCATGAGTTCCGGCGTGCAAACGATTATCATCGTCACGGGTCGCGGGAAATCTTCCATTGAAGATCATTTCGATGTCAGTTTCGAGCTAGAGCAATTGCTTGAATCAAAGAATAAGACGGAAATGCTTACCATGGTGCGGTTCATTTCCGACATGATTGACGTCGCGTATGTGAGGCAAAAGGAGGCGCTCGGCCTCGGACATGCCGTGCTGCGGGCCAAGGAACTGATAGGCAACGAGCCGTTTGCAGTGGTTCTTTCGGACGACATTATTGCGTCCGAAACGCCCTGCTTACGGCAGCTCCTTGATGTGTACGAATACTACGGTTCTTCGGTATTGGCCTTGATGGAGGTGCCTCGTGATCAAATCTCAGCTTACGGTGTGGTCGACGCAGAACCTGTTTTGAACGGAGGAACCGAAAATAGGCTATTTCGGATCCGCAACATGGTGGAGAAGCCGAAAGCCGAGAATGCGCCTTCCAACCTCGCGATCATTGGCCGCTACGTACTCACTCCTGAGATTTTTTCCTGCATCGAGGCGGTTCAACCGGGAAGCGGCGGCGAGATTCAGTTGACTGATGGGTTGAAGTTGATGCTGCGGAATCATCCCATTTACGGCTTGAAGTTTGAGGGTAAGCGTTACGATGCAGGCGATAAACTTGGCTTTCTGAAAGCAACCGTAGAGTTCGCGCTGAATCGGCCTGATCTGGGAGGCCCATTCCGCGAGTACTTAAATAATTTGTGCGCTCAATAGTTCGGCTGGCGGCGATTCTCGCTGTATTTCTAGTCTTCGCTCCACTGAGTCGGAGCCAGAGCCCTGGAACGGTTCTGGTGGCCTATGTTCAGATGACCGTTGAACGCGGTGATCTGGCTTCGGCATCGGCTCTCGTCGACGAGTTCCGTAAGCAGGCCGGAAATACGCCCCAGGCACTCGAAGCGCTCTCCTGGATCGCACGGGGAGAACTGAACGCAGGCGGTCTGGAGGAGGCTTCCAAAAAGGCCGAGGAGGTCGAGCGACTCTGTGAGACAGGGCTCGCAAATCGAAAGTTTGATGATGAGCCTCATCTGCCACTCGCGTTGGGGGCAGCATACGAGGTACAAGCGCAGGCGCTCAATGAGGGTCATCGACGAACCGAAGCTGTAAGGCTTCTCCAATCCGCAGAGCGGAGATGGCGCGGCACGTCGATCGTAGCGCGTTTACAGAAGAATTTGAACGTGTTGACACTCGAGGGAAAGCCGTTGCCGGTTCTCCGCCAGTCTGAGTGGATCGGCGCCAAGCCGGTTCCTGAAAATGCATTACGGGGAAAGGTAGTTTTGCTTTTCTTTTGGGCCCACTGGTGTGCTGATTGCAAAGCCGAGGCTCCGATCCTGAAGCAGCTTGGCACAGAATTTGAGCGCAAAGGTTTAGTGATTATCGGCCCGACGAAGCTGTATGGCTACACACCTCAGGATGAGCATGCTAACGCGGCGGAGGAGAGAGCCTTCATTGAGAAAGTCTATACGAGATTCTATTCGGAGATCCCCAATCTTTACGTTCCACTCAGTGAGATGAATTTTGAGCGCTTCGGTGCGAGTACAACTCCTACAATTATCGTGGCAGACCGACGAGGCATTGTGAAGCTTTATCACCCAGGCCTTATGGATGAAGCGTCACTGCGGGCCGCAATTGAGCCTCTGCTCAAGGGCGAGAACAGCGTCCGCGCTGCGCGTTACCGGGTAAGGGATAATTTGTAGGATGCAGCTTCGGCTGGTGATCATCGCGGTCGTAGCATCTGTGTCGCTCATTGCAGTCGGCTCAGAGAAGACGTCAATTACCGTTAACGTCAAGGATCAACATGATAAGCCGCTCGACAATGCTACGGTGATTCTCGATTTTCTCGGCTCACGCCAGATCACGAAACTTGGCAAGCACAGGCAGACACATTGGGAAGTGCACACAAATCAGGAGGGATTGGCGCATTTTCCGCCAGTTCCACAAGGCACCATACAGCTTCAGGTTGTTGCGAAGAATCATCAGACCTTTGGCAAAAAGTTTGATATCGATAAAGACCAAAAGGCGATTGATGTAAAGCTGAATCCGCCGCAAGAGCAATACACCGCAAATCCGGCTCCAAAATAGGACGAAACGGCAGTCGACTACGGCCGGCTTTCGACGGCAATTGCTTCAATCTCGACGCGCGCGTCGCGAGGGAGACGCGCGACTTCGACGGTAGAACGTGCTGGGGGATTCGTACCGAAATACTTACCGTATACGTCGTTCATGAGCGGAAAATCCGCCAAGTCCTTCATGAAAACGGTGGTCTTTACCACGTGATCAAACGACAACCCGGCGGCCTGGAGTACCGCTTTCATGTTTTCCAAAACGCGCTCAGTCTGCACTTGGATGGATCCCGTCATAAGCTCGCCTGACAGAGGATCGAGCGGGATTTGCCCGCTGAGAAACACGAATCCGTTTGCCGTTATGGCTTGCGAGTAGGGTCCGATCGCTTTGGGTGCGTTCTCGGTCACGATGATTTCTTTCATGGCTTCATTTTGCACTTGTGGTCTCAACTGACTTCTTGAGGGCTGCATTTGGAAGTCGCAAGGTACCCACGAGTTCGTTCACGTGCTTAATGCCATGCGTTTGAAGGACGCGATTGAGCTCTTTAGCGATACGTTGCGGGGCGCGGGGATCGATAAAGGAAGCAGTTCCAACCTGGACAGCATGGGCGCCAGCAATCAAGAATTCAGCGGCGTCTTCGCCAGTTACGATACCGCCCAAACCAATCACCGGAATTTTCACTGTCTGAGCGGCCTCATAGACCATGCGCAGAGCAATGGGTTTAATCGCAGGACCGGAGAGACCGCCGAAACCAGCACCCACCCGCGGCGTACGCGTTTGTATGTCTATGGCCAGCGAAACAAATGTGTTTACAAGCGATATAGCATCGGCACCAGCGTCCTCGGCAGCTCTCGCGAATGGTTCGATTCTGGCAACATTGGGTGAGAGCTTGACGATGAGCGGACGTGTGGAGGCACGCCGGACATGCCTCACAAGCTGTGAGAGCAAGATGGGATCGCTCGAAAAAAACAAGCCGCCTTGTTCGGTATTGGGACATGAAACATTGAGTTCGTAGGCAGCGACGCCCTGTGTGTCTTCTAAAGCTCGAATGACTTCAAGATAGTCGTCGTCGCAATAGCCGAAGACGTTTACAACGACGGGAACCGTAAACTGGCGGAGCTTGGGCAGTTTATCGCGGATGAACGCCACGACGCCTACATTCTGAAGTCCGACCGAGTTGATCATTCCAGCGTCGGTCTGCCAGAGGCGCGGCGCTGGATTACCGCTGATTGGCTCGCGCGAAAGACCTTTTGTTACGATGCCGCCGAGCTTGTTGAGATCGACCAGGCTTGCGAATTCGATGCCATAACCGAACGTTCCCGAGGCGGCTAACACAAGGTTTCGAAGCTTTATGCCGCACAGGTTGATGGCGAGCCTCTGGTTGGGCATATGTTGATCGCGCTTTATCCGCCGGGTGCAGTTGCAGGCTCGGCGACGAGAAGCTCCTGCGCGGTTTCCTGGATTAGTCTCCAAGTATCACGGATGTCCTGCTCTGTAGTTTGAAAGTTTCCAATGGCGAAGCGCAGCACGAATATTCCGTTCAGCACTGTGTGCGAAAGGAATGCTTCTCCCGTTGCATTGATTTCAGCGAGTAGGCGCTGGTTGAATTCGTTATTGCTGCGATGCCGAAAGCAGATGAGCGAAAATGGCACGGGAGCCGAGATCTCAAAGCTTTCGTCACTTTCCACGAGTGCCTTCAGCAATTGCGCGAGTCGCAGGCTCTCGCGCAGCATGCTGATAATCCCTTGGCGGCCGTAATAGCGAAACACGTACCAAAGTTTCAGAGCGCGGAAGCGGCGGCCTAGCTGCACTCCATAGTCCATGTAATTTACAACGCGATCGTCTTCAGCGGTTTGAAGGTATTCGGCGCTGAGCGAACTAGACTGGCGCAAAATGTCTGGATACCGCGTATATAAGACGCTGCAATCGATCGAGACGTACAGCCATTTGTGGGGGTTCAAGATCAACGAATGCGCGCGCTCCGCTCCATTGAAAATATGCCGCATCTCTGGTAGTACAGCGGCAGACCCGCCGTATGCAGCATCGACATGCAGCCACGTGTTGTAGCGCTCTGCAATATCTGCAATGGCCGGAATGGGATCGATGGCTGTGGTTGACGTGGAACCAACTGAAGCAACAATGCAGCAGGGACGCTTTCCAGCCGCAAAATCGGCTTCCATCGCTTTCTCGAGCAAATCGGGACGCATGCGGAATTGAGAATCGACTGGAATCTTGCGGACGTTTTCCTGACCGAAGCCTAAGACAATCGCAGCCTTTTCAGAGGACGAGTGGGTGTGCTCCGATATGTACACCATGAGATCCCGGCGCATGCCTTTGACACGGCAGGATGGGTCGACCCACTCGCGAGCCGCGGCAATGGCTTGCATCACGCCCACTGATGCGGTGTCGTAGATGATTCCGAAGAATGTTTCGTCAAGCGCAAGCCACTCCCGCAACCAGGTCAATGTCACCTGCTCGAGTTCGGTTGCGGCCGGCGCGGACTTCCACAACATTGCGTTCACGTTGAGGGTTGCGGTCAGAAACTCGGCAAGTATCGACGGGGGAGTAGATGAAACCGAAAACCACGCAAAGAAGCGAGGGTGATTCCATAGGGTGAGTGCCGGGAAGATCGATGATTCGAAGTCTTTGAAAATTCTCTCAATCGGCTCGCCTTGTTCGGGCGCGGTTTTGGGGAGGTTTGCCGATAACTCGCCAGGCTGGACACTGGTTGATACCGGAAAGTCGTGGACGTGCTCAAAATAGTGTGAGATCCAGTCAGCGTGCTGATACGCCGCTTGCCGAAATTCTTCGGCGCTCATGGACGGGGGATCGCTTCGCTCCGTAGCTGGTATTTCCTGTTTCACAATCTTTCTAGTTCAATTCCAGCACTATCGATTGCCAAGCCTCGCTCAAGAACATCTACGCGCCTTTCTGGTTGCACTCCGAAAGCACCGCCGGTATCCATCCGCGAAGCCACTGCCGAAAGTTATTCAAGGTTGCCGCCGTTTCCTCATCCAAAGGGACCGCGAATTGGTCATGTTTCCATCCACGCGCGGCAGCTGTTTGCTTGATTCCGACGGTTGGGGGAAACTTGTCCAGCCAACCAACAAACTCTTGCAACCGGAGGTTGAGCTGTTGGGCGCGTTCGTCTTTAGAGTCGCGAAATGCCTCGTCTATGGCGACGAGGAGCTCGGGCAACGCCGCCCCAACTCCCGACACAATGCCGTGGGCACCGGCAGTACGAGCTCGGAGATACAGAGACTCATTCCCGATGAGCAGCCGGAACGGCCGCTTCGCCTGCAGGGCATTCAGCGCTTCGAACATTTGCCATTCACCGCTTGAATCTTTGATGCCCGAGAAAGCCCCCGAGCTTAGCAAAGCTTCGGCGAGTTGCGCGGAAATCGGATTCGTGAAAGAGGGTAGATTGTAAAGATATATGGAAAGTTTACCGCCAAGAAGCCGTACAAAGTCTTCGTAAAAGCGGGCAAGCAGATTATCTCCATAGTTATAAAAATACGGCGGCATCAGCAAAACTCCGGCAGCGCCAACCTCGAGCGCGTGTTCTGCGAGCTCAACTGCGCCCACGAGCGTCGAATGTGAAACATTCACCAGCACTGGGACCCGACTGCGGCGCACGGCGAACATCAGCAAGCGCATTCGCTCGCCCACGTCGAAGTGGACGAACTCGCCCGTCGCACCAAATAGAACTAGACCATCCACGCGGGCACGAGTGATAGCATCCAGGTAATCGAGCAGGGCGGCTGCATCGCCTTCGAGGGAGGTGGATCTCCGGGGCGTGGCAAGGGCCGCATAGACACCGCTCGCGGGAAGTAGTTGCTTGCTGTCTCCCATGCAATGGCAGCGAAGGTACGTGTTACGCCGAGCTGATTGCGGCGAAAGGCGCTTCGTCTATGGATTTTACTTCGAGAACCCGATTTTGGCTGGACCGAATTAGATATGCTGCATGCTCGGCACCCGCTTTTGCACTTGCGCGTTCGAACGTGAGCGACGCGCCGCTGTTCTAACGAGCTGTTGAAGGTCGAGTAAATGGCGGGGGCGGAAGTGCTTGCGCGACCATCGGCAGCCCGGGTCAAACTCGATACCCAGGAAGTAACCTATACCCTGATATAAGCAATAACGAACAGTCCCAGTTAGCTGCCCGTCGCCGTAACGCATCGAAACTGGTGTGCCGCAGGGCATCGCGCTCTCTACCTGAACACATGCACCGCAGAGCGAGATATCCTCTAAATTCGCAATCCGCCGGCTTTGACGCCCGCCTTTGTCAGTCCAGATCACTTCGACCAGTTCCGCGCATAGCAGTCTGGGATCGGTTCGCCGTTCTTGCATATAAGTCTCATCGGACGCGGCTCACCGCGAGATGAGTATCTTCTTTCAGTTGGACATGGCTTTAGGATGGAAACTAGCTTCGAAGTCCAGGCTGGAACGTATAGTACCACCGGATTGGGGCTTTTAGGACGTCGGTAAGCTCGTTCAGTATGGGCCAAGCACCTGGAATTTCCAATCCGCCCGCCGCCACGCCAGAAACTCGAATGGGCATAGTCCTTCGAGTTGCGTTCTTCGTTGCGGCCGTTTTTATAGGCTTACGACTACTCTCGCCTCTTTTGCTGGCGGTTTTCGGAACTGTGGTGGCGGGTACTATCGGCCTGCTCGGTACGGGCCTGCTTGCCAATCTCCTGACAATGCGGATCTTTGATCGTCGTCCATTGAGCGATATAGGTTTGGGAGGGCGTCACGGTTCGGGACGCAATTTTCTGATCGGCTCCGGGTTTGGAGCTGGGGCGGCCGCGCTGATGTTGACGGCTCCTTTGCTCGCGGGCACGGGACACCTAGTTATGCGGGAAAATCCTACCTTCGCTTGGTCGAGCCTGCTCTTTTACTTAGCCGCTCTATTGTTTGGAGCGGCCGGCGAAGAGATGATGTTCCGCGGATATGCGTTTCAGCTGCTGGTCGAGAAAATCGGTCCGTACGCGACAGTGCTGCCCGTGGGCGTTATCTTCGGGCTGGCACACAGCGCAAACCCCAACGTCACGCAGTTGGGAGTACTCAACACGACCTTGTGGGGCATTTTGCTCGGTTATGCATTTCTGCGCAGCCACGATTTGTGGCTTCCGATAGGGCTGCACTACGGATGGAACGCTGTGTTGCCGTTATTTGGCGTCAACCTGAGCGGGCTTACAATCGAGGTGACGAGGTATTTTTACCGATGGGATCTGACATCTCTCTGGAGTGGCGGAGATTATGGACCCGAAGGCGGGCTCTTGGCGACGATCTTTGTCATAGCTTTGTTTTTTGCATTGGCGCGGGCGCCCATCGTGCCGCAGCCCGCGGCTATCGCCCGAATCCTCAACGAACCCGTCTTCTAAGTAATCGCCCAGCAACGCCCGTGCGGTGGCTTGGCGATCTCTGGTCTGTGTTGACCAATCACCGCTTGGCTGCCAGGCTAGCTGCACTAGTGATTGCGCTCCTCTTTGCAGGTTTGTGGCAGGATTTGCGCGCGGACAAATTGAGCTTTGACGAGCGCATGGAGATCCAACGAGGTCTGACGGCCGAGTTTGCTAAGTCCAAGATCTTGCTGCCGCGATCGAAGAAGGCGCTCGTATTCCACAGCAATGGAAGTTATGACAAGAACTCGTGGGATAACGCGTTGCGAGAAGGTGGACCGGCGGCGCGGCTCGGCGATGAGATCCAGATCACTCGTGTCGTGATCGAATCGAACAAAATTCTGCTCGAGATCAACGGAGGCACGAAATCCGGACACTGGTATGACCACGTCCAGGTTGGAATGGGAGGGAACACGTCGCCCGTGAGCCGCAACCAGAACGCCCAGGCAGCAAACGGTTCCCACATTGCGCTCGTATTTCCAGGAAGTATCCCGCCCCTGAAGTCTGCCGAGATCAGGCAGATGCTTTCACCGATTTTCGATTTCGAAAAGCATTCGGCTACCGAACAATACATGGATAAATTGCCGGAGCCTGTGAAAACGGCTATTAAGGAGCAGCGGGCTATCGAAGGGATGGATCGAGATCAGGTGCTACTGGCTCTTGGGAAGCCGCACAATAAGAGTCGAGAAACGAATAAAGACGGTGATGAGCTGGAGGATTGGATCTACGGAGAACCTCCGGGCAAAGTGACGTTTATCACCTTCAATGAAGGCAAGGTGGTGAAAACCAAGGAGTCGTACGCCAATATCGGCGGCACGACGGCTCCTCCTCTGCCGCCAGCGCGTTAGCGAGTTTGATACCCAGCAACTTATCTCTGCAATTTGGACCGACTAGCCTGACAGCATTTTCTGCCCCGCCAGTAAGATAAAACTGTATGCCAATCAAAGTAGGTATCAACGGCTTCGGCCGCATCGGGCGAAATGTCGTACGCGCAGGACTTCATAGTGCTGACATCGAGTTCGTCGCAGCGAATGACCTTACCGACACAAAGACACTAGCTCACTTACTGAAGTACGATTCGATCCTTGGTCAGCTTAAGGAAGAAATCAAGGCCCACGGAGAACATATCCATGTGGGCGATAAGAAGATAAAGATTTTTGCAATCAAGGATCCGGCCGAGATTGATTGGCCTAGCCTTGGCGTGGAAGTCGTGGTCGAATCTACGGGCCGCTTTACTGACGCGAACGATGCCAAAAAGCACCTGCACGGGTCCGTTAAGAAGGTGATCATTTCAGCTCCCGCGAAAAATGAGGACGTCACCATCGTCTTGGGCGTGAACGATGGCATGTACGATCCCGCGAAGCACAATATCATTTCGAATGCTTCCTGCACGACGAACTGCCTCGCGCCGCTGGTTAAGGTATTGAATGATTCATTCGGTATCGAGAAAGGCTCTATGACGACGATCCATAGCTATACGAATGATCAAACCGTTCTCGATTTTCCGCACACGGATCTTCGGCGCGCCCGTGCCGCGGCAGTCAACATGATCCCGACGACTACGGGCGCGGCCAAAGCGATCGGGTTAGTGGTGCCGGAATTAAGAGGCAAGCTGGACGGCTATTCGATGCGCGTGCCTACGCCTAATGTCTCGGTGGTCGACTTCGTTGCGGTCCTGAAGAAAAACACAACGACGGAATCGGTGAATGCAGAGCTAAAGAAAGCGGCGAAAGGCCCACTGAAGGGCATTCTCGCGTATACGGAAGATCCGGTTGTCTCGAGCGATATGCTGCAAAACCCGAACAGCTCCATTGTCGACGCCGAGCTGACCAAAGTTCTTGATGGCAATCTTGCGAAAGTAGTTTCCTGGTATGACAACGAGTGGGGTTATTCGAACCGCATCGTCGATCTGATTGTATTTCTGGGTGATAAGGGACTCTGAATTAGTCTTGCTTAAGCGCTGCAATCACCGCCTCCGTAAACTCCTGCGTTGAGGCAATGCCGCCGACGTCACTGGTTAGATGGTTTCCTTCGCGATAGACAGCTTCCACTGCATCTTGCAGTTTTTGCCCGGCCTCCGCTTCCCCTAAGTGAATGAGCAGCATGACTGCCGATAGCATGAGGGCGGTGGGGTTGGCCTTCCCCTGCCCTGCAATATCGGGCGCGCTGCCATGCACGGCTTCAAATACCGCGTGGTTTTCACCCATGTTTGCTCCAGGAACGATGCCGATTCCTCCGACAAGCCCGGCGGCAAGATCGGAGACGATGTCGCCATAGAGATTTGGCAGTAATAGAATGTCGAATGTTTCCGGCCGAAGTACAAGTTGCATCGACGCGTTATCGACAATCAATTCTTTATACTGAATCTCCGGATACTGCTTCGATACCTCGCGGGCGCAACGCAGGAACAGACCGTCGGCAAGCTTCATAATATTCGCTTTATGAATCGCGGTTACCTGCCTCCGCCCATTCTTGCGGGCATAGCTAAAGGCATATCGTGCGATCCGCTCGGATGCAGCCCGGGTGATTACTTTGAGGCTGGTCACGACGTCTTTGACGATCTCGTGCTCTAGACCCGAATAGAGGTCTTCGGTGTTTTCGCGGAAAATGATCATGTCGATTTGTACGTCCTGAAAACGCGTTTTAATGCCGGGGAGCGTTTTGACGGGGCGGACATTTGCGAAGAGATCGAGCGCTTTACGCAAGGCAACATTCACGCTCTGAAAGCCTTCCGCAATCGGGGTGGTTACCGGGCCCTTTAGCCCCACGCGTGTTTCGTTAAGGGAATCGAGCAAGTATTGAGGAAGCGTTCTTCCTGCTTCGAGAATAATGGCCTCATTGAGTTCTGCTCGGCGCCAGCAAATATCGACACCCGTTGCTTGAATGGCACGAATCGTCGCCTCAGCGACCTCGGGGCCGATCCCGTCGCCCGGTATGAGAGTGCAGCAGTATGGCACATCTCGATTCTAGTTGGGGGATTCGGAGGTGGGTTGATGATTAGAGCGGGCGCAGAGTGACTGGCTGGGAGGCAGGGACTCGAACCCCCGATACGCAGATCCAGAGTTCTTTTGAACACTCGCCAAATCAACGAGTTCAACGAGTTAGCGCGGCAAAACACGGACAAGCCCGGCAAAATCCGCAATGCAGCCGCAATGAAGATTGTTTACGATTTGAGCAGAGCGAGAACGTGGGAAGTCGAGCAAGGTTCAGCGACGGCGGTGATCGATCCCGACGTCGTCCAGCTTTAAATGCGTTTGATTTCGAAGAAGATACTCTGCCGTGACTCCATTGGGCGAGCATCTTCGCATCGCAAAGCACGTCTGCACACAGTTGTGCCGCCTCTTCGGCGATTGCCCAGAAGCGGAATCTTTCGGAGGTTCTCGGTCGTTGCTCGTGCGGTTAGTGCGGTTAACACCATCTTGAACTTCAATGTACGGGATGCGCGTCATGCGGAGAAGTGCCAGACACGTAAAACGTTTTCATGTGATTTCGACGGGCCAGCGTTCCCAAGGCCATGCTTTTGGGCAGAACTGTCGTAGATTATTCTCCGGCTCCGGTATTCTCCATATATGAAAGCATGTCCGTTCTGCTCTGTTTCTACGGATCGCATCGTGATGGAATCACAAACGGCAATTGCTGTGGGGTCGGTCAAAGGCGGCCGCGTGGCGGTCGCGCCCCGCCGGCACATAAGCAGAATCTCCGAACTGTATGACCAAGAACACAATGAACTCTCGGACTTGGTAACACAGATTAGGCGGCAGCTGGGTGGTGATAACGGTGCGAATGGGATCGATACACAGGAGTGGGTCGAGGATGGGAACGTCCAGCATGCATACGTGCAGCTCGTGCGGAATTCAAAGGATTTAGATAATGAAGGCATCAAAACGCAGTTGACGGAAGCGAGACGGGATTATGTCGAACTTGGGGGGTGGCGGGCCTTCAAATCCGGAGAGTGGTTATTGCCGCTCGTCCAGAAGTCGTTCCAGAACTATTGGGAGCGTGCTAACACCGAGTACTTTCAGAAGAAATACGGTACCCAGGACAACGCAAGAATTGCAAAAAAACTTGTAAAGGTTGCAGCCCGGAATTCGGCACTGCTCGGCGCCGTCATCGGCCTCACAGTCTCTGCTGACGAGGCTCTTGCGATCGTAACAGGCGCCGAGGGCGGAGTTGGGTTACCTGCGAACATCGCAATCGCGCTTGTGGCGATTGGATCTGAGATGATCCTGCTGACACGGTTCCAGCTTCAACTCATCGCTGAGCTCGGCAAGCTGTACGGTGTTCCGCTTGATCCGAATGATCCGGAGGATATTCTGACAATCCTGGGATTCGCGATCGGATGTGTCACCGGCGAGAGGGCCGGGACATTCGCAACGGAGGCTGGCGGAGAGGCTGCCGGGCTAGGGGCTAAGCGGATTTTCCGAGGAGCAGTCCTACGAGAAACGAAACGCATTTTCGCAAAGATGGGCGTGAAGATTCTCCAGGGCTCGATCGTGAAATACACTATCCCTGGGGCATCAATTGTCATTGGCGGGGGCTGGAACTATGCCCAAACGAAAATCGTAGCGAAAATCGCGCAGAGGCACTTTCGTGGACTCGGCGGGAAGCTCTAAGTTACTCCGCATCTTTGCGCTCCAGGCTGCGTGGAGAGCTTTAATCAGGTTCTTGCTCCTCGGTGGGACATGCGTACCCAGAGCGCGCTTTGTTCGAATTCACTTGTCCGTATCGTCGGCTACGCGTACATTGACAATTTAAACCCCGGCAAGATGCCGCGGAAAGAACTCCACTTCCGAATCACCTGATCTCTACAACATTAACTGAACTGTTTGCGAGTTCGATTGGGCTCGAACCGCTCAAGTGGTTTCAAGTGAGTGGTGCAGTTATTGATATGTCTTGACCATGGCGGGCAGAGCTAGACGAGCAGGGCGAGGCGTTCATTGAAAAAGGTTTCGATCGATTCAGCAACGTCACCAGTTCGCAGAATGCGTTTTCGCGACGTGCAGGAAAGCGATTGTCCCGGCATAATCTGCACTAGACTTGGTTCATGATCCGTCAGATTGCGCCTCAGTTCTTCACTGCGGACATCCCGTCCACTCTCGCGTATTACAAAGAGAAGCTTGGCTTCGAATGTCTGGGAACGTGGCAACATCCGCCGGTCTACGCCATCGTTGCGCGCGACCAGCACGCGATTCACCTCAGCTGCGCCGAGCCGCCCACAACCAATTGCGATAAATAGGCGGGCATCATACTCGACGGAAATGCCGCGCTTCGACGCGAGACCCTTAAAGCCTCTCCCCATAGTCTTTCGCATCGCCGGTCGTTTGAGCGAATTCCGGTAGCGCACGGCCCTGCGTCTGTGAAACGTCATAGACATAAGCCGTTCCAAAACCGGTGAGCCGGACCGGGGTTGCTTCGATGTCTGATTGCGGATCAGAACGCTGCTCTGGAAAGCGCGATTGAAATCGGAATCAGCCATTTTGGGACAAACGCGACGACTCGAAGCATTCCAGAACTTCTTGCAGATTCGATGGCTGGGAGGCAGGGACTCGAACCCGATTGACAGATCCAGAGTTCCTTTGAAACTGAACCGATTCGAGGAAATCAAGGGGTTACTGCGGCAAAATACGGACAACTCCGGCAAAATCCGCAATGCAGCCGCAATGAAGATTGTTTCAGCTTTGAGAATTCCGAACCGAGAATCTTGCATACCCGAACAGCTAGCGACAATAGAATCAGTCACGGATTTGGGAAGGATGCGAATGGTTTCGATTTCGAAGAGGACACTCTATCGTAATCAATCAAGTTGTTGAGTCCTGCCTCGACAGGCTTCAAATCCACGCTGCCACGCGAGTGCGAATCGATGACGCTTGCTAATCGACGCTAGCCGAAGCGTTGATACGTCCTCTAGAATGAATGAGCCGAGCGTTGCACAACTGTCAAGTCGATTCGCGGCCGGCTGCAACACTCCGGGCAAACGAAAACGCCGCTCGCTTTCTATGGCCCGGTATAGGCTGGCCGTAGGTGATAAGCGATCAGGCGGTCTCGTTCGTCAAACCGGAATATTACAGCGTAGTCGGTCTTTACTAGAGACCATCTGGACGGTTTGCGGATCATTGCCTTGATCGAATTCCCGTTTGTTGCGTTTCGGAGGTATTGAGAATGCTCGATCCTTTGGCCGTTCAGATAATCGAGCACCTCAGCTGCGGTCGAGTTCGCCGGAATCGCAGCCGCCAAGCGTTGCTCCACAATTTTTGAATAACTTTTTTTCACAGATCCGCAACCCAAGAGCAGTAAGCAGCTCAGTAGATATACCATTTGAAAGGCCGCAGATATGCGCATCAGTGTGGTAGGGTCCTGCCCCAGGCGGGTACCCAAACTGGTGGCTTACCTACGGTCAAACCGCTCCATCTAAGCGCGTTACGAACAAAAGCATTGCTGTTAGTCGTGAAAGGGTTGTACGCAATGTTGGCCGAGTTCACCGCAGAAACAGGTGACTTCGTTTTCAGGCTTCGAAAGAACAATTTGTCCGAAGAATGTATACGTCCTTTCGGACAGTATGCCTCCGGGATGTGTGATTCGCATTCCTACGAACCCTCGTTGGAGATAGCATCGAGAAGATCCGTCGCCAGCACGGCGCACGACCCGGCGATTTCATCGGCCGATGCGAGCGGCCCAGCGGCGCGCACGGCCATCTGTGATCCCGCCCCCCGCTGGGTGCTGAAGAGATCTTTCAGAGATGTGAGAGCTTCACGGGTGACTTCCTTCGATACTTCGGTGCCCAATAGCTTCGCGAACGTCATTGTCAAATCGCGCGTTGGTATCGCCTGTAGAAGGCGCAACACATCAAGGGCATCCTTGGCGTCTAGGCGCCGGTGTTCGCGTTCCGCCAAACGTTCTCTAATCTTGTGGAGCTTCGACACGATCAGCGCAGCCGGACCGGCGACGGCTACCGAGAAAGATCGGGCGTCAATCGTCTCGAGAGCAGTGATGGTCGTGGCGCTCTTATCGATGAGACTCGCTTCGAGGCCACGGGCTTTTCGCGCTACGTGCTTAGCGTGGCCAAGAAGCCGAGCAGCACGACTACCCGGGCCGCCCACCGCCTCCGGCACCATCAAGTCTACTTCGACGTTTGTTGCGACGCCTCCGATGTCACGAGACACAAACCATGCGCCGACTCGTTTGGCGCGATGAAACCCGGCCACAGTCATCGCAGATTCAATTTCCGGCGCCGGCTGCAACAACGCTGGATCGAGCGTGATGTCGGCGTCTGTCGTGAACTCAGCGACCGCGAACTCGATCACTCCAGTGTGCAGATAGATCGCCTGTGCGCCAACCAGAATTACAGCTGCCCGCTGGGAAGCGAGAGCGCCGAGCGCATCGAGCAGGACGCTTCGGGCGACAACGTACTGCGGATCAAGCTCGCCAGGCATCTTCGTTATCGCGCATCCATTCGATTAGCGCTTCGGCCTCGTTCGGGCCCCGGCCAGGACTACCGAGAAGATCAACCGTAATTTGACTAACCGCCGCGACCACGATTCCTTTTTGTTGTGACGTCCTTTCATAGACGACTGGGTCGAATGGCGTGACCAAAGCAATGTTGGCGCCAGCCTCCGCCGGCCGGATCTCTAGAGCACGCGCTATGGCGGGCACATCATCGGCGTAGCACAGAAGGAGCCGGCTCGGGGAAACAGGGGCGAACTGCGCAGCAGCCCACGAACCACTCACGACATAGCGCGAAGATAGCGTTTTGAGCCGTTCCGTCGTATGTGCAAGACCCCGTGGTGCCAGATACCACGCCACCCGCGCGGGTTGAAATGGGGAATACTCCTGCGACCACCGGCGGATCAGGGCTGGCCAATCGGTGTTACTGATGGGTCCGCGCTCTTGGCGAGTAACGAGCGCTTCGCGGTTGAGGAAATCGATAATGCGCGATGCGTAGCCCGGATCGACACCGGCCCGCTTCGCTAATTCTCGCAGGCCTAAGGGTGGGCGAAAGTCACAAAGCGCGCGAATTAATCGGCCAGCCTTCGCCCCCTTGAGTGATTTCCGCTCGTGGGCCGTGGGAACCGGATTCTGAACAGCTCCGCTGGTTTCGATGAATAGCCCAGGCTTAGGAAGGCTGAGACGGACATTCCCGGTAAGGTCCGCGTACCCGAACCCGTCCGACTTAAGACGTTCCCGGGTGCGCGCGCTGATGAAAGGGGCCACAACCAGGACTGGCGAATTTTTGGCATTAGCCGGTATTGGTGTTAGGTTGTCGACATTCTTTGGTTCCAGATGCCGCTTCAGCTCAACGAGAACCAATCCCGTCTCTCCGCGTGGGTTTCGGATTCTCAAGACGGCATCGAAGCCAGGCGTTGCCGAGGCGCGGCGCGCCATTGTTTGGAATGTGCGGATTCGCCAGCCCGAGGGTAGTCTTTTGACCAAGTCTCGAACCACCGCTTCCAGCATGTTGCCTGATTCAGCTCTGTTGCCCATTATGGACAACAGTGTATATTTAGACAACACAAGCAGTCAAATCGGCTCGGGTTTACTTGTATTCGCCTGTTGTACCGTGACAACCACATCAGGTTCCTTCCGCGAGTAATTGATAACCGCACATTCTAAGGCGCTACGGTGCCGCACCCAATGAAGACTGGGACAGCCGCAAGAATCCGCAACCCAGCCGCAAGAAAGCGCCCGAAGCGATTCAGAGAATCGATCCAAGAGTCCTTTCAAATCTATGGCTGGGAGGCAGGGACTCGAACCCCGATTAGCAGATCCAGAGTTCTTTTGAACACTCACCTAATCAACGAGTTCAACGACTTAGCGCGGCAAAACACGGACAACTCCGGCAAACCCCGCAATGCAGCCGCAATAAGGATTCTCCAAAATTTGAGCAGAGCGAGAGCCAAAAGCCGGGAATTCGAGCAAGCTTCAGCGACCGGGGTGATCGACCCCGACGTCATACAGCTTTAAAGCGGTTTGATTTCGAAGAAGATACTCTGCCCTGAATCCCACTGGCGTGAGCACCTGAAAATCGCAAGAGGTAACTCGCGACTAATCCAAAACTAGACCTTCACATGCGTGGTTTGCGCGTTAGAACGAAGTCGCTGACGCGACGGGCGCTACGCGCAACGACCCGCGGCCTTCGTCTGCGTCAGCGACAGTGTTGCGTCAAACAGCTATCTCAATTAGTATGAACCTGATGCCAGTCTCCGCAGAGCCCCTGCTCCAAACCGAGTGCGTTCTCCGCGACCAGTACGAAAGTACCAAAATGGCATTCAATACCCATATATAAGGACCGCGCCCGCCGCAATCGTCAGCGACTCCCTTCTAACGTCCTTATCGAAAACGTCTCGGCGACGACCAAGTGTGGCCCGTCTCGGCAACTTCCGCCTCGACATTTCCGATCAAAGCTAGCGTAATACGTCAAAGTGCCCGCACGCTGATCTACCCTTCGCGACTACCGCGGATGTATTTGTCGTCGGGAAGGCCGAGCATGGCTGAAATAGTTTTAAGTGGCACACCGCTATCGTGAAGTGTGGTTGCTGCCGTGCGCCTGAGATCACGAAACTGAAGTCCAGCCAAGCCGGCTTGCTTCACAGTCTTACGCCAGCGTCGCTCAAATCCCGAAGAGTCTAAAATCTGCTCGCCCGACGCCGTATTGATAAGTTCCCACAGCGTATCGTTTATTGGGAGCGCGTACTCCTTACCCGTTTTCGCTTGCACCCCACTAAACTGCGACAGTCTGTAGTTAATGTTTTTCTTATTCAGCTGCTTTAGATCTTCAAGCCTGAGCGGCAAATTCATTTCGGCCAAAATCATGCGCCGCGTGTTTTCATCAGCGTACCCCCAAAGACGCTTATATTCCTCCTCGGACAAGAGACGCTGTCGGATAAATCTATCCTCGTTAATCTTTCGCACTCCACGACCGGGGTTCGTCTCCGGCAGCAGGATGTTCGCATACAACTGGCCCGTTCGCTTCCATTCGACTAGCTTATTGAACATCGTGATGATGGCCGTCTGCTCGCGATTGATTGTGCTTTCCGAGACACCCGCTTTATGCCGCGTTTCCCTGTAGTCCCGCATGTCATCTGCTGCTACTGCGTCAATATAACGGCCGCCCCAGATCGCCTTTATGAGGCGGACATATCGGACAAACTGCTTAATCCCCTTCCGAGACTGCCGTTTCTGGCCGTGAAGCCGCAGAAACAGATCAGCAGCGTCTTCGACGAGTAGGCGTTGCTTGCGGGAATCGAAGCCAGGGATTTGCGCCCGCCTGGCTCGGCGGATCTGCAGGATTCGAAAATTCGCTTTGTCGATAGCCTCGGGATCTGTCGTTCGCCCGGTCAGCTCCTTGCGCACTTTGCCGTTGTTCTTCCAGCGCACATACACATATCCACGAGCTCTATCGATGATCACACCACGCTCAAGATGGCGGTTGCGCCATTTCTGTTTTCGCACGGAGGGATTCTACAAACTCTCTCGTCAAGGAGGCGAGTCATTGAGACGCACTGGCCGAACTTTGCGGCGCTCAAGCCAGCCGCGAATGTCCTCCACTTTAAATCGCACCAAGGCGCCCACTTTGTAGTAAGGAATTGGATCGAGTGTTACTTCTTTCCTACTCCTGTAAATCCAATCCCAAATTGTCTTCTCAGAGATGTCAAGTGATCGGCCCAATATGCGAACCGAAACCAACCGGGGCGGTTCGTCACTAGCGGTGAAACTTCGCTTCACATGCTCAATATCCATGCATCGCTTCGACCTCACAAAAATATAGGCACTCCATCCAGCAAAAATGCACAATAATGTCAAGCCGGTCCGTACCGGAGGGGTCCAGATGGACGGACGCTCCAAGCGAAACTCTTGGCTGGCATGTCCCCGCTGCGACAATAAAGCGGCCAAGGTCAGGACATGTGACATGGAGATCAAATGCAAGCACTGCGGGCAGGAATTCGAGGCAATCGTAGCGCCCATCACTGGTGCCCCAACAGAGGAAACGGACTCGCAAGACGTCACCAGTAAGAAGACATCAACGTAAAGCAATCTAGTTTCCGGGCTAGTAGCCGCGGCTACCAACCCACCGACCCTAAGAGAGCCACCGCAGCAGATTAGAACCTCTAGCTGATCTGCTTGAGCCTGGTCGTTAACTCGGGACACGTTCCCGTTTTGGCGGCCGGGCTTTTCTATTTTTCCCGTGCCGCGAACTCGCGTGGAGCGTGCCTCTCGCGCGGGGTGGGGTGGTGGCGCGGCGAAAGCATGCTGGGCGGTGGGCAATCCATGTCGAAATTTGGGAGCGCCAGATGACCCTGAATGTCGCACGAGCTTTCAGAGCGGATCAAGAAGAGCTACAGGCAGAACTGGCAAGCAGACTTTGCGAACTCAAATCCCGAAACCTTCGTGGGATTCGTAATTGGAAAGCATATGTAACGAAATTTCTCTACAACAAAGCGTCAAACATCGTCCGATCGTGGCGTTTGCGTGAGAAAAAGGAACAGGCGTATGAAGCCCCTCATGACATTGCTTCGCATGATGAGGTTGCACTAGTACGTGAGCCGGTGGAACAGTTTGAAGACAATCGAGGTTTGGCGTTAGATCTCGCGTCTGTATGGAGCGCGCTTGATCCCGACCAGCAGCGATTCTGGAAGGTGTTGCTCCAAGAACGGGGCAATCAAACCAGGACGGCCAAACGCTTGGGCAAGCACCGCAACACAGTCATTCTCTGGAAAAAACAAATTCGCGCGATACTCGAACATCACGGTGTGAGCCTACCCTGAAGAACAACAGCAAATCTGCCGGATTATTTTGGATGCGCGACCATCTCTTACTCGGCGGAGTTGGAATCGGTCGGTCGACTTATAAGCGCTTTCAAGTGCTTGAGAAAGATGAACAGGTGCATTGGGTCAGTGAGAGGGAACGAATCAAAGTGTTCATAATACGCGTAACGGCCTTCCCCGACAATGTCGAGACCCTATTTGTCAGCCTCTTACGCAAGTGGCGGTCGGACCCTACGCAGGTGAGCCTCCGGCTGCTTGTCTTTTCTTTCACCGATGTGGTGAAATGCGGTGAAGCAAAGGTGGCCCAGCATGAAATCAACAAAGGGAGCCCGGCAGAAGATGAAGACCCAAAACAGCACACCGCAGGTGCGGGCCACAATCAGTTTCCCGCCCGCTGTTTACCAGACTCTCGAAACAATCGCGAAAGAAAAGAAGGTATCGCTTGCCTGGGTGGTACGGGACGCGACGGAAAAGTACATCGACGACAAATGGCCGCTTTTCGCTAAAGAAGGGCGTTCGTAATGGGCGCGGCAATTGTCGTCGCTGAGACAGGCGAGCAACTAGCGCGGGAACGCAAGCAGGAGTACACGGTAGCTGAATTGTTTTGCGGCTGCGGAGGGCTGTCCCACGGGTTCTCGCGGTCGGGGCATTTTCGCGTGGTGTTTGGAAACGATATCAAGAAAGCGGCGCTTCGGACGTTCGTCCGCAACCATTCACGAAAACAGGCCCCGCCGGCCGTTCTGGAAAGGGACATCCGGAACATTTCGATTCACCAGATTGAAGAGGCGCTGAAGCAGCAAGGCGTGGAACCCGGAGAACTGGACTGCCTGATTGGCGGGCCGCCATGCCAAGGGTTTTCGCAGATGCGCCGAAGCGAAGAAAGGCTAGAGAATGGCCTTGTCCGTTTTAAAGGCTATAACAAGCTGGACCAAGATTCGCGGAATGACCTGGTCCTGAGATTTCTGGAAATCGCGCACGCCCTTAAGCCGAAAATTATCTTGATCGAGAATGTCCCTCAGATGCTCCGCCACGGCCATAACGGCGTTTTGGGTGGACTCGCGGCGAACGTAAAATCCATGCTTGAGGAAATGGGGTACGTCGTTGTCGTCGGCATCATCAACTCGGCGGATTACGGCGTGCCGCAGTTGAGGGAGCGTTCCTTCTTCCTGGCGTCCCGGATTGGCCGGATAGATCTTCCACAAGCCACTCACGCCGACCCGGAAGCGAAAGAGCTTATCGCTCGCGGCTTGATGCCGTGGAAGACGGTGCGGGATGCGTTGAGTGATTTGCCGGCGAAAGCGCCTGCGAAGGAAACGCTCGGAGGCGGGCCGATAGGTCAATATCCCCGCGTCAAGCTCTCGGATTATGCCCGGCTGATGCGAAGCGAGAAGCAATTCCCGTTTAACCACCTCACGAGATCGTATAGCGACAGGATTATTGACATCGTGCGCCACATGAAGCCCGGCGAAACCTGGGACAGCGCAAGCGAGCGCATGCAGCGGCGATACGAAAAGCTGATCGCAAAGAACATTAAGAAGGATACAGACCGAAGAGCCGTGAAGGCCCGCCTTGTGAAAGAGGGCCTCATCAATCCCGTTTTCTACCGGCACTACTACTGGAGCGCCTACACGCGGCTGGCCTGGGACAAGCCGGCTCTGACGATTACGGCAAACTGCAATTTCCTCGGCTCCGGACGGTTTACTCACCCGGAGCAAGACCGGTTTCTCTCACCGTCGTTCTTTATTCCCGTGACCTTGGTGAACTCCGGCAATCGGTGGCGCAGTGCTTCAAAACTTTTGCCGCTCACGATACTCAGCTCATCGAGGAACGCTATAACCGGCTCAACGCGTGGCTCGCTGTTCAACCGGGTAACTCCGGTTTCAATTTACGCCGGCTTTGGCTTCTTAGCACGAACTACGCCGACCTTTCATTTCTATTTACGCCGGCCAATGGAGAGCCCCGCAATGAACAACTCTCGTCCGAGTATCTGGCCATACTGGAAGGCCGTGGTAGAACGCCTTTCTTTTTCAATCTTCACTACCATGACGTCGCGCACGCGCTGGTCTTGGGCGCGACTGGCAGCGGAAAAAGCTTTCTTTTAAATTTCTTCCTGACGCACGTTCAAAAATATGCGCCGCATACGTACATCTTCGATTTGGGCGGAAGCTATGAAACACTTGCACGCCTGTTCGGAGGCAGCTATTTTCCGGTGGGTGTCGAAAAGCGCGCATTCACGATTAACCCATTCTCTTTGCCGCTCACGCCAGAGAACCTTTTATTTCTCTTTGCTTTCATCAGAGTCCTTATCGAATCGAGCGGATATCAGCTTACCGCTGAAGACGAGCGGGACCTCTACGAGCAGATCGAGAGTCTTTACAGCATCGCCCCGGACCAACGCCGGCTTTTCACCCTTTACAACATCGTCCACCGCAATCTCCGCGGCCCCCTGCAAAAGTGGGTGCAAGGAGGCCCGTATGCCGGGCTTTTTGACAACGCCTACGACACTCTGACGCTCTCGCGTTTTCAGGCCTTTGATTTCGAGGGCATCGACAAAGCGATCGATCAGCTTGAGCCGTTGCTTTTCTACATCCTGCACCGCGCGAATGCAGCTTTGAACGACTCGGGACGCGTCTTTAAGCTCTTCGTCATGGATGAGGCTTGGCGATTTTTCCGCCATCCTGTCATCAAAGCCTACGTTGTTGAGGCGCTCAAGACATGGCGGAAGAAAAACGCCGCGATCGTCCTCGCGACGCAATCGGGCGAAGACTTGCTGGCCTCCGATCTGCTGCCGACGATCGTGGAGAGCTGTCCGACGAAGTTCTTTCTGGCCAACCCTGGCATGGACCAAACCGCTTATCAGCGCGCCTTTCACTTAAATGAGACGGAAGCTGCGACGGTGGCACGCTTGATCCCGAAACAACAAATGCTGCTCAACAGGCCCGACGGCTCCAGAGTGCTTTCGCTCAATGTGGACCGGAAAGGGTACTGGCTTTATACCAACAATCCAAAGGACAACGTGCTCAAACAGGAAGCTTTTCAACGCTACGGTTTTGAGCGCGGTCTGGAAGTTCTTGTCAAGGAGAACCCATGAAACTAGTACGTTTCATATTCGTGTGTAATCTGCTGATCGGTCTTTTAGAAGCACGAGCGGCCGGCCAAGTCCGGCGCACCTCAGAACCCGTCAGAAATGTGAGCGAGCCGCTCTCCGAGACGACAACGTCCAAACAGGTCGCCTATGGCGAAAAGGATGTGATTGCGATCAAGACAAAGATACGCTACAGCACGCTCATCATCCTGCCGAAAAACGAACGCATCCTCGACTTCACCTGTGGCGACAAGGATTTCTGGATCATTAACGGCAACCAGAACTTTGCCCTTGTCAAGCCGGCAAAGCCGGGCGCGAGGACCAACTTGAACTTGGTCACAGCGAGCGGAAATGTCTACTCATTTCTACTCTCCGAAGTCTCAGAACTACCAAAAGCCGAACCCGACTTGAAGGTCTTTGTCACGCTTCAGGACGAGACGATGCTCTCGGCGTCGAATGCCGCTCCAACGTTCGTCTCCACCGATGAACTGCAGGATCTCAAGCGTCAGCTTACCGCCGCCCGCGGAGAGACCCAACAAGTGAAGCAGTCGCAGGAAGACGCAATCGACAAGAAGGTCAACCAGTTCGTAACAAACGTTCGCTTTGCCTATCACTTCGAAGCGGGCAAAAAGCCCTTCTACGTGCGTGCCATGTACCATGACGAGCGCTTCACCTACATTCAGGCTCGCCCCGAAGAAACACCGACGCTCTACGAAATACGGGACGGTAAACCGAAACTCGTCTACTTTCATTACCGCAATGGCCTGTATGTCATCGAGAAGATCCTTGACCGAGGCTATCTTGTGATCGGCAAAAAGAAGCTTGGTTTTACGCGTGAGGAGTAGCAGCCATGACGGACTCTCCCAAGGTTCCCCAAATCGAGGACAAACGCCCACGGATCACAGGCCTTCTGCCGAGAAACGCGCAGAGCACGGTGCTAGGAGGCGTCGCGCTCCTTATGATTCTTGTCATCCTGTTCTCAAATCGAACTCCGCCGAGACATGCTTCGGCCGGAATGGCTATACCCAGCATCGCTGACCCCAATCAAACGCATATCCAAGATTTCCGGGCCCACATCGAAGAGGAAACCCGGAAGCTTGCCGCAGAGGAAGCGGAACTAGTTCAGACGAAGAGGGTTTTGGGCGTTTCTGAAAGCGCACCGATGCGCCAGACAGCGGCATCCACCTCTCATCAATCGTTTGATTTGGCCAGTACGCCGCGCGCAAAGCGTGAATCCGAATCTCTGTTCGCATCCAATATTGCTCTCAGTTACCGACGAGAGCAGTCTGACGTTTCGGATCGCAGTTCGGTCGGGCATGTCACGCCGGCGCCTCCTCCAGACGCCAATACCGAAAATCACACGCGTGCAACTGCGACCTACCGGCTCTTGGAAGGAACCATTCTCGAAACCGTACTGACCAATCGTTTGGACTCGAGTTTCTCAGGACCCGTCAACTGTATGGTCACGACGAATCTCTACTCCCACGATGGCCAGAAGCTGCTTATTCCCCAAGGCACGCGGGTATTGGGCGAAGTGCGTAAGGTGGAAAACGTTGCGGATCAGCGCTTGGCCATCGTTTTTCACCGCTTGATCATGCCCGACGGATTCTCAGTGAACCTTGATCAGTTCAAGGCCCTGGATCAAGTGGGCGAAACCGGACTCCGAGACCAAGTCAATCATCACTATCTCCAGGTGTTTGGGGTTTCCATCGCGCTCGGCGGTTTGGCTGGACTTTCGCAAGCCAACACCCACTACGGTATCGATGAATCTGCCTCTGATGCCTACCGGCAAGGTATCGGTCAGAGCCTCTCCCAATCGGCTCTGCACATTCTCGACCGGTACTTGAACGTTTTACCGACCTTCACGGTTCGAGAAGGCTACCGGATCAAGGTTTATCTGTCGCAAGATTTGCTCCTTCCGGCGTACGAAGACCATCCCGCCGGCAGTGAGTTTTAGGAAGGATCCACAGAAATGAAAGCGAAAATTTTGATGATTCCAATGGCCGTCTTAGTTTGTGCCGCGCCCGTGCTCGCGATCTTCGGGCTGGGCGACGTCGTCTTTGACCCGTCGAATTTCGAAGAAGCATTGCAGCAACTGGCGCAACTGGAGCAGCAGTACGCGCAACTGGTCGAAACCTACCACGTGATTGAGAACCAGTACCAGCAGATGGTGCGAATGGCGCAGGTTGATCCCGTCAATATGGTTGCTCGCTACCGCGCCATCGCCACACCTTGGACGCGCAGCTCTGCTGCAAACACTTACAGCAATACGCTTGGCTGGATCGCCGGAATTAATACCGGGCAAAGCGTCCAGCGGGGCTATTCAGCGGCAACCGAGCCACTCGGGAACTACGGCGATGCGCTCAGCGGTGTACCGAGTGACGAGGCGCAACGCATCAAACGCAGCTACGCCGCGGTCGAGCTGGCAGATGGAGTGAATCTATCCGGTATGCAGACGATTGGTGATTTGAGGCAGAACGCAGCTGCCGTGAATACAGCGATTCAAAACCTTGAAAATGATTCGCTCTCGAGCGACCCAGCGATGAATACGGAAATCGCCGTTCTCAACAAGATCAGTGCTGCGAGCTTAATCGACCTAAAAAATACTCAGGACACGAACAAGCTCCTGGTCGCTCTGGCAGAACAGCGGATCATTCAGACAAAACAGGAGCGTGATGCAGAGACACGCGCCATCAATGACCATATTCAGTTTTTGTCGCAGGCGAAAGATGCCATGGCCGCCCAGGCACAAGACGCCAGCGCGGCGATGCTGGCGTGGCGAATGCCGTAAGTCTATGCCGCCCAGTTCAATGAATGATTTGTTCGCGTTCTTGAGCGAACTCATGACGCAGCACGCGTCCCTCTTCGAGGTGATGGGTACTCATATGTTCCGCGGCTTTACCGTCATTTTGATCGTCTGGTTTGGGCTTAAAAGCGCTCTGGCCTCAGCAGGTGCGGGCCACGGCCCTCTTTTTCATTTCGATCAGTTCGCCTCATTGCTTCTGACCATCGCGTTTGGATTCGGAATGATTACCTATTACAGCCAGCCATTGCCCGGCATGGGCGTCAGCTTTTACCACCTCATTGTGGACCAGGGCCTGAGCCTCTCCAATCAGCTCAACCATTCCATGGTTCAGGAAGTCTGGGATCGCCTGACGAGCCTCTATTGGGGGATGGAAGTACCCGGCTTGAATATTGCGTTCAACATTCTTGAGGTCTTGCGTTATATCACTACCATCCTGTGTCTCGTTGTCGCTCAGGCGGCGGTCTTCGGTGTGATTGCGTTTGGATATATCGCTGCGGCGATCGCAGTGATGCTCGGACCCGTGTTCATTCCGTTTTTTATCGTGCCCGGGCTTGAGTGGCTCTTCTGGGGATGGCTCAAGTCGCTCATCCAATACGCTTTTTATCCCGTCGTCGCAAACGCTTATCTGTTCGTCTTCGGCAACCTTCTCGTTCACTTCGTGGATTCACATCCACCCCCTTATGATGGCGCCGCCATGGCCGTGCTCTTCTTCCCGCTTTTATTGATATTGCTGGCCTTTGTCTACGGCATCCTAAAAATCCCCTCTCTGGTCAACTCGCTGTTTGCAGGGCGCTCCGGTGAGAGCGCGATTCCGTGGCTTTGAAAGGAGATTCAATGACCGAAACGTCGTGGATAGCTGAGCCCGACAAAGACTTTGCAAAAGGCAAACGGCAGTTTCTGGAGCTTTACGGCTCTCTTGCCGTGATGAATACGTATCTGAAAATCGCGGTTCTGTGCCTTTGTGCCGTAGTCATCGCACTGGTACTCCTCAACATCAAAACCTACAACGCTTTCCATCAATTAAAGCCCCTCGTGATTCGCATCAGTGAGGTGGGCCGCGCCGAAGCGATTACCTACGGCAGTTTTGAATATCAGCCCCAAGAAGCGGAAATCAAATATTTCTTGGCGCAGTTTGTTCAAAACTACTACGGGCGAGCCCACGCCACCTTCAAGGAAGCCTACCCACGCTCGCTTTATTTCCTGGACAGCCGCCTGGCAGACGCCATCATCGAAAGCAATAAGAAGACAAAGGCGAGTGAGAACTTCTTGCTCGGACAGACGGACGAAGTCGACATTGACGTTAAGAATGTCGCTATCGAGGACCTGCGCAAGCCGCCGTACAAGGCGGCGGTTGAGTTCGAAAAAGTCTACCGCAGCCTCTCGAATCGCGCCGAACTGAAACGGCAGCATTTCATTGCAAATTTCGTCTTCGTCGTCAGAATGCCGGTGCCAAACGCACTCATTCCGGTTAATCCCTTGGGACTAACGATTACCTATTTCCGGGAAGATCAGGCGTTCGAGGAAGGAAAGCCATGATCGCCAGCGCCGTGTTCGTCACGACGATCGTCTTTATTGCCATTGGCCTTTTCCTTATGCAGGAATGTCAATTTTTGATTCCCTACCGGCACATCGTCTTTGGCAAATACGGCTCCGTTCTCGCGATGTTCTCGGTGGCTCTCTTTCTCAATCTCTTCGCAGCGGTGTACGTCGTGTGCCGGCTTGTTTTCCTAAAAGATACGGGACGAAAACTCGCTCACTTGGACAAACAGCTGCGGACGGGCGCGCTTTCCGAAGAGCTCAGCCGAAGGCTCGAAGATTAAGATGTCCCGCGAAATTGAGGAACCGGAACGCCATCCGTTTGATGACTCGCGAGTGCCGGAGGAGCCGCGCTTAGAGGAAGTGCCCCCTCACCGTGATCGGGAGAATCTTCGCGAACGTACTGCTCTCCTCATAAGCACGTCACAACGAGAAACGCTCCGCGACATCGGGTCCTTTCGAATGATTGCCGCAGAAGACCTCACCCGGTTTCGGTACGGAGGTAACCCAACACCCATGCACCAGGACATTCGGCCCCTCATCAACCAAGGACTGTTGAGGCGCCGGGACGTTTGGACCGCCAGACCCCGTGAGCAGCTCACGGTTTTCGTTCTCACAAAAGCGGGAAGGAAAGCCCTTCTTCGTGAAGGCGCCACCGAGAGCGGACAAGAGATTTACGCAGGATTCGTGAAACCGGCTGAGGTGCACCATGATGCGGCGATCTACCGCATGTATCAAGCGGAAGCGGTAAAAATCCGTCAGGCGGGTGGACAGATCAGACGCGTCGTTTTGGATTACGAACTGAAGAAAAACGCCTATTCACCTCTGGCAAAAGCAAGAAGTCTCCCGGCCACTCAGTACGCGAAACGCCAGGCAGAAATCGCGCGCGCCTACGGGCTCAAAGTGATCCGCGGTCACATTCTGCTTCCGGATTTACGAATTGAATACGAGACGAAAGGGGGCGACCGCACGCACCTGGACCTTGAGCTCGCGACGGAACATTACCGCGGATCGGGTATGCGCAGCAAGGCAGCTGCGGGGTTCAAAATGTACGCGCCGAAAGAATCGGTTGCGCGGCTCAGCGCAGCTTTCGATCCGAAGTTAGTCGCGCGAATCTTTTCACTCTAAGCCATGAGTCAAATTGCCCTCACAAGCTCGGAGCGCCTGGCCGCTTTACAGCGCTTTGGATACACAAAACGCGAAGCGGCATTCTTATGCTTGGCCGCACTCCACGGGGGCTATTTTCTTCGCCGGCAGTATGGGCAGTGCATTGGCCGCCAAGACGGCGGAAGTGCGAATCAGCTCGTTGAAAAGACGCTTGCGCTCGGGCACGCGCAGGTGTCGACTTTCAAAGCCAATACGCACATTTATCACTTGGCGGCACGACCTTTTTATGCCGCTCTTGGCCAGGAAGATAACCGGAATCGACGCCTTCGCCAAGCGCAGACCATCAAAGCAAAACTAATGGCGCTTGATTTTGTTCTGGCGCATCCCGCCGCACAGTATCTGGCCACAGAACAGGAAAAGCTGCAGTACTTTGAAAACACGCTGGGCATCCCTCCTGAGGCGCTACCCACCAAAAAATACACCAGCCGTGGGCTAGTCACGGAGCGGTATTTCGTCGAGAAATATCCGATTTTTGTTTCCCCGTCTCCCGAACCCGCCGTATCTCCTGTGGTGTCTTTTTGTTTCGTCGATCCGGGGCTGGCGAGCGTTTCAGCGTTTGAAACTTTTCTCGCTGACTACGACCCCTTGTTTAGTGCGCTGCGCAGCGTTGAAGTCGTTTATCTCGCGACTAATGAAATCTTGACCGCGCAAGCAGCAATGATCTTTGCCCGAATGTCTGGGGGGCCGGCCGGGCCCATCCTCGGTCTCACAAAGGAGCGGATGCTGGCCTATTTTGAGGCGCGACTACTCTATGAAAACCGGCAATGGGCTTCGTTTGACCGCTCGAAATTGATTATTCTCCGCGATGGCCGCGATGAGTTTTCTGGATCACAGATCGAGTCGCTCTATGCGCTCTGGCGCAGCGGTGGCGACGCGGCTCTCGTTCAAAACGGAGTTGTCGAAGAGCGTGTCGGAGCAACGAATCGCAGGCGGCTTTCGACATTTATCCTGCCGCATCGTTATGACTTCTTTGGCAATCTTGCACGCTTCTAGAGCGCAGTTGGCAATCGCCGAACACCCGAGAAACCAGGAAACCACGTTTCTCGGAGAACGGCGCGCAGACGGTGGCGACTGGACGACCGCGCCACCGTCTGCGCTGAACGACATACAGCAAGGCCAAGAAACCAAGTCAGAGGACTGTGT
>JBPCJX010000111.1:0-39129 GCA_051004875.1 Bryobacteraceae bacterium
TTCGGATTGTGCTTCGACAATGTCTTCGTGATCGCTGCCGTCAACGTCGTCTTCCCGTGATCGATGTGCCCGATCGTCCCAATATTTACGTGCGGCTTGCTGCGGTCAAATTTCTCTTTCGCCATGGCTTAAATCTCTCCTGTCGGTCTCGTTACTTGATTGCGATCCCGCCTTTATTGCGGTTGATAATTTCTTCGGCTAAATTCTTCGGAACTTCTTCGTACTGGCCAAAGTGCATCGTGAAGCTGCCACGGCCCTGCGTTCGCGAGCGCAGCTCGGTCGCATAGCCGAACATTTCCGACAACGGCACCATCGCCTTAATGATCTGCGTGCCTCCAGCAATCTCGGTGCCTTCCAACCGACCGCGCCGCGAGATCAGATCGCCATTCACCGTACCCATGTATTCTTCTGGCACGGTCACTTCAACACGCATCACAGGCTCGAGGAGTACCAACTTTGCCTTGCTGCAAGCTTCCTTCACGCAGATGGAGCCGCAGATCTTAAACGCCATTTCCGAGGAATCAACCTCGTGGTAGGCGCCGTCGAATACCGTAACCTTGATGTTGTTGATCGGGTAGCCAGCGAGAATTCCGCCCTCGAGCGCTTCGACCACGCCCTTCTCTATGGCCGGAATGAATTCCTTCGGAATGTTACCGCCGGTGACCTTATTTTCAAATTCGAAGTTCTGTTCGGGATCCGGCTGAACGCGCAGCTTCACACGCGCATACTGACCGCTGCCCCCAGTTTGCTTTTTGTGAGTGTAGTCGTACTCAGCCGGTTGGCGAATGGTCTCGCGGTAGGCGACCTGGGGTTTACCGACGTTAGCGCCCACGTTGAACTCACGCTGCATGCGATCGACGATGATCTCGAGGTGGAGCTCGCCCATTCCGGAGAGTATGGTTTGACCTGTTTCCGGATCCGTCGCGACATGCAGCGTCGGATCTTCCGTAACGAGCTTGTGGATGGCTACCCCCAACTTTTCTTGATCCGCCTTGGTCTTGGGCTCGATCGCAAGCTGAATAACAGGAGCCGGAAAATCGATAGATTCGAGCAGAATGGGAGCCCTATCATCGCAGATCGTGTCTCCCGTAACGACTTGCTTTAAGCCGACCGCGGCGCAGATGTCCCCAGCGTACACTTCCTGGATCTCCTCACGCTTATTGGCGTGCATCTTCACCAGGCGGCCGATGCGTTCTTTTCTGCCTTTAGTGACGTTGTAGATCGAGTCACCGGTGTTCAGCTTGCCGGAATACACTCGAATGAAGCAAAGCTGCCCTACGAACGGATCGGTCATGATTTTGAAGACCAATGCTGCAAAAGGTTCCGAATCGCTCGCTTTGCGCTCCTGCTCCTCTTTGGGATTGTCGACGGAGACTCCCTTGATAGGGGGAACTTCGAGTGGCGACGGCAAATAATCGCACACTGCGTCCAGCAGGTTCTGAACTCCCTTGTTCTTGAATGCCGAGCCGCAGATAACCGGAAAGATTTTTTGCGCGATAGTCGCTTTGCGGATACCCGCTGCCAGTTCCTGCTCGGTCACGGGCTTGCCTTCGACAAATTTCTCGAACAACGTGTCGTCGGTCTCGGCCACAGCCTCAATAAGCTTTTCGCGATACTCCCTGGCCTTGTCGACCAGATCGGCCGGAATCTCGACGTCATCGAATTTTGCGCCGAGCGTTTCATCCTGCCAAATCCGCGCCTTCATCCTGATCAAATCTATGATGCCCTTAAACTGATCCTCAGCGCCCACCGGCAATTGGATCGGCACCGGACGGGCATTCAGCCGGTCGACGATGGTCTCAACGGAGCGATAGAAATCCGCGCCCACACGGTCCATTTTGTTGATAAAGCATATCCGCGGAACACGGTATTTGTCGGCCTGCCGCCAGACAGTTTCCGACTGCGGCTGCACGCCGGCAACGGCGTCGAATACGGCACACGCGCCGTCGAGCACTCGCAAGCTACGCTCTACTTCGGCAGTGAAGTCAACGTGCCCTGGCGTATCAATAATGTTGATCGTTATGTCGCGCCACTCGCACGTCGTCGCCGCGGATGTAATCGTGATGCCGCGCTCCTGCTCCTGAGCCATCCAGTCCATGGTGGCCGTGCCTTCGTGTACCTCACCGATTTTGTGTGTGCGCCCTGTGTAATACAGAATACGTTCGGTCGTGGTTGTCTTACCGGCATCAATGTGCGCCATGATGCCGATATTGCGCATTTTTTGGAGCGGTACGGTACGAGGCATAATCTTTTAAATCTGATCGGATGTTTGAATCCGAGTTACTTACCAGCGATAGTGCGCAAAAGCCTTGTTGGCTTCGGCCATGCGATGCACATCATCCTTCTTCTTCACAGCGCCGCCGCGCATGTTGGCGGCATCATTCAACTCGTTAGCCAATTTCTCGGCCATGCTTTTATCCGGACGCGATCTGGCGTTCGTAATCAACCAGCGCAACGCCAGGCTGACACGACGGTTCTGCGGCACCTCGATCGGCACCTGATAATTGGCTCCGCCCACGCGGCGCGTCTTCACTTCGAGAACTGGTTTCACATTCTCGACCGCCTTTTTAAAAAGCTTCAATGGATCATCCCCCGAGCGGTCACGCAGCGTGTCCATAGCTTGATAAAAAAGCCGCTGCGCGGTGGTCTTTTTCCCGTCCCACATCATAGAGTTGACGAACTTCTCGACCAGCGTCGAATTGTACAGCGGGTCCGGAACAACTTCTCTCGGCTCTGGCCGTCTGCGGCGTGGCATCTAAACTCTCTCCCTACTTCTTTCCACCCTTGGCGGGGCTGGCTGCGCCTCCGCCCTTGGGGCGTTTCGCACCATATTTAGAGCGGCCTTGCTTACGGTTCGCGACACCGGCCGTGTCGAGTGTTCCCCGGACAACGTGATACCGAACACCGGGCAGATCTTTCACGCGGCCACCACGGATCAATACGATCGAGTGCTCCTGTAAGTTGTGTCCGACGCCCGGGATATAAGTCGTCACTTCGATGCCGTTAGTGAGCCGCACGCGAGCTACTTTTCGCAATGCCGAATTCGGTTTTTTCGGCGTGGTGGTGTAGACGCGCGTGCAAACTCCACGGCGCTGCGGACAAGCCTGCAACGCGGGGCTAGCGGTCTTGTAGCGGGTCGCGATTCGGCCCTTTCGCACAAGTTGATTAAACGTCGGCATGCTATTTCTAACCGGGCACAACGGGAACCAAGCGCCCGGTACGCTCGAAAGCGTCCTCTCTCAAAGTAAAACCATCATCGCCCACGAGGGCACGCGATACGCGCCACTTTCCGCAGGTTAATTCAAAAGCTTTGTAGTGCCTCTACGGGCGTTTTTAAGCAGGCGCGAACACGGTCGGCTGCGAGTGAAAATTACTACCAGAAGGCTGATATAGGGATTCACCAGCCTCAAACGCGAGGGTAACTGCTTCGGGTATGGCCCATGCCGGATTGCGACGTCACACCCCAGGGTTGACTGGGGAAGCTTATCGGTCCGACAGGCGGGGCCCGACTTCCGGCCGGATGCCTCTACAGACACGGTAGCACGGAGGCCGAAGAATCAACTCGCCAAACCTTATGAGTATAAAAGCCAGAGGCTGGCGTGTCAACCCGAACTCCAGGTTTTAGCGACAGCGACGCGTCGAAAGAAATTACCGCGGTCCATCCGTCTTAATCGAGTCTGTCTGGGCGAGATACTGCCGCACAAGAATCAATGACGGTGTTCTGATTGCAGAACGCTCGCCGCCAAAAAAACCGGCTGATCGGGTTTCACCCCGATCAGCCTACCTTAGTTTTGGGTTGGAGGAGAACTTTTAGATGATAGGAGATCTGGCGATTTTCGAGCCGCTTTCACTAACATTATCACGTCCCAGGGCCTCCCCACAGGGGCCACGCTGCGTTTGGACGATTTGCGATCGTACGTTAAATTTTCTTTAGTATGAGACTACTTCTTCTCGATTGTCAACTATGAAATAGTCGTTTTCTTGTACAAGGAGAAGAACGCAGGCGCCTGCCCCACTCATTCCGTAGTGCGCCGCGAGCCTCTCCTATTGCCATTTGCCGCTCTGGCGACGGGAATTCTGATCGCGCATTTCGTTTTTTTCAGATTCTCTGAGCTACTTGTTCCCACTGCCAGCGCGGGCGTACTTCTTGGAGCAACATTTCTTCTTCCAGCCGGGCGCCGCATGCGTTTGGTTGCCGCTTGTGCCTTCATTTTCATAGCCGGCATAGTAACGCAAGTTGTTCATCGCCAAGGACGAACACCCCGCCTGAACGCCGACGATAGCGAAACCGTGCTGCTCTCAGGCTGCGTGACGAATCCGCCAGTCTTTTCGCCCAATCGGGAACAATTCACTCTGCAACTGGCTCCCAAAGCTGCCGCCCGGATTTCAGTTAACCTTCAAGGTGACGCCAATTTGCCCCTGGTCTACGGTCAGGCGGTCGAAGTCGCAGCCAAGATCCGTTCGCCCAGGAACTACCAGAATCCCGGAGCATTTGACCTTGTAACATACCTCGCCAACCAACATATCTATTGGAGCGGCTCCGTCTCCGGAATCAGCGGCGTGCGGATCTTGCCTGGCCGCTGCGGTTCCCTGCTACTTACCTGGCTTTACGCGCTCCGAACCCGAGCTCTTGCCCAACTGGCGTACCTCTACCCCAACGATGCGCAAACTCGGGGACTTCTACAGGCAACCTTGATTGGCCAAACGGCTGGCGTTGACCGGCGCTGGACGAACGACTTTCGCGTGACCAGCACCTACCATGCGATTGTCATCTCTGGCCTGCACATCTCAGTACTGGCAATTACATTGCTGTGGATCTTTCGTCTGCTTCGGTTCAGACGCGCGCCCGCGTTACTCGCCGCTGCGGTCGCATGCTGGTTATATGCGTTCATCTCAGGCTTCAATTCACCGGCTGTCCGAGCCTCGGCCGGATTCACGCTGTTTATGGCGGCAAGCTATTGCTTCCGAAAGACTCGTACTTTGAACCTGTTGGCCGCTATCGGCATTGTGTATCTGGTCCTCGACCCGGACCAGTTGTTTGATCCGAGTTTCCAACTCTCATTCCTTTCGTGCGCGATTATCGGGTCGCTTGCGATTCCTTTCATGGATCGTTTCACTCACCCATTACGGGCGTCAGTGAAGAGGTTCGATCAGATCGCCTACGATCCTCAAGTGGAACCGAGGGCGGCACAGTGGCGGGTGGAGTTGCGTTTGGTTGCTGAAACCCTCCGTAGTTGGACCGGCTTCTCTCAACCAGTGACGCAATTCATCGTCTCGAAGGGAGTATTGTTGTCCACCTTCGTCGCGGAGATTGTAATCATCTCGGCGTGCGTGCAATTCGGCCTGGCATTGCCGATGATCAGCTACTTTCACCGCCTTTCGATCACGGGTCTTTCGGCAAACATCATCGTGGTACCGCTGCTCTGTGTTGTCGTCCCACTTGGCTTCGCTTCCATTCTCACGGGCTGGCATGCCCCTGCATTAATAACCGAGCTGTTTTTGCACGGGGCAGAAATAGCCGCAACTTGGCACGCCCAATTTGAGCCTGGATGGCGAATGGCTGCACTGCCGCTTTGGATCGACATAGCATTCAGTGGCTCACTCGTAATTCTCGCTTTCACAATCCGGCGAACTCGTCGATGGATGATACCGGCTCTCGCTTGCTCACTAATTCTGTTTACGCTGATCTGCTGGCAGCCGTGGAAGCCGGAAATCCGTCCAGGCATGCTGGAGCTGACCGCCATAGATGTAAGCCAAGGCGATAGCTTGTTGCTCGTATTTCCAGATGGTGAGACGATGCTCATCGACGCAGGCGGATTTCCAGGTATGGGCCGCATGGTCCGGAAGCCGCAGCTCGATGTCGGTGAAGACGTGGTCTCACCGTACCTGTGGAGCCGCCGTATACGACGTCTGGATTTCGCGGTGCTCACACATGGGCATTCGGATCATATGGGCGGGCTCGCTTCTGTTCTGGACAATTTTCGGCCCCGCGCCTTATGGATAGGGGCAGAACCCGAGACGGAGGATTGGAGTAAGGTCCGGCAGCATGCCGCCATGGATAACGTTCACATCGTCGCACTGAATCGCACGTGCCCGCCCGTTAGAATCGGCGGAACTCTTGTGCGCATTCTGGCACCGTCCCCAGAGTACGTTGCCGGGGAAGCCCCAAGTAACGACGATTCGTTGGTATTTGAAGTGACATACAAGAAGCGCAGCGTGCTTCTGACAGGCGATGCGGAACGCCCGGTCGAAGATGACATGCTCGCGAACGATGAACTCCATCGGGTCACTCTACTCAAGGTGGGACACCATGGCAGCAAGACATCCTCGTCCGAAGAATTTCTCCGCCAAGTGAATCCACAATTCGCCCTCATTTCCGACGGCTACAAGAACCAGTTCCATCATCCACATCCCGATGTGTTAGAACGTCTCGCGCAACATCACGTCAGCGTTTTTCGCACGGATCAGCACGGCCTAATCACCTTCCGTACGGACGGTGACAAGGTTGAATTAGAGCCATTCCGGTAAGAGACGCCGAGTATAGCTCTAGCTTGGCTGGGAATGGTACGTTCTGGCGCTTGCAGCATAGAATGATAGATGAGGAAAATAATGGAACGGGAGAATAGCAGCAGTATTGCTTGGTTTATCAGCGGCGTAGCTTTGGGTGCAGCCGTAGCCCTGTTAGTTGCGCCCGAAGCGGGCGAGCACACGAGACGCAAATTGGCCCAACACGCCGAGCGCGGCCGCAAAACAGCGATGGATTCCGGTCGTGAAATCTACGAGCGTGGACGCGATTTATACGAACGTGGACGCGAGATTGCGGAGGATGCAGCGGAGATGTTCGAACGCGGCCGCGAGCTAGCCGAAAAGAAGATTGACGAAAGGATCTAAAATATCGTCGGCACCGTCATGACTGCCCTTGCGACGCCTCCCGCGCAACTCGCCGCCTTCGCTAACGAGCCCTATACCGATTTCACAAAGCCAGAGAACGCAGCAGTGATGCATGCTGCCCTCGCCAAAGTTCGTTCTCAGTTGGGCAAAGAATATGACCTGTTGATTGCCGGCGATCGCCGAAGGTCCGATGCCAAGCTTGAATCGGCGAACCCATCCAGGCCGTCGGAAATAGTGGGCATTCATCATAAGGGCTCGGAGCAAGATGCGGGCGATGCCATAGAGGCCGCTTACTCATACTTTCGAACCTGGAGCGAGGTGCCAACGGAGGAACGCGTCAGACTTCTGCTTCGACTCGGCCAAGTTATTCGCGAGCGTAAATACGAATTCGACGCGTGGCTCGTGGTGGAGGCGGGTAAGACATGGGCAGAGGCGGAAGGCGACGTATCTGAAGCAATCGACTTCTGTGAATACTACGCGCGCCAGGCCCTCAGGCTGGCCAATCCGCAGCCGACCGTTCAGCTCTCGGGCGAACGTGACGAGATGGTCTATTTGCCTCTGGGCGTAGGCGTGATCATTCCACCCTGGAACTTCCCTCTGGCCATTCTGCTGGGCATGACAACCGCCGCTCTTGTGACTGGCAATACCGTGGTGATTAAACCTTCGAGCGAGACTCCTACTGTAGCGGCGAAGTTCGCTGAGGCTTTGCTCGAAGCCGGGTTTCCACCGCCAAGCTTTTCTTTATTGCCGGGGAGCGGGGCGGCAATCGGTGACATCCTCGTGTCCCATCCAAAAACCCGATTCATTTCGTTTACCGGATCTCGGGATGTGGGCCTCCACATCAATGAACTCGCTGCTAAGACACCGAAAGGCCAGCTCTGGATCAAGCGAGTGATTGCCGAGATGGGTGGCAAAGATGCCATCATCGTAGATCGAGAAACGGATCTGGATCAGGCGGTCGCCGGCGTTTGGCAGTCCGCGTTCGGCTACCAAGGCCAGAAGTGCTCGGCCTGTTCCCGGGCCATCGTTGATGAAGCCGTTTACGATGAATTCTTAGAAAAGCTGAAGGCCAAAGTGGAGACGCTGACGGTTGGTCCTTCAGACGAGCTCAGCAACTACATGGGACCTGTCATCAATCGCCGCGCGAAAGAGAGCATTCTCGAATACATCGCAACAGGAAAGAAAGAGGGACGGTTGATCACGGGTGGCGAGCCGGCCGAAGGTCAGGGGTATTTCATCAAGCCAACCGTGATTGCCGACGTGGACTCCAAAGCGCGCATTTTCCAGGAAGAGATTTTCGGGCCTGTTCTCGCGGTTACGAAGGCCCGGAATTTCGATCACGCATTGGAACTCGCGAACGACTCCGAGTACGGCCTTACCGGTGCTGTCTTCACGAGTAATCCGGCAAAGGTGGACAGAGCTAAGCGCCAGTTCTTTGTCGGCAACCTGTATATCAACCGCAAATGCACCGGCGCAATGGTCGGCGCCCATCCTTTCGGCGGTTTTAATAGGTCAGGAACCGATTCAAAGGCAGGTGGTCCGGATTACCTGCTCCAGTTTGTGCAGGGGAAATCGATCGCCGAAAAAGTCAGCTGAAACGACGCGGTATACTTTGGTTCTGCCCCGATGCGAAGGGGACCAACTAGTCACAACTCTAGGGTCGAACACGATCGACGCGACAAAAGGGGACGTAAGTCCCCTTTTCGCTTTTGGAGCAGCTCTAGAAAGCCAACTCAAATCGCACAGCTCCCTGATATAATGGCCGCGCTCGACAGAAGGCGGGACAGTGTAGCACTCGTGGTGTTGCGCTATTGGCTGCCATCAAAGTAGAACCGAGGGAATCCATGCTGCATTTTTTCTCCGCTCGCGCGTTGCGGAGATTTTCGCTTACCTGTTTTACAGCTGCACTGGCCCTAGCAATATTCAACGCTACGGCCAGTGCAAAAAACGTTGCGCAAAATCACGATAAGCACCGTGCCAAGATTCTCGCGGGCTACTTCGAAGAGTGGAGTATCTATTACGCTGGTTATAACGTCGCAAACTTACAGCAGAACGGCGTAGCAGGCAAACTGACGCACCTTCTTTACGCGTTCGCTAACGTGACGGCGCCAGCAGGTGGAACGCCTGGTGGATGTGGCATTGCAGACCCCTGGGCTGATTATCAATCGCCATATCTTCCAAGCGTGAACGGGAATCCCTATACCAGCCCACTTTACGGCAATTTTGCCGCGCTTCTCCAATTGAAGGGACTTCACCCGAAACTGAAGGTTCTCATTTCCCTCGGCGGCGCATCTCCCACCAATACGGCGAATTTCGTGACGGCTGCACAAACGCAAGCAGGGCGCAAGGCGCTCGCCTCCTCTTGCATTGACATGTTTATCAAGGGCAACATTGCACCCGGGATTACCGCTCCGGATCTGTTTGACGGCGTCAATATCGATTGGGAATTCCCGACGGCGGCTGATAAAGAGAACTTCACGTTGTTACTAGACGAATTCCGCGACCAACTGGACACATTAGGCGCCACGACCGGTAAGCATTACGAACTATCATTTGACGGACCGGCCGGCTCCCAGAATTACACCAACATTGATCTTGCCGCGGCCGCCAGACAAGTTGATTTCATCACGATCGACGGCTACAACTACGCGGGATCGTGGGATAACGTGACCAATCATGCGTCGCCGCTGTTTGATTCCAGGCAAAATCCGCTTTTCGGACAGGGTCTCGATATCAATTCGACTGTTAATGCCTATCTCAAAGCAGGCGTACCAGCGAGGAAGTACGTGATGGGCGTGCCTCTGTATGGCGCGGGCTGGAGCGACGTTCCCAACATGCACCAACGGACTCTATCAGATGGGCCCTAGGGCCTCTCCAGTTCCCAATGCGAACGGAGTGGGCCTCTGTCCCGACCTCTCGGGGAACACCCCCGGTTGTGACACGCTGCTAACGCCAGGACTTGCGACGTATTCGACGCTCTCCAATCTGACGTCCAACGGATATAGCCGTTATTTCGATCGGCGAAGAATCGCAGTATGGCTCTATGACCCGGCCGCTCAAATCTTTTATGCCTACGACAATCCGCGCACAGCGTTCCTGAAGATGCTCTATGTAGATTTCAGACGCCTGGGCGGTGGGTTTGTCTGGGCGCTGAAGGACGATGATGCGAACGGCACTATGGTCAAGACCATGGCCGCAGGTCTCGACGTTTACTGACGTCACTATCTATTCGATCTTTATTGCTCGCCCGGCGTCATGGAATCAGGTTTAGCAAATCGAGTTGCCATCGTGGCCGCGGGGAGTCAGGGCCTTGGGCGTGCTGCGGTGTTTGCGCTTGCTGCCGAAGGCGCTCATATCGGAATTTGTGCAAGAGGCAAAGAAGCTCTCGAACAAACGGCCGCAACGGTTCGGGAACGCTTCAAGGTCCGCGTACACGCGCAAACTCTCGACGTCCGCGAAACCCCGGCGGTCAATGAGTTCGTGAAGAACGTCAACAAGCAGTTCGGCCGCATAGACGTATGTGTTACGAACGCGGGTGGACCGCCCGCGAAAGGCTTTCTAGAGACGACTGATGAAGATTGGGATTCGGCGTTTGCATTGAATCTCCGTAGTGCCGCCGCCTTCGCCCGGGCTGTGATTCCCTACATGCAGCGGAATCAATGGGGCCGTATCATTATGATCAGTTCCATTACCGTGCGACAGCCTCAACCACAACTGGTGCTTTCAAATGCCGTGCGGGCCGGCGTAATGGGCCTGGTCCGAAGCCTCGCCAATGAATTCGGCAAAGACGGAATTCTCGTCAACAATGTCGCACCGGGCTACACAGCGACTGACCGCCTCAAAGAACTTTCCGAGCGCCGGGCCCTCACCTCCGGACAGAGTGAAGAGGAGATTGAGCGGACTTGGATTGAGCAGATTCCACTTCAGCGTTTGGGAAGGCCGGAAGAACTGGCGGACGCGATTGTGTGGCTTGCCTCTGAGCGCGCTTCGTTCGTGACGGGCCAGACGATCCTTGTTGATGGCGGAATGTATAAAGGCCTCTGACACGGCTTGGTAATCTCACATTCAGTGGAGGAACACATTATGAGCGAACACGTTATGAGCAAACACGTCATGAACGAACCAGGACGCGCTCAATCCTCGGCGCGAAGTGAGGTCAAACATATTCGTTGGTCTGATCTCCCGGTCGAGTCATTGAACCCCTTGCTCGATCGTCAACTTGTAGTCGGTGACCAGATCATGGTCTCCCGCATTCTGCTCAAAAAGGGGTGTGTGGTTCCGATGCATAGCCACGTTAACGAGCAGGTTGCCTATATGCAAGAGGGTGCGCTCAGGTTCACAATCAACGGTGAGGAAATTGTGGTTAGAGCGGGCGAGTTCCTCTGTATTCCGCCCGACGTGCCGCATCAGGCCGAGGCTCTCGAAGACACGGTAAACATCGACATCTTCACGCCACCGCGTGAGGATTGGATCAATAAGACCGACCAATATCTGAGAGGCTAGCAGCTCACAACAACGTGTTCAAAGCTCCACTAAGCTGCGGATATGTAAACTCAAAGCCTGACTGTTTTGTGGCTTCCGGCATGACCCTGAGGCTGGCAAACATATAATCTGCGAACTCACCGAGGGCGAACTTCAGGGCGAACTTTGGTATCGGGAGAATCGCCGGGCGGTGGAGCGCGTGCGCCAAGCTGCGGGTGAACTCTAAATTCGTCACCGGCTCGGGGCTACCGCCGTTCAGAGGCCCATCAATGGACGGGTGTTCAGCGGTGTGCACGAATAACCGAACCAGGTCATCAACATGAATCCACGGCATCCACTGCCCACCGCGCCCGAGTCTCCCGCCCATTCCGAGCCGAAACGGCGTCATCATCTGTTTCAACGCTCCCCCGCCACGTCCTAGAACGATTCCGATTCGGATGCGGACGACGCGGACCCCGAACTCGTGCGCGCGAGTCGCCTCGCGTTCCCAGTCGAAGCAGAGTTTGGCCAGGAAATCGGCACCAGGAGCGCTGCTTTCTGTCAGCACTTCATCCCCTCTATCGCCGTAATATCCGACTGCGGAGGCTGTGACCAAAACGGCAGGTTTATGGCGCAGTTCGCCGATTGCCGAAACGAGCTGCCGAGTGCTTTCCACGCGACTTGCGTAGATGCGCTGTTTCACCTCGGGCGTCCAACGTTGCGCCACGGGTTCCCCAGCGAGATGGACGATTGCACCGACAGGGGGGATGCTACTCAAGGGCGGTCTCTCGCCCGAATTCCAAGCATGAAAGGCAGCACGCGAATCGAGGCTCGTGCTGCGTTTGCGCCTCAAATAATCGACGGAATGGTTCTCAGAAAGCAGTATGTGGACGAGCTTTCTGCCAACAAATCCACTTGCGCCAGTGATCAAGTAATTCACGATTCCCACCGTCGACCAAGTCGCGGGAGCTGTGCAGATTTTATTCTTTTGGAGCGATTCCGAGCGCTTTCATCTTCCTGTAGAGATTACTGCGTTCGAGTCCCAGCAACTCAGAGGCACGGGTCACGTTTCCGCCGGTTTCTTCGAGCTTCCGCAAAATATAGTCCCGCTCTGCCGCTTCCTTAACATCGTGAAGGCTCCCGAATCCGTTCCAGTGTTTACCGTTTTGGACCTTACGAGCCGCTTCCAACGGTAGGTGGCGCACCTCGACCCGATGTTGCGGATGCAAAATTACGATCCGCTCCATAAGGTTGCGCAGCTCACGCACATTCCCAGGCCACTGATAGCTCATAAGCGCGGCCAAAGCATCGTCGCTCAGCTCCTTTGGCTTGCGCCCGTAGGCAACAGCAAATTCGCGCAAAAAATGAGCAGCCAACAACGGAATGTCTTCTGCCCTTTCTCGCAAGGGCGGCACCGTAAAGGGAATGACATTCAAGCGGTAGAAGAGATCCTCGCGAAAATTACCGCGCTCAATCTCCTTTTCTAAATTTTTGTTTGTCGCGGCGACGACGCGCACGTCCACTTGAATCGATTGCGGCGCACCGATTGGCTCAAAACGGTGCTCATCCAGAGCTCGAAGCACTTTCGCCTGCGTTTTGAGGCTCATATCCCCAACTTCATCAAGGAAAAACGTACCGCCGTGTGCCTTCTGCATCTTGCCGATTTTGTGATCGGCGCTTCCGTCGAGCCTGGTTAATCGATGCCCAAACAGTTCGCTTTCGATCAGGTCTTCCGGTAACGCTGCGCAATTCACTTCTACAAACGGGCCGTTGGAGCGCTGACTGCATCGATGGATCGCCCGTGCCACGAGTTCCTTGCCCGTCCCACTTTCGCCGTAAATCAAGACCCGGCCGTTAGTTCCAGCCATCAACTTGAGCTGTTGCCGCAGCGCCTTCATCGGGACGCTTTCCCCGATGATTTCTGGCGAGCCTGCGTCTTCGCGTAATCTTCGCAGTTCCAGGTCCATGCGGCGCTGCTGCACGGCGTTTTTCACGACGACGCTCACCTTTTCAATCGTCAGTGGTTTTTCGATGAAGTCAAAGGCGCCCAGCTTAGTAGCCTTTACCGCCGTCTCGATGTTGCCGTGTCCGGAAATCATAATTACCGCGGGCCGCGATCCAGGCGGCAAATCTTGGATCCGCGACAGCGTGGTCAAGCCATCGATGCCCGTCAGCCAGATGTCCAACAGCACCACTTCGTACGATTCGCGGCCGAGTTCTGTAAGACAGGCCTCACCGTTATCTACTGTGGTGCACTCGTAGTTTTCATCGCCGAGCACTCCACGCAGCGATTGGCGAATGGTCGCTTCATCGTCGACAATAAGAACTCTCGGTCCCCGGGAAGGCATTTCTGTCGCTACACTTTCAGAGTAGCGGGGAGCGTATCACCTGCATCGGTGGAGGAAGCCGAATCCGGCGGTGACAGCGCATTCAACTCGACGATAAATGTGGCCCCTGTCGGCCGATTGTCCTCGACTCTCACCTTCCCATGATGCTCAGTGACAATATGGCTTACAATCGCGAGACCTAATCCCGTGCCGCGGTTTTTGGTAGAGAAATAAGGCAGGAACAATTTCTCCTTGTCGACGGCAGAAATGCCCCAGCCGGTATCGGTCACGCACAACTCAACCGTATCCGCGGACGCGTGTGAGGTCGAAAGCAGAAGTTTGCGGACCGGTGCGTCACTCATAGCCTCGACGGCATTGTCGATTAAGTTAACGATGACTCTCTTGAGCTGTTCTTTGTCGGCAAGCACGAGCGGTATTGTGCGGTCCAGATCGAGAGAAACAGTGAGACCGTCGAGCCGACCCGCGAACACGGCCATAGCGTTGTCGACAATTTCATTGAGATCGGCCGCGAGTGGTTGCGCGCTTGGAAATCGGGAGAACTCTGAGAACTCATCAACTAGCGACTTTACAGTTTGCACTTCCTGCTGTATGATCCCGGTGCATTCCTCAAGGATCGCGCGCGCTCCCGCGTCTAAATGAAGTCGAAGCAACTGTCGCGCGATTCGGTCGGCGCAAAGTGAAATTGGCGTTAAGGGATTCTTGATCTCATGTGCGATCCGTCGTGCTACCTCCTGCCAAGCGGCCGCCTTTTGAGCACGCAACAGGTCGCTCGTGTCTTCCAATACGAGCACGAATCCACGTTGCTCTTCCAATGATGCACCAGTGACAGCGAGGTGCAGGACCGAAGAGGGGCGTTGGATTTCCAGCTGACAGGCGGCCGTGCCTGTACGGCGAGCTCGTTTGAGAACGTACCGGATCTCTGCCAGGTCTTCAGGTGAAAACAGATCTTCGAGGCGTTTCGCAGATGACGCGAGCTCCCCCGGGAAGATTCCCGCCAAGGCGCGATTGACACGCTCTATCCGTTCGTCTGCCGAGACCGAAATTACGCCCGTCGGAATGCTCTCAAGAATCGCCTCGGTGAACCGGCGTCGAGCTTCGAGTTCTCGCGCGTTCGCCTCCAATTCGCTCGTCATTTCGTTGAAAGCACGAACCAGCGTGGCAAGCTCATCGATCGCATTCACACGTACGCGATACGACAAATTACCGCGCCGAACCTCCTGTGCGGCACCCAATAAAGCGGAAATCGGAACGCTGATCTGCCGCGCGAGAATCTGGGCGGACCAGGCAGCAAAGAAAAGAACGAAAAGCGTGATTAGGCAGATCAGCAGAAAATACGTGTCGTGATAGAACTTCCGCCGCCCAGCCTGTTGATTCTGCTCTTGCACAAATTGCTGGAGGGCATTCTCGTCGGGCAATAACTCATCGCTCATCGTCGAAACTGTACTAATGCTCCCCAACCTGATCGTGCCATTCAATACCTCCGCATGGCCCCGCAGCAATGGCGCATTCTGTTTTGCAGACCTTTGATATAGAGAGATGGGCGCACCCACCTGCGGTGCTAGCACGAGCTGTCGAATCCCTCGCGATTCGCAAAGATTGCGGAAGAACGCCGCATTGATATGGCCCGCTTGGGCGGCTTCCTGAACCTGTGGCAGCAAGCTGATCCAGTCTGTCTCGGCTTGAACTCGCTTTTGACCCTCTTTCTTATACGAATTATCCAGATCCTGTAACTTCAGTTGGATATTCTCTGCTGGCCGGCTAAACCATCTGTCGAGCGTTCTATTAAGGACATATACACTGAAAAGCACGTAGAAGAGGGCGGGCGCCAACGTGAGTGCTAGCGCCCCAAAAAGCAATTTCGAGCGTATGCGCGAGCCTTCTTTATTACTCTGCCGGTCAATATAGAGCTTCACCCCGGCCCGAAAGAGCATGAAGGCGAGCGTGACCGTGAGGACAAAGATGAGCGTCGAAACCGCCCACAGCACTATGGTTTCGATCAATCCGGAGGGCGAGTAAGCGACACGGAAGGAGCCCTGCCATATCACGAGCGCAAGAAGGATAAGGAAACTTAGCGCGGCGGCAGCAAAGGCGAGACGACGGCGCACGACACTGTCATCGTAGCCCACGCGGGCAGATGATTCTCACCGCCAATCCCGTCGGCCTATTTTTCCTTGAGCGTTCCGGGGCGGCTTTGAGTTCTGAATTCGTATTGCTGAATTTGGAGTGCTAATTGGCCCTTCATATGTCTGGTAATGCGCCCGCGCGCCACCAGATTCAGCAGACACTTTTCATTTAATTGGGCGGGCCAACTGATGGAAACTTCCAGACGCGTGCCGACAGGCAGATCATGATCGGATGTGAATAGCACACCTGAGCTGCTTATATTTAGCGTTTTGCCGGCGCCAGAAAGGACCTCGGTTCGCTGGTTCAAGGTCTTATAGCGCACTTCGCGCTCAATAGGGAAACGGCTCGACCGCCGTCGCTCAGCCGCAGCTTCAGAAGTTTCTATCCGCCTGCTCTGGGTCAGAGTATTTTCAGTCACAGCGTCAAAACACCGATACTTAAGCTTACACAATTCCAGAACATTATTTCCATTATTCCGCTAATGCACCGTTTTTGCCGCGTCTTTTATTGAGCGACTGCAAACGCTCTTGCAACTTTTGTTCAAATCCCCGGCTGGTGGGCTCATAGAATACAGCGTCGCCTAACGAATCGGGGAGGCAGCGCATATCCGTCACCGCATCTGGTTGGCTGTGCGCATGTTTGTAGTCCTTTGAATATCCCATCTGCTTCATCAGTCGCGTGGGAGCATTCCTCAAATGCAGAGGAACAGGAGAAGCCACGGTATTTTCGATGGTTGCGTTCACTTTATTGAGCGCCTGGTATGCTGCGTCCGATTTGGGTGCCAGCGCTAAATAGATAGTTAGCTGGGCGAGCGCTTGATCTCCCTCCGGAATACCTAAAAAATGCACGGTTCGCATGCACGCGATTGCCTGTTCAACTGCTCTTGGGTCCGAAAGGCCTATATCCTCGATTGCCATGCGCACCAGACGCCTGGCCAGGTATAGCCGGTCCTCCCCAGCTTTCATCATGCGTGCAAGCCAGTACAACGCCGCATCTGCATCACTCGACCGTACTGATTTGTGCAGCGCTGAAATAAGGTTGTAGTGCTCCTCCCCCGATTTGTCGTAAAGCAATACTTTACGCTGCAATGCGTCAGCTACCGCCTGCTGTTCAATCACTCCTCCCTCGGCCAACTCAGCCGCAAGTTCCAGGGTATTCAACGCCACGCGTGCATCCCCGCTCGAAGCGACAGCGATCTCCTCGAGTAAGTCATCGGCAATTGTGAGTTCTAGATGGCCCAGACCTCGCCCGGGGGCCTTAACCGCACGCCTGAGCAAGGTAACGACCTCTGGAGTCTCGAGTGCGCGAAGCGAGTACACCTTTGTCCGAGAAAGCAAAGCGGAAACCACTTCAAACGATGGATTTTCTGTCGTTGCGCCAATTAAGACCACATCTCCCCGTTCCACATACGGCAGAAAAGCATCTTGCTGCGCTTTATTAAAGCGGTGTATTTCGTCGATGAACAGCACGGTTTTCAGCCCGGAGCGCTTGGCTTTTTCAGCATCCGCCATTACCGCTTTAATTTCTTTGATCCCGCTCAACACAGCACTGAACCGAAGAAAATGGGATTTAGATTGCTGTGCCATCAAAGCCGCCAACGTGGTTTTACCCGAGCCGGGTGGTCCCCACAAAATCAGCGAGCTCAGGTGGCCGCTTTCAATCTGTACGCGAAGCGGTTTGCCTGGTCCGAGCATGTGCTCTTGGCCGATATATTCATCCAAACTTTGGGGGCGCATACGATCGGCAAGCGGTCGCTCTGCCGGTTTAGTGCCGTGGTTGGGGGACAATGGCGTACTGTCAAACAGGCTCATCGCGCATTCCTTCGGCGGTGCGCTTCAAAAAGTGCGATGGAACAAGCAGTCGCGGCATTCAGCGACTCCACTGTCGCGGTCGGAATCGAGACCGCCTGTGCTGGCACGAGGAGTTCCCGCGACATACCAGAGCCTTCGCTTCCGACTGCCAGAGCACATCGAGATTGCAAATCGGCGTCATCCAGGGTCGCCGACGCGCCCTTCACTAATGCGTACAATGGCAGATCGTCCAGCCGGGCCTGCTCGACGAATTCCTCAATTGCGATTGCCTCGAGAAATGGCACTCGGAAGAGAGATCCCGCCGCGGCGCGAAGGAATTTTCCGTTCGCAACCCGCACACAGCCCCTTAAAAACACCACGCCGGTGGCGCCAAACGCTTCTGCGGATCGAACAATTGTTCCCGCATTGCCCGGATCCTGAATACCATCCAACGCGATAACCAAGGCACGTGGCCCCAGCAGGTCTTTCCACGACCACGTACGCGGGCGTAGGAGCGCCAGGAGTTCCTGTGTCGTTTCGGTCCCTGCAGTAGAAGCAAACGCACGCTCCGACACCTCTACTATTTCTGCATCTACCCTGAGTAACAACTGTGAATAACGAGCCCGCGCGCGTTCAGTTGAAAATACCTGCTCGATCTGCCACTCACCACGGAGCGCTTCTTCAAGCAAGTGCGGCCCCTCGGCAACAATCAGGCCATCTTCGGTTGGCCGCCCCGAAGCAGCCGCACGACGGATCGCTTGCAGAACCGGATTTTTTGTGCTCGTGAGCTGCATTACTGTTCTTAGCCGCGTATCCGGCGTACACTGATCGTTTCAGCCAAATCGAACTGCGAGCGCTGAAATATGCCTCATGAGGCGCACGATTGCAGGTTTCTTCGTCCTGCTCTTAACCCTGTTTTTAGGGTATCTATTCTATGTTGCAAAGCAAATCGAGCGGCAGTCCACAATCGATGAAGCACAACCCGCCGATATCATTATGGTTCTTGGCGCAGCCGAATACAGAGGCAGACCCTCGCCAGTTCTCCAAGGCCGTCTAAATCACGCCCTGTTTCTCTATCTGAAAGGTCTGGCGCCCTACATTCTCACAACGGGCGGTGCGGGCGGTGACCCGGTCTATACGGAAAGCGAGGTGGGCCGCGCCTATTTGAGCGATCGCGGCGTTCCTTCAGAAGCAATCGTCGTAGAGCTGGAGGGTGCGACAACAGTCCAGAGCGTGAACGCCTCCGCGGAGATCATGCGCCGCATGAACCTGCATTCCTGCATTGTCGTAAGCGACGGCTATCACATCTACCGCGTCAAGCGTCTACTTGAAGCCCAAGGTGTTCAGGTTTACGGTTCCCCGCGCCCACCAGGCGGCTCATTTAGTTCTAGGCAGCTTCGCTGGCTCTATTTTCGTCAGGCCATCGGTTTTGCACTCTGGCAAATTGGAATCAACATCTAAGTCGAAGAACCAGAGGCAATGGGCTGCAACGCAGCGCCGAATTCGACTCCTTTCCTCTCGCGGCCAAAACCTGCGATCAGAGCTGCGCACGCAAACACCGTTGCTGCTGTCAAGGCCATCGCCGTGGCATAACTCACGTGCTCGGCGAGCACGGCTTCCAAATATCCGACTGAGCCCGCAAACAGGACACCGCATTGGTAGGCAAAACCCGGCATGAAGCCGCGTATTTCATTTGGCGAGAGCTCACTTAGGTGCGCCGGAATCACGCCCCACGCGCCCTGTACGCAGAACTGCATGAGAAATGCGCCTATCACGAGTAAGGTTAACTGCGGGGCATAAGCCCAAAGCGGCGTCACAAGAATTCCCGCCAATAAAGAAAAGACCATTGCACGCCTCCGTCCGATTCGATCGGATACCCAGCCGATTACAACGCCGCCTATCAGCGCTCCCACCATGGAAATGGCCGAAATTGCCGAGCGTTCTACCGGACCGAATTTCCAAAACCGTTGCAGAAAAGTCGGGTACATGTCCTGGGTGCCGTGCGAGGAAAAGTTCATGGCGGTCATCAGCAGGGTCAGATAGACAAACAGTTTCCAATGCTTTTGAATACTGTTTCCAAGATGCCGCCAACTCTCTTGCCTCGATTTTTCCCAAACCTCCGATTCCGTAACCCGGAATCGCACAAACAACGCCAGTAATGCCGGCAACCCGCCGAGAAAAAACAATGGACGCCAGCCCAATCTCTCGAAAAGGAGGAGATAGCACACTGCAGCCAGCAGGTTCCCTAGTGCATAGCCCTGTTGGAGCACTCCCGACAATACGCCGCGCCATTTCGATGGAACCTTTTCCATAGCCAGCGACGCTCCCACACCCCACTCGCCGCCCATCCCTATGCCAAACAGCGCCCGCAGAATCAGAAATGTAGTGAAGTTTGGTGAGAAGCCGGTTGCCACCTCAACCACCGAGTAAAAAACGAGATCGATCATCAGTGGCAGGCGCCGTCCATACCGGTCCGCTATCAATCCGAAGATGAAGGCTCCAACAGGCCGGAACGCGAGGGTAAGCGTGATCGAGAGAGCGACCGCCTTGTCGGGCTGATGAAACTCCCTGCCGATAGCGGTGAGGCAAAACGCTACTAGAAAGAAGTCGAACGCATCGAGCGTCCATCCGAGAAAGCTAGCGGTTAGAGCCGCCCAATGATCGCCAGGTGTCTCGACGGCTTTTTGTTGTGAGCTCATCGCCCGCCGCACTGCCTATTGACTCTCGTTACCGCTGGCAGCTGCATTCGGTTCCCACAGAGTCTCTGAGGCGCCCAGCGTGTGATTGACCCAGCGGCTCCAGACAAATAGCGCATCACTGAGCCGGTTCAGGTATTGCAGTCCTTCGGTGGGAACGCTTTGCTCCCGCGCAAGTTGCACGAGAAACCGTTCGGCTCTTCGACATACTGTGCGGCACACATGCAATTCAGCATCGAGGCGCGTGCCGCCTGGCAAGACGAATGATCGCAGCGGTTGTAAGTCTTCATTCGCCCGATCAATTTCCTTCTCGAGTTGTTCTATTTCGGCGGGGGTTATGCGCGGCTGCTTGGGATGCACATCCTGGGGCAAGGTAGCCAGAATAGAGCCAAGATTGAACAGCTCATGTTGCACCCGCTTCAAGATGATGGAGAATGCCGCCAATGGTTCGGCGCCAGGTCCCAGCTCTTCGACGGTGGTTCGCGCCAAGCCGATAAAGGCGTTCAGTTCGTCGACAGTGCCGTAACAATCAATACGGAGATCGTCCTTCGCTATTCGTTGTCCGCCCGCCAGGCCAGTTTGCCCGTCATCGCCGGTACGGGTGTAGATGCGGGTAAGAGCTATTCGGGGCTCATTGAAGGGTCCCTCGCTCACGTCGATGTCTCTCTTGAGTTCGGTTCCATTCGCAACACACTCTGGTAGTGGACCGACCGCTGATCGAATCGCGACAGCAGCGTTCGAGCTTTGGGCAATACTACGGCAGCCTCGTAGTCCTCTCCCGCGAAAGCGCGGACAGCTTCCATCGAATCGAACAGCGTGAGAGTGACGAACTCTACCTCGGGCTTCGATTCGCGGCGAAGAACTTCTGCGCCGTGGAATCCGGTTATTCGATTTATGCCAGGCAAAATCTCCGATTTGAGCAGAGTTTCGTATTCATCAGCGTTCGACTGCGTTGTCCAGCCATGCCAAAGTCTCACTATCATGCGTACAATTCTAGTGCGTGTGAGATTTCCCTAACTATGTTAAGGGGGTTAAGGGGACACCGGGCCGCAAATCGCGTTTTATAATCTGGACAGTGTACGTATGAGCATTCCCATCCGTGTACTCGTCGCCAAGCCTGGCCTCGATGGACACGACCGCGGGGCAAAAGTGATCGCACGCGCTCTGCGCGACGCGGGGATGGAAGTAATTTACACGGGCCTCCGGCAAACACCGGAAATGATCGTGAACGCAGCTCTGCAAGAAGATGTCCAAGTGATTGGTTTGTCGATCTTGTCAGGAGCACACAACGCGATTGTGCCGCGCCTGATGGGATTGCTGCGCGAAAAGGAGATGAGCGATGTTCTGGTGGTCGTCGGCGGGATTATTCCCGATGAGGACGCTGCGGAACTCAAGAAGCTTGGAGTCGCCGAGGTGTTTCAGCCCGGGGCTTCACTTGAAAAGATCATTCAGTTCATTCGCGATTCAGTGAAACAGATTGCCTGAGCGTAGTCTCGACATAGGATGATCCGTATGCCTCCGGCTTCTGTCGAACCGAACCGCAACGGACAGAAAAGGAAATTCATGCAAGACAGACTGAGCATTGCCGTGTTCGTCGATTACGACAATATCGAAATTGGCGTGAAATCGACGCTGCGCCGTGAATTCGACGTGTCGCTTCCGCTCGGTGCATTGAAAGAACGCGGCGACATCGTCGCAAAGTTCGCATATGCCAACTGGGGCCGCCAGGAAGGAGCCACTCGTCAAATGGCGGAAAACGCGGTGCAGATGGTGCAGCGGATCCCCTCGCCCCGTGGTGACAAAAACGGAGCCGACATTAATCTAGCCCTGGACGCCCTTGAGATGGCGTTCACGCATGCGCACGTCAACGCCTTCGCGATTGTTAGCGGCGATAGCGATTTCATTCCTCTGGTCAACAAATTGAAAGAGTATGGCAAGACCGTGTTCGTGGTAGGCGGTAAAGCCTTTACCAGCACGATTCTCCAGCAGAATTGCCACGAATTCGTAAGCTATGAGTCTTTGCTCGAAGATGGTGAACGTATCGTTGCCCAGCCGATGCCCGATCGGCGCGAGCGTACGGATCGTCCGGATCGCAGGGACAAGAAAGAACGTGGCCAGCGCCCGGCTCCTCTCGATTTGACGCAGGTCATGCCGCTGGTCGAGCGGGCTCTGCAAGTGCTGGAGCGCCGCGCCGTTCAACCTCAGCTCGGCCTCTTGAAGAGCACTATGCTCCAGCTCGATCCGGCCTTTAGCGAGCGCGCTTATGGCGCGGGAAGCTTTTCCGACTTTGTTGACAAGCTCAAGAAGGCCGATTTTATCAACGTGAGCGGCTCGGGCGGCCGCTATGTGATCGAGCGCCGCGGCGGGCACGCTCCAGAGAAAGCTGCGCCGAGACCGGAAGAAGCACTGCCGCTGTTGCGTGATGTGCTCGAGACGCATCGCATGGAGCTCGAGAATGGAGCAACCGCGGAAGAGCTTGAACAGTGGGTCCAGGCCGAACACCCGGAATTCGATCTGGCGAAGTACGGCTTTCAGCAATTTTCTGAATTCTTGAATTACGCTCAGGACAAAACCGTCGTTCGCGCGGAGCCGGATGAAGAGCGTGGGATTATTGTTCAACTAGGGGCAGAATTCTATCCCCCGGCCTTGCCGGAACCCGGCCCGCAAGCCGTAATCGAAGAAGAAGAGGATGAACCCCAACCGATCGTGGAGGGTCAGCCGACCATCTTCGAGCCGAATCCGCCGCCACCCAAGCCGAAAAAGACTGCACCGCGAAAACGTACTCCAGCGGGGGCGGCTGCCGGTCGCAGGCCGCGCAAAAGAAAGCCAGATTGATATGCAGCCGCACCTTGAGGCATACAAGATTGATGACGTCAATCGCATCATAACTCCCGCCCTGCTCATTTACCCTGAACTGGTAGACGCCAACATTGAAGCCACGCTGAGGATGCTCGACAATAATCCGAACCGTTGGCGTCCTCACATCAAAACAGCGAAACTCGGCGCGATTGTGCGCCGATTGATCGATCACGGCATTCTCAATTTCAAATGCTCCACGACTTTGGAACTCTTGACTGCATGCCAGGCTGGCGCTGCCGACGTTCTCCTTGCGTATCCGGTTATGGGCGCGAATGCGCAACGCACGCTCGAAATCGCCGAAGATTTCCCTCACACAGGCATTTCTGTCCTTGTCGAAGCTTCCGAACAGGCTGCGGAATGGAACGCCACTCGGGTAGGCGTTTTTGTAGATGTCAATCCCGGGATGAATCGAACCGGCGTCGCGCAAGAGCGCATCGGGGAGATTGTCCAACTCGCTCACCAGCTGGGTAAGCAGTTCCGCGGGCTTCATTACTATGACGGACACATGTCCGCCTACACGCTCTCAGATCGGGAAAGGTATGTCCATCAAGGCTACGATCGTCTGTTTGAGATTGTCCGCGAGTTGCAAGCTGCCGATCTCAATGTGGGCGAACTGATCACGTCAGGAACACCAGCGACGCCTTTTGCAGTCACATACCCCGGATTTCGGAATGGCTCGCTTTTGCATCGTGTGTCGCCCGGAACGGTGGTATTTAATGACACGACAAGCCTTGAACAACTTCCCTCCGAATACGGGTATGTGCCGGCGGGACTTGTTCTTTCCACGGTCGTAAGCCGTCCAACCCCCCGATACATCACGTGCGACGCAGGACACAAAAGCGTTTCAGCTGATGCCGGCGTGCCAACTTGTTCAGTCGTCGGGAAGCCATATTTGAAACCATTGAAACCAAGCGAAGAGCATCTCCCAATTGAAAGTTTGTCGAACGACAATATCCCGTCAATCGGGGACAAGCTTTACCTGCTTCCTCGACACATTTGTCCTACCGTAAACAATTTCGACCAGGCTTTGTTTGTTGTGGACGGGCGCGTACGCGCAATAGAGCCGGTTACGGCACGTGGCCACGAAACGCCGTTAGTACTTAATCGCAACATGGCGGTTTAGATAGCGCGCTCATCTTCCTAATTGAACGGGATGGCTTTGCTACTGCTGGCGGCTGGCAGGCGGAACAATACGATTCATGCGCGCATAAACGACTGCCTGGCCGTAGTGGTCAAATGTGTGCCAAAGATTGACGTTCGCGAGGGAGCCGCGCGGTGATTTGTCACCGAAAGGTGACGCGACCAGCTCCCTGAAATTTTGATCCGTCAGCGAGTTCATCGCCTTATGCCCATAAGCAAAAGCGTCCTTCAAATACTTCACGATCGCGTCCTTGGTCTTCAGAGATTCAGGGCCATTCTCAGACTTTCCGGCATCGACTGGACTCTTCTCTCCCAAAACCCCTGCCGAGACTTCATAAATCACGGTTGCAATGTGAGAGAACTGCTGCCCAAAGGTGCGCACGCCCTTGAAGTCACCGTTAGTAGGCGTAAACCCGTATTTGTCCGATGGCATCGCTTCGGCGAGCGAGACCACTTCGCGTTCTACCATTGAGAGCTCCCGGTCATACATCTGGGCCATTGAGGCGCGCCCGGTGTCAGCCGCAAATACGCCAGCGCCGCAGAGTGCAAATAGCATAAACGCGCTTGGGATGAGTTTCATTGATTTCTCCGTCGCTCTAGTGTGCCATAAACCTGGTCGCGCTTAAAACATTTCATTTGTATCCTGTTCTTATGAGCAGTCGTCGCATGATGCCTGGCGGGCGCGTGAACCGCGATGCTCTTAGCGCAGGGTCGAATGGGCGCTTTCTCTGCCGATGGTGCAACTTGGAGGTACCGCGGGGCCGGTTGACCTTCTGCTCAGAATGGTGCGTTGAAGAATGGAAGCTGCGCAGCGATCCGGGTCACCTTCGCGAAAAGGTGTTTGCACGAGATCGCGGCGTATGTGGGTTATGTGAGCTAAATTGCATTGCCGAGCTCCACCGGATCAAACGTCTACGTGGTGCTGCGCGCTCAAAGGCGATTGCTGAGTGGGCACTGCGAGGACGCAAAAGCATCTGGGACGCTGATCACATAATTCCCGTCGTTGAAGGCGGCGGTGAATGCGATCTGTCCAATATGCGCACTCTGTGTCTGAAATGCCACCGTAAACACACAGCAGAGTTGCGAGATCGACTACGTAAGGCTCAATCGTCCGATCTGGCCGGAAATAAAGGCTCAGGTCTTTAGCACCTGCACCCTTTCGCTCGACCGCGACATCGAAAACTGCATGGAGAAACGAACACTCGGCCGCACTGGCCTACACGTCTCGGCGCTTGGGCTCGGCTGTATGGGCATGTCGGAATTCTACGGGCCTCACGACGAGGCTGAATCAATCGCAGTCATTCACAAGGCAATTGACTTGGGAGTCACTTTTCTAGATACCGCGGACATTTACGGTATCGGTCACAACGAAGAGCTCGTAGGTCGTGCTCTTCGCGGCCGCCGGGAGCAAGTCGTTCTAGCAACTAAGTTCGGCAACGTTCGCAGCCAGGACGGAACGTTCTTAGGCGTGAATGGAAAACCAGAGTATGTACGATCAGCTTGCGACGCCAGCCTGCGCCGGCTCGCAACTGATGTCATCGACCTGTATTACCAGCACCGCGTCGATCCTAATACGCCGATTGAGGACACAGTGGGCGCTATGGCGGAGCTGGTGCGTGAGGGTAAAGTTCGATTTCTTGGCCTTTCAGAGGCCGGTCCCCAAACCATTCGGCGCGCTGACGCAGTGCATCCCACTACGGCCCTCCAAACGGAGTATTCGCTTTGGACTCGCGATCCAGAAGATGAAATTCTGTCGGCAATTCGGGAGCTGAGGATCGGTTTCGTCGCGTACAGCCCTTTAGGACGAGGTTTCTTGACGGGACAGATTAAACGCGTCGAAGATCTCGCCCCAGATGATTGGCGGCGCAACTCCCCACGGTTCCAAGGCGAGAATTTCCAGCGCAATTTGGAGCTGGTTTCCGAAATCGAGTCAATCGCACGCGAGAAGAAGTGTACGTCTTCCCAGCTTGCGTTGGCTTGGGTTTTGGCACAGGGCCAAGACATCGTGCCGATCCCCGGAACCAAGCGGGCCCGTTATCTCGAAGAGAATGTGGCAGCGACTCAAGTTCGTTTGAACCCGGAACATTTGGCCCGAATTGACCGTGTACTTCCCCACGGAGCCGCATCCGGCAATCGATATCCCGAAGCAGCCATGAAAGCGGTTGGCCGTTAGCGAACGAAGTTTGACGCTGGAAGCCAGGCGCAGCGGTTCGCGCTATTTTGCGATTAATAAACTTGCCGCGATTGGACGAAGAAATCTAGCAGGCACGTGCCAACGCCGAATTTCACTTCCCAATGCAAAACGTAGAAAAAATCCGGTTCAGAATATCGTCCGCGGTGGTTGCGCCCGTTATAGCGTCAATGGGCCGGAGGGCGGCATACAGATCGAGCAGCAACATCTCGTGCGGAATCTGAAACTCGACGGCTCTGCCCGCATTCTCAAGCGCTTCCAGGCTCTCGCGCAACAGCGCTTCGTGACGGACGCTCGTGATACTGCCGCTCTCCGGCTTAGCCAGTCCATCAGGTGCGAGCCGCCGCAAAATAGCCTGCTGCAAACAGGTGATGCCTTCGCCGGTGATGGCTGAAACGGGTATCAAGTCCGTGGAGTCACTGAGCTGGCGGCCGAGATCGCTCTTATTTCCCACGACGATGGGCCTTCGATCCCGCAGCTTTTCGATCAGTAACTTGTCTTCTTGAGTTAGCTCGACCGAGAGATCGAGAACCAACAGGGTTAGATCGGCATCCGCCATCGCCTGATAAGTTCGCTCAATGCCCAGCGTTTCGACTAAGTCTTTCGATTCCCGGATCCCAGCCGTATCCACCAACTTCACGGGAATTCCCTCAAGCGAAGTCGCCTCTGAGACCAGATCCCGGGTCGTCCCGGGAATTTCTGTGACAATAGCGCGATCTTGCTCGAGCAGCCGGTTGAACAAGCTGCTCTTACCCACATTCGGCCGCCCCGCTATGGCAAGCGTGAAACCCTGGTGGACAAGCTTGCCTGTCGAAAAGCTGCGCCGCAAATCCTGGACCCCGCTCCGGATTGGTTCGAGACGCCGCAGGATCTCATCTGGAGATGCAACGCTGATATCGTCTTCGGCGAAGTCGATACCGGCCTCGAGCAACGCGATCAATTCGAGCAGTTGCTCCTTGAGGGGACGAATGCGCCGTGAAACAGAGCCCTCAATCTGCTGTGCGGCCACTCGGGCCTGGTAGAGCGTCGTGGCATCGATCAAATCGCGCACCGCTTCAGCCTGGGGTAGATCGATCCGGCCATTTATGTAGGCCCGCAGCGTAAATTCACCCGGCTCCGCTATGCGCGCGCCTCCCTCGACTGCGCGTTCCAAACAGACGCGCAGCACGACCGGAGCTCCGTGGCATGAAATCTCCACCACGTCCTCTGCGGTATAGGAACGAGGCCTCTCGAAGAAAGAAACAACTACCTGATCGATTACCGCGCCATCTGCATCGATCAGTTCGCCGAATTCGCTCGCCCAACTACGCCAGCGCGGTTGATGAGCGAATTGCAGAATGCGTGCGGCGATCTCGCGACTTCGCGTCCCCGAGAGGCGCACCACCCCCAGACCACTTCGAGCAAAGGGGGTAGCGATAGCGACGATCGTGTCGCGCGCATTCATCAACAATATTGATTAGCGTGAACCGCGGCCGGAGCCGCCACGGGGCGGACGATTACCTCCGCGGTGTTGCCCCTCTCGGCGGGTGTCTCTACCTCGCTGCCCATTTCCGTCGCGGTATCCGTTCCCTCGTGCACCTCGATGGAAACCCGGCGGCGGCAACGGTGGGGCTGGGGGCGTCGGCATGTCCGCGGGTACAATCACAACGGCGCGTGCCGGTCCAAAACCCACGCTTTCGCTGCGCAGGTCCTTCTCTTCGCGCAAGGCCAGATGAATCACTCGCCGCTCTCGGCTGCTCATCGGATTAAAATGGAACGGAACATGCGTACGCTTCACTTTTTCGGCAGCGGCCAACGCGCTCATACGCAGTTCCTCCACCCGCAGCAAGCGGTAGTCGTTCGCATCGAACGAAATCAACGAGTGGTCCTCCGCCGGAATGCGCAGCGCTTCCATCGACAGGTGTTCCAAGGCGAGCAATAACTCAGCGCGATTGTTCAGCAGCAATTCGACATCTGCACCGTGAAACATCACGGTGACTTCCGGATTTTCTACTTCAGGGTGCGGATTCTCACCGGTACGCAGCTGATAGGCAAGCTCGAAGCTGGCACGCCGAAGTAGTGGCCTTAGAAACTCGTCCAGTTTGGGCTCCAGCCAGTCCACGGTGTATTTCATGCAGTTATTTTTTGACCGTTTTTTTGACGGGTGCTTTGGGCGGAGGAAGCGCAGGCGCGAGAGGCGGCATGAACTTATTAATAATAAGCTGCTGAGCGATTCCCACCAGATTGCCGGTTAACCAATATAGTACAAGCCCCGCGGAGGCGTAATAGAAGAAGAATCCCATCATGAGCGGCATGAGCATCATCATCTTCTGCTGGTTCGGGTCAACGCCTGCAGCGGGCGTTAGCTTCTGCGAAAAGAATTGAGTTGCAATCAAAATGATCGGAAGCAGGTGGATAGGCAGCGTCTCTGCGGAAGAGAGGTCCGGCACCCACAGCCACGGGGCATGGCGCAGCTCGATCGCAATGTTCAGCACGCGATAAAAGGCGTAGAAAAACGGGAGTTGCAGCAGCATCGGCAAACATCCGCCCAGAGGATTGACGCCTTCTTTCTTGTACAGCGCCATGACCTCCTGATTCTGTTCGGCCTTCCTCGGATCACGAAGGCTGATGTCTTTGTACTTCGCATTGATCGCTTGGATTTGCGGTTGTAGCTTCTGCATCTTACGCGCCGATTTCAAACTGGTGAGCTTGAAAGGGAACAACAGCACGTTAATGATCAACGTAACCACGATGATCGCCCAGCCATAATTGTTCGTCCAACGGTCGTGAACCCAGTTCAGCGAAAGAAACAGCGGCTTAGCGAGAATCCCGAAGAACCCCCAGTCCACAAGTTGCGTTAGCTTCGGATTCACTTTTCGCAGAATATCTATATCCTTCGGTCCTACATAGAGTGAAAAATCGTTCTGCGCGCCCGTCGCGAGGCCAACACCGATATATGGTGTCGCCTTCTCCTCACCAGGAGTCTTCACCTCATCGCTGTAGGTCCGAATTTCCAACTGTGAGGAATCTTGCGGCATCGCCACGGCCGCAAAAAAATTATCTTCCAGGCCGCCAAACGTGTAGTTGCCAGTATCCGTAATTGGCCCGTTCTTTGCATCCTTTGCGCTCTTCTGGATCAACTTCCCGGCACTCGCGTCGTAACGCACGGTCTGTTCCGTCGGGGCCGCATTTCGGATTGTCAGGTCGCCAAACCCGCCTCGCCAGACCAGAAAGTGCGGGACTGGAACGTTATTTTCGAGCAAAACGGATCGCACGTTCGCTAGAAAGCTGTCTTTACCAAAGCGGAACGCTTTCTGTATGCTCGTCTTGCCGTTCGAAAACTGGTAGTCAATTTCTGTGCCTTCGGCCGACACTTTCGGCTGATAAAGAACGGTATTGGGGTCTACCGAAAGCTTCTGGCTCTTGAGTTCGATCGTGAATGGTAGACCAACATTCGCCGCGGCCGGGTTGATCAACTCCAGCGGTTTCCCGGCGTGGTCTCGATAGCCCTTCAGAACCCAGCTCTTGACCGCAGCACCCCGGTTTGTAAATACGAGGTGATAGAGCTTGGTATCGATAGTGCTCGTAATTTCGGAAGTGGCTTGAATCTCGCGTGCCGTGTTGCCTGCCTCGGGTATGACTTGCGTCTGAGCAGCGACGGGTGCTGGTTTAGCGGCCATTGTCGCCGCAGCTTTGTTGTTCACCGGACTCACTGGTTTCGGCCCCGGTGCCGGCTTGAAAAAATATTGCGAGGCCAGCAACACTAGCATCATCAGCCCCAAAGCGATTGGCAGGCGCTTCTCTAGCGAGAGTGGCTGATTCGTATCACCGGAGTTACTAGGCATAGCTGTTATGCATAATTCGATCTCGAAACTTCATCACGTGACCGGGTCGAAGCCGCCTTCATGAAACGGATGACAACGGCCCACGCGCCGCAAGCCCATCCAGAATCCCCGCACTGTCCCGTGTCTGGCAATCGCTTCCATCGTGTACTCGGAGCAGGTTGGATAAAAACGGCAGGCAGAAGGTAATAGCGGCGAGAGAAACAGCTTATACGCTCTGAGAACAGCGATCAGAACTCTCTGCATCGCATAAATATCCTGCCGACTTCGCGGCACAACTCCTCGAAAGGCGCTTCCAAAACGCTGCGCCTTGGATTGAACACAATCGCCCAGTTCGGCGGAATTATGCCTATTTGACTCCGCACCGCCTCTCTCATCCGCCGTTTCAGCCGATTGCGCTCAACCGCCTTTCCCAAACTGCGCGGAACGGTAAAACCGAATCGCGCCGGCACCGCTTCCCCGTCGCTACGCAAACAAAACGCCGCAAAGAAGCGACTGGTCATGCGAACACCGGTTTCATAGATCTTGCGGAATTCCGAGGACCGGAGAACCCGTCTTGGTTTAGGAAGTGACAGCGGACCAAATTAATTGCGCGCCGATTACTTCGCGTCCCGAACGGCCGGCTCGTCACTTACCGTCAATTTGTGGCGTCCCTTAGCGCGCCGGCGTGCTAGCACCGCCCGGCCATCTGAAGTCTTCATTCGTTTTCGAAATCCGTGAGTCTTCGCCCGGTGACGATTATTCGGTTGAAAGGTACGCTTTGGCATGATAGATCCTGATCCTGTCCAAATTGGGAGTGCGCACAGCAACCGCGCAAAGAGCCACCGCTAGCGGTCCAACTGAACCTAAAAATCAGTATACAAGAACAACGGGTAGTGCGCTAAATCTGTGTTGCTCTTGGTAGCGGGTTCTAATTCTAAACGGTTCCGACAACTGAGCGAAAGATCATCAGTGGCGTAACGCCGATCCAATTCTATTGGGCGCCCGATGTGCATTCTGAATGCCTCCATTACATTCAATATTCCCTTGCTCTCATCGCCAGCGCTCCAACATCGATCTCTACTTCCGTTCCGCTGGATGGGTAAGCGAACAACAAAGAGCATGTTCCACCGCGCCGATATTACCCGTCCACCATGCTTGAGGATTATGTCAGCGCTGGGTAGTGTCAAATCTTGCGGGGACAACGATGACCATAGGCAGCCTCCGTCAGTAAGGAAGTGGGCAATCGCTTCGGCAATTCGCTTTCTACGCTCTTGATGCTCTTCCTGCTGTTGCCTAAGGACTTCGGTCGTTTGTAGCGATGGCTCATTTACGTTTTGCTTCCAAGCGCGGAAGGCGCTAAATAGTTGATCAATGGCACTCAGGAACAATTCCGATGCTGTTCCGATGACGCGCCACACATCGCACCCGTGATCAGTTCAGCGTTAATACTATGGGTACTGGATCATTGGTAGAGGTGAACCGCAAGAGCTTTCTGCTCCAGACGTAGCGCACTACCGAACAATGGCTCGTTTCTTGTTCGGTAAGACCCGCTAACGCTCGACATGGCTAGAGGCTGCCGGTTCTCCGGTAGCCTATAGGCAAATTGATGAAATACATTCTCGCGCTCGATCAGGGCACCACTAGTTCTCGAGCTTTACTGCTCGGACCCGACGGTCGGGTGCATGGACAGGCGCAAACACCCATCCGGCAGATCTTTCCGAAACCAGGCTGGGTCGAGCACGATCCGGTCGAGATCTGGTCTTCGCAATTCGGAGTCGCCATGGAAGCCCTCGCGCAAGCCAATGCAAGCGCAGACTCTGTCGCCGCAATAGGCATAACGAATCAGCGCGAGACGACCATTCTCTGGGACTGCAAGACTGGCGAGCCCATCTCGAATGCCATTGTCTGGCAGGATCGGCGGACCTCGGCATTCTGCGATCAACTTCGCGCTGACGGTCATGAGCCGATGATTCAGCAGAAGACCGGCTTAGTGATCGACGCATACTTCTCGGCAAGCAAGATCCGCTGGATGCTCGATAACATCCCTGGCGTGAGGCAGCGAGCCCAACGCGGCGTACTGGCCTTCGGAACGGTCGATAGCTGGCTTATCTGGAAACTCACGGGCGGTGCGAGGCACATCACCGATGTGACCAACGCATCGCGCACCATGCTGTTCAACATCCATACCGGGCAGTGGGATCAGGAATTGCTCGCGCTGCTTGAGATTCCGGCTTCTCTTCTACCCGAGGTCGTCAGTTCCAGCGAGGTTTGCGGTAAGACGACCGGTGTCCTGAAAGGTATTCCGATTGCCGGCATCGCAGGAGATCAGCACGCAGCGCTTTTCGGACAGATGTGCATGCAGCCAGGCATGGTGAAGTGCACCTACGGCACCGGCGCCTTCATGCTGATGAACACAGGCGAGAAGCCTGTCACTTCACAACGCAAATTGCTGACAACGATTGCCTGGAGGGTGGGCCGTCGCACCATCTTTGCGCTCGAAGGCAGTATTTTTATTGCGGGCGCCGTAGTGCAATGGCTGCGAGACGAGCTGCAAATTATCCGTAGCGCGGAAGAAATTGAAGCGCTGGCTGCATCCGTGCCCGATTCTGGCGGTGTTTACCTGGTGCCTGCTTTTTCCGGCCTCGGAGCACCGCATTGGGATCAATACGCTCGCGGCATTATCGTCGGCTTGACGCGCGGCACAAATCGCGGACACATTGCACGAGCGGCGCTCGACGGTATAGCGTTTCAAGTGGCTGATGTGCTGGCCGCCATGCAGAGCGATTCCGGCGTGACGCTGAAAGAGTTGCGGGTCGATGGCGGCGCAGCGTGCAATAACCTGCTCATGCAGATTCAGGCCGACCTTCTCGGTGTGCTCGTCACCCGGCCTTCCATGCCCGAGACCACCGTGCTTGGGGCGACCTATCTCGCCGGGTTGGCGGTCGGTTATTGGCCCGATCAGGAGAATATTGCCAAGCAATGGACTGCCGACCGCCAGTTCACCCCGGCTATTGACGCCACACAGCGCGCAGACCGACAGGCCCGGTGGACACGCGCACTCGAACGCGCTCGAAACTGGGAAACGCCGTGAGAGAGATACTTTGAGCCTGCGGCGCGAGCAAGTTTTGAAAGAAATCGGCATCGCGCCCGGCGAATGGGACATTGTCGTAGTGGGCGGCGGCGCGACGGGACTCGGAACCGCCGTTGACGCAGCAGCGCGTGGCTACAAAACAGTGTTATTCGAGGCCCACGACTTCGCGAAAGGAACTTCCAGCCGCAGCACCAAGCTTGTGCACGGCGGCGTCCGATACCTCCAGCAAGGCAATATTCACTTGGTGCTGGAGGCGCTTCGTGAACGCGGCCGCATGCTGCGCAACGCTCCGCATCTGGCACATCGCCGCGGATTCATCGTCCCGGCGTATGCGCTTTGGGAGCTTCCGTTTTACGGAACCGGACTCTCCCTGTACGATCTGCTCGCCGGACGTGAGCGGCTTGGGCGTTCCCGCATACTCTCGACTGCGAGGGTTCGGGAGAGTTTGCCGACACTTCGAAAAGCAGGTTTGAAAGGTGGCATTCTCTACTACGACGGGCAATTCGATGATTCGCGCTATGCCATCGCACTCTTGCGCACGCTGTTCGACCTCGGCGGAGTGGCTCTCAATTACGTGCGCATTACGGGATTGCTGAAACGCGGGGATTGCGTTCGCGGCGTCGTGGCGGAAGACGCCGAACTCGGTTCGCGGTTCGAGATTCCCGCTAAAGTCGTCATCAACGCTACCGGAGTGTTTGCAGATGAGTTGCGTCGCCTAGATGAACCGCGAACATCGCCAGTAGTGATGGTCAGCCAGGGAACACACGTGGTACTACCGCGCTCTTTTCTCCCCGGCGAATCCGCGCTGATGATTCCGCGCACCTCCGACGGGCGTGTCCTGTTTGCGATTCCCTGGCACGACCGCGTGCTCATCGGAACTACGGATGATCCCGTCCGCCAAGCCGAAATCGAACCACGAGCCATGCCAGACGAGCGGCACTTCCTGCGGACACACATCGAACGATTTCTTGGTCGGCGTCCAGAAGCGGCAGAGATTCGCAGCGTCTGGTCGGGACAGCGTCCGCTCGTGCGGCGCGGAGGAGTCTCCAACACAGCGGCGCTTTCGCGCGACCATACCATTCTGATCTCAGATACGAAACTGCTCACCATCACAGGCGGCAAGTGGACCACCTATCGCAGAATGGCCGAAGATGCAATCGATCGGGCGGCTCCGCTGGGCGGACTTCCGGCGGTGCAATGCCAGACAGCCCAATTAAAGCTGCACGGCTGGATCGAAGAGCCAAACCAACATTGCATTGGAAATCTTGAGAACGCAACTGAATGGGAGCGAGTCTATGGAGCCGATCTGCCCGCCTTACAACAACTGGCGCGAGAGGATCCAGATTTGGACCAGCCGCTCCACCCGCAATTGCCGTTTCAGCGTCGCGAGGTGATCTGGGCAGCCCGGCACGAGATGGCTACCTGCGTCGAAGATGTGCTGGCGCGCCGTACGCGTGCGCTCTTTCTGGACGCGAAGGCCAGCTTGGAGGCTGCGCCGATCACAGCCCGATTGCTGGCACGCGAACTCGGGAAAGATGCCAATTGGGAACAGGAACAGCTAGAGAGCTACCGCCGTGTCGCAGAAGGATACATCTGGAGTTAGGCGAATCTGTAAACCTGTGATACAAATGCGATGGTCTCGATAATTCTATGGATTTGAGCACTGGCACGCTGGGCGAGTTTGTCGGGACCATGGTTCTTATCCTTTTGGGTAACGGAGTGGTCGGCGGTGTCTTGCTGACAGGCTCCAAAGCCGAAGGCGCCGGCTGGTTATCAATCGCTGCTGGATGGGGCCTGGCAGTCTTTTCGGCCGTCGCGGTCAGCATCTCGATCGGCGACACCGATGCACACATCAATCCAGCCTTTACGGTTGCTTCTGTTCTGATGACTGGTCATCCCAGCCGGCTGTTAACTTACATCCCGGCGCAGATTCTGGGCGCATTTGTAGGCGGCGTGTTGGTGTGGCTCTTTTATCTGCCGCATTGGAAGCCAACCCAAAGCGCGGAAAAGAAGCTGGCCTGTTTTTCAACTGGCCCGGCAATCCGACGCCCAGTGTGCAACTTCTTGAGCGAAGTGATCGCGACTTTCATATTGGTGCTGGTCGCAAGCGCGCTGGTATCGCGTCGTTTGGCCCCCGGCGGAGTTGCACCAGGGCTCGGTCCTATACTCGTGGGCGCGCTGGTATGGAGCATCGGTCTGTCCTTGGGCGGAACCACAGGCTATGCCATTAATCCGGCACGCGACCTAGGTCCACGCCTGGCGCACACGTTTCTGCCAATCGCCGGCAAGGGCGGCTCGGATTGGCGCTATGCGTGGGTCCCGATCCTCGGCCCCGTCTGTGGTGCCGTACTCGCTGCGCTGTTCATCCGCTGTACTGGAATTTAGCTGATGCAGGACCCGTCAGTTGCCCTTTGCCTCTGAGTCCTCCTATATACTTCAGGACAGCTATATAGAGAAATTCCATGGAACCGCTCACGACAACAATAGTGACTGCCTTAGCGCTTGGCGCCTCCGCCGGGCTGAAAGACGACGCCAAACAAGTCATCAAAGATGGCTACTCTGCGCTGAGAGAACAGATCCATCGCAAGTTCGGAACAGTTGGCATAGCTCAACTGGAACAAGCGCCCGTTTCTAAAGCCCGGCGTGCGGCAGTTGAACAGAACTTGGCGGCAACCGGAGCCGAGCACGATCCCGAAGTGTTGAAAAGGGCAAAGGAGATCTTAGAGGCGATTCAACAGTACGCTCCAAAAGCTGCCCGCGAAATCGGCGTGCACCTGAAGGATATACGGGGCGCTTCGCTAAACATCTCGCGCGTACTCGCGTCGCATACAGGGATCGAAATTGAAGGCGCCGATTTCAGCGGCGATATCTCTATTAGCGATATTCAAATCGGGCAAACTAACGCATTCCCAAAAGTATAGCGGCAGGCCAGCCGAAGCCTGCCGTTCTCCTCAATCAGATCGCAGCCCGCGACATCACGTTAGTGTTCGGCCGCTCCGAGGAAAGTCTCATCGAGGAACTCGGTGTTACCCGCGTAGCTCTCCGAAGCTTCTTTAAAATTCTCAATGAAAGGCACGTTCCAGTCGAAGATCTCGACAGCAAACTCCGCCAAATAGCAAAGCAAACGAACAAAACGCGACAAGAGCTACAGCAATTCAAGTCAGAGGATCCCTTCGTAACCGATTTGAAGAAGCAAGCAGGAGTAGCTCTTGAAAGCGGTCGGTTTGATGAGGCGGAAAGACTACTTAACGAGGCGGTCGAGACCGATAATCGGACGGCCAAGATGCTGCAGGAAACCAAAGCCAAGCGGCTTGTGTCAGCTGCGGCGAGCAAGGCACAGATTGGAGCTCTAAAGTATGCGCAACTGGCTTACACAGAGGCTGTGCAGCACTACCAGTCGGCACTAGAATTGTTGCCGCAGACTGAACGAGAGGAGTCAGCAAAATATTTGAACAACATGGGTACGATCATGTTGGATGCTGGCAAATACGATGAGGCAGAAAAATCGTTCACTGACGCAATGAAGATCTGGGAAGACCTGCATCGGCACAATGATCCCCGTCCAGCCGTGACCCTGAACAACATGGCAATGACATATGTCTGCCGCGGGCGGTACGACGACGCCGAGACACTCGTTACTCAGGCCCACCAAGTTTTCGAAGCTTTGGTGCCAGGGTCCGAGAATCTGGAAATCGCGAGTAGCTTAAATAATCTCGCGGTGATTTATGGCATAAGAGGAAAGTACCGTGAGGCTGCGCGGCTGTTAACACAGGCACTCAGGATTTTCGAGAAACTATTTGGGCCGGACAATTCTGTTGTCGCCACGTGCCTAGAGACATTAGCGATAACATACAGCCTAAACTCGTTCCGGGAGGTCAGGCCGCTTCTCCAACGTACTCTTCGTATCCGTAAACGCATGCACGGGCCGAATCATCCACATGTCGCGTTGAGCCTCCAAAATCTGGCATTTATATATCAGCGCGAAGGGCGGTGGCCACGTGCCGAGCGCCTTCTGAGATACGCTCGCGGCATTTACGAGCAGACGCTGGGAACACGCCATCCAGGTCTGGCTGTCGTCCTCAGCAGCCTCGGTGAGATCTGCAGGCAGCAACAAAGATACGCCGAAGCCAGAAGGCTGCATGACACGGCGCTTTCCATTCTGAGGCAAGCTTTTGGAAAAGAGCATTCGAAGATCGCTTTCGCGCTTAGTAATCTCGGGCTCCTTTATCTCAGCACGCAACAGTACAAGGACGCCGAATCATGCTTCACCGATGCGCTTGAAATGAACGAGAAAGCGTTGGGCCTTTGCCATCCCGTACTGTCTATGGTTCTAAATAATCTAGGGGGTGTCTACCACAGCGTGAAGCAGTACGATTTGGCAGCACAGCAATATACGCGTGCGCTCGGTATCGCGCTCGACGTACAAGATCACCCCCAGCAAGCCCTCATACTCGAGAACCTCGCCGCGGTCTACGATCACCAAAAAAAATCTGGTGAAGCAAGGTTACTTCGTGACCGGTCTCGGGCCGTTCAGAATGTGCTTGCGGAACGCCTCGTCGTGCTGCCTGAGCCGAACGAAAAAGCAGTGTTCCTAATATGGCGACCCGAAGCTCTATCATTAAACTCATTCGTACCGCCAAGTTCGTTATTGCTATAGCATCCACACCTGGCGCACACGTTTCTGCCAATCGCCGGCAAGGGCGGCTCGGATTGGCGCTATGCGTGGGTCCCGATCCTCGGCCCCGTCTGCGGTGCCGTACTCGCTGCGCTGTTCATCCGCTGCACTGGAATTTAGAGTTACCGGCGCTTTTTCCTTGCCGCCTTGCCCGAAGTCGCCTTCTTAATCAGAGGAGCCGCCTTCTCTTCAGATCAGCTTCGCTGTCAAAACCAAGCACCGCGGAGTAAGTTCCCTCTATGACCTGCGCGACCAGAAAATCCAGGTTGATTCCGCCATCCGCAATAGCTCGTGCGATCGCATGTCCCAGCCCGGGCTGATTGTCTCCTTCCACAAGCAGGGTAGGAATCGACGCATCGCTCAGTCCAGCCCGCTGCGCCGCGGCACTGAGCTTTTTTTGCCAGGAACGGGGTGCAGCTCAATCGCTGCCTTCTCCTCGTGCCCCGGATATCGATACCCCATTACGACCTGTAAGTCTGCGCCTTCGGTTGCCAGCGGCTCCAGAGTCTTGGCGAGCGCGCCGGGCTTGTTCTGGATCTCTCTCCGCCAAAGCTTGATTGCCTTCACCGTAGCTGCCATTGAATCCCTCCTATATAAACTCTTGACCCGCTCGCGTCGCCTTCCGCTACAATCGAACGCGATATGCGCGTTTTTATTCTGCTCATTCTGTCGTGCGGTTTCCTCCACGCCGCCGAGGAACCCTTGTCCGTTCCCTCCAATCTGAAACCCAACGGTCTACCTCAAATTCCGCGCACACTCTTCGAAGACGTGAATCGCTACAACGAATCCCGTTCGGCTCTACTGCTCGATTGGGGTCCCGCTCACCGCGAGATTTCATCTCTACCCGCTTTGGCGACGTGCCACAAATCCATCGCGTCGCCACGCCGGGCGGCGCGCGCCAGCAGCTCACGTTCTTCCCTGATCGCGTGGGCGAAGGCCTCTTCAATCCCTCGAATGCGGAAGTTGTGTTTGTCAAATTCTGCAAATTCGAGTGGGTCAGACAGGACCTTTGATGCCGGGATGGGGTCCAGGGCAAGGGCGGCAGCAGAGCGCCTTGCCC
>JBPCJX010000112.1:0-26461 GCA_051004875.1 Bryobacteraceae bacterium
GTAACGTCTACCTCTTTAACGTCCTCCGGATTCGCGGCCAATAGGCTGTCGGTAAACGCGGGAAGCGTGTCTTCCGCGCCAACCTGAATCTGGACATCCTGATCGATCGGCTCGGCTAACCCCGAGAGAGATTTCAGATGCACCAGGACGAAGTCGCCGTTCTCGATCGGGCGGGGATCGAGATTAACGTAATCGGCTTTGCTCTCACGCATGGACTCGAGCCGCTTCTCTACATCTTCGTCTGTCACTGTCGGCTCTTCGTATTTGACAGGCACTCCGCGATATTCGCCGAGCTCGAACTGGGGCGCCACCTCGAAAACGGCTTTGAAACGGATCGGCTGGCCAGGCTCAAAATGAAGATCCGAAACGTCGGGAGTTCCGACTACCTTCAGATCCTCTTTTTCCACTCTCTCCCGGAAAGCCTGCGGCAGGAGCACTTCCAAAACTTCGCTACGAATTTCGCTTTCAAAGCGCGACTGAATCAGCGTAATCGGTGCTTTGCCGGGACGGAACCCGGGTAGACGAACGCGCTGCTTGATGGAATTGGTCACCCGCTCGCGGGCCCGCTCTACTTCTTCGAGCGGCACCTCAATTTCGAGCAAACGCTTGGAATCGACTTCTGTGGGCACGGGTTTCTGTCGGCAGAGTACGAAAGGTCAGCGCTTAGACAGCAGCGACGAGCTGAGCAGCCTCGCGAAGCACTTCAACTTTGTCGGTTGCCTCCCAAGTGAATGTGTCTTCGGTGCGGCCGAAATGACCGAACGCGGCAGTTTTACGGTAGATCGGGCGTCTCAGATTTAGATGCTCGATCATGCCCCCGGGCGTCAGCGAAAAGTTCTCCCGGATCAATTCAGCGATACGTTGATCTTCCACTTTTCCCGTTCCGAACGTATTGACCATTACTGAAACGGGCTCGGCTACACCAATGGCGTACGCCAATTGAACTTCAGCTTTCGAAGCCAAACCAGCGGCAACGATATTCTTGGCAACATAGCGTGCCATGTAACAGGCGGATCGATCCACTTTCGTGGGATCCTTGCCCGAGAATGCGCCACCCCCGTGCCGGCCCATTCCACCATATGTATCGACGATGATCTTGCGCCCGGTCAGCCCAGTGTCGCCGTGCGGCCCGCCAATCACGAATCGCCCAGTCGGGTTGATGTGAAAGCTGGTATGAGAATCGACCATGTTGGATGGAATTACCTGATCGATAATGTACTGCTTGATTTCGGCACGCACCTGATCCGTCGAAACGTCATCGTCGTGCTGAGTCGAAATGACAACCGCATCGATACGCTTCGGCTTGCCATCGACATATTCGACGCTGACCTGGCTCTTCCCGTCCGGGCGAATAAAGGGCAGCTCACCCCCACGCCGAGCCTCACTCAGGCGGCGAACTAGCTTGTGGGCCAGCATAATGGGTAACGGCATCAGTTCCGGGGTCTCGTCGCATGCATAGCCGAACATCAAACCCTGATCGCCCGCTCCGCCTGTATCGACACCCATCGCGATATCCGGCGACTGCGCCTGAATCATATTCACAACAGCGCAGGTTTTAGAATCGAATCCGAATGCCGCGTCGGTGTAGCCGATGCTATGGATGACACCGCGAACCAGCTTCGGAATATCCACGTAAGTCTTAGTCGTAATCTCGCCGGCGACAATGCAAATCCCCGTCGTCACAAGCGTTTCGCACGCCACGCGCCCCGACGGATCCTCCGTTAAGACCGCGTCCAAAACAGCATCTGAGACCTGATCCGCGATCTTATCGGGGTGCCCCTCGGTGACGGACTCGGACGTAAAGATATATTTCATCGCTACTGTGGAACTCCTTAAGGACGTATCCGAGGGGGAACAGGTAGACCCCAGGTTTCCCGAAAAGGGATTCAGTCCATTAGTGTAACAGCGGCCGATGAACAACAGCGCTTAACCTACCGCCCACTCGACCGATAGTGGATCCGTTTCAGGCCGCTGAGGAGTCATCGTTTCCCAAATCCCCGTAGCTGGCCGCACTTGAACGAATCGCGAACTACCCACGCAAGTGCAATGTTCTAGTAAACACATGGCCCTTACAGCGGAGCTATTGTGCTCCAGTGCCATCGGCCCGCAAAACTCGCCGATACTTTCCGGATCGCCCGGGATCCGCTCAGCATCCCGGTTTGACCTATGACTTGGAACCGCCAGCGGCCGCTGTTTCTGAACAGCGAATCTTCCGCGCCGCTCAAAGCCTACTGCCTCGAGCTTTGTCAGGAATTAGCCGTCATCGTCGCGAGCCGCGCAGCTTGCATCAGAAGGTAATTGCGCTCAGGCAGATTCACTGTTTTGCCCGCCGCCTCGCGGTAGTATCTCACCGCGGCTTGCGAATCACCAGTCATTTCCAGCAGATGTGCGCGAACGGCATCCATGCGCCGGTGTTCGGCCATTCGCGGGTCCCTCTTGAGCGCATCGAGCAGATTCAAACCCTCTTTTGGGCCATGCACCATCGCTGCTGCGATTGCTTGATTCAAGATCACCATCGGATTGTCCGACATACGTTTCAGCAACTCATATAGCGCCAGTATCTGAGGCCAATCCGTATCTTCGGGGCGCGCGGCTTCATCGTGAACAGCGGCTATTGCTGCTTGCAATTGATAGGGCCCGAGGGAGCCTTTCGGCAGTGCGGCTGAGAGCAGTGCAACTCCTTCCGCAATCTGCCCTCGATCCCAAAGCGTCCTATCCTGCTGCGAAAGTGGAATCAATTCATCATTCAAGCCGGTTCGGGCGTGTCGGCGTGCGTCGGTCAACAGCATTAGCGCAAGCAGCCCGGCTATTTCGGTATTCTTGGGTTGCAGACGGAGGGCCATGCGCGTCAGGCGTATGCCTTCCTGAGAGAGATCGGCGCGCCGCAGGTGTGGTCCGGATGTGGCCGTATACCCCTCGTTGAAGATCAAGTACAAGATGTGCAGCACCGAGCGCAGACGCGTCTCACGCTCTTCGGCATTCGGCAATTGGAAGGGGACGCCCGATGCCTTGATGGTCTGCTTCGCCCGGCTGATTCGCTGCGCCATAGTCGTTTCCGGAACCAAAAAGGCGTTGCCGATTTCAGCCGTCGTCAGACCGCCAACAGCACGGAGCGTTAAAGCAATGGCGGACGAAGGCGTAAGAGCCGGGTGGCAGCACATGAAGAGAAGAACGAGCGTGTCGTCTTCCCCGTGCCCAGCATCGAAGGCAGTCTCGGGTGCACGGGCTGCTTCCTCCGCAACTTCCGTCTCGCGACGCCTCCGGGCAGATTCGCCGCGAATATGGTCCGTCATCTTTCGAAACGCAACCTGCGTCAGCCAAGCGCGTGGGTTGTCGGGAACACCGTCGCGCGGCCATTGCAGCACCGCCGCAATCGACGCTTCTTGAAAGGCATCCTCGGCCGCGGCGAAGTCACGAAATCTCCGTACCACAACCCCGAGCACGTGTGGCGTCAATTCTCGCAACAGGTGTCCGATGGGAAGATCGGATGATTGTTCTCTCAATGCCACGGGTTCGATGGTCAGTGTCAGAATCCCAAATCGCTATGAGTACTGAGCACTTGCCGTACTTCAATCGGCATATTTGCCGGATTCCCGCCGGGCCCGGGCGCAGTGGACGCACGAGCAGCAATCTGGTACGCCTGCTCGGGACTTTCGACGTCGATCACCCAGTATCCGGCAAGGAACTCCTTCGATTCCGGGAACACGCCATCCGTTACGGGCTCTCCGTTCGCCCCCGCGCGAACGATCTTCGCCTCTTGCGGCCAAGCCAGCCCTTTCGTATCCACGAAGACACCGGCATCATGAAGTTCCTTGTTGAAGCTCCGCATAAATGCGACATTCTGCTGCAGATCCTCTTTCGACCACCTGGCGTACTCATCCCAGTCGGCCTTTTTGCCATGCATCATCAAAATGTATTTCATAATCCTTGCTCCTTCCGATTAGGATTTTGTGCTGGCTGCGTCCTCAGGTGCCAACGTGAGGACGCAGCCGCTGTGACACTCTCCGGCATGTTGCGCGCTCTACGATTGCGGAGCGTGGATCGCGAACTGCCGAACTTCGATTGGCATATTAGTCGGTATTCCGCCGGGTCCCGGCGCGGCTGAAATTCGGCCCGCAATCTCGTAGGCCCGCTCCGGCGTCTCTACGTCTACAATCCAGTAGCCCAGCAGAAACTCCTTGGATTCGGGGAAAATGCCATCGGTGATGGGCATCCCGTCTTTCAAGCCGCGCACCAGCTTAGCCTCATGCGGGGGTGCCAATCCTTGTGTCGCGACGAACTCACCCGATTCCGTGAGTTCGCGATTGAGGCTGGCCAAAACGGCCATATGTGCATCAATGTCCTTCTTACTCCATGCACGGTATGTATCCACGCCTGCCCTTGTTCCGGACATCAACAAAATGTATTTCATGTTTCTTTGCTCCTTCCTGTTTTACGCAGCCTTTCGGCGCGTTCATAGGGCAGTCGGAGCCGCCTCCCCGGTTCTCGACATGCCCCGACAAGTTTTCTATACAAAAAAGTTGGCGGTCCGATGTCGATTTGAAGCCGCACGAGCCGACATAGCTGCGGAGGTGCAAAGATGATTACGGACTCCATGGTAGTGGACGTCAGCCAGGACTGGGCGGTCGCCTGCGACCTGCAAGAACGATTTATGGAAGTCCCGTATGCGAAAACGCAGAGGCTCACGTACAGTGCCCGCTGCCGCCAGATGCGGGCCCTCGGCGGGGATTGCTTCACCTTCCTGCCTTTGGCCGACCGCCGTGTAGCGCTCGCCGTTGCCGACGCGTCGGGTAAGGGGCTTCCGGCGGCGCTCCTCATAGCGAACGTCCAGGCCTCTCTGCGCACTGCCGCTTTGTTTGCCCCAGGCGATGTCGCCGAGGTCGTGACAGCGGTGAACCGCCAATTGTACGCATGCTCGCCGACGGATCGGTACGCCACCTTGTTCTATGGCGTTTTCGGCGAAAATACGCGCACACTGCACTATGTGAATGCAGGCCACAATCCCGCGATGCTCATCCGCTCAGACGGCGCAATCACCTGGCTCGAAGCCGGGGCGCCGCCCGTGGGATTCTTTGCGGACACCGTCTACGAGCCCCGGACGGTTCGGTTGAATGCGGCCGATCTCATCGTCGCGTACACCGACGGCATCGTCGAAGCTACGAACACTGCCGGCGACGAGTGGGGAGCGCTCGGCCTTCTCGCCGCCGTAACTCGCTGTCAGATGCGGCAGCCGGACAGAATTGTCCAGGCTGCATTTGAGGCGCTCGACCAATTTTCAGAAGATAACCAAACCGACGACGCAACGATACTCGCCGCGCTCGTTAATTGACCGCCAACAAACTTGGGAGGAATCACATGGGAAACGTTCCGGGACCGCTCAACAAGCGCTTCAAAGCACGGCTGCAGAAGTCCCCTGCCAAAGGAGGCTGGACATACGTCGTCATGCCGAACTCGGCTGCATTCTTTGGTACTCGAGGCGCGGTCAAGGTCCGCGGCACCATCGACGGCCATCCGTTCCGCAGCTCGTTCATGGCCCTGGGAGACGGCACTCACAAGCTGCCCGTGAAATCGGACCTTCGGAAACAAGTCGGCAAGCAGGAAGGCGATACCGTCGTCATTCACTTACAAGAACGACTCGGAGGACCCTTCTTCACCCGTGCATCGTCGTCGTAAGGAGGACCTGCGTCACCCTCGGAGATGCGAACTTACCTGGCGAAGCTGCCCGACGACCTGTGCACACAAGTGCTAAAGCTGCGCCACGCAATTCGCTCGGATCAGCGACCCGACGCACTCTTGCGCATGAAGTGGTGGGATGAGACGTCGGGCAAAGGAACAACTCGATTTCTATCGGACCAGGACTTGCCAACCTCTCTGGTGGCCTGGCTCGTCACGACGGGTATCGCGGAGTGGCGGAAAAAAGCAAAAGCCCGCAATGAGCTTCGCGTGCGGTTGTGATCGCCCGTGGTGTTCTCTAGGTCGGCGATCCGGAAAGTGGCTGAGTCTCGACTCTCTAAATAGATCCGCTCTTGTCGCGATGGGTAGATCTATCCGTCCACGGTTTGAAGTTGCCGCCTTACCCCCCATCTCCGACAACTGATCCATTTGTCCGGTTCTGGCAAACGACGACAGGAGCTCTTCAAATCGCCCACTACCATCGGACCCAGGAAAACGCAAAAACGAACCCAAACCAGTTCGTTTGGTAAAAAAGCCCTCTCCACAGCACTGGCTTGTCCCAGAGTGGCCGGTTCACCGGCTCCAAAGATCGTTCAATTTATATAGATTCAATCTGTTGCCGCCCTCTGAAGTCATTGCCCGGTGACACCCTCAGGAACAATGTCCGCAGAGCCACTCAGGAGGTAGCCGTTAAATTCTGCGCCGATTCAAACGATACGAAAGCTAGAATCTGGATATAGGCCCCTGTACAGGAGGGCATATACGTGCCTGGCGAGAAGGTGAAAAACATACTCGAGCCAAATGGAACAGAGGTCAGTACAGCGGCGGGCGGCGCGCGGCGTTATCGAAAGCCGCTCAAATCTTTTCGCTGGTGCGATATCAAGGCCCTCGTCAGCGAGAGTTTCGACGAGTGGAGCAAACATAAAGCTCCCCGGCTAGGCGCTTCTCTGGCGTTTTATACGCTTCTCTCGCTCACACCTCTTTTGCTGGTTGTGGTTTCAATCGTGGGCTTGGTCTTCGGACACAATGCTGCGGAGCGTGACATCATCCAACAAGTTCGAATGCTCATCGGGGCGCCGGGGGCGCAGGCAATTCAGGCGGTGCTGCAAGGATCGCGCAACACCACCCACGGAATCATTGCAACAGTGGTTGGCGTCGTGACCTTATTGTTTGGCGCTTCCGCAGTGCTGATTGAGCTTCAAGACGCGCTGAACACGATTTGGGAGGTTCCGAATCGCACCCTGGCAGGCTGGGGCAAGATCACCGGATTCGTTAAGCAGCGGCTTTTTTCTTTCGCTATCGTGCTCGCTATTGGCTTCTTGCTGGTGGTCTCGCTCGCCGTCAGCGCTTGGGTTGCCGCTATTGGGGCACTCTCCGCATCCATCCTTCCCGCGCAGGAGACCGTTCTGCACATTCTGAATGCCTTGCTCTCCTTCGTTGTGATTACGGGTCTCTTTGCAGCCATCTACAAAATCATGCCCGATGTGCGAATCGAATGGCGGGACGTAGTGCTCGGCGGCGCGGCAACATCGCTCTTATTCACGATCGGTAAGTTCGGCCTGGGTCTTTATTTGGGTAAGGCCAGCATCGCGTCTACCTATGGCGCTGCAGCTTCGATTGTCGTTCTTATCATCTGGGTGTACTACTCAGGGCAAATCTTTTTCTTCGGGGCAGAATTGACTCGAAGTTTTGCGAACCGGTACGGCTCACGACCGAACCTACACCCCAACGGCATGGTCAGAAGTTCAAACGATACGACTCCGCCGCCCTCCACCGAGCCGAAAATCATTCTCCCGTCGAGTAGCAAGTAATCGGCTCTTTTAGCCGGCGAGACATGTAGAGTCTGAAAAGCGAGGTTACGTTGTGACAAAAAGTGCTTACCAATACACGCAACCTTACTTCTATTATTCGGACCACATCTTCTCTATGGCGGCGCGGAAAATAGTTCCCTAAAAGCCATTCCGAAGTCGGCTCGGCCCCTGGACTACCGGTCTCTACCCTCCAATGCCGACCTCCATCACCGAACCAAGTGGAGCAATGACCTGTTCCTCACAATCGACGATGACGAAGGGGGGCCCCCCTATATGCATTTGATCGATCCGGGCATGTAAAGTTTAACGCCTTGATATAGATTCCAGGCGTATATCGAATGCGTGTGGATGATTTTGCAGCGGCGCCCGATGGCAGCGTATGGGCGGGCGGAAACGCTACTTCAAGAACTGGGCAGGAGAGTTTCTTTCTCGCGCACATTGCACCCGAGAAATTCGATCTCAATGTTGTCCAAACTACTCCCTACAGGCCCCGACAACTTAGCGTTAAGGGCACTGGTGTTGATGGATTTGCGCTCACGCCCACAGGGCGTGCATTTGTGAAGATTGTGCATTCTAGGGAAAACGGGCGCCCTGATGTTCTGTACGAGCTTGACCGCGCCGCGAATGACTGGATTCCGGTTGATATCTCACGAGATGCGTACCGTGGTATTCCTATGCTCGAAGGAAATGATGGTGAATCATTACTCTTTACGGGTCTTCCCGACATTCCAAGCTCCAGGTTTTTGACGTGTCCCACGTCGTGAGCCGCTGACGCTTCGTGGTGCGATTTAAACGTCATCTTACTTTTGGCGTCTCGACTACCATTCCCAGGCCATCCAGCAGACTCCACGTCGCTCGTTGATAGTTGATGTACGCTTCCTGATATGTAACGTAGGCGTTCACGAGAGCGCTCTCGGAACTGGCTAGGCGAGTCTGCGAATCGAGCACCTCAAACGCCGTGATAGTGCCAAGTTCATATTTCTGCTGTTCGGCCTCAACATTCTTCCGGGCCAAATCGCGGGTTTTTACTGCTGCGACAATGGACGCCTCCGCGAGTTCGATGGAATTGATGGCCTGCCGCACGTCGAGAATTATTTGTTGTTCCGTCTGACGCTTTTGATACTCGTCGCGTGCCTTACTCACAAGCGAGTCCGCCAGATTCGCTTGTGCGGTGCTGTTCCGAAACGGGAAAGTAAATTGAACGCCGAAGCCGTAACTTGGAAAATTGAATCCCAAGACCTGCCGCAACGTGTCGGAGAGTCCCGGGTACGGCACGTTTGCGGGCAGGCCGATAACGCTGCCCGGCCCAATCTGGTTCAAGGCCGGCCCGCTCGAGCCGCCTTGCAGCGATAGATCGAGTTTGGGCAGCAGCGCGTCACGGGCCACTCTCGCGTTCAAACGATCTATCGAGATTTTTTGTTGAGCAGCTTTGGTTTCCGGCCGCACCTGAACGGCTTTAACCACGGCTTCTTCAAACGGCAAAATCGCGGATCTCGCCGGGAGTGCGGCTGCATCGTCCTCCAACACAATCTCTGTTTCCCGCAGCGCTGATGTCAGATCGGCGCCAATCAGCCGGCGCAAGCCGTCCAGAGCCGCTTTGTACTGGTATTGAGCCTGCACCAGATCTCGATTTCGCTCCGCGACTTGCGTTTCGGATTGATAGATGTCGAGCTTCGCCAAAGCTCCCAGATCGAGCGCCAATTTGTCGTGCTCATACGATTTGTACGCCAGAGTCAAAGTCTGTTGCTGTACGCGAATGTTGTCACGCGCCAGGATGGCATCCCAGTATTGCCGCGCCGCAGCAGCGACAGCGGTTCCGATGGTGGCTTCGGTTTGTTCAGAGGTGATCAAGAGCGTCGTACGCGCGATCGTGAGCGGCGCCCGATTTTGCAGATTCGCGCGATTCTGCAGCAGCGGCTGTGTAATGGAGAAATTGAGCGCTCCAAACAGGATGGGAGACGAGTAACCATCGCCTGAGCTGCGAAACACGCTAAAGCTTGAGTTGATCGTCTGTCCGGTAGGCAGCAGCTGGTTATAGGTGACGCTGGATTCTTGCGACAAGCTGTTGATGGTCTGGGGCAAGGTGATTTGGTTAGCACCTACGCCGGAGCCGGTACCGCCGCCGGTCTGACCACCTTGGCCTGTCTGACCCGAGCCACTTCCGGTCCCACCCGTCTGGCCGGAGAAGCCGTTCCCAAAAAACAATGGAGTGACCGATCGCAGAGTATTGAACTGAAGCCCCAGCGTGGGATCGAACGGCGCTTCAGCAGTCGTGATTTGATGCGCGGCCGTGTACACATCGAGCTGAGTCAGGTGAACGTCCGTAGAATTTTTCAATACCAATTCGAGGAAGTCTTTCAACCGAAGATGCAACTGCCCACCACGTATGTGTTCGGAGAGCCCTTGGATATTTTTGACCTGCACTGTCTCGGCATTGAATCGATGCTGAAAGTAATTGTCGAAAACGTTCGAGGCAGGAAGCATTTGGACCGCAGTCAGCAGGCACGCCAAAGCTGCCGCGATAATTTTACTCATAGCGCAAGGCCTCAATCGGATCGACGCGCGACGCCTTTCGAGCTGGATAGATGCCAAAGATGAGACCGACAGCCACCGAAACACCGAACGCGATCACAATGGACGACGGAGTCACGATGGTCTTCCATTCGGCCGCCGCCGCGATGAGCCACGACAGGAAGTAGCCAAATCCGATGCCCACCACTCCTCCGCCAATTGAGATAAGAACCGATTCAAGCAGGAACTGCCGAACGATGTCGGCGCGCCGCGCTCCAGTTGCGCGTCGAACGCCAATCTCTCGAGTTCGCTCCAGCACAGTGGCCAGAACGATGTTCATAATCCCGATCCCTCCCACAAGCAGTGAAATCGCCGCAATCGCAACCATGACGTAAGTAAATATGGCTTGCGAACGCTGCTGTTCCGCCAGCAGCTCGGCCGGAATCGTAACCGAAAAATCTGCGGTGTTGTGATGCGTCGAGTTCAGGATTGCCGCGACTACTTTCGAAGCGACAGTGCTATCCTCGCCGGGTTTCAACCGGATGTCTACGCCGTCCAACTCGTCTTTGAAGGTTCCGCCCATATCCCAAAACCGGTATTGGAATGTATTGAGGGGAATATAGATGACCTGATTCGGATCCTGTGCCTGAGCGCCCGCCCCGGAGCCAACCTGCGGCTGAAGAACGCCTATCACGCGAAGCCACGTATCGTTGACCTTGATGTAACGTCCAACTGTAGGGCCATATCCGAGCAGAGCCACTTTGGCGCTTTCCCCCAATACGCAAACAGCGGCGCTTGCCTCATCGCTTTTTTCGTCGAAGAAAGCGCCCTCCTCCAGCTTCCAGTTATGAATGCTGGCGTAAGAAGGCCGCACCCCATAGAGCTCAGGCAGATTTAAGGCCGGCTTGGGAAGGATGCGCGCCGGATGCATGCTCTTGCGGGCTGAGATGAGCTCCACCGCGTCGACGTTCGACCCGAGGACTCGCACATCGCGTTCCGTCAGACCGGGTGAGGAGCGCCGCCGCTGCTGCAATTCCTGATCGCTGGTAGCGGGTCGCGATTCGACGAGTAAATTGCGGACACCCAGCTGTTCAATAAACCGCAGCGATTCCTCTCGCGCCCCCGCCCCGATCGCAAGCATTCCAATGACCGCGCCAACTCCGAAGATGATTCCGAGGGCGGTCAAGATAGTGCGCGTCTTCTGACCCCACAAGTTCTCCGCAGCGAGCAGAAAATCAGACCCATATCGGGACAGAACCATAGCTTGGTTCACTTCGCTACTGCCTTTAACGGACTTGCGTCACTCGACTTCTTCTTCGCCATTTCCACCGGATTGGCGAGCGCCACCATCTGTCCTTCGCTCACCCCGGACACAACCGCCCGTGTCTCATTTCGCCGCAGGAGCTTGACGTCTTTCGCTGCGAAGCTTCGTCCTGAGCGCACGTAGACAAACGTCCGCCCGTCGCTCTCAAACAAAGCCTGTGAGGGCACCGAGAGAACACCGCGCATCTCATCGGTGGTTACGACAAGCTGTGCGCTCATTCCCGGCCGCAGCTCGGACGCGGGATTGTCCAACGCCATCTTGCACTCGAAATGACGATCCCAGAACGGGCCCGTGGTTCCACCCAACTCCTTGATGTGTCCATGGAACTGCCGGCCGGGTACTGCGACGATCGTGATTGCGACTTTGTCGTTCACCGCCAGATGCCCGCGATCCAGCTCGCCAATATTGGCGGCCAGCTCCCAGTCCTTCAAATCCGGGATTTCCGCGATCGCCATTCCGGGGCGCACCGGGTCACCCACCTGGTACAAAGGCAACGTCATTCCGCCGAAGAAGAAGTTACCGGAAGAATTCTGCTTTACGGATACATAACCGGAGCGATGAGCCCGCAGCGTCATCGATTCAATGTTCTGGCGTGCCGTAGCCGCTTGCGCTTCCGCCTTCGCACCTGCAGCTTCCTGCATTGCGATGCCTGCCTCACCGGTCGCTTGCCGGTTCGCAAGATTCTGTTCCACTTGCGCCAGATGATCCCGCGCCGATTCCAGTGCCAGATTGTTCTGCTTGGCTACGATCGCCGCCAACAGGGGATTTTTCTGCGCGTCCAATTCAGCGACCTTCACATCCGTTTTGGCCTTCAGCAATGCGTATCGGTCTTCCTCTTTCTCCGCATCGCGTTGTGCCTTCGCCTGAATCAGATGCTGTGCGGCCTCGGCGACATCCGCCTGTGCTTCTTTCAGCTTGAATTCCTGTTCAGTGGTATCGAGTTGCACAACCACATCGCCGGCCTTCACCTGTTCGCCCGTTTTACGCAATACGGTGATATGCATCTCAGTGCCGCCCGTCATGGGAGCAGTCAGATTTTCCGGGTTGCCACCGCGCAGTTCCCCGCGTGCGGTAATTGCCAAGCTCACATCACCGCGCTGTACCTTCGCGACCGGGATCACTGCTTCTTTGCTACCCATCAGCGCTCGATAAGAGCGAGCGCCGTAGAAAAAGATGAGACCGACTCCGGCGCACACGATGGCCCAAATTAACACCCGTTTCTGCCATCGGGCGATATGCCCGGAGCGAGACGGGGTTTCCGGCCGTTCCGAAGAAGGCGCAGGAGATGCTGGTGCGGTTACCTGACTCATGTTTTCGGTTGCTCCGGCTCGGCCAGCGCGACGAAAGCTCCAGCCGCGATTCCGTCAACCGCAACTTCATCCGTATTTCGAGCCCGCACGCGAACCTGCGCGGGCGTGTATCCGCCGCTCGACTTCAGGTAAACGACAGGCTTGCCATGCAGCGTAAACAGAGCCTTTGCCGGGATGCTGACCGCATTCGGAATTCTGGTCTCCACGATATCGGCTCCGGCGTTCATCCCGGGCCGCATGCGCGGGTCTGGTGTTTGAATACGCGCGTAGGCTTTAAAACTTCTGGTAGGCGGCCATTCCGTGAAACTCTGCTCAGTCAACGGCGAGATGGAATCCAGTTTTGCGGTCAATACTTTTTCCGGAAAAGCATCCACGTGCACCATCACCGCATCGCCAACCGTAATCCGCCCGCGATCGACTTCATCCACTTTGCTCGCCATTTCCAGAGTCGCCATATCCGGAATTTCCGCGATGGCGAGCCCGGCTGAAGCGTGATCACCCACCTTGAACGGCTGGGCATTCATCCAGCCCTGCGATGTATTGGGAAGGTAATTAACGATTCCATTCAGCGGGCTCTTGATCTCCATCAGAGTCAAGCGCCGCTCGGTCCGGTCGACCTCGGCCTTCGCCTCATCACGCAAACGCCGCGAGGACGCAATCTTTGCCTCATTGGAGCTCCTGTGAAACTCAGTGGTGGCTTGCTGCAGCTTCACTTTCTCCTGAGCAAGACCTAGATCGACAACACTCTTTTGGCCTTCCATGACGCTTACAATCGCCTGCTTCGATGCCTCCAAACGCGCGCGCTCCATTTCATAGCGCGCTTTCGCGAGATCCAGCTTGTCCTGATCGGCAGTGATGCGCGCCTGGGCTACAGCCTGATCGAGCGTGGCCTGAGCTTGGCGAAACGCCGCGCTTTTTTCCTTCAAATCCTGCTGCAACCGGCTCGGGTCGAAACGGATGACCGCCATCCCGGGCTTTACAGGACTGCCAGCGGGCGCGAGCCAAATAATCTGCAGATCTGGAACGTCTAGCGGGGCGGTTAATTGAACGAAGCGGGCTGCTGTTAGCTCACCGCGACACGGAACGAGCACGGAGAAAATTCCCTTGCGAGCAGGCGCCGTGGGTAAGTCCGCAATGGCGTGCGTCCTCCGAAATTGCCGAACCGCAAGTGCCGATCCCGCGACAAGCAGCACAAGAATACTGGCACGGAGCCACAACTTGGTTCGTCTGCGGCGGGTCATTTGCGAGCAATGGTGGGCATTTGGGGAGCGATAACGTCTACGGCCGCGGAAAGATCGGGAAGCAGGTGAGGATCACTCTGGTCCAGCACGAATCGCGCGGAAAAAGTCTTTACTGGACTACCTATGGGCGCCGAGGCAACCGGGCTCGCCGAATCGAAATGCGCCGTAAGGGTCAGCCCCGGGAACGCGTCCAAGTGTACGATCGCTTTCGCTCCCGGAACTAGCGCTGCCCCGTCGGGCTCACCGACCGACAACTCGACGATCATGGCAGACGGGTCGAAAAGCTGGAGCAGCGGACTTCCGGGCCACAACTGGTCTCCTTCCTCTGCATGACCCATAGAGTTGTTCCGAAATACGTTCTGCAGAGCGACCATGCCTTGGATCGGCGCACGCAGAGAGAGCTTCTGGGCATTATTCTGCTGACGAGAAACTGTGATCTTCTGGCGGTCTCTCTGCAATTCCAAAATGCGACTTTCGGCTGCTTCCGCTACATCGTGGAAATGACCGGAGCGTTCCAGGCTCGCGACATGCTGCTTCGCGTCCTCCAGTTTCACTGCATTCTTCTGCTGCTCGATTTGGCTCAGAACAGGACCCTTGCGGATTTCGATCGCGGCCTTTTTCAGGTCTGCTTCCGCCTGCTGCAGCTCGGAAGCCCTTTTCTCCGCGTTGCTTTTGTGCTCGGCCTCCTTTTGATCAACCTGATGACTGAGGTCGTCGTACTTAGCCTCGGCTTCCCGGGCAAGCTTCAGTTCGTTGGTGCGATCAAACTCGGCCAGCAGATCACCGGGATGGACCTTCGCTCCGTTCTCGATCAGTTTGGTTAGGGTTAAGTTGCCTCCCTGACCCTCAGTCATCGGAACTTGTACTTGAACCGAATGGACGGCCTGAATCGTGCCGCTCACCCTCACCTTCGGGACATCAGCACCTTGTGACGAAAGCGTGACAACAGCCAGTCCAAGCAGGATCGAGCAAGTCAACAGTGATCTCAGAGATGAAAGCCGGCTATACGTAATACGACCGTTATTTTATGACGAGAGAAGCTTCCAAATCGTTGCCATGACGTTCTCGAATTTCAGCCCAGTGCGGCGCGGGCCTTCTTGGGGAGCTTCTCAACAACAAGATCGTACGATCGGCGCAGCAAACGCTTGAGCTCGCTTACCGTAAGGGCGTCTTCAGTCTCAAGGGCGACCCAGTGATAGCGAGCAGAGTAAGGAGCGGGAATAATGCCGGGGCGTTCGATCAGTTCCGCGAACTCTTCGGGGGAACACTTGAACGACAGCCAGACCTTCGCGGGTTCTAATACCGCCACGGCAAACATTTTGCCGCTGATCTTGAACACCAGATCGTTGCCCCACTGTACGGATTCCGTGGCATGGGGCATCGACATGCAATAGCTGCGCACCCAATCGATATTCATACGTAAACTCAATAATTATGACGCCGTGCGACAGCGGACCAGGAGCTATACGGTTATTGCCAGGTGCTGCCAAGGGGTAAACGTTTGTCGCGCGGGGCTCGTTTTGCGATCGCACTCGCCGCAATCGTGTTTACATACGCAATGCTCTGGAACCTCGCAGACCGCTTCATCTACTATCCGATGCGCTATCCACAGGGCGCGTGGGAATTGCAGGCCAAGGCCGGCGCGGAAGACCGCTGGCTTACAACCTCGGACGAATGCCGGCTCGGCTTTTCTGGTCGTCGATTATCGCGGATACGGAAAGAGCCAGGGCGAGCCGAGCGAGCGCGGCCTGTACCAGGATGCCGATGCCGCATACGCTGAACTCTTGCACCTCGGATATGGGCCGGAGCGCATCGTCATACAGGGCGAGTCGCTTGGAACCGCGATTGCTGTCGATCTCGCGATGCGTAAGCAATGCGCAGGTGTGATCCTTGAGTCGCCTCTGATGTCTGCCGGCAGGATGGCGGGAAAGGTTCTGCCGTTTTCGGTCCACTAGTGGTACGCGGTTACGACACCTATAGCAAGAGGGGGCGGCAAGTAGACAGCGGCTTTACGTCGATCCAACCGGTTGGCGCGGCACCACGGAGGACCTCTCAATGCTGCCGATCGTACAAGATGCCGTTTGGCACGATCGCAAGCTGGTGTTCGGGTACAGGCGAGCGGACGGTGAGCGAGTCGAGAGAACTGTCGATCCGTTCGGTCTCGTCGCCAAGGGCAGCACCTGGTATCTCGTTGCAAATACTCCCGAGGGGTTTCGGACCTATCGAGTATCGCGGATTCAAAAGGCGAGGGTGCTCGATATGCGAAGCAAGCTGCCGGCGAATTTCGACCTAGTCGTCCACTGGAAATCGTTGATGGAGCAGTTCCAGGACGAGGTGAGCCGAGCTATGGAAGCTCGCCGACGCGCGGCTCAAGAGCTCGAAATCGCAAGAGAGGTGCAAGCCAGACTATTTCCCCAATCGCTACCGCAGCTTCGCACGCTCGAATACGCGGGAACCTGCATCCAGGCGCGCCATGTTGGCGGCGATTACTACGACTTCCTCGATCTGGGGCGAGAGCGGCTTGGGGCCGTGATCGGCGACATTGCAGGAAAAGGAATCGCTGCCGCGCTTTTAATGGCGAATCTGCAAGCGAATCTGCGCAGCCAGTGCGCCGTTGCTTTCGATCAGCCACAACGCTTCTTACGGTCAGTGAACGTGCTGTTTCACAAGAACACGGCAGACAGCGCCTATGCCACGCTTTTTTTCGCTGAATATGACGACACATCCCGGCGATTACGTTACGCGACTTGTGCGCATCATTCCGCCCTTCTCCTCCGCAGCGATCAGACGCTCGAACGGCTGGAGTCTACGTGCACGGTAGTGGGACTGCTCAATCGAGGAATGTCAACTCTTTCCAGGTGATACGTTTGCACTCTACACCCATGGAATAACCCACTCCTTCAATGCTGCTGGAGAAGAATTTGGAGAAAAGAGCCTGATCGAAGCGCTCCGCCGATATTCTCACCAGTCTCCACAAACGTTAGTCGCGTCGATTGTTAGGGACATCCGGCGATTCAGCGTTCATGAGCAGTACGACGACATCACTCTACTGATTGCGAAGTGCAGATGATGTTGTTGCCAGCGCAGACTGCTCACCCGACCTTTTCTGCGAGATAAGAAATGGCCTCGTGACGGTCTTGGGCGGTTCGCGAGCGCGTGTAATTGATCCAGGCCTCACCGGCGAGATAGGTTGAAACGAACCCGAGCCACATTGCCGGGCCAAAAAATTGCTGTGGTGTAAGACCGGTTAGCCCCCTGGTCGCAAAGAAGATGCCAATGATTGGCCGCGTAGTAGCGACGCCCAACGCAATGGCAACCATGCGCGTGAACCATTCACGATGAAGCGCCACTCGCCCGTTTCGAATGTGCCACCATGCCTTGGCCAAAGAAAATAGAAAAAAACAGCCGAAGAATACAGTCGCCGTCCCCTCGGCCAAACCACCAACAGGGTGAGCACTCAGCCACAACGCTGAAATACCGATCACCACACCTAGACCCATAATCACGCGGTCCATCCAACGATGTAATTGCGGGAAACGCCTGCGCAACGACGAGACAAACTGCAGCGGAACGAGTAGCACGAACACCAAGCTGGTAACGATATGCAGCAGCGTCATGCCTGCCTTAGCCGCAAAGTGCGCGTCGAGGGCTGCGAATTCTGAGGAGCCGGCGAGCGGTGCGGTTCCCAGCGCCACAATTCGCCGTATGACCGCTCCGGCGCCAATCGCACATAAGATCAACAGTACAATCCAGAGGCGGCGATCCCGTCGGGTGGTGTGCCGACCCAAACTTTGAATGGACTCTGATTTCATGGCTATACCGTTACCTTTTTGCCGTCACCACTCGCGCAGAGCCTGTGTCCTAATCCCATATATGGAAGACAACAATATCGTACGCCGAAGGAACGAATTTGTTCCATCAGACGGCAGAATTGTCTACGGCCATAGCCTGGGAGCTACAAGCTCCACCAAGTGTGTCCCAACAGGAGATAGGAAGCGCGTTAGCGCGGCTGGCTATAGATCTCGCGGCTGCCCGTTAAGCCCCAGGGCTGTTGCAGCGCGTCTGACGGTTGCGAGCTCAGGATGAAGTAATTGCTTTGTGTGGAGGGGCTCCACACCGCGAAGTCGACCTTGCCGTCCGCGTCAAAATCGCCCACCAGCGGAACATTGCCAAAAAACCCTGCTTGCTGGGCAAAGGACGGTGCACCGTTACTTGGGAGGATGTACCAAACACCGTTTGGTGGACGCCACACTGCGAGATTGGTTTTTCCTAGGCCGTCATAATCGCCAGGCACAGGAATATCGCCACGGAGGCCCCACTGCTCGATGTACGGTTCTTGGGGATTACTGCTTGGAAGGATCCACCACTCACCCGTTGAAGGGCGCCAGATGGCGAGATCGGTTTTTCCGTCGCCATCATAATCACGGGCGACTGGGATGTCGCCCTTAACGCCCCAACGCTCCATATATGACGCTTGGGGATTACTGCTCGGGATGATCCACCAGTCACCCGTTGAAGGGCGCCACACGGCAAAATCGGTCTTTGCATCGCCATCGTAATCGCCAGCGACTACGACGTCGCCCGGTTGACCCCAGAACTGGTTGAACGGCATTCCCGAATTACTACTCGGGCTGACCAACCAAAGACCAGTCGCTGGATTCCAGAGTGCAAAATCGAGTTGTCCATCACCGTCAAAATCGCCGCTCACGCGAACATAAACGCCCTTTCCGATGCTGGGCACGTTGAACTTGGTTCCTACAAGATTGGTGGGGACGCCAGACTGCTGCTCGTATGGAGCCGCGTGATGGCTGCTCGGCGAAATATAGAGATGTTCATCTGAGGGCCTCCAAACCGCGTAGTCAGTCTTTCCATCGTTGTCAAAATCGCCCGAGACCGGAACATCTCCAGGTAGGCCCCACTGCTGGAAGAGTGGCGCTCCCGTCATGCCCGAAATCACGTACCAAATCCCATTTGATGGCCTCCAGACTGCCATCTCCTGTTTTCCGCTGCCGTCGAAATCGCCCGAAACGGGAACATCGCCCGGTAAACCCCATTGGTGAGCGAACGTGTGTCCACTGCCGCTCAATCTGAAATACCAAGTCTGATTAGAAGGTCGCCAGACCGTCAGATCGGCTTTCATATCGCCGTCAAAATCGCCGGTAATGGGAATGTCGTCCGGAAATCCCCACTGGACGGAGTACGGTGTTCGCGTCCTGCTAGGAAGGATGAACCAAGTTGCAGTGGAGGAACGCCATACGGCGTAGTCGGTAAAGCCATCCCCGTCATAATCGGCAGGAACCGGGATATCGCCTGGCAGACCCCATTGCTCTTCCGTAAGAGTCCCCGGGCTGCTGCTCGGATAAACGTACCAGAAACCGTTACTGGCCCGCCAGACTGCGGGGTCGAGCTGACCATCACCGTCGAAATCGCCCAAAACCTGGACATCACCAGACTGCTCGCCGCCGAATGGAATTTGGCTTACGCCAGTTCCGCTGAGCGGCACAGTTTCTGGCGAGTACGCGTCCTCGCGATTGATGGCTAGTACAGCTGTTCGAACTCCAACTGTTATCGGGACAAATTGTACCTTCAGAGCGCAGATTCCGCGAGCCAGGATATTTCCGCATTCGTTGGAGATAGTGAAATCGGAGGGATTGGCTCCGATTAGAGTAATTCCGGTGATGACGAGCGGCATCGCGCTGCTATTCCCGAGTTGTATTTGTTGAACAGTGCTTGCGCTTCCTACGTTCTGATTCCCAAACTGAAGGCTGCTCTGCAATACGTACAGTGGCGGATGGAAACAGCAACTGTAATACTCCGTGTTATATCTCTGATTGAGATTTGCTGTGTTGATTGAGCCAAGCCCAGTGGCCCGATCATATCCAAACGTCGCTTGATACTTGGCATTCGGAGTTCCAAAGCCTGGCTCTCCTGGAACGGCATTATTCCCGATAGTGACATCGTTGAAGACGCAAGTGCTGCTGGGAACAACCGTACTGGAACCGTTACATCGCGCCAGGCTCTCAGTCGCTGCCAGCCGATAAAGAACATAATTTGCTTGTCCGAGTCGTGCAAACCCCACTTTGATAATGGTCTTTATAATTCCAGCGAAGGAGGGCGCAGCTGCGGATGTTCCGGCAGCACCTGCAAAGCGGATATACCCCTTGCTGTCGGGCTCGCAGGAACGATGAAGACAAATCAGGTATGGGTCGTGCCCGGCTGCCGTGAACGAGACATCGGGAACATCGCGAGCTCCATCGTTCGGGATACCCGGGACTCCTGATTGCCAACTCGGTTTAGAGAACAAAGTACTAGCGCCCCCGCCACCCGCCCATAGGCTGGCGCTGTTGCCACATCGCGGGATGCCACAACTTTCGTTCCAAACCTTCCGGAATATGGGAGATTGCGGACTCGAACCGGGATGTGTTTTGGGCTCTCCAGTAGGTGCTATCTTTCCCGTGTTCGTTGAGTTCAGTGCCCCCAACAGCAATGGTGTAGGGAGTAGAGGCAAGAACATTGACAGAAAGGGTCCCGCGGCGGAATTCGAAGCGGGATCATCGCACAGGGCTGAACCGGAGTCTCCCGAGGCTACGACATACGTGATACCTTGACCCGCAGCTTCCTCCGCAAGCGTTTCTATTGCGAGTGCTGCGGCTTTGGTCACCTCGGCTTCGCAACCGCCAAAGCTCTCGCTCATCACATCAGCGGCATTCTTATCGACAATGTATTCCTCGGAGAGAAAGATTCCGTCCGTCGCGTTTGTACTGGCTGAGACAACAAGGTTCACTGTGGCGCCTTCTGCTATAGCTCCGGCCCATGAGGTATCGAGAACGGCTTCCGCCTCCTCGGCACCGCCTAGATTGCCCGGATCTATGCCATTTACTGTAACTTGTAGGTCGGCGTCGAGAAGTCCGAATACCTTCCGGAAATCGAAAATGTCCTGCGTATTGATGTTTGAGCGCGCCACGATAGCAATGACCCCAGTAGCACCGCCTCCCGGCGGAACGTTATAAATCGTCCCGAAATCAGCCGGTGATAATGCATGCATCCCGTTCGGGAATGTGATTTGGTGGGTTGTTGAACTAGGCGCGAGCGTTGCCGTGAAGCGTTGGCCGGACATGTGAAGAAGAGGCCTCTTCTGAAAATTGTGCAGTGTGGCTACTCCTGCGACAACGGGTGCGAGGGCAGCCGGTAATTGCTGATCATTGATATTGGCCCAATGCTCTTTGCCGTTGATCACGAATTTGTGAATCGGTGTATGGAAGCTCTCTTCTACCAGGCGAGCCGTGCCGGAGAATTCGATAAGCGTACGCGCCGTAGCGACTCGGCCAACTTGAAAACCATGCGACTGCAGCCACGAAATGACCACTTGGATGTCTTGCGCGGAGGGACCGAACTGCTCGCCAAACTGCTGGGGCGTGAGCCACTTGTGATAGTTCGGGGAGGAACTGTCCTGCTGTTCGTCAAGCAGTTGTTTTAACGCAACGTCCTGTGCCGGGCTGCGCTTCAAAACAAGAAGCATGCGGTCCAGTGGCAGATCGCCTGGCGCGAGTCCCTGATCGAACTCCGGCCGGGCAAGAGGATGCGTGTTGCGAGGCAGCCTGACCAGTTGGCGGTCATCAACTCTTTGTGTGATGCGCGACTGAACCGTTACGCGCGAGGCGGGCGCTGTTTGCGCGATGCCTGTTGACCTCAGTGTGCCGACCAGAAGCGTCAAATACCAGGCAGAACGGATGAACTTAACCACGCACAACTTCCTGCTTTCAACCGCACGGGCGAGTGCACTGCTGCTCCCGCTTTATCGCGTGTGAATCGAGACTAGCAGCTTGAGGCTAAGTCGCGAAATTAAGAATTTTCTGAATGCGCAGCCAGCGCCGCTACGCGCCATCACCTAGGATAGTTCTGGCAGGCTGTCCCTCGGTTTCGGCTCACCTGAGATCAAGTTTTTACGATGGCCGATGACAAGTACGACATGCCGGCAACATCTCCAAGAGCCTGATGCGACTTTTTTAGAGCGATGGTGCAGCGGTAGCGCCATTCATCGCCGTTAGACCGTGCAGGGCGATACTTCAAGTAAGTTTCTATGACTACGCCAGAAGCTGAGGCGCTCTTTGCGCAGACACTCCTCGGTGACTACGAAGGGGAAGATGCGTGGGCGGCGGTCTCCGCGTTGCGTTTAGACGGCAGCCGGCAGATCTTCGAACGCGCCGCAGAGTGGTGCCTCTCTGACAATCCGCTGAAGAGAGCGCGAGCGACGGCTATCCTATGCCAGCTCCAACGCGCACCTGTGACGCACGCATTAGCGAACAAACCGGAATGGATGTTCCGTGATGAGTCATACCCGCTTCTCACGAAGATGTTGGAAGACGAGCAAGATCCGACGGTCCTTGATTCAGTCATCTGCGCTCTCGGTCATCTGGATGACACCAGGGCCATTCCGCTGATCGTTCGCTATGAAGATCATCCAGACAAGGACGTTCGCTTTGCTGTGAGCTTCGCTCTCGGATCTTTTCCGAACGACGCACAGTCCATTTATAGCTTGCTCAAACTCACGTTAGATCCGGATGCAGACGTCCGCGATTGGGCGGTCTTTGGTCTCGGAGTACAAGGGATGCCGACTCGCCTAAAATTCGCGAAGCCCTCCTACGATCTCTGGAGGATACGAACGAAGACGTTCGCGAGGAAGCTGCAGTTGGCTTAGGAAAACGTCGGGATCAACGCCTAGTTCCCAAGCTCCGGACGATGCTCGATGAACCCGCGCTCAAGGTTCGAGTGGCAGATGCCGCGGCGGCTCTCCTTAGGTTGACCGAAGACTCTCCCGAGTGGATTGCGGCAGACTACAAAACAGCACTGACGAGCAAATTCAAGATCTCGGACTGAACAGCCTAGTCTCCTCGGCACTGGGCAACTACCACGGTTATGTCGTCCTGCTGTTCATGACAACTGAACTGCCGAACATCATCAACAAGCGACGCGAGTAAAGCTTTCGAAGACAGTTCACGGCACCGCCGCAGCGTTTCTATTAGCCGGTCTTCGCCGAATTCTTCGCCTTCGGCGTTGAACGATTCCGTCAGGCCGTCGGTGTAGAGTGCCAGGGTGTCACCTGGGAACAGCTCACACTCCCCAACCGCGCAATCCCACTCTTTGAAGAGCCCCAGGACAGTCGACGTCGAATCGAGCCGTTCAATCTCGTTATTGCGCCTGACGAGAATGGCTGGAGGGTGGCCGCAATTCGCGTACCGCAACCGCCGCCTCCCATCATCATATTCGGCAAAGAAGAGAGTAGCGTAAGCACTATCCGTTGTATTCTCGCGGAAAAGCCGATTTACCGAGAGCAGGAACCGTTGCGGCTGTTCCAGCGCGAACGGCGTGAAGGGCCGGCTCCAGTATGTTGCGCACTGGTTGTGCAGGTGTGCCTGCAAATTGGCCATCAAGAGAGCCGCGGCGGTTCCTTTTCCGCAGATATCGCCGATCACCAGCCCAAGCCGCTCTCGACCCAGATCGAGAAAATCGTAGTAGTCGCCGCCCACGTGGCGAGCCTGGATGCAAAGACCCGTATAGTCGAGGCCCGCAACGCTCGGCTGCCTCTGCGGGAAGAGTCTTGCCTGTACCTCTCGCGCAGTTTCTAGCTCCTGGGCAGCACGACGTTCGGCGTCCAACCTCTCGGCATGCGCGCGGCGTTGCTCTTCGAGTTCCCGAGTGAGCTCGTCAAAGCTCAGAAGCGTAAACGAGTTCCCATCCACATCTTCGAACGTGGAGCACATCGCGCCAGACGGCTGCACCTGCGGCGAATTGTGAAACCGAACCCCGCGCTTGCGCCATTCTTCGAACTTGGCACATACATCTTCCGTCAGGAAAACCACCTGCGTGGACCGGCCAATCAACTTGTATTCTTCCGAGCCGGGCTCCGGAGCGACCAGCGCAACACTTGCCGTGCCATCCGGCGGCGTAACCGTCAGCCAGCGATAGCCAGACGGAAGGCGGCTATCGAAGGCCAAATAGAATCCAAGCTGGTCCAGGTAGAAGCGTAGGCTTCGCTCCTGATCGCGAACGAAAACAGTGACCGTGCTGAGGCGGAGATAGGGGTCCTCTCGATTCGGCCGAAAACTGCACCGGTGCGCCTTATACGCTGAAGGAGAACTGCCCATCCACGGAATTATAGCGCCCAAAAGGGTGGCACCCGATTCTGACGCGCGGATTACTCCGTTAGCAAACCGGAATTCGCCGAACCCTCAAGCGATGAGCCAGTTGGACCTCTTCGCGCTATCATTACGGGGAGAGTCGTCACACCGTAAAGTAGTGCTGTATCGCGATCTAGGAGGTGCACCTTGATCCAAACGCTGATTAAGAACTGGTGGCTACTGGCATTGTGTGGCGTTCTTGACGCGATAATTTCGGTCATCTACTTAATCATGCAGGACACGCATGGACCCCTGACTTTCCATCGGTGGAACGCCACGGTTTTGCTTCTGGGAAAGCTCGCGCTTGTGGCAGGAGCTTGCACGATCGCAGTCGGCGTGTGGAGATCCGCTACGGGCAAGTGCTGGCTTATAGTGCTGAACGGGCTTACACTTGGCGCGCTCGGACTCATCCAATACGGCTTTACCCGTTTTCGAATTAGCTTTCTTACTGTGGCGCTCCTGATCATCCTGCTGGCAATGAGCATCGGCATTCTCGAATTGGTAATCGCGAGAACCCTGTGGCGTCAGCGTCGCGTTGCGGACGGATGGTTTCCTGCATTGGCCGCAGTCGCCTCGTTTGGTTTTGCCGTGGCGTTTTTTGTTTTGGGGTTTGGCTGGATCAAGATAGAACCAGGGTCACACCCGGACCTTCTTTGGCTTGGCTCGTACTTTGGTTTCAGCGCAATCTGCAAATTGGGGCTAGCCCTGCGCCTGCACAGCCTGGGTCTTTCCCAATCCGACCAGTGGGAAGCCTTACCAGCATTAGGAAATCCGAAACACGCCCACTAAAGGCCCAGCCCGTGACATGGCGACTGCTTGGCGGATAATCGGTCCAAGAATCACTTGCCAATTCGTAACCGATCGGTTACTGCACCCGCGACCCTATGACGGGGGTGTTTCCAACTCGTTCTCCGGACCGGCCCAACCCAATAGGCCTGCACCGCGCGAAAGTTTTTGAGCGTAGACGGGAACCGCTGGCTTCAGGTGCAGCATTTGGAGGCAATCGACGGCACTCCGATCATCGACATCAAGCCTGTTCTCGAACGCAGCTGTAATTTGTGAAGCGTCCATCGCCCACATACCACAGCAACGGCCGGAAGACAGATCTCCGGATTACGGACATCCATGTAAGTCGATTGTCTCTTGGAACGGCGAATCACGGTCTATTTTTTGAGACAGAGACGTGCAAGCGAGTGATTTCCTGGACCTCGCGCGGAGTCTCAAAACTTACCCTTTCTGAAACAAGCCGCTCATCCCTGGACTTACGCAGCATCGTCTTAGTGATCAGGTCGATGTGGGCAACTCTCATTCGGAAACGTCACCGTAACTCCGGTCCGGCTTTGCCCCTGCAACATCTCAGTGATCGTGACGTTTTCGTACGCTACAACAGATATCCCGGGCGCACCCATCACCGTCACAGAACGCATTAATTCCTTTCCGCGCCGGGCGGATGGGATGAGTTCCAAGAGGAAATCGTCCATCGCCTTCGCGCTTTTCATTCCCGGTTGCCGATCATCCGGTGCCACCGAAGGAAGGCCAATTCTGCAAACGCGACCAGTTGCACCGTAATCAACGACCATTTCGCCAGCCGGTATCAAAAACGTCTCTCTCGTCAGGGCAGGGCCGTACTTCGCACGTAACTCCGCCGAAAGAGCAAGCCCATCGATTTGAGCGATGGCAAGCGCGACGAAGCCCATCACCGGTAGAAGCAAACGTTGACCGATCCTCATGGATCGATCATACGCCGTGTTGCGCAACAGACCCATTTTGAAACAACACTGATGGCTACGAAAAAGCCGTTACTTCCCCATACTTCCGGCGAGAATCATACTGTCAACAGATATTTCGCGAGTGCGTTATCGCTATGCAATGTTTCCGTCCTCATTCTTGCGGGTAGTGTTTCGCCTGAGGCTTCGGTGCGACGAATATAAGCGCCCTGAATCGAGCGTCGCGGGATCTCTGTATGATTTGGACCGTGTCCGTGCGACACTGACCCGTTGAACACAATCACTGAGCTAGCCGGGCAGGATGCTATCACTAGATTGGATCGGGCAGGCGGTGCTTCCATACGTTGCGAACCGGGTATGAAGCACGGCGCGCCGTTCTCGGGCGTGAAATCATCCATCTTGAGAATGAATCCGACCATCGGCCATCCCTGCATATCGCACAGTGTTAGACCTTTGCCCGAGTTACTCATCCACGTTGACAATTGCGCTCACAGCGAGTTGTAGACTAAGTCGCGCCTGGTCAGCAACTACTGACAACTACTGACAAACGAGCATCTGGCCGAGAAACGCTAGATCTCTATCGGAAATGCTCCGGTGGGTGAGGCTCAAACGTGCCGCGACGCGGAAGCCGGAGCAGTTTCGATAGAGCCGTTAGCAGTGAGCCGCTGGCGTGGCGTCCGGCAAGG
>JBPCJX010000113.1:0-5823 GCA_051004875.1 Bryobacteraceae bacterium
CACTAAAATCCATGACAGATCTGGCTGAATCGCTCATGCACACCGGCCACTACGGTGAAGCGGAAAAAGTGCTGCGCGAAACGCTCAACATCCAACGCCGTGTCCTCGGGCCGGATCACGCAGACACAGCAGCTACAACGTACGCTCTTGCTCGCATCGCGGTGCACAAAGGCGAAAGCGAGAAGGCGGTCTCATTGTTGCGCCAAGCGCTTGACCACGGGCTAGAGCAGCGGATTGCAATAGGTATCGAAAATGATCCCGATCTCAACTCGCTTCACGGGGGCCCGCGGTTCGAGGCACTCGTTTCGGATGCCCACCAGCGTGCAGCAGCGGCAGCAAAGGCGAAGTGATCGCGTCGGGCTGCCGGACAGATTCAGTACTGCACAGGACGATGTAGATGGAAGCCTTCAAGGCAGTGGTCACCTCGGAGAGCCACTTGGATCCAACTGGAATACTTGTTCGATCGGAGACGCAAACACATCAACTAATCCAATGAAATCGCGAGAGAGGTGGCGCTCTAAACTATCCGCGAGTTTGGACTCTACCGTCAAGTGGCTGAGACCCATTCGCGTAGCGGCATTTTCAACTGATCCCGTATGGTCAAAATATTCGAGTGTGCTGAAGACGGGGCCAACTATGATGGTGTGTTTTGATGAAGAACACACAAGTAGGACGGCTGTTGGCGTACGTGACCGGCTTGGTGAACCAGCAGCTTCTGCTGCAGAACGAATACCTAATCGCGGAAAACAGGATTCTGCGCTCACATTTTCCTGCACGAGTTCCCTTGAGTAACGCGCAACGAGCGATTCTGGCGGAAATTGCCAAGCGGATGGGGCGGCGGGCGCTCGGACAGGTCGCCTCGGTGGCGAAACCGGAAACTATCCTGGCTTGGTATCGTAAGCTGATTGCCCGCAAGTTCGATGGTTCCAAACACCGCGCCTACCCGGGACGACCCGCAGTGAGTCGGGAGATAAGCGAACTGGTCGTCCGGATGGCACGAGAGAACAGCGGTTGGGGATACGATCGCATTGCCGGAGCGCTGGAGAACCTCGGCCACAACGTTTCCGATCAAACTGTGGGAAACATCCTGCGCCGATTTGGTATTGCGCCGGCTCCGAAGCGTCGCGAGCAAACGACATGGGGGGACTTCATCCGCTCTCACATGGCTGTCTTGGCGGGAATCGATTTCTTTACCGTCGAAGTGCTCACCTGGCGCGGTTTGGCAACCTATTACGTTCTCTTTTTTCTGCACCTAGAAACGCGACGGGTCACGCTCGCCGGAATCACCCAACATCCCACTGAAGAATGGATGGTACAGATGGCTCGCAATGCTGTCGACGACATCGATGGCGCCCTTCTTAGGACACGCTTTGGCTTGCATGATCGCGACACAAAATTCTGCCACTCATTCCGAACCATGCTCAAATCTAGCGGAGTTCAACCTATTCTGCTGCCGCCCCGCAGTCCGAATTTGAATGCGTTCGCGGAGCGTTGGGTGCGCTCAATTAAAGACGAGTGTTTGTCAAAATTGATTCTCTTTGGCGAGGGCTCGCTGCGGCGTACGGCGACTGAGTTCACAAAACATTATCACCACGAACGTAATCACCGAGGCAAAGAGAACATGCTGCTTTTTCCAGCGTCCGGTTCTCTACAATTGCACCCTAAAGCTCCCGTTATAGCTCGCGACCGCCTGGGTGGACTGCTGAAGTTCTACCAACGCGCTGCATGAATTATTTGGCCTTACGAGCAGGGAAATGACGGTCATCCTGAACTGGCCTGCCGGGCTGAAGAAGTGAGTCTCGCGCGAGAACATAGGGGCGCGCGCCTTCGGCTATCCGTTGAGCAACTCCATAATCTTCGGCGCCTCTCTTCGGTGACTTCTGAATAATATGTGACGGTGTTTCGCCAAGCGCAGTGCTCGGTTACAGAGGCTTGGAGCAAGACAAATGAGAATCGAGCCGCAGTTCCGGTTTGCTGTTACTTGCCTTCTTCATTCCGGTCGTCCGTATTAGAGGGCCAGCGCGGGCATTGCTGTACGTAGCAAGTCGGGGAATCCGCAATGTACGTGGAGTATGCGGCGTCGGCATTTGCACAATCGCGGACAGGTGATTTACCGAAATACGACGAGAGGTCGTTTAATGCGATCTCGTTGCCTTCCGATCCGGGATAGGGCTCTCCTTTAACAACCAAGCGTATTGTGTGTCGATGCTTCTGAAGGTCGAAGGCGTGCCAGACATCTTCCCCGCCTTTCACACCGGCCTCATCAGGATAGACATCCACGGTCCGGTCCAATTTCCCATCGAGATAGACGTCGGCTTTTCCGCCATTGGGCAGATAGAAGCCCGTCACAATCGCACCCGTACCTTCAAAGGCAATGGTCGCTTCGGCTCCTTTCGCTTCACTGACCTTAGGCTTAGCGAGTCCGGCCCACTTCTCGGTCCCAGTCTTCCAATCGCCTTTCCAGGTCCACCGGCTATCGGTCAAGGAAATTCGCTCCACTGGTGAACCAAAGTCGTTCCAAAGCTCAAGCTTTGGGGCCTTCGGCTGCTGCAACTTCACCACAAGCTTGTCGCCATCCACTTTGCCGCCGTTACGCGTGACAGCTTCGAGCGCGTGTTCGTATGTGCTTTTCACAATCGTGTTGAAAGAATAATCGGTGTACTGGAATTTGCGATCCGCCATTTCGGGGATGCCTTTCTTCAACTGTTCGGGAATCGCCCGATAGCCCCGCATCACTCCAAGCACGCCGACTGCACTCGAAGGATTGCAGTCGGAATCCTGCCCGCAACGTGTGGCAATCGACATTGTCTTCTCAAAGTCACCCTGACCGTAAAGAAGTCCCAACGCAATATAGCTTCGCATCGATGTTAAACGGCTTCAGAGCCCCTTCCGGACAAGGCTCGTCCTTGTCCCATTTCTTCTCGATAAGAGTCCACACCCTAATCCAGTCGGATGGATACTCTTTCGAGAGCTGCAGGACATCGCGGACGATCTGCGCATAGGGGCTCTCGGAAGGGATCGCCGCGACACCGGCTTCCACCACCTTCCGTGGAGCGGATTCAAAGAACCCGGCGCCATACATCGCCGAGACGAACATCCCACCATAGATGCCGTCTCCATGATTCATCACGCTTCCGGCCCGATACGCAACGGCGTTCGAGAATTGCGGGAGACCCGGCGACATGAGTCCGATAAAATCAGATTCGATTTGAAAATCAATATCGTTGGCATGCGTGTTGTATGCAGGAGTACCCGAGCGGCTGGCCGGCACTCCTCGCTTCAGGGCTCGCCGAGCTGCCAGATTGGCGTGCCAGAGTGCATACTTTGCTTCCTTAAACCGAACTCCGAAATCTTCCGTCGTGGCGTCTAGCCCCTTTTCGTCGATCACCTTAGCGAAAGTCATATCGACATAGAGGTCGTCCTGACCGAGCGCGTTGAGGATCTTATCCGGCTTCCAGATAGGCAGCTTGTTCTCTGGAATGATCTGTTTCGGCGAAGGAGTAGCGTCGATACCCAACGGCACGAGCGGAACAGGTTTGGGTAGGCGCCACTGTTGTATGACGGTCGCTCAGCAGCTGAAGCACTTCTCCCTCTTTGAAAACCGTCGTTTCATCATCGATTGATCCATCATGGAAGTGGAAAACCAGCCGCGAGCGCACATATCTTGTATGTAAAGATTCGGTCTATGAAATTTTTCAAGATGCACATTAAGGGGAAGGCTGATCCGGACCGAGTCGAGGGCGATACAGCACGAAAGGTGCGAGCGACGAATTGTTTAGTCATAAGGAGTTGTGCTTGTGATGAACGACAATTGAATTTCCTTGCCGGCGACAATTAAATTTCCCGGCGATGGCGGCATGTAAACCATACAAGTCGGAAGACTTGTATGGTGAACGATCAGCAGGTAAAACGGCTGTGGCGACTAGCGCAAGGGAAATTGACGTTGGAAGTCGCGGCGGCGAAGGCGGGCATGGACCCGAAGACCGCGCGGAAGTATCTGCGAGGGCGGCTGCTGCCGAGCGAAATGCGGCAAAAACACACTTGGCGCACGCGACCCGATCCGTTCGCCCATGTATGGCATGAGATCGAGCAACGGTTGCAGATAGAGCCTGGTTTGCAGGCCAAGACGCTATTCGAATATCTGCAGGAGAGAGAACCGGGCCGGTTTAGCGACGGCCAGGTGCGAACCTTACAACGCCGGATTAAGAACTGGCGAGCAGTGGAAGGTCCTCCGCGTGAAGTGTTCTTTGCTCAAGACCACTATCCAGGAGAACTCTGCCAGTCTGACTTCACGCATTGCCGGGAGCTCGAAGTGACCATCAACGGGCAAGCGTTCCCGCATCTGATTTATCACTTCGTGCTCAGTTATTCCAACTGGGAGACGGGCACAGTCTGCTATTCGGAAACGTTTGAAAGCTCAGTGAAGGTCTACAGAACGCATTGTGGGAGTTGGGTGGAGTACCGAACGAGCATCGTTCCGACCGCATGAGCGCCGCGGTGAATAATCTTGTCGATACGAGGGAGTTCACGCGAGCCTACGAAGGGCTGCTGCGGCATTACGGGCTCATCGGGCAGAAGATTCAGGCGGGTAAGGCGCACGAGAACGGTGACATTGAACAGCGACACTATCGATTCAAGCAAACGGTTGATCAGGCTCTCATGCTGCGCGGGAGCCGTGACTTTGCAACGGTAATCGCTTATGACCAGTTCCTGCGGAAGCTGTTTACGAGGATGAACGCGGGCCGACGAGAGCGATTTGCGGAAGAACTCTCGCGGCTTCGGCCATTACCCGAACGGCGGCTGGACCCCATGCGGCAGGAGCGCGTCAGGGTAAGTCCGGGAAGTCTGATCCACGTTCACCGAAACACGTACTCGGTGCATAGCCGGTTAATCGGCGAGATGGTGGAAGTTAGGGTGAAGTCCGACACGGTTGAGATCTGGTACGGCGATCGGAAAGTGGAAGAGCTGCCCCGGCTGCGTGGCCGGAGCAAACATCGCATCGATTATCGGCACATCATCGACTGGCTGGTTCGGAAGCCCGGCGCGTTTGAGCACTATCGGTATCGGGAGGATCTTTTTCCCACGAGTTGGTTTCGGCTAGCGTATGACGCGCTCCGAGAAGAACATGGGCCGAAGCGAGGCGCAAAAGAATATCTGGAAATCCTGGCGCTGGCGGCAAAGCGCGGCGAATCGCTGTTGGAAGAGACGATCCGAATCCTGCTCGGCCGGCGCGATCCGCTGAATGCCGAGACGGTCGCAAACCTAACCGAACAGGACGCTCCGCCGCTGTTGACCACTATCGAAGTCGATCCGGTATCGCTGGCTGTATTCGATGAGCAGCTGGGCAGCCAAGAGGCGGCGGCATGACGACGGCGATTATAGATGTCAAGGCGGCACTCACAGAAGGGTTAACGGAACTCCGACTGCCCACGGTCCGGCACTGTTACGAAGAAGCGGCGCGGTTGGCAGAACGCGAAACGCTGAGTTACGAACGCTACCTATTACAGTTGGTGGCACGTGAGTGCGAAGACCGGCAGCGAAAGCGCATTCAGCGACTGCTGAGTCAATCACGTATTCCCGCCGAGAAAGCACTGGCGAACTTCAGCCTGAAGCGTTTGCCGCCCAAAGTAGCGTTAGTAACCAAAACTTTATTAGAAGGTGAGTTTCTGGACCGGCGAGAGAACGTGCTCGCTTTCGGCAATCCCGATCCTGGGACATTCTGCACCTCCTTGCTACATCATTGAAAATACTGAGTATTGTAACGGCCGATGAATGGCCGACGAGACTAGTTTTTTCATTCTTTCCAAAGGGAGTCTCATTTAG
>JBPCJX010000114.1:0-3965 GCA_051004875.1 Bryobacteraceae bacterium
CGTCAATTCTAGCGTTCTGTCTCTTAAGTTCGTGAGCAAGGCTGGTGAGGATCTGGTGCAGTCCGGGTTATAGCATCAGCTTCAGAAACATGACACTAGATACTTTTGTGGCCGAACCACCAAGCCAACTTCGTGAGTTGTCGGCTACCCGTCAATTGGGCCAGGAACGAGCGGCGACTGGCCAATCTCTGATTAGATAACGGCCTGGTTATTGGCTTTGCGACCCGCGAGCATCTGCTGCAGCAGGATCGTTGCTCGGTTTCTGCTGCCTTCCGGGCGGCCGCGTACGCCGTAACGATTCCCGGCCTTAAACCGGTGTCCAGCTTTCTTTGAGTCTTTGGACTCGCTCACGAGTGCACCTCTGCAACGTTTTCGAGTCTTCGGGCGGAAACCTTCTCACGTATGCGCGTGTGTAGAAGAGATCTCCCGGTGGGATTTGCCAGTCTCAGGTTGCCTGCTGCTGCTGAGGGGCGTTATTGATACCGATAGCGATCCGTGTCTGCTCGTTCAATTCCCCTAACAAGCGGGCTTCTAGTTCCAGCTGCTTTTCGAGCCGCGCTATCGACTTCAGCGCGATGTCGGGATCGCCCGATTCCTGGGCTTCACTGAGAATGAACTGAGTCTCAAGGTTAAGCTCCCTCAATCTGTCAAGCAGGGTATCCGCCCTTACATGCTCCTCGATTTGGTTCGCCTGAATCAGAGCCGCGGGGATGTCTGATTTTTTCTCATCCGTAAAATGTCGTCCTCGGAACAGTGGTGCGGCTTGCAAACCATCGAGCTTCACGCTAACAGATCATCCGCGGCCTATTTGCAACACAACCGTCAGAACTACTCAGCTCTCAGTGACGTGAGGGGGTCTACTGAAGCGGCGTGGCGCGCTGGAATATAGCTGGCGGCCAATGTGACGGTGGCAATACCGATGAAAGCGAGCGTGAATGTTATGGGATCGATGGGACTCAAGCCATAGAGCGTAGAACGCAGCATTCTGGCTACCAGGAGCGAAGCGGGAAGACCCACGGCTAGTCCGATAGCTGCCACGATCAAAGTCTCACGCGCCACCATCCCGAGTATTTCGACACGCTGCGCACCAAGAGCCATGCGGACGCCAATTTCTGTGGTGCGGCGACTGACGTTGTAGGCTAAAGTTCCGTAGAGTCCGACGGCGACAAGCAGTGCGGCTAGCAGGCCAAAAAAAGTGGACAGGTTCGCAGTCAAGCGCTCCTGAGAAACGGACTGTTCGAATTGCGCCTTCTGGGTCATCGGCTTTTCGAGCGGCAGGTTTGGATCAATGTCGCGCACGAGCCGAGTGATTACGGGCACCAGGGTGTTCGGATCTCCTAGCGTGTGCACTTCATACTGCATGCCGGAGATGCCGGTCGCTTGCGTGTAGGGGAAATAGGCCATAGGGTGGTCTGGCTCCCGAATACCCTGGTAACGGCTATTGGCTGCAAGGCCCACAATCGTGTACTGGCTTTTTTCGTGGAAATACGCGATGTGATGCCCGAGCGGGTCGACCTTCGGCAGATACCGGTTGGCGAAGGTCTGATTTACGATGGCAACTTTTTGGGAGGATGGAGTATCGGTCTCGGCTATATCGCGGCCGCGCAAAATGGGTATGCGTAGGACATCCAGAAAGCGGGGCCCGACCAAATTCACGCGCATAGGCGCAAATCCCTGGGTCGGAGCCGGGCTTTTGCCGTCCACCAGAACGCCATCGTTGTTGCTTCCACCACTTCCTATGCGAACTTGCGTCAGGGTGGCCGAATCGACACCCGGCAACCTACGAATGCGATCGAGGAGCCGCTGATGGAAGCGAATGGCGTCCGCATCCGAGTGGATGTTCCTTTGCGGGTCTATGCCGAAGACCAGCAGACCCTCAGTCCGCATACCGAGATTTCGCGATTCAAGATTACGCAGCGTTCGGAATAGCAGCCCGGCGGCGACGAGCAGCACAAAGCACAGCGAAATTTGCATTGCGAGAACAAGTTTGCGGGCGGAGTACTGGCTGCGATCAGTGTTTAATGTGCCTGCACCTGTCTTGAGGGCCACGCTCATGGGAACACGCGTGGCTGTGCGGAGCGGCGCCACCCCAAACACCAGAGCTACCAGCAACGCTGCAAGCAGCGTAAAAAGCAGGACGTTGCGATCCGGACTGATGCCGATGTCGAGGCCTGACCACGCGCTGAGGGCTTGACTCGCGGAGACTGCGAAGATCCAGCCAATTGCCGCGCCAAAGGTGACCAGTAAGATACTCTCGGTAAGCAACTGACCGAAAAGGTTGCGGCGACTTGCCCCGAGAGCCAATCGCAAGCCGAACTCCCGGGTCCGATTCGAATTCCGCGCAATCAAGAGCATGGCGACATCCGAACATGCAATGACGAGCACGAGCGTCACCATGCCCATCAGAAACCGGAGTGGTTGCTCATAGTCTTCGCGAAGATTTTCGACGCCACGGACGGAAGAGAAAAAGAGCTGCGGCTTGGGCTCCTTCGGATCGCGTGATGTCACGCCCGTGTAAATCGCGCGCTGAAACACAGGAGTCAGTTGCGCAATGGCTTCCGGCCAAGTGACCTCAGGACGGAGCCGGCCGACTACTATGAGACACAACCAGTTGGGAGAGCCATAGAGGGTTGCCTCGGTCGCCGATGTTCCCCACGCATTCAGCTCAGGGCGATTTTGCAGCGGAACCCAGAAGTCCATGGCGGTGCCGGGATCCGAGCCATTGAAACCGGGCGGCGCGACGCCGACGATCAGAAATGGTAGCCCCTTGACATACAGAGTGTGGCTAAGAACGCCGGGATCTTGCGCAAATTGACGTGTCCACCACGCGTAGTTGAGAACGGCAATGGACGCATGGTTCACTTCGTCCGCCGTAGTGAACCCGCGGCCTAAGGCGAGTCGCACACGGAGACCGGAGAAGAAGTTGCCGCTGACCATTTCGCCGTTTGCCTGTTCGGGTTCTGCGCCGAGACGCACGGCCACTTTCCCAAAGGCGAGCGGGACCAACGCGATCACGTCCGAAAACACTCTTGGCTGAACGCGCATCTGCTCGTACACAGGCCGAGAAAGAGAGATGTCGCCGTAGCCGGTTTGCGGGGTTGCGAGCGGCTGGTTCTTGAGATGAAGATACACAAGTTGCTGCGGGTTTGGTACCGGCAGGAAGCGCAGGAGGACGGTATTCATCACGCTGAAGATGGCGGTGTTTGCGCCAATACCCAACGCGATCGTCAGCACGCATACCAGCGCGAATCCGGGCGATTTGGCCCATTGGCGGAATGCGTAACGAAGATCTTGCGTCAAAAGGTGCACTGATCACCTCGGGCCATAGCCATGGTGACGGTCATAGGAGCAATTTAGGAGCCAGAACCTGCTGCGTACAGGCGATGGTGCGCGTTAGATGTGCTTGTTCCTCAACCCGCGCCTCTGGTCGGATTCAAAAATTGTGTGTTCGGAAACGAACGAGGAGCATGCGATTGGATGTGTTGCGACTACCGTTGAGACGGTCTGATAGGCTGGCGGTCCATGCGTAAGTCGCGACACCCGGTGTTCAAGGGATGGCATTTTGAACCCGAGATCATCCTATTGTGCGTGCGACGTAATTAGCAACGGCTTGAGCTGCGCCCGGACACTCTACCGTGGCATCTGCAACTGGTTCGCCGCGCCATTGGATGTTGAGCGCTGATCCGCAGCGTGGACAGCACGGGTCGCCAGAGACCGGCATCTCCACTGCGCCGCTACATGCGTGGCACTCAAGCGCGTATGTTTCACAGACCTTCACCAGACCTCCTGAGGTGCAGGTCTGGGTTTCAATAACGGTAATTGTTGAACGCCAGACCCACCCTGCATGACGGTACTCACGCGCCCGCAACACCGAAACACCGAGCGACAACGCGAAAACACTCGAAGGTCATCGCCCCGTTTTCATCCATGTGAATCTTGGCCTCGTGACCCTTCACTGCATTCCG
>JBPCJX010000115.1:0-19141 GCA_051004875.1 Bryobacteraceae bacterium
GTATCGAGGCACTTTCTCAAGAACCTCGGCCCCTAGGTGTCGGCCAGCAAATTCCATTGCTGAATTACGGGGCTGCCAGAATTACTGCTCAGGGTTCGCCACTTGCGGTTTACACCAATTTTAAATGCTTTCCCTATCAACCCTTTATGCTCGGCCACGTCTCGGAGGATTCCGTTGAGCGTCCCCATCCGCAAGCGCTTTGTGTGTGGGAATGGCGATGCGAACTTGGCTCGTCCGTTTGCAAAACGCCATGGCTGCCGACCTGATTGACTACAGCGTATCCCCATCGGCGCGGCAAAGGGCGGCGACGAGTTCGTGTCGCTTAGATCGCGGGGAAGTTTCATCCGAGCGCAAGCATTTCATCACGGACAAGGTGAAGGCGAATACTACCCGGCTTGGGCAGGTCAAAGTCAAAAGCTTCAACAGCTTCTTTGACATTGGCGCGCAGTTCGTCCCAAGTATCACCTTGGCTGAAGATGCTTTCGCTCAAGCATTCGGCAGAAAACCCGCCGTCGGCGTCTTGCGTTATCTCGAACACCAGTTCGTTCACTTGCTTGAATGTAGGCTATCGCACAGGATTGAGCGAGGGCCCTCTGAGCAGCCCTACCCGCGCTTTGGGCTCTAATCACTACCAATTCTCATCTTGTAGAACGATCGCCAAATGAAGATCATCGATGTCACCAGGAACAGCCCGGCCAGGAACCAACCCAATCCCGATCCCCGCTGACCCGATAAAGAAACCGCCAATTCTACAGCCAGCAGCCCGAACAGCGTCGTAAATTTGATGATGGGATTCAGCGCTACGGAGGAAGTGTCCTTGAACGGATCACCCACCGTATCACCGACAACCGTCGCGTCATGAAGCTCGGTGCCCTTCTGCTTCAGTTCGGTCTCAACGATTTTCTTTGCGTTGTCCCATGCACCGCCTGCATTCGCCATAAAAATCGCCTGATATAAGCCGAAAAGCGCGATCGAAATTAGATATCCGATGAAAAAATACGGCTCCACGAAGGCGAAAGCCAGCGTTACAAAGAATACCGCCAGGAAAATGTTGAACATTCCCCGCTGTGCGTAGCGTGTACAGATCTCGACAACCTTCTTACTGTCGGCTACCGACGCTTTCGTGACGCCTTCCAGCTTGATGTTCGCCTTGATGAACTCAACAGCTCGGTACGCGCCCGTAGTGACAGCCTGCGTGGAAGCTCCAGTAAACCAATAAATGATGGAGCCGCCGGCAATTAAACCCAGCAGAAACGGCGGATGCAGGATGGAAAGATTGGGCAACAGCTCGGGTCGTAAACCGTGTGTCAGCGCCACCACAATAGAGAAAATCATCGTCGTTGCACCCACAACGGCCGTGCCGATCAGGACCGGCTTGGCGGTGGCCTTGAACGTATTGCCCGCGCCGTCGTTCTCCTCCAGATTTTCCTTCGCCGTTTCAAAATCCACGTCGAATCCATAGCTTCTCCGGATCTCCTCCTTTACTCCCGGAATCTGCTCAATCGTCGAGAGCTCATAAACGGACTGCGCATTGTCTGTCACGGGGCCATAGGAATCGACCGCGATCGTCACCGGGCCCATGCCCAGGAATCCGAACGCAACCAGGCCAAAAGCAAAGACCGCCGGCGCAATCATCAAATTGCCAAGCCCGGCTGTGCTCAAGCCATAAGCCGCTGTCATCAGGGCCAGAATCGCTGTGCCGAGCCAATACGCGCTCATATTGCCCGCCACAAAACCCGAAAGAATGTTCAGCGACGCGCCTCCCTCACGAGACGAAGCGACTACTTCGCGCACATGCCGCGAATCCATCGACGTGAAGACCTTCACGAGCTCGGGAATTACTGCTCCGGCGAGTGTTCCGCAAGTGATCACGCTCGATAGCTTCCACCACAGGGAAGTATCGCCGCCCAGGTCCGGGATCATGGCGTAAGACACGATGTAGGTCGCCGCAATCGAAACCAGCGATGTCAACCAGACCAAGGTCGTCAACGGCGCCTCGAAATTCATCTTGTTGACGTTTGCATACTTGCTTTTTGCGTATGCCGCGTTCAACAAATACGACAAACCGGACGAGATGACCATCATTACGCGCATTGCGAAGATCCAAACCAGCAGCTGGGCCTGTACAAGCGGGTTTGTGACGGCAAGCACGATGAAGGAGATGAGCGCCACACCGGTCACGCCGTAGGTCTCGAAGCCATCCGCGCTTGGGCCCACCGAATCGCCCGCGTTGTCGCCCGTGCAATCCGCAATCACGCCGGGGTTGCGTGCATCGTCTTCCTTGATTTTGAAAACGATCTTCATCAAATCGGCACCAATATCCGCAATTTTCGTGAAAATGCCGCCTGCCACGCGAAGCGCCGCCGCGCCGAGCGACTCGCCGATTGCGAAGCCGATAAAGCAAGGTCCGGAGTAATCATGCGGGATAAAGAGCAGGATGAAAAGCATGATGACCAGCTCCACGCTGACCAGTAACATCCCGATGCTCATGCCCGCCTTTAGCGGGATTTCATGACACGGGAAAGGCTTACCGCGCAAGCTCGCGAATGCCGTGCGGGAATTGGCAAAGGTATTCACGCGTATGCCGAACCACGCCACGCCAGAGCTTCCGCAAATGCCGACCACGCTGAATAGCAAAATGATCAGTACCTTGGTCGCGGCAAAGTGCTGCAGCACTCCGAAATAGAAAATGATAATTACCCCGATGAATACCTCAAGGATCAGCAGAAACTTTGCTTGAGTGATGAGATAGGTCTTGCACGTCTCGTAAATCAGCTCCGATATCTCCAACATAGACCTGTGCACGGGCAGGTTCTTGAGCTGGTGGTAAATCACAAGCCCGAACACGAGACCGAGCGCAACGAAGATCAAGCTATATAAGAGGAGCGAACTGCCGTCGATCATGCCTCCGAAAAATGTGGCCTGATGAAGATCGGGCAGAACGAGATTCGCTTCGCCACTGGTTTCGGCAGTACGCTGTTGAGCGAGTGCAGCGGCGGCACTGGCCAGAAACAGGATGGGTCGAAAGTGTTTCAATTTAGGCATAAGATGACAAAACTCCAATTATCCACTGTCGTCAGCTTACTTTCTCTGCTTGGTGGCCTTATCAACACGTTAGTCGCCCAGGCAAATCAGACAACCGCGCGCCCGATTGTATTGCATGCCGCGCGTCTGCTCGACATAGAGAGCGGCCGGATCGTCACGCCGGGCGAGGTGCTGGTCGAAGGCGAGCGGATTCGCGAAGCTGGTCCGAATGTGACGCATCCCGCTGGCGCCGAGACGATCGATCTGGGTGACCGCACTTTGTTGCCAGGCTTGATCGATGCGCACGTGCATTTATTCCTGCATCCCGGCGGAGAAGACGTGCAGACCGTTGAAGAATCCGTGCCGCAGCGGACAATATTGGCGGTTCTGGCTGCCCGCGCCGACCTGATGGCTGGCTTCACTGCAGAACGTGACATGGGAACCGAGGGTGCAGGTTCGGCCGACACGGCGGTGCGCAATGCCATTAATCAAGGCCTGATTCCGGGGCCACGAATGCGGGTCAGCGGCAACGCTGTCGATATTCTGGGCGGGCACGAGGACGCTAATAGGTTCAACCCGGCGCAGCACGTGCTATCAAACGCGACCTACGCGAATACTGCAGCCGAACTAGTGACAGTGATCCGCGAGCAGATGAAAGAAGGCGCGGATTTCATCAAGATCTACGAGACCGGGCGCGACTCATTCCAGGAGGGCCGGTTTTCGACACCGTACCAATACACGGAGGCTGAACTTCGTGCCGCCGTTACGGAAACTGCGCGTGTGAGTAAGCGCGTTGCCGTCCACGCGACGGGCGAGCCTGGAACGCTTTACGCCGCGGAGGCAGGCGTTGCATCCATCGATCATGCGAATCAGCTCAGCGACCGAACCATGCGCCTGATGCGTGAGAAACAGATTTTCGCTGTGCCTACCTTTACTATCTTTGAATATTTCGCCGATCACGCCGCCACACCTGCACAGGCAACGCTCGAGCACGAGATGTTTGATTACCATGCACGGGAGTTTCGCAAACAGCTTGCGGCCGGTGTACCGATAGCCGTGGGTTCAGACGTTGGTCCGTTTCCGCACGGCACGCAGGCGCGTGAGTTTGTGTTGATGGTCAAGTACGGCATGACGCCCGTAGCCGCGTTACAAGCTGACCTGATCAACGGCGCGAAGTTGCTCGGCTGGGAAGAGCAAATCGGCGTTTTGAAGCCAGGCTACTTTGCCGATGTGATCGCGGTTTCCGGCGATCCGTTGCAGGACATCAGCGCCTTGCAGAGAGTGGGGTTTGTGATGAAGGGCGGCGTGGTGTATCGGAAATAAAGCTGGTAGGGACGGGCAGATTCGAACTGCCGACCTGCCGCTTAGGAGGCGGCTGCTCTATCCATCTGAGCTACGTCCCCGTGTTGCAGACTCCTTTTGAAGTCTACCAGCGTTTCAAGCCTTTCTGACCGATGTCCTTTCGATACTGCATGCCGTCGAAATGGATTTTCTCAACTGCTGCATAGGCGTTGTCAATTGCCGTTTGCAATGTCGCGCCGCCTGCGGTCACGCCCAGAACGCGCCCGCTGTTTGTGACGAGATGATCGCCGTCTTTCTTCGTGCCGGCGTGAAACACGGTGGCTCCCGTGGCTTCGGCCTCTTCAATCCCAGTGATAACATCGCCCGTCCGTGGTTTGCCGGGATATCCTTTTGCGGCCAGAACGACACATACGGAACAGGTCGTCCACGAGCCCGGATAGATAGTTCCGACGCCGCTTTCAGTAAGGCTAAGAACCTCGCCAAAATCGCCTTGAAAGCTGTGCATCAGCGCTTGTGTCTCGGGATCGCCCAGCCGCACGTTGAATTCGAGAACCTTTGGTCCGTTCGCAGTCATCATTAAGCCTGCATATAAAAAACCGGTGAACGGGTTCCCTTCTCTTCGCATTTGCGCGATCGCGGGTAGCATCATGCACTCCATAATCTGCCCGCTCTCTTCAGCCGTCAGAATGCGCCTATCGCAGTAAGCGCCCATCCCGCCAGTGTTCGGGCCGCGATCTCCGTCGAAAATTCTTTTGTGATCTTGCGTCGGTGCAAACGGGAGAATCATTTGGCCGTTGCTGAGACCGATAAAGCTGACTTCCTCCCCTTCCAGAAATTCCTCGATAACGAGATCCGGGCCGAGTTCTTCGATGGCTTCCTCGGCTTCTGCTCGATTGTGTGCAATAACAACACCCTTACCTGCGGCGAGTCCGTCGGCCTTTATTACTTGAGGAAATCCGAATTTCTTTGCAACAGAAAGTGCTTCCTCTAGCGAAGTCGGCTGGATAGATCTTGCAGTCGGGATTCCTGCACGCTCGAAGAACTGTTTGGCGAAGATTTTAGATCCTTCCAGGTGTGCGGCGGCCTGAGGTGGGCCGATGATCTTCAGGCTCCGCTCACGGAAGCGATCAACAATTCCATTTACGAGTGGAGCCTCAGGTCCCACGATGGTCAAATCGATTCCGTGCGCCTCAGCGATATCGGCATAGGCTGAAACAGTCTCGGGCGATGGCACGCAGAGAGCTAATTCCGCAATACCGGGATTCCCCGGACATGCCACAATTCCGGTGACGGACGACGATTTCGCGAGCCGCCAGGCCAAGGCATGCTCTCGGCCGCCGCCGCCTATGATTAAGATCTTCAAGACAGCTAGAATAACTGATAACGCGATGCAGACAAAGTACGACGTCATTGTTGTCGGTGCGGGTCATGCCGGGTGCGAAGCCGCGCGAGCGTGTGCGCGTCTGGGGCTCAAGACTGCCATGGTCACGATGAACCTCGATCTCATCGCTCAAATGTCCTGCAATCCGGCGATCGGCGGGATTGCCAAAGGCCACCTAGTCCGTGAGATCGACGCGTTGGGCGGCGTGATGGGAGAGCTCACGGACGCGGTCGGCATTCAGTTCCGGCTGCTGAACACGAGCCGCGGACCGGCGGTTTGGTCGCCGCGAGCCCAGTGCGACAAGAAGCAGTACCGAATTCGGATGCGCGAGTGGCTTGAGAATGAGCCAAACCTGCGTATTCTGCAGGCGGAAGTTGGGGAACTGCTGTTTTTGCGAAACGAACTACATAGGCAAATTGCTGGCGTTCGTTTAAGGGATGGCCGGGACTTGGCGGCAGACGCTGTCGTGGTGACGACCGGAACCTTTTTGAATGGCTTGGCGCATGTTGGTGAGCAGAAATATGCCTGCGGCCGAAACGGCGAGGCATCTTCGAACACCCTTGGCGGCCAACTCCGGACCCTCGCTTTGCAGTGGACACGCCTCAAAACGGGTACGCCACCCCGCCTGGATGGTCGGAGCATCGACTGGTCGCGATTCGAGAAGCAGCCGGGTGATCCCGTTCCGACTCCCTTTTCGTTTATGACCGAACGGATTGACCGGGCGCAGATTTGTTGTCATTTAGCCTACACAACTGAAGGAACGCATCGGATCTTGAGCGACAGCATTGCACGATCGCCGTTGTATAGCGGGCAAATCGAAGGAATTGGGCCGCGATACTGCCCGTCCATCGAGGACAAGATCGTCAAATTCCCGGACAAGAAGCGCCATCAGATTTTTCTGGAGCCGGAGGGACTCGACACTCATGAAATCTATGTAAATGGGATGTCGACCAGCATGCCAATCGACGTGCAAGGCGCAATGATTGCCTCAGTTCCGGGCCTCGAGCAGGCGGAAATGATCAGGCCGGGGTACGCCATTGAATATGATGCGGTGGATCCTCGCGAGCTGAAGCACTCGCTCGAGGTGAAGTCGATACCGGGCTTGTTCCTGGCTGGGCAAATCAATGGGACCTCGGGCTATGAAGAGGCGGGTTGTCAGGGGTTGATTGCCGGCCTGAATGCGGCGTGCAAGGTGAGGAGATTACCGGAGATTGTGGTGGGGCGAGCAAGCGGGTATGTGGGTATTCTGATCGACGACCTGATAAATAAGGGTGCGGACGAGCCGTATCGGATGTTTACCTCGCGGGCAGAATTCCGGCTTCACCTCCGGATTGACAATGCGGATGAGCGTTTAACGCCAGTTGGGCGCAAGGCCGGGCTTGTGGACGACCAGCGCTGGGCCGAGTTCACGAAAAAACAGGGGCAAAAGTCTAGCATTACCGAACTACTGGCGCGAACCCGGGCAAATGCCGTTCCAGACATCGTGGGTTTAGAGGCCGCGAGTGACAATCCCTCGCTTTTGACTTGGCTACGACGGCCGGAGGCGCGGATTTCGCATCTGGCAACCTGGATCTCCCAGCAACGAAACGAACCCATTTCACCCGGTGCGCTTACGACAGTCGAGACCGAGACGAAGTACTCAGGCTACATTGCTCAACAGGATCGCAACATCCGGCAGCTGGAAGACGCGGAGGGGCGGAAGATTCCGGTCGATTTCGTATACGAAGGCATTCCGGGGCTCTCGAACGAAGTAAAGCAAAAACTCACGAAGGTAGGGCCTACGACGCTGGGACAGGCGGGCCGGATTCCCGGAGTGACGCCTGCGGCAATCGCCGTTCTCGATGTGTATTTGAATCTCGAACGATGTTTCACGTGAAACATGATAGGATCATCGAGAACCGGCTACACTCTTGGCGCGCGTTATCTCCATAGCAAACCAGAAAGGCGGGGTCGGGAAGACCACCACCGCGATCAACCTTGCAGCGGCATTGGCCGCTTCGGAGTTGAAAGTACTGCTCATCGACTCCGATCCCCAAGGTAATTCCACCACTGGCGTGGGGTTGGACAAATCGGCGGACCGGAAGACACTGTACGATGTGCTCCTGGAACGAGCCACCATTGCCGAGGCGATAGTTCCCACCGATTCTGAGGGACTCGGAATTGTTCCCGCTGATCAGAACCTAGTAGCCACTAATCTGGATTTGGTCGATTTTGACGAACGGGAGTCTCGCCTCCGCGGTGCCATTGCGGAAGTAAAGGGAGACTACAACTACATCCTGGTGGATTGCCCCCCGGCGCTCGATCTTCTCACATTGAACGCCCTGGTTGCATCAGACTCGGTACTCGTGCCCATTCAGTGCGAGTTTTTCGCTCTGGAGGGAATCTCGCAACTCATGGATACGATCGATCGAGTTCGAGAAGCTTTCAACCCGCAGCTACAAGTGGAAGGCGTTCTGCTGACTATGTATGACGATCGAACCAATCTCACCCGGCAAGTAGAAACTGATCTCAGGGAATTCTTTGGACGACAAGTTTTTAAGACAGTGATTCCAAGGAGCATTCGGCTAGCGGAGGCTCCCAGCTTTGGGAAGACAATTCTGGCATATGACCCCAGGTCACGGGGCGCAGAGAGCTACATCCAATTGGCAAAGGAAGTTATGGCACATGAACAACGAGCTGAACCGGAAGCAGCGAAGAGCGCTGGGTAAGGGAATTTCGACACTGTTGTCGCCCCGGGAGGCACCGACTCCCCCTTTGAGTCAAGTTACGGCGGTGCCACCGGCCCGCACTGAATGGCCGAAGCACTTCGAAGATTTCCAAAGCATCCCTCTGGAACAGCTACGCCCCAATGAGGAACAACCCAGGGAGACCTTTGACGCGGAGAAGCTTGACGAACTCGCGCGATCGATTCAGGCGAACGGGCTAATACAGCCCATCACGATTCGTAGGGAGAATAACGGAACTTACACCATCATCGCGGGAGAGCGGCGATGGCGAGCGGCACGGTTGGCCGGCTTGAAAGAAATCCCGGCACTTGTCCGGAGCGTAGAACAGGACAGGGTACTCGAGCTTGCGCTGATTGAGAACCTGCAGCGGGAAGATCTGAATCCGGTGGAAACTGCGACAGCGTTTAATCGCTTGGCCTCGGAACACGGCTTAAGTCACGAAGAGATTGCAGAAAGAACGGGAAAAGATCGCTCAACAATCACGAATTTTCTCCGGTTACTGAAATTGTCGCCGTTGGTTTTGAACGAACTGACACGCGGCAATATTAGTGTCGGTCATGCCCGCGCTCTGCTGAATATTGCAGATGCACAAGCGCAAATGAATGCGTGTCAGCGGATCGTTTCGAATCAACTGTCGGTCCGCGAAACGGAGCGATTAGTTAAGAACTTAACTACATTGGGGACAGGCTCCCAACTACAAGAAAGTAAAGAGAGAAAACTGGATCCGAACATTCGCGCGGCATTGGACGAAATGGCCGCGGTGCTGGGTACGCGGGTGAGGCTCATCCCGAAGGCCGGAGCGGGGGGGCGTCTCGAAATCGAGTATTACTCCAAAGATGACTTGGATCGAATCTACTCGACCATCGTGAAACAGTGAAGTGGTGCCGGCGGCAGGAGTTGAACCTGCGACCTACGGATTATGAGACCGTCGCTCTAACCACCTGAGCTACACCGGCACAAGTACAAGCGTATTCAGGAATGGATTTCTGTGTCAACGGCAACCGGCTCCCTAACGATCGCGGTTCAGTAGTTGATGAGGGATAGTTAAGAAGATGGCAGCAACACTCCCATTGGCCTTGGATCTCGCGACACTGGACCGGGTAGTTGTGCGGCCGGGTCCGGAGTTTACGGAAGATGATTTCTTTGAATTTTGCCAAGAGCAGCACTCGCTGTTGCGGATCGAGCGCAACTCTGAGGGAGAAATAATCATCATGGCTCCCTCAGGGTTGGAAAGTGGCTTCATAGAGCTTGAAGTAGCAGCGCAGTTGCGGGAGTGGACCCAGAAAGACAGGCCGGGAATCGTTCTGGGTCCGACAGCGGGGTTCACATTGCCCGATAAGAGTGTTCTTTCACCTGATGCTAGTTGGATTCCAATGGGAAGGTTAAAAGCGCTGTCACGCAAGCAACGGCAGAAATTTCCTCCGCTTGTTCCGGCGTTTGTGATCGAGATTCGTTCGCCGAGCGATCGCAAAAAAGATCTGCAAGAGAAGATGCAGACGTACTTGCGGAATAAAGTGGAGCTCGGCTGGCTGATCGATCCGCAGTCGAGAACCGTGACGATCTACAGTTCCGACAGGGAAACGCCGAATGAGCTGATAGACCCAGAGCGCGTGTTCGGCGAGGGGCCAGTGGCTGGTTTCGTGCTGCAGTTAAAGCAGATCTACGATCAGTTATAAGACGTGGTGTGTCATTAATGACCGTCTAGGCAGCCTTTTTGCCTGAGCTGTTGGGGTATCCCGTCCGGGCGTTCTAGGCCGCGTGCGACCACTCGCCCTGAATTTCCCACTCGGAACCGTTGCTGAACGTGATCAGCGGTACGTTAAAGGTCCAGGCGCACTTGTCGCCGTTCTCCTCCTTCGAGGAGTCATACCAGGCGCCGGGGCTGGCGGGATCTGTGCGTGCTTCGGACACTTCGTGCGCGCTGACATTTGCCAATGCGGCCAAACCTTGCGAGTGCAGTCCGGAGGTGTCCTGAGGATCGCAGCCCGAGTCGCCGTCGAGGTTGAAGAAGTAGGCGAACTGAACCGGTTTGCCGCCGCAAGTGCCGTAGCTGTGATAGGCGCGATAGCTGGCGTGTCCCCGCTTAGTATCGGCGTAAACAGCGTAATAACCATTTCCGCTGGGATCAGGATTGAAAATGGCTTTACAGACCTCCGCCAGAATCGTGGAAGTATTGGCTCCGCTGCTGGATGCTGAGACGTCGATGACGTGGCCGCCATAGCTCGTCCTAGCACCCACTTGGCCATTAGACCCGGTGTATTCATGCGAGGTCTTCGCGTAATTGGAGTTATTGAAACCGAAATACCACGCATCGAGACCATTGATCTTATCTCCCGTGAAGCTACAACTGCGCCAACTCGTGCCCCAAAAAATGGCCTGTGTAACGGCGTGGGCATGATCTTGCCGCCGTGATAGGTCATATTCGGATTGTTGCGATCTCCTGGACGTGCCTCACGGAGGCGGGCAGAGGGTTGAAATCCGCGCGCCCAGCGAATGCCCAGCATAGGGGGGCCCACCGGCGCCGGAAAGGTCTTGCGGAGCAGATTTTGAGGACTCTGCCGCTTATCCGAAGCCGAGGGCTGGCAAGCAAATCACTGCTAGAAAAAAGCGACTTCTTCGTGTGAAATTATCCCTCTCGCAAATAGCAGAGTGTTACAGTTTCACCACTGTGTCAATTCGGGTTTCCCTTTCCCTAGGGCTCCTTAGGCCCGTAATAGGGTGAAAGCGAGTGTCGTTGAACGCCGTCCTGCAAAAGAGTATCTTTAATAAACCTAGATCGCTATGATCGGCAAGGTTTTAGCGCAGTATCAGATCTGCGAAAAGCTCGGCGAGGGCGGCATGGGCGTCGTGTGGAAAGCGCGGGACACCCACTTGGACCGCTTCGTCGCGTTGAAGACACTCCCGGCTGAAAGACTGGCCGATCCGGAAAGGAAGCGTCGCTCCGTGCAAGAGGCCAAGGCAGCTTCTGCTTTGAATCACCCCAATATCGTTCACGTGTACGACGTTACTGAGGCGGACGGGGTCCATTTTATCTCGATGGAATACGTGCCCGGCAAGACGCTGGAGCAGTTGATCGGCCGCAAGGGGCTGCCTCTGAATGAAGCTCTGAAGTATGCCGTGCAGATCGCCGACGCACTGGCGCTGGCGCACTCAGCCGGTATCGTCCACCGGGATTTGAAGCCGTCCAACATTATCGTCTCCGAAAACGGCCACGTGAAAGTGCTGGATTTCGGTATCGCCAAACTAAGTGATACCACCACAGCGGAGTTTGGCGCTACCGAAACAATGAGAGCGCATGCTGAACCCGGCATGCGAGAAGGCATTGTCGTTGGCACAGCCGCCTACATGTCGCCGGAACAAGCCGAAGGAAAGAAAACAGACACTCGCAGCGACATTTTTTCGTTCGGCTCCGTGCTGTACGAGATGGTGACGGGCCGGCAGGCTTTTCACGGCGACTCGAAACTCTCCACGTTGTCCGCAATTCTGAAAGAAGAACCAGCGCCTGCGAGCGGGGTCACAGAGGACATACCGCGGGATCTGGAGAAAGTGATCGTCCGGTGTCTGCGCAAGGACCCAGATCGCCGCTTCCAGCATATGGCTGACGTGAAGGTTGCGCTGGAGGAGGTGAAGGAAGAATCCGAAACGGGCACGCTGACGAGTGTCGCACGACCCGGAGCGCTAGGGCGGAGGAAATCGCGGGCCATGTGGGCGCAGGCAGGAACCGTGGTCCTATTGATCGTCGCAATGACAGTTGGATTTTGGCTGCTTCGCCCTAGATCGCATCCCGTACCGAAAATTGTTCCTCTGACCAGTTTTCCGGGCTACCAGATCACTCCTGCTTTCTCGCCTGACGGGAAGCAGGTGGCGTTTGCCTGGGACAGCGAGAACGGCGATAACTTCGATATTTACATCAAGCTGGTGGATGCTGGAACGCCGCTCAGGCTCACGACCAATCCAGCGTTTGAGTATGCACCCGTCTGGTCGCCGGACGGCCACTATATCGCGTTCTGCCGGACTTTGGGAACACACGCGGAAGTATGGATGATACCAGCATTGGGTGGCGTGGAGCGCAAATTGGGAGAAGCGGCTGCGAGTTCTGGGGCGTACCCAGGTTTGTCGTGGTCCCCAGACGCGAAGTTTTTGGCAACGGCTGATAGACCTACTCCAGAATCGCCTTTAGGCATTTTCTTAATTTCTACCGAGACCGGTGAAAAACTTCGGCTAACTTCGCCACCCCATGAATATGTTGGCGATCAGCGCCCGCATTTCTCTCCCGATGGGAAGACGCTTGCGTTTATCAGGGGAAGCTACGATATAAATAACGCAATCTATTTGCTTTCGGTCAGCGCCAGCGGAGAGCCCCAAGGTGAGCCCCGGAGACTGACACCTGATCAACCCTTGGGAATTGGCGGGCTGGATTGGAGCGGCGACGGCCGAAGCATCATATTCTCAGTGAGCCAACGGGCCGGCGCAAATCTGTGGAAGGTCGCCGCCTCTGGCGAAGCGCCGGAACGCTTGGCTGGCGGGGGCGAGAACGCTATAGATATTTCAATTTCCCACACAGAGAATCGATTGATCTACGCGCGATATTCGACTGACTCCAACATCTGGCGAACTCCCGGTCCTAATTCGTCAAACAGAAAGAGCGCGCCCACGCGGTTTATCGCGTCTACCCAACCGGATCTGGAGCCGCAATTTTCTCCTGATGGTAGGAAGGTCGTGTTCACCTCGGCGCGCTCAGGCATCCATTCAATTTGGATATCTGACAGCGATGGTCTCAATCCGGTGGAGTTGACCTCTTTCAACGGGGCTACTGTGGGGAGTCCGCGCTGGTCACCAGACGGGCGGTGGATTGCATTCGACAGTCCGCAAGCCGCAAATTGGGACATTTACGTCATCAGCAGCGGTGGAGGGCCGGTGCGCCGGCTGACAACGGGTCCTTTGAATAACGCACGTCCGAGTTGGTCCAGAGATGGCCGATGGATTTATTTTGGGTCCAATCGGAGCGAAGATTGGCAGATCTGGAAAGCGCCAGCGCAAGGAGGCGCTGCGTTGCAAGTTACGCACAAGGGCGGGAGGGAAGCGTTTGAATCGTTCGACGGCAATTTTGTGTATTACGCTAAGCTGGGCTCGGCTGGCATTTGGAAGGTGCCTGTAGGGAGAGGCGAGGAAACTCTGGTTCTGGACCATGGACAGCAAGGTCTTTGGGCTTTGAGCAGCGAGGGCATCTACTTCACCGATCTCGACAGTCCGGTTCAGCCAGTGCTCAAGTTTTATCGTTTCGCCACGCGCCAGGTGAGGATTGTTAAAGAGTTCTTAAAAGACACAAAGCTCGATTTGAATTCGACCGTGTTTTCCGTGTCTCCTGATGGCCGATGGATTCTCTATTCGCAGCTGGACCAGGCCAGTTGCGATTTGATGTTGATGGAAAACTATTATTGAGGGTGCGTCTTCAAAGCTGCCTGTGACGCCGGCTACTGCAGCCTGACCGAGTCACCACGGCGGACTTTGCCACCCTGCAAGACAGAGGCGTAGATTCCGACACTGGCTTTGTGATGCTGGGCCGCGGTGCGGAGAATGCCCGCGTCTTTCGGGAGATCGCCTTGGGCGAGCGTCGTCATAACGCAGCGAAAACACGGAGCAGTGATGCTCAAGCGAACGGCATCGCCGATCGCGAGTGTTTTGCCGATCCAAGCGTCTTCAACAAAGTTGCTTTCGCCAGGCTCCGTCGCGACGACCATATTGGGGCGAAAGCGCCGTGCCTCGAAACGCCCCTGCGGATAGAGCGCGTGCAGGCGATCGAGCGTCGACGTGGTCAGGAGATGCACAACGGCAGCATCAAAAAATGTACCCTCAGGCAAACCGAAGTCGGTGACGGTGTCGCGGTGGTCGAGGCCTTCGATATCCGGCCAATACTCTTCAGCGGTGGCGGTTCGCGGATCTGGCGAGGTGGAGTTGAGTGTCACGTCGCGCTTCAGCACGTTGGAAAGGATCTGATTTACGTCGGGTTGATCACTGTTGATGACGGTGCCATCCGGCAGCGTGATGCGGAGCGGCGGCGACTGCGTACCGGTCTTCGGTTCGTCGGTCAGTAGGTGAGCCAATGCCGCGCGAAAATCAAAGAGCTGGGGCCACTTGCGCGGATTCTTGGCGCTTGCAATTTTCCCGTCAAAGCGGTCGACAAGGGCGTAGGCGCGATCTGCGAGCAGGCCGCCTTTGGTGACGTCGGTGGCATTCAGCTCTTCTCCCAGCATGGATTTGACCGGATATCGCCACAGAGAAACGATCGAACCAAGTGCGTTTTGCGTGGCTGTCATGATAAAGCCCTCTCTAGCACACTACCAGCAAACTGGATTCTGTCGAAGTATCATTTTCGCGACCAATTGGTATCCAACTGATGTCCATTTGACATCCAGCCCGGACGCGCATAAACTGTCGCCGCTGGTACGCCGACCTGCACGACGATTTTGTGATAGCCGATGTTGTCAGGATCGGGAGTATAGCTCAAGACATACCTGCTGCGCAGCGCGTCACCCATGGCGATGATCGCGTTTTCCAGTTGGTTCTGTTTGCGGAAGTGGATCTGAAGTCCACCAGTTGCGACCGTCAGTAACGAAAATGGATCATTACGGGCGCGGACCTGTCCGGCTCGCCGCAAGGCTGGAACAGCTTTTGTGAGCTCGATACTCGCTTGATATCCGCCCTTGTACCATTGGCTTCCCAATCCCTGTAAGGCGAAGCTGTCGGAGACGAATGATTTGCCAAGGAGCGGCAGCGCTAACGCATAAATCTGGACGTTTTCCCGCTCGGCTTGCGCTTCGAGCACATCGAGTTTGGCGCTGCTGCCATCGTCTATTGGCTGACCGATGAACAGAAGAACCCGGGAGCGAGCGCCGGTACGCTGCTTGAGCAACGCGATCGCGCGAAGTCCGGCGTCGATCATGTGCGCGCCGTGACCTGATGGAGAGATGTTCTTCAATGCAGTGTGAAGGCCTTCCACGCCGAACGGCTTCGCGAGGGAAACTTCGTCGTTGTACTCAATAAGAGCCGCTTCACCCGTCGCTGCTGCGAGTGAATTATCAAGGAGATTTCCCACATTCGTAATGAAGGGAACGTATTCCCGGACATCCTGATCCACCTGAACCGCCACGGCGATCGAGACCGGAAGCGAATCCGTGTCGAATTTGAATTTCTGCGGGCGCCCGTTATCGGTGAGCCGAAAATTGAAAGCGGCAAGACCCGATATGTATTTCCCTTGCGCTGAGACGACGAGGGTGGGAACGCTGACGAGTCGAACTGGAACCCGAATGATTGGAGGCTGTTGAGCGGCACAGCGGAGGGCCAGGAACAAGACTGCGGACCCGGCAAATGCAGCGGCCGCGAGGAGCTGGCGGATCCTGTTCACGCGTGTCTTAGACGGATAGCAGGAAGTAATTGGTTGCGCCAGACTATTCGTGCGGTAACGCAATCACCGGATCGATTGACGAGGCTCGCCATGCAGGAACCCATGTGGCGAGCAGGGCCGCAATCGCAATTGCAAGGACTGCCGCTGCGTAAATCCGTGGGTCGCTTGCACTCAGGTCATAGAGCAGGGATTTCATATAGCGCGTAGCGGCGAGTGCGCCAGATAACCCCACTAAGCTTCCTATCATTACGAGCGACGCTCCTTCGCCCAGAACGAGAGCGAGGATCGCGGATGGCCTTGCGCCGACAGCCATTCGAATGCCGATCTCTTGAGTCCGCTCGATAACAGCGAAGGCGAACAGCCCATACACGCCGATCATCGCGATCAAAAATGCCAGCGATGCGAAGCTGGCAAGGAGAACGCCATTGAATCTGGCACCGGAACTCATTTCAGCCATTGACTCGTTTAAGGTTTCGAATTTTGCGAACAGGCTGGGATCGAGCGTCCGCAACTTTTCCTGCACCTCGGATGCCAAAGTGTTTTGGTTAGCGGCGGTTCGTACGATGAACAGAAGTTCCCGAGGCACTTGTCAGACCGAGGTCGTTCACGAAGGCCGCCGGGTATGGTGGCGATCTAAGGCCATGATTTTTGGTGTCCGAAACAATTCCTATCACTGTCTTCCATTCGCCTTGCGGACCTTCCTTCAGGATTCGTTTAAAAAGCGGATCTTCACCTGGAAAGTAGGCACGAGCGGCAGCTTCGTTGATTAGCGCAAGCGTGCGTGGATGTTGAAAGTCATGCTCTGCAAAAAAGTGTCCGCGAATGAGAGAAATTTTCGCTGCCGTTAAGTAGCTCGGGCCGTCGCTCCAGCCATACGGAGCCCCATGCCTCGCGTGTGGTCTCGCGAATGAGACCAACATTCCCGAATGCATGTCGAGCCCGGCGCTCGGCTTCCTCCCGGCTGAGGCCGTCCTTCATGAGCCGAGCCACCTCTATCGCAAGCTGCGACTGTAGCTCTTCAGCGATATCCTCGTCTCGAACTGCTCGATGAAGGATTCTCCGCCGCACGACATCACTCCTCAACCGGTCTCATGATTCGACCGACCGCACGGACGAGCTGCTTCCACTTCGCTTGCTCTCTTAATAGCTGGCGTTTGCCATTAGCCGTAAGTTTGTAGTATTTTGCCCGGCGGTTTGCGTCCGATATGCTCCACTCGGAGGTGACCCAGCCCTTTCGATTCAGCCTGTGAAGGGCGGGATAAAGGGACCCATGCTCGACCTGAAGAACGTCTTCGGAGGTGGCTCGTATCGCCTGTCCGATGCCGTGACCGTGCTGCGGTCCCCACTGCAGAGTTTGCAACAATTCCAGCGTGCCTTGAAGAAGCTCGAGGCGGTCGGGGTTTGTGCTTTTTGCCACATCGAGCAGTCATAGCACGTCTACCACAGCACAAAACTAAGTGATTGGGGATTACGGCAGTCGCGCGGGAGTTACTGTTTGTTGAAGACCAGGAGACCCGAGACAGGTTTACCTTCGAGGTCTGTACCTTTCACCTTGGCACGTAGGATCTTCCCATCTTCGGATACGTTCGAGTGTGACGACCGCATGGGTTTACCGGCCTTCTTATAGGTAACCTGGCGTGTATGCGAGTTGATGAGTTTTGATGAAACGGCATCGAAGGGGCCTTCCTGCATTTGTCCCGTGCCCCCCTCCTTCGGCAGTGTGTATTTGAGTGAAATCGGTGAGCCGTCCGCGAACGTGCCGGTGACGATGGTCTGCAAATCGTCGCCTTGTTCCTCGATGATGATGGTCTCGTCTTTGGGCAGCGCACTGGCGGTGTATTTTGATTCCGTGTGGTTGAGTTTCCAAGTTCCTACCCAGGGACTGGCCGCAGATAGGGTTGTAGCAAATGCAATCAGGGCGGATATAGTGACTAGCTTTCGCATATGGGACTCCTCCCTGGGTCCCAAAGAATTATAACGCCAAAGAGTATGATGCGGCGGAGTGGAGCCAGCGTAGCATCATTGAGACAGATGGCGAGCGTATCGGCAATTATCCCGACGTGGAATCGAGCCGACTTGCTCAGGTCGATCCTAATCAATCTGGGTGCGCAGACGCGGCCGCCCGATCAGGTGATTGTTGTCGACAACGGCAGCACGGATGCGACGCAACTGGTCGCGCGGGAATTTCGTGTGGATGTGGCGATGTTCCCGGAGAATCGCGGGTTTGCGGCGGCGGTGAATGAGGGAATCGGGCGGGCCAAGGGCGAGTGGCTGCTGATTCTGAATAACGATGTGGTGCTGGAGCCGGAGTGGCTGGAACGCTTGCTGGCCTGCGCCGAGCAGGAGAATGCCGAGTTCGCAGCCGGCAAACTGCTGCGCATGGATGCTCAAACGCTCGACGGCAGTTGGGACCTGGTCTCGCGGGCGGCTTACGCATGGCGGTGTGGATTTGGGCGGCCGGATGGCGCGGTTTGGTCGGTAAGGCGGAAGATCTCATTCGTACCGATGACCGCGGCACTCTTCCATCGACGGGTGTTTGAGCAGATCGGACTTCTCGAGACGCGGTTCGAATCGTACTACGAGGACGTGGATTTCGGCCTGCGCTGCGTGTTGGCCGGACTCGAGGGAATTTACGAGCCGGCGGCAGTAGCGATGCATATGGGAAAGAGCACATTCGGGAAAGGCGATCGGCGAGTGATGTTTCTGAGTGCGCGTAACCAGGTATTGCTATTGGCGAAGCATTATCCGGCGGAGTCACTGCGGCGATTTGCATGGCCGATTCTAGTGGGCCAGATACTGGCGGTGCTGGCGGCGGCGAAGAAGGGACATTTAGTCGCGGCTCTTCGGGGCAAGTGGGACGGGTTGCGGCAATGGTCCACGTTCAGAAGTGAAGTGAAACCCAGGAACGCAATTGAAGCCGTGTTTTCTGAAAGTGAACTAGAGATTAGGACGTTGCAAAAGCAGATTGGGTTTGATTTGTACTGGCGATTTTACTTCAGCTTGGTGCGTCCGAACTAGATTTCAGGAACATCAAATAATTCTTACGTCAGTCTCTATCGGCCAGGCGCTCGGTCCGTCTAACTGACTAGTTAGCTTTCGGTGCGAAGTCATGAGTAAGTGGACTTATGCACAGAAGATAGCCAGGCGATCTCGCCAAATTCCAATAGAAATGAGGGAAAGCAGTAGTCATGAAGTGTAACTATCTCGCGGCTACATTGTATGTAGCCAGTTGTGTTTGTCAAATTCTGCAAATTCGAGTGGGTCAGACAGGACCTTTGATGCCGGGATGGGGTCCAGGGCAAG
>JBPCJX010000116.1:0-6426 GCA_051004875.1 Bryobacteraceae bacterium
CGCCCAAGGTGCCGGACAAATCGTGCTTTTTAAACGGTTCATATTTCGGAGTGAACTCCGTGCGCGCCCACAGGTGCTGGTTCGAAAAGAAGTAAGCTCCGGTCCCGTGAAACTGGTTGCTGCCCGATTTTGTGGTCATTGCCACCTGAACTGAGCTTCCGCGACCGTGTTCCACGTCGAAAGTGTTAGTTTGAATCGCCATTTCTTGAACGGAGTCGGGGTTGGGCGATAGATTTGCCGTCCCTTGCAAAATGTTGCTAGTGATGTTCAGCCCGTCAAGCGTGAACTCATTACCGCTCTGATTCCTGCCATTCCCGCTGGCGTCAACCTTCTTCTCGGTGGAGAAATTATCCGGGGCGTCACCGGGTGCGCCTCCCCCAACAGCGCCGTGTCCCGTAATACCGGGAGCCACCCCGACCAGACTCAGAAAGTTCCTTCCTTGCACCGGAAGATCCTGCAGTTGCTGAGTTCGTACGGTCATCTGAGTCCGCGAATCGTCTGTTGCAATCGCGGGCGTCTCGGCTGTCACCGACACTTGGGTGCTCGCGCCGGCCACTGCCAGGCTTAGATTGACAGCCGCGGTTTGCGCTGTAAATACGCTAATCGTGGACTTGGAGGCCTGAAAACCAGCCGCTTCTGCCGTTACTTCGTAAGTTCCCGGCGCTAGACTGCTAAACCGATAAGTCCCTGACTCGCCGGATGCAGTCGTGACTTCCACGCCAGTTGACGTGTTCTTGAGCCTTACCGTAGCCTTCGGAAGCACAGCACCCGATTGGTCCTGAACCGTTCCTTCGATATTGCTCGTGAATTGAGCAAATAAGGAACTGACAAGGCCCAGATACAGAAGACAAGATAAAAACCGGAAATTTCGCAGATGTGGCACAGTACCCCCCAAGAAGCACAGCATCATTCCGGCCCACCATATCTTGGAGAGCCTTTGAGGGATCATATCACTTACCGCTCGGCACGCAATAGAAAATTTGAACTGCATGAAAAGGCTTTGCCGGAAAGACTTGCGACTGCGTCCGGTGTGCTCGCTACAGCCGGGCCGGGGCTCAACATCGGTGGTTTCGGCCCAGTCGTCGTTGGGTTCCTCAGCGCCAATCGCGAAGATCTTCATTAGGTCCCGGAAATAACTTTGCCGTGAGCCGAGTGAGTATAGCCCTATTTCTGGATCAGATGGGATATCCGCCAACACCTATTGAGGAATCCACTTGCTCTCTGACGCACCCGTAAAAACGTGCCGTACGACGTGGTCCACTCGTGGAGCGCTGGATATGGAGGCTCGGCTGATTCCGAACGATAAGTCGGCTTCAGTCCATTGATGCGGTCCTCGTGAACTCGGCCGCAAAATTCGCCGCCCGGAGAGGTGGAGAAGAGAGCTATCCGCAGACTTCATCGCAAGTCGACGGGGTAATTCTGCCACTCGTGTCCAGGACGTCTCAGCCAAAAAGAGTAGGCACCTGAATTGAGGTCACGAGTGTCAATCTTGGTCGAAATTATCATGACGTGATTTCTGAGGCTGGCCTCGCTTTGCCCGCTCCACACCGGTTTAAGAGAGTCGTTCAGTAGCTTGAGTTCGTAAGGACCTTCAGCGGCTCCGACGGGCAACAGGATAGAGACTGACAGCTTTCCATGAGAAAGTGAGAACGACAACCGGTGCTCCACAGCATTCGGGCTACGCATTGCATCAGAAGGCCGCAGATCAATTATCGCTACGCGCCCACCCCCATCCAAAGGCGGTAGGCGACGTTCCCACAGCCAAAATGCCGCACCTGCAAGGATTATTGCAGCCGCAGCCCCAGTTATTTTCCAGGCTCGTCCGCTATTCGAGCGATGCTTCAACTCGTTGAGTTCACGAAAGCATGGAGAGCATTCCGCGACGTGCTGTACAAACGGATGAGTTGGCCTTAGTTTCTTCCCGGCAAGATCACGCAAGAGACGCTTATCGGTAGGACAGCCAATTCGATCCGGGTTCGGGAAGTTGTTAAGCGCTGCTGCTTTGAATGCTTCGTTTAATTGTTCTTCATCACTGCGTGATAATCCTTCAGCCATCGCCCTTCCGATTTTCGATTATAGGCTTGGACTGAAAGACATTGTCCGCCGCCCGTTTGAGACCGCGCCAATATCGAACCATAACGCGATTTGTGGGCTCCCCGAGGTCGCACTGAAGCGTCTATTTGCAGCCGACAAAGGCTTCAAGATTTTCAAAGACGCAAATCCAACTGCCGGTATCGTCACTCGCAGCAATGGTTCGTCTCGGCGAGGTCGGCGTCCGAAGGCGAAATCCCTTGTCTCGCAAGAGTAATTTCACCGTATCGGAATTGTAAAAGTCATTGTTCAACTTTTGTTGTTTAAATTTCCATGTTGTACGTAATTCGTAAACCCGAGAAAAGCAATTCGACGAAGGCAATTCTTCGCTTCGCGCCCTGGCAGTTGTGGCCTCTGGCGGTAACGGTGCTGCGCACCGGATGTATCTCAACGAAAGGCCACCCCTTCCAGGGACCTGGCGGGGGCCTATGCGAATTCATTGATGTTTTTGAGTTCCGGGGTCTCTAGGGACCTCCGAGTTTTTGCCCTGAAAGGTCCTCCCCATGCACAAGGCAACTCGTTCTAAGGTCCTCACAGGAACCGCGTCGGCACACGTGACGCGGGACGAAGAACAGCGTGTGCGGCAGCGAGCTGCCGAAGCAGGATTGAGCAAGAGCGAGTGGTGCCGACAGGCGCTTCTGCAGGCTCTTGAGGCGCCGCCGGAGACCCGGCTTTTACTTTCTGAATTGCTTGCTCTGCGCATGATTGTTTTGCGGCTTCATCTGGATCTGATTGACGGGGATCAGCCCACGAAGGAACGACTGAACGAGATCCTCGAGCGAGCGGATGCTACCAAACACGCCCTGGCTGAGCAGCGCATCCATGCGTTTCACTCGCAGGCAGTATTTCCCATTCGTACCGGCGCGGCGGAGACTTCTGCGGGATGACAAACGACGTTTCGCCGCAGTGGCCGCATCGGTTCCCGGTATGGCGATTCCTTGGTCTGTTGACGGCACTCTTCTGCGGGTTTTTGTTGATTCGGCTGTGGGTGAAGTTCGCGCCGCCCCTCGAACAGTTTTATTTTCCGGCGTATGTTCGGACCAGCCTCTTTGCAGATCTCCCTACCCTTCCATCCAGGCACGGTAGCGGCAACTCCTTTAAGGTCGTTTTCGTTGGTCAGTACCTGGCAAACGAACAGCTGCTTGAGCACCCTAATGGCCCTGTCACAGTGAAGCGGTTGGCCCTAAAGCCGCGCGCATTTGCGATCTGGCTGCGGCGCTACATCTATCGTGGTCAGAACCTTGAAACAATACTGCGGTGGCCCCTGGCCGGTTTCGGAATCTGCCTAGTTACCTTCATCGCGGCGGGTGCATTTCTTGACCGCGCCCACAACAAGGAAGCCCGAAACGGCCGGTTGCTCCGCGGGCCGGGCCTTATCAGTCGATGGCGGTTTAACTGGCGAACACATGGTGATGGTCTACGCTTCCGGCTCGACAATTGGCGCAATCCGCTCGAGTGGCTGAAGGCAGGAAATAGCGGCCGCGACGTCGTCATCCAGCGCGACAAAGAAGCGCATCATATCCAGATCGCGGGGGATACCGGGACGGGGAAATCGACACTCGTCCGGCAGATCGTTTCCCAAATCGAAGCCCGGGGGGAAGCGGCCATCCCCTTCGATCCAGACCGCGAGTACATCCAGGAATTCTTTTCTGAATCGCGTGGAGATTGGGTGCTTAACCCAAAGGACGACCGCTGCCCCTATTGGCCAATCGGAGCCGAAGCCGACGATGAAGCTGAAGCGACTCCGATTGCGATGGGTCTCTTTCCTGATGATCCGACGCTCCAGCGGTTCTTCCTGACGCACACCCGTGCGATTTTTGCCTATCTGCTCGCCGCCTACAAGCCAACGGTGAACGAGTTGGCGTATTGGATGGCGCACCCGGAAGAGATCGACAAACGTGTGAAGGGAACCGAGCATGCGCATACCCTCACACAGAACGCAGCACCGCAACGAGCTGGGATTTTGGGAAGCCTCAACGAGGCCGGCAAGCCTTTGCGCATGATGCCAACACACGCCGAAGGACGCCGGACTTGGACAGTACGGGAATGGGCGAGGCAACGAAAAGGATGGATCTTCATTACGTCTACGCCCGACACTATTGACGCGCTCCGGCCGATGCAGAGCTTGTGGCTCGACATGCTGATTTTGAAGCTGCAAGCCAGTGCTCCCCAGCCGGGACAACGGCGCGTATGGATGATCCTCGACGAGCTTGCTTCGCTCAATGCATTGCCGCAGTTACATTCGGCTCTGACCAAACAACGCAAATCCGATAATCCTATCGTTCTCGGCTTCCAAGGCATGAGCCAGCTGGATGCTCTTTACGGGAAGAAAGCGGAGACAATTCTCAGCCAAGCCTACACAAACATCGTCCTTCGGACACGCGAGCCGCGCGCCGCCAAACATCTCAGCGAGCTGATTGGAAAGGCGCAGCTTGAGCGCGTTCGTGAGAGCAAGCCGGCACCCTGGTTGCAGCGTCGGCACAGGACTTATAGCACGGAACGCGTGGTCGATCCGGTGGTTATGGAATCCGAGATCCAAGGCCTCAATGACCTTTCTGGATATTTCATTCAGCAGGACAAGATTGTTGGTATTCAGTTCAGCCCAGCACCGAAAGCCAATCGAGCAACTGGCTTGGTGGAGCGCGTCATTCCGGGGGTCCAGCATCGGCCGCTCGATCCCGCCGCTGGCGAAGAGCCGACCAATGGGAGGCCTAAGCGTGGTTCGGAAAAGCGCAGCCGAAAACATGCTGTTGACAACCAGAACAGCCTTGGCATCGAAGGACTTGGATAGCCCATGCTCGACATCTCCAAGCCGCTCACGACCGGAAAAGTTCAGAGTTATTACCGCTCGGAGTACTCTTCGGCATCGAATTCCTACTTCACCCACGCCGGGACACTACGCGGCGAATGGCACGGCCAGATCGCACCCGTGCTGAAGCTCTCGGGCGAAGTGACCTCAGAGGCATTTGACCGTTTGGCCGAAGGCCAGCATCCCGGAAGCGGTGAGCAGCTCATCAAACACCGCGACACGATCAAGACCCAGAGTGGAGAAGAACTCGGGCACCGCGCCGGGTGGGATCTGACCTTCAACGCCCCAAAGACAGTGAGCCTCACCGCGCTGGTCGGAGAGGACGAACGCGTTCGGGAGGCCCACAGAAGCGCCGTGCGGGTGGCCCTGGATGCAACCGAGAAGTATGTGCAAGCCCGCCTCGGTGGCGATAATCCGGCTGAGACGACGGGCAAATGGATCGCCGCAACGTTCGAGCACGATACAGCGCGGCCCGTCGATGGATATCCGGCGCCGCATCTGCACACCCACGTGGTTGTTTTCAATATGACCGAGGATCGGTTCGGACAGGCCCGATCACTGCAACCGTACGAGCTGTTCAAGGTGCAGTCCATGTCGACGGCCATCTATCAAAATCAACTCGAATACGAGCTTCGGCAACTCGGTTATCAAATTCAACGGGGAAAGAACCACGCGCCGGACATTAAGGGATATTCCCCCGAGTACCTGCAGGCGGAAAGCCAGCGATCCGCGCAAATATACCGCGAAATGGAGGAAAAAGGTTCGGTCGGGCGCGAGCACCGCGTGCAGCTTGCCCATCAGAACCGGGATGAGAAATTAAAGCTCACGCCTGACGAGTTGCGTTCTCTCCACAAAAGGAGCGCCGAGGAGTTTGGGAATCAGCCCGGACGGGTGGTTCAGGAAGCATCCGAGCGCCAGATGCGAACGCTGTCGAGTCAGAAAACAACGGAGCGATCACAGCGTGCGGTGAGCTTTGCCAGAGAACGGCTTTCGGAGCGCAGCGCGGTGTTTGAGCACTTCGAGGTCATTCGCGATTCCTTGCGGCACACGCACGGCAAAGCCCGCCTTCATGACGTTGAAGCGGAGCTCGGCCGGCAAAAAGATCAGAGCCGTTTTCTGGAAGTTCAACATATTCGGCCCAATGCACCGGCGGCACGCTACACCACTCCGGAGCTGATCCAGGTAGAGCGCGAAACGATTGAGCGCGTCCGCGCGGGACAGCAGAAATTGCAGCCGTTGGCTGCCGTTTCCTATTCGGCGTTGATGACTCGGTATGGCGACAAGCTGAATGAGGATCAGCGCCGTCTGGTGCACGACGCCCTGGCGACAAGAGATCAGATCTTCGGCATTCAAGGCGATGCGGGCACAGGGAAAACGACTGCTCTGAGCGCGGTCCGCGAGCTCGCCCAAGAGCGCGGGTACCAGGTTCAAGGCCTGGGTCCCACTTCGCGTGCTGCGAAGAGTCTCAAAGACGCCGGCATCGACGCCGAAACCTTACAGGCGTATCTGACGCGTGGACAGCAGCG
>JBPCJX010000117.1:0-28356 GCA_051004875.1 Bryobacteraceae bacterium
CAACTAAGATGTGGAACCGGGCGCGACGTTCGGCCCCTTCTCTGTATAATTCTTGCCGTCAAACTTCATGCTGAGGGTGTCCTGATAAGCGGGAGTGTTGAAGGTGAGGCCATTCCCGTCGAGGGGCTCAATTTTCCACTCCTTAGGAGAATTTATTTTGACGTTGCTGCTTTCCCAGGTGCCTCCACAACCGGAACCGCTGCCGACTCTCTTGAGATCGACCGTATAGTCGGAAGTTGAACCGTCAGGCTTAGTGCTTGTGCCCTTTATCGTCTGAGTGTTCCCGTCCTCCGAAAGGGTATGGGGCATAAAGTCTATCACTTTGCCGTCCAGCTTGATAACCATCCTCCAGTTGTTAGGTCCCTCTTTGGGGATGGACATGGTCCTTCTGTAATAGATGGGCTGATCGGTACCATCGGCGGTAATTGTGTCGGAGTTTTCGTGTTACGATGTCCACGACCGTGACTAAAATCGCTTGCCTGATTTGCCTGGTGATTCTTGCTGCTTGCAGCTCACCGCCGCCGCCCCCCACGCCCTCTCTCAGCCCGCAGAACGCCGCCGAGCTGCTGCATTACAACAACAGAGCTGAGAACTGGCTGAAGTTTGTCAAAAAACGTGATCCTACTTGCGGCTACAAAATAGAACTCCCTGATCAAAGTTCTCACCCCAGTGCCGTAGATTTAGATCACATCGTCTGGTGCTCGAATCGCCCAGCTCCAAAGGAACTAAACGCAAGCGTGCAATTCGTGTACGACAAAGCGGCGAAACACTGGGTAATACTTCGCTTCAGCAGCTAACTTTCCAATCCCGCATTTCCGGCCACAACTCGTGCCAGGCTTGACCAGTCGAGATCCGCCTGCCCGTGGGCGACTCCCGAAATCAGGTGATCGCGAATGAGGCTGGCCAGCGGCATCGGCGCAGCTAGCTCGTCAGCCGCTTCGATGACCAGCCGCATATCCTTTAGCCCGAGCTTTAAGGCGAATGCCGCCGGATCGAACTCTTCGTTCGCCACGATGCGGCCGTAGTTCTTGTAAACGGGCGATCCAAAGAGCTCGTTGATCACATCCAGGAAAAGATGATGATCGATACCGGCTTTACGCATGGTTGCGAAACTCTCGCCGAACGCCTCCAGCATGCTGGCGATCATGAAATTCCCACCGAGTTTCACCACATTCGCCTGCCACGGTTCCGACCCTACCACAAACGTGTGGCGTCCAACGGCGTCGAACAAAGGGCGGCACCGTTCAACACCCTGAGTCTGACCCGCGGCAATGACGATCAACTTCTTGCTTTCGGCTGCTTCAGGGCGCCCGAAGACAGGAGCGCTCAAGAACTCCTGTCCTTTGCCGCTATGTTCAGTAGTAAGCCGCTTAGAAAACGCGACACTGATGGTACTGCTTGAGATGTGAACGTAGCCGCTCTCCATCGCTGAAGCAATGCCATCCGCGCCGAACACGATCTCGGCGACCGCCTGGTCGTCTGAGAGCATTGTAACTACAGCTTCGGATCCGCGGCATACCCCTCTCGGCGAATTCGCGACGCGTGCGCCCTCGCGACCCAGCGTTTCAGCTTTCTCGCGGCTTCGGTTATAAACCGCTAATTCGTGCCCGGCTCGCAGCAGATTACGGGCCATCGCCGAGCCCATTCTCCCGAGTCCGATGAAACCAATCTTCATACGCACTCAGGATATCCGCTACGCTGCAAAGGGTCGACCGAACTGTTTATCAGGGCCGGGAAATTTGGTGTAGCCGCTAATCGACAAGCTGCACTGCCGGCTATTGCACGGTCTGTTTCCGAGCGGCTTTCGCAGCTTCTTCGAACTTGTGTTGGGCCTTTCCTGCGAACTCACCGACGGTTGCAGCAGCGGTTTCCATGCCGGAAATCACTCCTTCTTTGCCTTTGCGAAACGCTGACTCCAACCTGCCACGTGACCAGGACGCGCAGGCAGGTACGACCATTGCCACGCCAATCGCCGCTAATCCGCAGCCTACTCCTATCAACCCGAACCCGATAAGGCCCGCTTTTGAGCTGGTGTTCATTTTCCCTCCCTATTTGTGACGCGCATGAGGCGTTCCTGTTCCTAGTTTAAATAAGATCGCCAATTGAGCTTTGACTACACCTTCCTCACCTCATTCTAGGGCCATTCAGCCGGGTATCATGACATTCATGCCGATCACGGAACTTGACAAACTATGAAACGCCGGTCGTCAACAGAGCAAGATTGCTAACAAGGCAACCTGATTAACTGAGATGAGGAAAGGCACGATACGAATGCACGTGCTTGCGAATGTGGGCCGCGCAGTGGCATTGCTGGCCGCCTCCGGAGTATGTGTTGCTGCGTTCCCGGTCACCAGTATTGAACCCAAAGCGGATGCGATCGTAATTGGGACAGTTACGACACGGAGCGAAACCAGCGACAGTGTTTCTTTTGACATCAACGTGGAAAGGGTCCTGAAGGGAAACCCGAACCTGCAGTGGGCACATGTCTACCATCCCTGGAACGGTCGTGTCGTTAGCGGCCCTCCCGATACAACAATCGACGTGAAAATCCGAGGCATTTGGTTCCTAAAGGGGACGCGTTCCAGTCAATGGGATGTCCTCGCCGTGAACGGCCCTGATGGAATGATCAGGAGCTTCTTCTGGCCTGTCGCTGCCGTGCTGCCGACGCCTTATCGGTATCCGCCGGGCTCGCCTCTATTGGACACTCTTGTCTTTGAAATGGCTGCAGGCGTCGAGTCGGAGGGGATAGCTCCCGCATCAATGCTTGACACCTTGACATCCCTGAACACTCCTGTGGCTCGGGTTGTCCGCGCACGGTTCTTGAGTTCGCCACGCACTGCGTTTAGATCTATCGGTTTGGCGGCCCTCCTCGCGCGCGGAGAGCAGGGCGCACTCACGCAGCTCATAAATATGTGGCCGTCCATCGCTAACGACCCGAGCCATGAATGGGTGATTTCTGCGCTAAGAGACTCCTTCCGTGATGTGTCAATTGACTCCGTGCAGCAACTTGTGGAATTTGCCCAAGCAAGTTCAACTCCGCCGGAACTTAGGAGTGCGGCTGTTATGGCGCTCGCCTCAATTCACACCAAAGAGTCGTTACCGTTCCTTGCTAGCTTGTTGTCGAGCTCCGATCCCGAAGAGCGCATGAGAGGGCTATTTGGACTTTCGTCATTTGCTAATGGATGCCCACCTCAAACTCCCGAGAACGTGACGAGCGGGGATTATCTCCAGTTTAAGTACCCCAGCCTTTACAGGACCAAAGAAACGATTGCCGAGTTCGCATTTCGACCCGGGCCGGCTGACCAGGAATCTCAACTCGTCTCATTTTGGCTCGACTGGTGGAATAATAACAAAGCTTCACTCACCAACTAACGCTCTGTTGCGCACGAATTTAGGGCCTCGAATTATCCGGACCGTTGCTGAGACGCTGGGATAGTTTCGTGTGCCGCCGGCGGCGTCGAGATCGAGCTATTGCACCCTGCCCGGCTTCAACCTTAAGTTCCAAGGCCATTCCCTCCTTCGATACGCCCGCCACAAGTAAGCCGCGGTTCCAAAGCCTAACAAAGCGAAACCGCTGAGAACATAAACCGCGCCGCTTGAGGCCAAAATAAATATCCAGCCTGCCAATGCGATCAGTAGAGGCAAAGGATACAACGGCATGGAGAACGGTCGCTGGATATTTCGGCGGTATCTACGAATCAAGATAACCGCCACGCACTGCGCCGCGAATTGCGTAATGATCTGAATCACAATCAAAGCTTTAATCAATGCTTCTAGGGTGAGCAGGCAGGCCACGGCCGACAGGACGCCCATGAACACCACCGAAAATGACGGAAATTTTCGCTTGGGATGCAAACGCGCGAACGCAGAGAAAAAGTGGCCCTCAGATGCCGCCGCATAGGGCACGCGAGTATAGCCCAGCAGGACACAAAACACCGAAGCAAACGCAACCCATAGGATCAGACCTGTCATGAGAGCAGCGGCTTTCGCTCCATACAGTCGCTGCATGTAGTCGGACACAATCGCCTTCGAGCCGATCGCTTCACGCCACGGCAAAACGCCAATAATTGAGAGGCTCATCGCGACATAGAGCACGGCGAGGATGCCGATCGACAAAAGAACGCAGCGAGGAATCGTCACACCCGGATTCTTCACTTCGCCGCCGATCAGGCACACCGTGAAATAGCCGCTGTAGTCATACATGCTGATCAGCGTAGACGCTCCCAATCCCATAAAGAACGCTGGTTTAAGGGCGAAAGCGCCCGGCGGAAAATCGAATGCGCGGGCAGCGCTGAAGTGGCCTATGCCGCTCCAGATAATCAACACCATCGCTAACATTAGTCCGACCCACAATATGGTTGAGATCCTTCCAATCGCTCGAATGTCCCGATAGAGCAACATCGTCGCGAGAAGGCATACAGCCACCGCTAATATTTTCTGCTCGGGACCAGTTAACGCAGGAATTAGAAAGCGCGCGTAATCGGCAAATCCAACTCCTCCCGATGCAGCCGTAAGCGGAGCTGCCAACATCACCTGCCAAAGAAACAGAAATCCCATGAGCCGCCCCAGCGACTGCGGTCCGAAAGCCTGCTGAAGATAGTCGTACGAGCCTCCGGAATCCGGCATTGCAGCTCCCAATTCCGCCCAAACAAGTCCATCGCATGTCGCAAGAAAAGCGCCCAGGATCCAGCCAACAAGCGCTTGTGGTCCGTGCATCGTTGACAAGATCAACGGGATAGTAATAAACGGTCCGACTCCCACCATCTGCAGCATGTTTGCGGCAAGGGCAGGGAACAGACCCATCCCGCGCGTCAGGCCGGATTTGGCTTCTTCAGTTGCCGGGGGATTCACTGCGTTAGACTCTCACGATGATCGAAGCTGCGCTGAGAATCTACTTCAGTGATTTGATTGCTACCTCTTTGAAAAACACAATGTCGTTGTCGCTGTGGTTCTGCAGTCCCATCCATCCCCGATCGGGGCGGCGTCCGCGCTCCGGCTCAAACCAAAGCTTCTTCGGAGGCACTGGCTGGCCTTCGGTATAGTCAGTCACCTTTTGGCCGTTCACGACGACAATCGTCCGCGGACCATTCAGCGTAATCTCCATGGTGTTCCATTCAGGCCCCGGCTTGCCGGGCCTCGATAACGGCTTCGTCAACGAATAGAGAGTACCCGTCACATGGTACTCATCTTCCCCCTCCGCGACGTTGTCGATTTGTACCTCATAACCGTACCGAACCGGCATCCACTCTTCCCGGGGCTCGATCGGTATGCGAATAAACACTCCAGAGTTATCGTTCTTGTCGCGCATCTTATACACGACGCGGATCACACAGTCGCCCACCGGGCCGCCTGTCCAGTACAGCAAACCCATACCGGCATGTGTTCGAATCAAGCCGTTCTCAACACTCATCGAGCCCGGTCCAACGTGTTTCCAGCCTGATAGATCTTTCCCATCGAATAGTTGCTTCCATTCGGCCGCCGCAAGAGCGGTTGAAAAGAAGGCAGCCGTCAGCGTACCCAGTGCAACGAGTGTTACATGTCGTTTCATTATTGGATTATCCTGCACCGCAAAGGCTAATATCCTTTTTGCTTATCAACTACGTTGATCAGGGGCTTGCCTTCAACGAAACGGCGAATGTTTTCCTTAATGGTTCCGATCATGCGGACAGTATCCTGATCGGAGCGTCCCGCGATGTGCGGCGTGATAATCACGTTCTGGAATCTCCAAAGAGCATGATCTTTTGGAAGCGGCTCCGGATCGGTTACGTCGACTCCCGCGCCTGCCAGTCGTTTTTCATCGAGCGCTTTTACTAATCCGTTCATATCGTAAATTCCACCGCGGCTGACTGCAACGAAATAGGAATTCTTCTTCATTAACTGAAATTGGCGTGCTCCCATCATTTTGTGACTCTTGGGTGTATCCGGAACGGAAATGAAGACCACGTCCGCTTGTGGCAGGACATCATCTAACTGATCAGGTTTAACGACTCTCTTGAGAAACGGCAGGAATGGCTTGTCTTCCGTGTCAACACCGATCACGGTCATGCCAAATGCATTCGCACGTACTGCGATTTGTGTTCCGATCCCGCCGACACCGACTACTACGGCAGTTTTACCGTTTAGCTCGATACCGTGAAACGAACGCGGATTCCAGATTTGCTGTTGGTCATTTTTGTAGAGGACATAAAGATTGCGTGAGAGCATCAGGAGCATTGCGAGCGCGTGATCGGCAATTTCCGGGCCCTGCACGATTTTGTTGTTCGTAAGCGTGATGTTGCTGTTGCGTAAATCGCTGCTGCCATCTTTTGGAAACAGGACTCGCTCGACGCCGGCACTCATAACGCCTACCCATTTCAGATTTTTTCCAGCGCGCACCTGCGGCGAAGTGATCTCGCCGATAAAGGCGTCCGCGTCAACAATCTCCTTCATCACGTTGGCCTCAGTGACCGGGACGATTCTGGCTTGCGTAGTTACGCCTTGCAATTCTTCAACCAGCGCCGAGTCTTCGTCCGAAATCAGAATCTTTTTCTGTTGAGCGAGGAGCGCCAGAGTGCTAGCTAGGCCAATGAAGATCACACGTCGCATATACATTTTCTTCTCCGAAGTACCAGTCTTACTCTTGATCTCTTGCGCCCGTTGGCAATGCAAAGGCGACGTAGGCACCGTGAATTTTCCCCTGAGACGCAGGGTTGACGGCTGCCTGCGCGGCTGCACAAACGACCAAATATTCTCGTCCTTGGAACTCGTACACCGCGGGGATTCCTTCAATAGCGTTGTCCAACTCCTTCTCCCAAAGCACCCTTCCGCTGTTCTCGTCAAGAGCGCGAACTTTTCGGTCTCGCGTCGCGGTGAAGATTAACCCTCCTGCTGTCACAACCGGCCCCACCTTCGGAAAAAGCGAGCCGGTATTTCGGAAGCCCTTCGTCGCGAGCTCGGGGACCTCCCCGAGCGGAACTTTCCATTTGATTGTTCCTTTGTTCAGGTCGTAGGCCGTTAGTGACGACCATGGCGGTGCGATGGGAGACAATCCAGTGCTTGTGAACATAAAGCCGAATCCGCTAACATACCGGATGGTTCGCGGTGGCGCGGCGGGCGAGGAGTTCGCGCCAATCGCGGAAGGCGTTGTTAAGATTGGCACCGAGCGAGACCCGCCGGATGGATTCAGCAGGTAGGCTACGAGCGAATTCAGCTCTGCCTCCGAGAGCCTGGGAAACGCCGGCATGGACCCCTGGCCCTCTCTCACAATCTTTTCGATCTGTCGCGCGTTCATCGTTCTCCCAATATCGACGAGCGAGGGAACTGCCGGAGGCTCACCCTGTCGATCCGCGAGATGGCACCAGCGGCAATTCGCCTCATACACGATCTGACCTTGCAGCTCAGGCGGATCGCTCAGAGATGCTTTTCGCGTGCTCTCCGGCTCCAGTTTCAGCATGCAAGGAAGGTCTTTCGAAACCACGTATAAGGTGCCGTTTGCTGGATCAACTGCAGCACCACCCCAGTTTGCCCCGCCGTTGTTGCCTGGCATCTCAACCGTTTTGCGCAATCCAGGGGGCGTAAAGAGACCTTCGTTGCGAGCGCCTCGGATCTCATCGCGCAGCCGGGCACGCTCATGCGGATCATCTATAAACGGACTCAGGTCATTTTCCGTAAAAGCCTGCCGCGCAAAAGGGGGCGGTTTGACCGGAAACGGTTGCGTGGGCCACGCTTCTTCTCCGGGCATCTCGGAATGCGGGACCGGCCGCTCTTCAATAGGCCAGAGCGGTTCACCCGTCACCCTGTTAAACACCCAAAGGAATCCCTCTTTGCCGGCCTGCGCCACCACATCCACAAGTTTTCCGTTGTGCCGCACTGTAAGAAGTTTTGGCGCCGTCGCGTTGTCGTAATCCCAGATGTCGTGGTGAACCATCTGAAAGTGCCACAGACGCTTGCCGCTGCGGGCGTCGAGCGCGAGCAGGCAGTCACCAAAAAGGTTCTCCCCTTTGCGATCCGCGCCATAGAAGTTGTACTTGGGACTTGCTGTCGGTATATAAACAATCCCACGCTTCCCGTCCAGAGAAAGTTCGCTCCAACTATTCGCGCCGCCCCCGGTTTTCCACGCCTCCTTCGGCCATGTATCGTATCCGAACTCGCCTGGATGCGGGATCGTGTGGAAGGTCCACCTGACCCGGCCTGTCCGTACATCATACGCGCGGATATCGCCTGCCGCGGATCCGTACCCTTCGTTGGTTGCTGAGCCCAAAATCAACAAATCCTCAAACACTCGGCCGGGTGTTGTCGATTGAACCAGCGAAATCGTGTTTGGATTGCGCCCGAGGCCTTCCCTCAGATCGACATTGCCGTTCTTGCCGAATGACGAAATCGGCTTTCCCGTTCGAGCATCGATCGCCTGTAGGAAATTGTTGCTCGCGAACAAGAGGCGGCGCTCGGACCGGTCCTTACTCTCCCAGTAATTAATTCCGCGATTCGTGATGAGTTTCGTATCCGGCTCGGTCGGGTGGACCCAAGCCTCTTTCCCCGTCGATGCATCCAGCGCCACGATCGAATTGTTCTTGGCGAGAACATACACGAGGCCATCCACCGCAATAGGATTGAAGAAATATTTGCTACTGTCGCCCGTTGGGTAGATCCAGGCTATCTTTAGCTTGCTCACATTCGAACGGTTGATCTGCTTGAGAGCGGAATATTGGGCGGAATCGACTGCGCCTCCATAATCACGCCAGGTCATGTGAGTTTTGTCTACTGCATGGATCTCCTCGCCGAGTACGAACTCAACCAACAGCATCGATGCAAACGCACCCCACAGGACACGTCTGATTCCTAAAACACAGCAAACTGTTCGTCTCGTTGTCATCAATGCCGGGTAGGGCGTCTGTAAGATATGTAAATGCGACTCGGATGCCAATTCCTACGGTAGCTTTTCAGGGCGAAAGAGGGTCCTTCAGCGAGGAAGCCGCATACAAACTCCTCGGTCGTAAAGTCCGCCTGCAACCCTTTGAAAATTTCTCTGCCATGTTCGATAGCGTCATTCGTGGGAAGGCCAAATACTGCCTGGCACCCATTGAAAATACGCTGGCCGGATCAGTCCATGAGAACTATGACCATCTCCTCGCCAACGACCTGCACATCATAGCCGAGGTAAACTTACGGATCGTCCATAACCTCATCGCTTTTCCCGGTACCACACTGGCGAACTTGCGCCAGGTATACTCCCATCCAGTGGCGCTTGCTCAATGCGGAGAATTTTTCAAGCGCCATCCGCAAGTCGAGAAGATAAGTTTCTACGACACCGCAGGTAGCGTCAAGATGCTATCCGAGCAGCGCATTCGTGGCGCTGCCGCGATCGCTAGCCGCATTGCCAGCGACGTCTACAACGGCCGAATTCTAGCGAAGCACTTGGAAGATCATCGTGAGAACTACACGCGCTTCCTCCTGGTCTCGAAGACGGCGAAAGTTCCGCCGAAGGCGGACAAAGTTTCAATCGTATTTTCGACCCGCAACATGCCCGGCGCACTCTATAAGTGCCTCAGCGTTTTTGCGCTACGCGATATTGACTTGACCAAGATGGAATCGCGCCCTTTGCGTGGTCGCCCCTGGGAATATTCCTTTTGTCTCGATTTGGCAGGCAGCCTCAAGGAGGAGCGTTGCCGGAAGGCGCTCGATCACCTGACCGAAGTAACAACATTCTTACGAGTGCTCGGCTGCTACGAAAGCGCGAAGAAGAACGATCGCAAATAGGCGCATACGAGTCCCAGGCTATAATTCGGATCACATCAGCGACCGGAGCCTTGCACGAAGCCTTAACGCCTCGTTGAAGTCACGCTCGAGCTCCCGATCGTTTAAATGCGTTTGCATGTCCTCAAGCTTCTGGATGAGCGACGCGAGAGCCGATCGAATATTCTCACCGTTGGTTAGGCAAATGTCCCGCCAAAGTGGATAAGGGCTCTCGGCTAGGCGTGTGACATCCCGAAATCCCGGTCCCGCAAGCTCCAGAGGAAGAAACTCGTGAACACAAAGCTCAGCGATCAAGCTCGCCAGGCCAGTCGACACGAGCTGCGGAAGATGAGAGAGGAACGCGACCGCCCGATCATGCGCACTGGCATCTGTGATAAATGGCAATGCTTGCATTTCGGTGAGTAGGCCCGCAAACGCCTTCACCCGTTCGTCGGAGATGTCGTCTGGTGTTAGTGGCGTCAGAGCGTACCGCGCACTTCGAAATAGTGAGGCATCTGCGTGTTCCAGTCCCGACCGTTCTTTGCCGGCCATGGGATGACCGCCCAGAAATAAACCCGCGCCGCGAAACACCTGACTTGCCCGCTCGCAGATCAAACGCTTGGTGCTCCCAACATCCGTTACCAGCGCGTGGGAAGAAATCGCGGGCTGCAACTTAGGAATTAGATGAAGAATCGCGGCGACGGGTGTGGCGAGAATTACTAAATCCGAATCGCGTACCGCCTCGGTCACATCCTCAGATCCCTCATCAATTACCTTCCGGGATAGCGCGTGCTGCAATACGTCCCCTCGGTCGCAACCGTGCACCACACCGGAGAAGCCATTCTGCTTCAGGGCTAACCCCCAAGATCCTCCCAACAACCCTAGACCGACAATGCTCACTTGTTTAAAAAACATGCTCGCCTTCCTCCACTCACTCTCGTCCCGAAACGCCCAGCGTAGTCGCTATGTTTTGTTGCATATCTTAGATTCAGAGGTAGCATCGTTCCAATGACCCGGCTCATCTCGGCTCTCTTGTTGCTGTCATATCCTGCTTTCGCTCAACGCAAAACCGGCAATCCACTCGACCATCTTCCCGACAAAATCGAGCTTCTCACGCATTTTGGCGAACGCGCTGACTTCTCTCCCGATAACCAACAAATTGCGTTCATGGACAAGAGTTTTGGCGATGCATTTGTAATTGATCTGAAAACGCGTGTGACCAGATGCCTGACGTGCGGCATACCGGGCGCAGCATTTCTTCGTGTTATGCACTTGCCATCCGGGGATTATCTTTTGATCGGTCCCGCTCGCTTCACCGATATCCACGCCAGCCGTGCGAGTGACAACGAACTGTGGCTTTTGAGCAACCGGCCGGGATCTACTCCACAGCGTCTGAATCAGAAAATGTCGGAAGGCGCTGCGATCTCAAAGAAAAGTACAAAAATATCCTACTCTGTCACACATGCACAAGATGTTTCGCTTGCCCCCGAGCAGTCGCAATTGTTCGTTGCCGAGCTAGATCCGTTGCCTACCGCGCCTCGCTTGACGAACAAGCAGTTGGTATACGAGAGTCGCTCGACAGCGTGCACGATAGAGGCTCAGGACTTCTTTGAGAACGACAACAAGATGACGTTCACCTGCTACGAACCCCAAGGACTTGCCTCGGTGATGACGATCGATCTTCGTGATCGCAAAGTCGTGAACATGTCGAAAGCTTCCGGCACGTACAACGAGTGTGAGGGCATCTACCCGGCTGGCCTCTATACAAATGTCGAGGCTGATCGCCAGGTCAACTGGCTTGGCGGGAAGCACGGGGCCGGAAATATCGATATCTGGAAATTGCGCCTCGATGGCACCGGCAGAAATTTCACGCGACTTACAAACTTCAACGATTTCGAAGGCTTCAAAGCATCAAATCCAGTTGTCTCGACCGATGGCCGCCTGATGGCATTTCAAGTGGCACGCGTTTCAGACCAAGCCGGTGTAGGTTACGGTATTTTGCTATACCATCTGCCCTGATTTTTCTGAATTTGCGATGCCCGCTCTGAATGAAGATGTGTCCAGCGGCGCCCAGTAACCCTCGTTTCGGTTCCGTGCCGATTGCGATCACGAAGTAATTCGCCGGAACCGTACCGACGTTCTTCAAACCATGCATCTCTCCTGAAGCAGCATAGGCCACTCCACCGGGACCAAGCGGCTCGGACTTTCCATCCATGATGAACTCAACACTGCCTTCGCGCATCAGCATGAATTCGCTGTGCACGTGTTTGTGAGCGGGATGTGGCATCTGGCCCGGCATCAGCGTTGTTTCATGCATCTCCACCACTTCTCCGGTCGGCAGCTTACCACTCAAGACTGGACGCGTAGCTGCGCCGGCTGCTGACGTCTTCACGGGCAGCTTTTCAAAGGAGTACACTCCTGAGTGAGCGGTCAAAGGCTGCTCTGAACTCTCCGTCTGTGCATCGGCGAATGCGGTGCTCATCAGCCCTAACGCGGGAAGTACAAAACTTAGATCGCGCCGTGTCATTTCGCAATCTTATCTTGGTCGCTAGTGCTCGCGAGTTGCCTTGAACGTCCCGCTGTACGACTGGAACTCCCACGTGCCAGTCAGCGAGTCCTCTGCGGCCTGCCCTTTGAGTTTCAGCGTGCCTTTTCCAACTTCTTCTGTAGTCATCGGAAATTCGAGGTCGAGTTTTCCATCATCCAACGTGCCTTGAACATCAGCATCATCCCATTTGCCGGTCACCTTGTTGCCAGTTTGTTGGAACGTAGCCTCCTTCTCTCGGTCGCCCCCTTCCGTCTGGAGAACGAAGTGCCATTTGCCGGAAATATCGGCTTTGGTGGCTGCGCTTAGCGGTGACCAGAGGGCCAGGCACGCCATCGCTATCACAGCCATAATGCATCTCATAACGAGCCTCCTGGAGCGTCCATGGGAAACTAGTTTGCGCGCTCCGTTACATCCTACGCTATGGCCGCCAGCTTCTGGACTGTTTCGAACGTGTCCGAATCCTTAACTGACTTATCAGTTCTGTAGCGCTTCACACGCGCGAACCGCAAAACGAGCCCACTCGCATATCGGGGACTCACCTGAATCTCATTGAACGCAATCTCCACCACCAACTTCGGCTCGACGTAGACAGTATGACCATCGCGTCCGATCTCGAGCTTGAGAAATTCCTCGGTTTGCCACGCCAGCATTTCGTCGGTAAGCCCTTTGAATGTTTTGCCGAGCATTGCGAAACCCCCTTTAGCTGTGTCCCGCGCTCCGAGATGGAGATTGCTCAGCCATCCTTGCCGCCGGCCGTTACCCCACTCGGCAGCCAGTACGACAAGGTCAAGCGTTCGTGGCTGCTTAATCTTGAGCCAGCTTTGGCCGCGTGCTCCCGCTGCATACCCGGCGCTTGTTGATTTCGCCATTACGCCTTCGTGCCCGCGCTGCAGAGCCTCGTGCACAAAGTCTTCCGCGTGCTCTGAATTCCCTGTGACTAAATGCGGCACCACCATTTCTGACGGCACTAGTTCGGTCAGCGAGGCGAACCGGCGCGCCTGTGGCTCATCAACTAGGGGGCTCCCGTTTAAATAGATCAAGTCAAACCAGAAAGGAACAACCGGCTGCTCTCTAGCCATTCGGTCTACCTCCAGTCTGCGTCCGAACCTGCGCATCGTGATTTGAAATGGGTGAGGGCGCCCCCGCTCATCCAAACTAAGAACCTCGCCATCCAGGATCAAATCCTTTGCGGGCAAATTTCCGACCGCCTGTACAATTTCAGGAACGGCCGCAGTCACGTCATTCAACCTGCGCGAAAAGACAATAACCTCATCGCCGGATTTATGTGCTTGCACGCGCGCGCCGTCGAATTTGTACTCAAGCGCAGCTTCTTCGAGTTCCTGTAAAGCTTCTTTGACATCCTCCGCCGTCTGAGCTAGCATCGGCTGCACCGGACGGAACAGCTGAATGTCGAACCTCGACAGGCCGGTCTCGCCGTCCTCAAGCAAGGCTCGGGCAATCGGCGCCGCACCCCCCGCCATCATCGCCGCGCGCCGGATACGTTCTGTTCTGAGCCCGGAAGCTTTCGCCAACGCATCCAGCATTAAACCCTCGAGCGCGCCCTGGCGAAGTTCGCCCAACAGAAGTCTCGTCAGAAAGTGCTGTTCTTCCTGTGTTGCGCGATTCAGAGTTGTTTGTAAGATCTCGCGCTTTCGCTGCTCTGAGCCAGCTCCTTGCACCGCTGCCAGGGTCTCCAGAGCCCGGTCTATGTCCAGAAGTTCAAGGCTGGGTTTTTCTGCCGCGGTCGTGATCGCGTCCCGTAAGGTGGCGTAACCAATCCCAATACGTCCCTGACGAGTACTCCCCGATAGAAATGAAACACCGATCTCTATTTCCTCAGCATGCAGTTGCTTCAAAACTCCTGCAAGCAGGTTCACCTTTTCGAGGCGTTTTGTAGTCTCACCTACACGACGGGACGTCTCGACAACACTAGCCAGCAGCATATACGCAGCCTAACCAAAGCCATTTATCCACTTAGTTATAGATTCACCATTTCCTTCCATGGCAATGCTGCTTGTGTCTCTCAAACGATTGCAAACACGTCATGCCATGAGTTGGCCTCGGACCTGCTCTCTAGAAGGCATCTCTCAACCGAAATGCGAGAGAGACCAAAATTCAAACCAGGAGCTTCAAAATGAAACTACAACTAAAAACCCTCTTCCTGACCGCGGGTCTCTCCGCCTTACTCGGAAGTTCAACCCTCAGCGCTCAGAGTCAGAAAGCAGTTGCGAGCATTCCGTTCGCATACAACGTCGGGCAGCAGACTCTGTCCGCCGGGAAATACATCGTTCAGGAAACAACTTCGCGCGGTGTCCTCCAGCTGAGTGACAACACATCAGGTCACGCCATCTTCGTTCCTGTTCTACCGGCCGATACCGGAAAGACCGAGTCGAAGCTGACCTTCAGCTGCTATTCAGGCGATTGCTCGCTTACTCAGATCTGGATGGCAGGTGACGTTTACTCGGTGAGGGCGAAGCCTTTCCCACGTGAGGCCAAGAACCAGCTTGGGGTAGTTGCTCTCGTGTCCCTTCCTCTCCTTTCGCACTAAAAACGAGAACAGGTCTTCGTTCCGGGCTGCATCTCGTCAGGGTTGGCGGGCAAAGCACCGGTGGTCACTAGCTGACTGCCGGTGCTTTTTTTGTGACATCGACAACACGGTTTTCTGTCGTTGCGGGCCTGAAAAGGACCCTGGCTCACTCATACCGCAGTGTCACCATTGGATCAATTTCTTAGCCGCGCGGGGAGCGGGCAGAACGCTAGCGAGAATAGCTGTCACCACCAGACAGAGCCCGGCTGCAATCATGCTGAGCGGATCAGCCGCCTCAACCCCGTACAACATGCCTGCGACGGCACGCGTCGTCATGAATGCGGCGGCCGTGCCAATCAGCGCACCGATGATGACCATAAGAATCACATCTCCGAAGACGATTGACAGAACAGATCCGCGACCGGCTCCGATCGCCATACGAATGCCGATTTCACGCGTCCGGCGCGTGACGGTGTAAGCCACGACGCCATAAAGACCGACGGCAGACAGAAGCAGCGCAAGGAGTCCGAAGAATCCCGAAAGCGTAGCCACCAGACGCTCAACCAGGATGGATTGATCGACATCTTGTTCGAGCGTATGGATATTCAGAAGCGGAATGACCGGATCCAGCTCGTGAGTTTTGCGCCGCTGCAGAGCCGTAAGCTGACTCGCCGAGCCGGCGGTGCGGATTACGAGCGCGCGCTGTTCCGCGAACTCCCGCCAGACTGGGATGAACATCATGGGTTCGGTTGCGCTCCGGAGGCCGAAATAACGGGCGTCTTTTACCACGACAACGATCTCATAAGAGCTGCGGAAAGGTCCACCCATCGCAACATGCATACCAATGGCGCTGTGGTCTCTAAAAAGTGCCGGGCGAAAGTTTCGTTCACGATTGCCGCATGCCGGCCCGGCGGGTCCTGCAGTTGCTGTCCAGGAACAATGTGATCTGGTAGTTCGATGGTGTTGGCTGGATTATCCTGCGGGCGAAATCGCGGCCCACTAGCAGCGGCGTTCCCAAAGCCTCGAAGTAGCGCGGCCCGACAGCGTTGAAGTACACATTGTTCCTGTCACCGGGTTTCGGGGTGTACCCCTCGACTGTGATGCTGCCGTCCCAACTCGATCCCGTAAGAGGCGTGAGCGAGGCGAGACTGGCCACACGCACTCCTGGCAGAGCTGCCGCTCGCGCACAGAGGCGGGCATAGAAATCAGGGGTGCGCTGACCCTTGTAGCCAAAGCGGGTAGGATCGACGGAAGCTACGAAGACGTTCTTGGCGGCGAATCCCGTGTCGAGTTTGCGCAGGTTGCCGAGTGTGCGCGCGAACAGACCTGCTCCTACAAGCAGTGGAACGGATAAGCCAACCTGCAGAATTACGAGTTCTTTTCGGAGTGTGAATCGCCTCGTCCCGCACGAGCCGGGCACGTCCTCTTTTAGGGAGGCAACGAGGTCAGGCCGGGTAGATTGCCACGCGGGTAACGATGCCAAACAGGAGGCCCGTGAGGACGCATACTGTTACGGTAAATGCGAGTACGCGCCAATCGACCGTCGCATTGATGCCAGTGACCGGCTCCGAGCCTGATTGCGGCACAAACCGCAACAGCACGCGGATTCCTATCAAAGAAATAACAACGCCACTCACGCCTCCGAGAATCGCAATCAACATGCTCTCGGTAAGCAATTGCACAATTACGCGCCAGCGGCTCGCTCCAACGGCTAGGCGCACGGCGATTTCACGTTGTCTGGCCGCACCGCGGGCGAGCATCAAGTTGGCGACGTTTGCGCATGCGATAAGTAGCACGACCGCGACGATAACAAACAAGATCAGAAGGGGTTTCTTGAGCTCGTCTGCATAATACGAAAATCCGCGAGCAGCAGGCTCAAGAACAACCTGATCGCTGTGTTGGCCAATTCGGGATTCGCCAAGCTCCGGCGCTCCGCCGATTCCTGATCTTTGCAAATGGCAAAGAGCTCGCCTTCCGCCTTGTTGATGCCGTTATCCGGTTTCAGCCGACCGACCGCGGCCATCCACCGGTAATGCCGATCGTTCTAGGTAGCGTACGAAATGTGCAGAACCTCGCTGCGCATCATGATGGGAAGGAACAGGCCGGGTTTGAATGCCAGATCCGCGCCGCCAAATCCGGGCGGGGTGACACCGATCACCGTAAATGGGTAACCGTTGATGCGCAGCTTGCGTCCGATTGCCTGGTGTCACTATTAAAACGCGATTGCCAATACGAATAGCTGAGAACCACGTGCGGTGATGCTCCGGGAGCCCGGTCATCGGCAGTATTGAACATCCGACCCAGTGCAGGCAAAACACCAAGTACGTCAAAATAATTCCCCGAGACGAAGATGCCATGCGAAAGTTCGGCTCCGTATCCGACAGCATCGCTGGCTTGAACGCCAATGGGTTCGAGATTCAGACTGTAACCGGCTAGAGCAGTAAATACCGTGTTGTGGTCGCGTATGGCACGATAATCGGGATAATTCCAGGTCATGCTCACGCCCTCTGGACTGTGCCCAACGAAATACAATTGCTCTGGCGCTTTTACAGGAAGCAGTTTGAGCATGACTGTATCTACCAGCGAAAAGATGGCGCTGTTTGCGCCGATGCCCAATGCGAGCGTGATCACCGTGATAGCCGGAATCCGGGGCTGCGCTTCAGGGCGCGCACAGCATATCGCGGATTTCGTTGCAGATCGTCCAGAAAATTCATGCCGCGCGCTTGCCGACACTCTTCGCGAACCTGTTCGATACCGCCGAAAATTAGACGTGCTTTGCGTCTTGCCTCCTCTTCCGTCAGACCAGCGCGCCGGTAGTCGGACGCCTGGCGCTCCAGGTGATCACGCACCTCCTTTTCAAGCTCAGTGTCCAATTGCCGCTTCTTGGCGAGTCGCTGGAACCGGTTCATAGGGCTCCTCCTTCCCGCAGCTTCCATTCAGTCTTCGATGATCCGGGCTGAAACCACGGTGTGTCACTCATAACGCAACGCCGTCAATGGATCGAGTCGTGACGCGCGGTGGGCCGGAATGAAACTGGCCGCAAAAGCGATCGCAAGAAGAAAGAAACTCGCGGCAACAAACGTAAGCGGGTCCTTTGATTTCAGCCCGAAAAGCAGCGAACGAGACCGTAGCTGATGACCACGCCGGGTATGCCGCATCCCCTACGGTCGTCTTCGGCCGTGAAGAGACGTCCCGGCACAGGAGTGATGCCCAGCGTAGAGAAAATTTCGCCGCTCACCCAAAGACCATTTGTGGGGCGCTTGATAGCGCCTTTGCCGAGCTCGAACGTATTCGGGGACCAGGCAAATATGCCGGAAAACCCGCGCTGATGATCGCGGATCTGCTCGAATACTGCATAAGAAAGTGAGTTGGCGAAATCCACGACACCGAAACGGGTGCCCCCTTCGATTTGGATCAAGGCAAGTTTCTGCGGGTCGGGAACAGGCAGGCTGCGCAGGCGAACCGCATCGACCAACGCAAAAATTGCCGTGTTTGCGCCGATGCCCAACGCGAGAGTGGCGATAGCCGTGAACGTGAAACCGGGGCTCTTGCGCAAGGTGCGCAGAGCGAGCCGCAGATCTTGCGATGTGGATTCGACCCCGCGCGTTCCGTGCGCCTCGCGGCACTCTTCGCGGACCTGTTCCATAGCGCCAAAAATCAGACGTGCTTTGTGTCGTGCCTCCTCTTCCGTTAGACCAGCGCGCCGGTAATCGGAAACCTGGCGCTCCAGGTGATCACGCACCTCCTTTTCAAGTTCAGTTTCCAATTGCCGCCTGTTGATGAGTGGCTGGAACCATTTCATAGGGCTCCTCCTTCCCGCAGCTTCAAAACTAATGCGACCGCCTCGATAAGCCGTGCCCAGTTTGCGGTCTCAGCCTTGAGCTGGGTCCGGCCCTTTGCAGTCAAGCTGTAAAATTTTGCCTCACGGCCGGTGTCCGATTTTTTCCATTCAGCTTTAAATAACCCTTGTTTTCGAGGCGATGAAGCGCCGGATAGAGCGAGCCCTGCTGCAAGCGCTGAGCGATCGCGTAGCCGTGAATCGGTCCAAGAGCCGCCACTTGCAAGATCAGCAGATCGAGCGTGCCTTGTGGGAATATCAGATTTGGGAAACTGCATGCCTAAGGTGTCCTTGGTGCCACCCTTGCGAAGCCAATCATTTCCCGAATCGCCGCAACCACCACGTCCGGCCGCTCCAACTGGAGCCAATGCCCACTCTCCTCGATCCGAATATGACGCCCACAGCGGCTCTGCTGAACCCACGAGTCGCGTTCTTGTAACTCAGCGTCGTTCGCGCTCGAAGCCGAGAGAACGATGAAAGGAATTTCTGGAGCGATCGGCATTAGACTCGCCGTCCGAGCGCTTTGCGGCAGTGACTCGAGATACTCCGCCATTGCTCGGAAGCATTTAGGACGGCTCCAATGGGCGCGAAGCGTCGGCCACAACTCCTGCGGAAGCCTTTGAATCTCTCCCATCAGGCGCAGAATCACGTCTGTCCCTTGCCCCGCGCTGATTCGAGCGATCAACTTCGGAAACCTTTTGTTACCGGAAGCGAGCGCGTTCAAAGCAACCCTAACGACTCCGACTCGCGCTAACAATGCGCCCCGCCGGGACAATTTCGCTGCCAGACGAAGCCGCCGTTCTTCGCTCGGAGTGCAATTCGCCCAGTACTCCAGCGAAATGGGGTCTACAAAGATCAGACCCACTACGTTCGCAGGCTGCAGATTAGCTAAGGCACGTATGACGGCTCCTCCGAAAGAGTGTCCAACCAGGACGTATGGACCGCTGAGGCCTGCGTGCGCCAGAAGACTCGTGAGCTCGGACACGATTTGATGAAGCGTCCTGGGAGTCGCACAGTTGTCGCTCCACGAAAGGCCAGCCCGGTCATAGCTGCATACGCGCGTAAACTCCGCAACTTTGGGCTGCACCAGCGCCCAACTCAATGAGCTTGCGGCTATGCCTGACTCCAGCACGACCACGGGACTCCCAACGCCTTGCTCGTTCAAATGCAGGCGACACGGTCCAATATCGATGAGCCGACCCGGAACTGGAAATCGCCGCGCATCGTAGTGACTGCCGAGAGTCTGATAGATTGTGGCCGCCGCGATCAAGCCCAGCACCACAACCAGCAACATCACACGCAGTCAACGATCAGTCTGCTACCGCAAGTTCACCGGGAAGAATGGGTCGCGTCCGTGGAAGCAAGCCAAGCGTTGCGGCGCCTCCCGCCAACCCGAGTGCGAGGACATACAACGTCAGTTTGAAGTTGTTCGCGGCGTGCGTCTTCGGCAGCGTCTTCCACATGATCAGAAGCAGTGATTGAGCAATAGTAACCGCCCAAACAGCGCCATAAAAATATCGGCGCTCCGTTCCCTCTGCTTTCGTAGAACGGCCGGCTCTGGGTAACGCTCCGCACGCGCCAAGGCAAAGAATCGCTGCAAACAGGGGAAAATACGCGCGGGAATAGATTTGCTTCAGATACCAGGTCCCCGTGGCGGCAGCGATCATCAATCCCATAAGGTTCAGAATTGCAAAGTTGAGAATGGCATTCCACGCAAACGTGTAGCACACACGGCGGTAAAGCGGGTTCGGTTTGTCTTCGCAAAACCGGAGGATGTAGGGCCGAGGCTCCACACCTGGCAGTTGTCCGAACAGTCCAGCGATGCCAGTTCCCGACACTACGATCGAAAGCCACAGCAGATGACTCCAGCTTGGCCCCTGCGCGAAAAAGCTGAACGTGAGAGGGCCCGGAGCGATAAAGAAAACCCAAATCCAGATCGGCCAGTGTGCGAAGCGGTAAACCGTTTTGTTCCGCTCGCGTATCTTGCGCCGATCCGCGTACTCAACTTTGATCGAGTAGGAACATAAACGTGCCACTGCAAGAGATCCTACTACTGTTGCTCATAGCAATTCAGCAAAAGAGCTCCGATATCCTCATCCATAGGGAAAAGAATTTTGGAAATGAATCGAAAGGCGGGCGTCGCTTCGCTGCTGCTCGCGATATTGCTCGCCAGTTGCGCAGTGGGGCCGAAATATTCAAAGCCTTCGGTTCCGGCCGCTCCAGCTTATAGTGAACAGCCGCCTCCGAGCTTCCAGGAAGCGAACGGCTGGAAGGCGGCGCAGCCGAGCGATGCTGCCATCCGCGGCAAATGGTGGGAGTTGTTTGGCGATCCCCAACTCAATGCTCTCGAGGAGCAAGTTGACCCCGCCAATCAGAGCTTGAAGGTTGCCGAAGCGAATTTCCGGCAAGCGCGTGCAGCCATAAAATTGAACCGTTCGCTTCTATATCCGACTATTACCGCCGGACCCCAAATCAGTGCCGCGCGTACCTCTGCAAACCGGCGCACGGGCTTTGGAGGTGTTACGGCCGGAGACTTCGTCTTTCCCCTCGACCTTTCCTATGAAGTGGATTTGTGGGGACGCGTCCGGCGCACCATTGCGTCTGCCCGTGAGCAGTTCCAAGCCTCCGCCGCAGATCTCGAAAACGTCAGACTGTCTCTACACGCCGAACTTGGCACGGACTACTTCGAGGCACGCAGCCTGGATGTGCAGAAGGAATTGCTTGACAACACTGTGCTCGCATATCAAAAAGCGTTACAACTCACCAAGAACCGTTTCGAAGGCGGCCTATCTTCAAAAGCCGAGGTTGTCCAGGCGCAAACTCAGCTAAACACGACTGAGGCACAGGACATTGACGTCGCCGTTGCGCGCGCCCAATATGAGCACGCGATGGCAGTGTTGGTGGGCAAGCCTCCCGAAGGATTTAAGCTTCCCCTCATGCCGCGTAGACAAACTACTCTCCTAATCCCGGTCGGCGTGCCTTCGCAGCTCCTCGAGCGCAGGCCCGATATCGCCGCTGCGGAACGGCGCATGGCCGCGGCGAACGAGCAGATCGGCATTGCACAAACCGCCTTTTTCCCGCAGTTGCTAATCAGCGCGAGCGGTGGGTTTGAGGGCAGCAGCATCATCAATTGGTTCACCTGGCCGAGCCGTTTCTGGGCGGTCGGTCCTCAGATGCTTGAGACCGTATTTGATGCCGGCCGGCGCCGCGCTCAAGTCGAATCAGCTCAGGCGGCCTACGACGCGGATATCGCCACTTACCGGCAGACAGCCTTGACTGCCTTCCAGGAAGTGGAAGATAACCTCTCGACTCTACGTATTCTCGAGCAGGAATTGGCCAAGCAGCACGAGGCAACGGTCTCGGCGCAGAATTCGCTGGCGCTTGCCTTAAACCGCTACAAAGGGGGTCTGGTCACCTATCTTGAGGTCATCACGGCGCAGAGCATTGCGCTCACGAACGAACGCACCGAGGTAGATCTCGTCCGGCGTCGCATGGACGCTAGCGTGTTGCTTATAAAGGCGCTTGGGGGCGGCTGGGATGTGTCAAAATTGCCACAAGCCTAGAGGAGTTCGTTTCGTCGGGAGAGTTTTGGCTTAGTCTTCTACAATCGCTGACTGCGCAACCGACCGACTTTTGTGTGCCAGCCCAAGCTCCAGAATCTGCGTCAGTTCGTCTATCCTGTGGCTTGCTGAAATTAGCCCGAGACTCGCAAGGTAAAAGAAGAGCAAGCAACCGGCGATTGTGTAAAGAACGGGAATGGGGACTGGTAACGCATTTCCATGTTGCGATAACGCCTCGTGTACATTCCATATTGTCAATAGCGCACTAGCAAAAAGCGGGACTAGTCCAAGTTTGTCTAAAGCTCCAACCAAAACCGCTACACGCACTCTTAGGTGCTCTGCTTCGCTACGAAGTCGGTTTTTGGCGAACTCAAGCGCCTCGGTGGGCACAACAGATAACTCCTAAGCGAAGTCAAAGTCTCTCTGAGTCTTGCTTGCTCTATCTCTGAGCAGTGATCTCGCAGGTTGCACGATAAACTTAATCGACTCGAAAGCAGAAGCTATCATGAGCACCATGCCACTCAACTGAGCCAAAAGAGCAAGGATCAAACCTACTAGCCTGATCGTGGCCGATGGCAAACCGAAAGGTTTAGCGAACAGCGCAATAAACAGCGCTAGGAAAATAGCACTCATCGCAATCAAAACAGTCCAACGCTGAAACGCAGAATAAAAAGGAAACAGGCGATATCTGATTGCCGTGTATTCACTCAGCTTCGAGAAGAGCCGTTCAATTTCGCTCTGCTCATCCATCACTGCTATCTTTAAGCCTCACATAGCTTGCAGGGTTGGAACGAAGTTGAGCGACGCATTAAGTCTACTTGCCGCCAGGATTTGACCATTAAGAGCCATTAAGAGTAGGAAGGTAATCTCGCATCGCCCTGGGTTCACTGCCACTCATTAGCGCGCCATCAGCTTTTCGATGTGTTTCGCCAAAATATCGACCTCAATATTCACGCGGCAGTCTGGGCTGTACGTCCGTAGCGTCGTGTGCTCGAAGGTGTGGGGAATAATCGTAAAGCCGACGAGATTATCTTCCATTTCCGCCACTGTCAGGCTAATGCCATCTACAGCAAGCGAACCTTTGCTCACGACGTAACGAGTGAGCTCCTCCGGAAGGCGAATTCGTAGCCACCAATTATCGTCGCCGAGTGCCTGAAGCGAAGCTATTTCGGCCGTAGCATCGACATGGCCCAGCACAAAGTGGCCGTCGAGACGGCTATTCGCCGGTAACGGACGCTCGAGATTGACGCGCGACCCCACCCTAAGATCGCCCAAGTTGGTCCGCTTTAGAGTTTCGGGCGCAAGGTCGGCCGAAAATCTTTCCGCATTTAGCTCAACTGCGGTTACGCAGGCACCGTTGACGGCGATACTCCCACCTAGGCTGGCGTCGTGCAGAATACCGGAGTACTCGATTGTGAGCCGGGCGCCAGTTTCTTTTGCTTCGACTGCCGCAACCCGGCCGAGTTCCTCAATGATGCCTGTAAACATTAGCTTCGAACGACGTAGGCCTCAACGGCAAACTCATTCTCAGAGATCGGGTGGACGGTCAACCGCTGCAGCAAAATTGCATCTGCGCGCCGCATGCGCCCCTTGCCGCCCGCTACAGGCAGACTTTGCAGACCACCGAGGATTTTGGGTGCGTAATAGAACAGAATTTTATCCGCGATTTGCGCATCAAGCACCGCCCAATTCACTTTGCTTCCGGCCTCGATCATCAGCGAGAGATAACGCTTTTGGGTTAGATAGTCGATGAGTTTGTGCGGGTCGGTGCGACCGCCATGGCCGTCGGCAATCAGTACCTGAATGCCTGCTTCCTCGAGAGCCTTTCTGCGTGCAGCGGGAGCGGCCGAGGTCCCCACAACCAAAACATCGCCTTTCGCGCTTGTGACCATCTTCGAGTGGAGCGGGATTCGCAGTTGTGAATCGAGCACAATGCGTAGAAGCGACCGGCTGCGCTCGTGGCCCGAACGATCCGTAAGCAGGCAATCGTCCTCGAGCACAGTGCCAACACCCGTAAGAATAGCGTCAGAGAAATGACGTACTTGCTGAACATCGGACCGCGCCACTTCACTCGTAATCCAACCGACGTTATCTTGCGGCGCAGCAATTTTTCCATCCAACGTGAGAGCCGCTTTGAGGGTGACGAGCGGGCGGCCGGTCTTCATGAAGTGGATGAACGGCTCATTCAAGTGTGCGGCGGCAGGGCTATGTGCCGCATCGAGGATCACCTCGATTCCAGCTTGACGAAGCTTGGCGAACCCTTGTCCGCTCACTTGCGGGTTGGGATCTTCAAGAGCAGCGATGACGCGCGACACGCCGCTTTGAATGATCGCTTCTACGCACGGCTTGGTACGGCCGTGATGCGAACAAGGCTCCAAGGTAATGTATAGCGTCGCTCCTCGCGCGGCCTCCCCTACCTCCCGCAGCGCTAATATCTCGGCGTGATCTACGCCTGTCCACGTATGAAAGCCACGACCGACAATTTTTTCGTCCCTCACCACTACGGCACCCACAGCCGGGTTAGGACTGGTAATGCCGCGGCCGCATTCGGCGAGTTGCAAAGCTTCCTGCATGTAGTCGGTCATAGTGGCGCTGCTTCACATCAATCGAACAGAGATGCGACGAACTTGTCAGGCTCAAACGGCAGCAGGTCATCAATTTTTTCGCCGACGCCGATAAAACGGATGGGCAGGTTCAGCTCACGTGCAATCGCGACGACGATGCCGCCTTTGGCTGTGCCGTCTAGTTTCGTCAGCACGATGCCCGTGACTCCGGCGGATTCTGTGAATTTTCGGGCCTGCTCCAAACCGTTTTGTCCAGTGGTCGCATCGAGCACCAGCCAAACTTCGTGCGGTGAGCCCGGCACAACGCGCTGAGCGGTGCGGCGCATTTTTTCAAGTTCCGCCATGAGGTTTCCCTTCGTATGAAGACGACCGGCCGTATCCACAATGACGTAGTCGGTCCGGCGCGCTTTTGCGGCTTGGAGCGCATCGAAGACAACCGCACTCGGATCCGCGCCTGTCTTCTGCCGGATCATCTCCACGCCCGCGCGCTGGGCCCAGATCTCCAGTTGTTCGATTGCGCCAGCGCGGAACGTGTCGGCGGCACACAGCAGAACGTTTCGTCCTTCACCAAGGAAACGATTCGCGAGTTTTCCGATAGTTGTCGTCTTGCCCGACCCGTTAACGCCCACAATCATCACGACTGCAGGCGGCTCGGCGACAACTCGGATGGGGGTCTCAGAAGCGCGGAGGATCTCGAGTAGCTGCTCTCGGATAAGCTCCCGGAGCTCGGTTGCATCGCTCGTCATCTTGCGATCGACACGCAGCCGAATGTTTTCCAGGATGTCTTGGACTGTGCGAACCCCCAGGTCGGCAGTGATCAGCGTATATTCGAGCTCATCGAGAAGATCGGCGTCAATCTCTTTCTTGCCGGACAGCACATCCTCGAGCCGATCCACCAGGCCTGAGCGCGTTTTCTGAATGCCGGCCTTCAGTCGATCGAGCAGATTAGGCTCAGTCGGCACGGAGCCAAAAAGCGTCTGAATGGCCATTTGAAGCTATTAGTTGGCCTTAGTTTAGCAAGGTAAGCTAAAGTGGCTTTGCCGGCACCAGAATGGCCTAATTATTGATGAAACTTCTGACGATATAAAGGGTATGGAAGCTGCCGTCCGGAAGAGGATCGATCCGCCCCTTCCACCATTGCCCAGAAGCCTGGAAAACGCCCGTACGAAATCTAAATTCTCGTGGCAGCTTCTGCTGCTTGCACTAGCGATCGGGATTGCCGCGAAAGTCTTTGGCCCATCCTGGGCGCGCATGGTCTTCCAAGCCGTGGGGCTCGGAACCGTTATTGGGCTGAGCGCCTTTTGGGCTGCTTTTGGCGCCGGCATCGTTTTGCATGAAGGAGGACACTTACTCGCCGCAGTCCTGCAGGATTTTGAAATACTCGGGGCATCACTGGGGCCGATCCGGGCGGTTCATTTTCATGGGAAATGGGCATTTCAATTCTCGGGCACAGTTTTGTCGGGGTCGATTTCCGCCATCCCGCGAGAAAATTATGCGTGGCGCAAACGGATGCTGCTGGTCGTCGCGGCGGGTCCGGCTGCGACCTTGGTCACCGGAGTCGCGTCGGGATTACTCCTGTTTAGTGGCGAATTCGATGGTTGGATGAAGTATTTTCTTGCGTCGTCAACAGAGCTTAGTTTTTTTCTATTTGTCTTAGGGTTGATTCCCAACGGAGGCAAGGCGCAGATGCGAAATGATGCGCAGCTCTGCTATTCGCTCTTGCGCAACACTGTTGAAGCGCAGGGCATTCTCCTGTACCATCTAGTGACTCAGCTGGGAGTAGCCGGCATGAGGCCGCGCGACTATCCCGAGCGTTTGATCCGAAAACTCGCGATCGGGCGGAGCAGGCCCGATATGTCATTGATCTACGCGCACACGATCATTATGTGGGCGATTGACCGCGGGGACATGCAAACGGCAGATGCGTGGGAGCAGCGCGCCATGGAACTCTGTGACAGATGCGATCTCCGCCTGCAAAATCTCACACTTGCGAGATCGGCTTTCTATGATGCGCTCTTCCGGGATAACTTGGTAGCCGCAAGGTGTAAATTCGCCGACGTGGACCTGGAAGTACTTTCACCTCGCTACCTCATGCATCGCTCGAAAGCGGCCTATCAACTTGCAGCCGGGAACATTGAGGAGGCATTAGCGGAGGTTCATCGCGCTCAATTTTCTTTTCCAACACATCTGCCTTACTATGATTTTGAGCGGACGTTACTTGGTCAATTGCATCGGAAGGCCATAGAAGTCGCCGAGGTTCGAAGGAACGCGCTCTCTGCAGCGTCGACGGCTGAGGCTCACTGCGCCTCGCACATCTGCTGAGTAAACCCGCTTGCAGCGGAGGTCTGAAACGTATACGGTTGGCCAATAGTCCAAGCTATTGGAACCGTGTCGAGAGTTAAGCAGGGAAGAGCATCCAAATGAGTCTGCCGGTGGAAACGAAAACGCGGCGGCGTCTGGCTCTTCTTTTCGCCGTGCCGCTCGGATTTAGTCTCCTTTTCTTTCTCGCAAATCAGGTTGCAGAACACATCGATGTTAGATTCCTACAACTGCAAAATCTAACCTCGAGTTTGAACAGGCTTCTTTCACTCTGCAAGGATGCTGAAATAGGCGAACGCGGGTTTCTGCTGACCGGCGACGATCGCTATCTGGCGCCCCTGGAACAGGCTAATGCATGGTTTCCTGGTGAAAGCCGTCTCTGCCGAACCTACGCCAAGGACCGGCCCGCGTTGCAGCAGAAAGTTGAACACGTAATCGCTCTCGCGCAAAAAAGACTAGCAGAGGCGAATCAGATCCTGGACTACACGCAACGGGCCAAAGGTTTTACAGCCGCCTTAGAACTTGCAAAGTCGAGTGACGCGCTTGGAACCATGGATCTCGTGCGAAACACCGTCAACGAGCTCGCGACCGAGATAAACAAGCAGCAAAGCTCCTATCTTGATCATGAACGCACATTGAACCGCTCCGCTTTTGTTTTGTTTATGGTTGGCACCGCAGTGATGATTGTGGTGCTCGTTGCACTTTACAATGCACTGCTTCACTTCATACAGGGGCGCGACGCAGCCCAAGCAGAGTTGCAAACGCTGAATGCGGAACTCGAGGCTCGCATCGATGAAAGGACGCATGAGCTGAAGCAAACCAATGAAGAGCTGCAACAGTTTGCTTATGTAGCGAGTCACGATCTGCAGGAACCGCTTCGAACAATCACAAGTTTTACTCAGCTTCTTGCGAGTCGCTATCGAGGCAAGCTGGACGAAGATGCCGACGAGTTCATCGGGTATATTGTAAGCTCTTCGCGACGCATGACTGATCTGATCAACGGGCTTTTGGCTCTGGTTCGTCTGCGTAAGGCAGGTCAATCGACTACGCCAGTCGCCTTCGAAGAACTACTCGAGGACGCCGAAGCCAGTCTTCAGGCTGCCATCCGGGAATCCCGAGCGGAGATTCACCACGGGCCTCTCCCTGCCTTGATCGTCGATAGAGTGCAATGTTCTCAACTATTGCAAAACCTGATTTCAAATTGCATCAAATACCGGCGTGGAGAGCGGCCGCTCGTGCGAGGCGAAGCGAAAAGGGAAAGGGGGGATTTGATTTTTTCCCTTGCCAAT
>JBPCJX010000118.1:0-6821 GCA_051004875.1 Bryobacteraceae bacterium
TGATGCGACCACATGTCGTTCGAAATCGTCCCGGGCAGAGCGTCACAACTCACTTTCCCCAGACGTTCGGCAATCCGCGGATCGCCAAATATGGCAAACGCCTGCTCAAGGGAAAACATGGTTTCGACAACAGCACACAACTCTATGCCCTGAGACGGATCAGGACCGGCAAGATGCTCGTCACCGCTGAACATCCCGTTCGGCAACCCGTGGTACTTATCGAGCATCGCGAGTTGTTTGCCCAATCCGCTGCGATCACTCGAGCTACCGGTGAGAAGCCACCAGATAGGCGCGGCTTTCAACGCCATCGCATTGTTTACACCATGGGTTTGCATTGCCGCTTCCGTCGGCAGCCCATGCGGTTTCAGACCGAGCTTCTCGGTCGTCTGCTGGGACGTGTACTTGAAATTCGCGAACTGCGCTTCTCCAGTCGTATCCCTGCGCATGCAAGAGCTTTGCGAGTTTGAGAAGATTCTTATCACCGGTGCGGTTGTATAGCCAAACCACCGAGTAGACATTATCCTGCCATCGATATTTGCCCCAATCCTGAGAGGACGGTTGGGCAATTCGCGCAGCTCGTAATCGAAATATTTCTGCATGACCGGGATGACCCGCGGATCGCCGCTCACCTCTTCGTACTGAGTAAGGACCTTAAGCATTATCATGCGCGGCCACCAATCGTCGTTCTTCGCTGGCCCGATTTGACCATTCGGCTGTTGATGGGTGAGAGCCCAATCGACCCACTGCTTTGTTTTATGAATGAGAGCGGGATTCTTCAATTCATAGGCAATCGGCAGGAGTCCATCCAGGTAATAAGGTCCTCGCTCCCACGATTCACCGGTTCCACTCAGCCATCCGCTGTTAGGTCCAACATCTTTCCAAAACTCATCCAAATGGCCGGTCAGACCCGCTGCCTGAATTTCCAATTGATTGCGCAGCCAACCTTTTGGTTCGATTGCGCCGAGTGGCAGCGGGTCAAACACATTCCGCTGCAACGGAGCACGGTTCTTGACAGGCGCATTGAGCATTTCGCCCGCAGCAGCTACCGCACCAATGCCTACAAAATTTATGAAAAGGATCAAGGAAACAGGCTTTTTCATATGGGTCTCACTTTGCTCGAATCACGAACGGATGTTCTGGTGGGGCTCGTTGACAGTAAGAATCTGATCAGCCTTAACGGTTCTCAATTGCTGAACCAAGCCACTCGGCCATCGGATCTCCAGGTCTGCGGCGATTGCTGAGCCCAGCCCAAAGTGCAGCCGCTGGTCGTTACATGAATAGAAGCTCGACTGTGCCAGGACTTCCTGTACCTGCCGTTTGCCACTGAACCGACACGTCACACGGGCGCCAATAGCGCTGCGGTTGGATTGCGAGCCAATTAATTTAATCTTCAGCCAATGATTGTTGGATTTCAAATCGTTGCGTAACAGCGATGGCGGCTCGTTCAGATTGACAATCAGGATGTCGATATCCCCATCGTTGTCGAAATCGCCGAACGCACATCCTCTACTCGCGTGAGAGGCGGCAACTCCCGGACCGGCCTGGTCAATCAACTCCGCAAGGGAACCATTTCCCACATTCCGAAACACGACTCTAGGCGTTTTGAACGGATAGACCGGGATCTTCTGCTCCACCTCCGGGGAGACGTTTCCGGTGACCAGAAAAATATCTGGATTGCCATCGTTGTCCAGATCGACGATTCCCGTACCCCAGCCGACAAAGCGCGTCTCTACCGCGATTCCGGCAGCAATGGTCCGATCGTCAAAATTTCCCCTACCGTCGTTCATGTAAAGCACGCTGCTATCGTCAGCAAAATGGGTTTTGAAGATATCGAGGCTGCCTGTCAGGCCAAGGTCTCCGACGCCCACACCCATTCCTGCTTGCTCCGTCCCGTCCTCACTGAGCGCAACGCCGCAGACCATTGCGGCTTCCTCAAACGTTCCGTCCCTTTTGTTACGAAAAAGTAAGCTGGGCGTGGAGTCGCAGGCAACGTAAATGTCGGGCCAGCCGTCGTTGTCGAAATCCGCTGCAACCACGGTCATGCCGTAGCCAGGCGAGGCTTTATCGATACCCGCATGTTTCGAGACGTCGGCAAACTTTCCGGTTCCGTCGTTCCGGTACAGCGAATGGTGAGAAAACGGCAGGCCGCGCGGGCCACAATTGACAGGCACGCCTTTCCAGTTGCAATTGCTGTTTTGTCCGGGCTTTAGGGCGTGTTCGAAATCGAACTTGACGTAATTCGAGACGAAAAGGTCCAAATGCCCGTCCCGATCGAAATCGACAAAAGAGCAACCTGCGCCCCATCGTGGTTGCGCTTCCCACAACCCGCTCTCCTTTGAGACATCCGTAAAACTCCCGTCTCCGTTGTTTCGGTACAACGTATTGTGCCCGTATGCAGTGACGAAGAGGTCGTCAAAGCCGTCGTTGTTGTAATCTCCCACCGTCACTGCAGAAGCCCATTCGCATCGCAGCAATCCCGCCTTTTCCGTGACATCTTCGAAAGTACCGTCACGCCTGTTCTTATAAAGCCGGTTGCTGGTCCCCTCCGGGTTTCCCGATAAGCGCGACCCGCTTAGCACAAAGATGTCCAGCCAGCCATCGTTGTCGTAGTCAAGAAAGGCGCAGCCGCAGCCTACGGTTTCGACGATGTAGTCTTTGTGATCGACTGGCCCATAAACCGTAGGGTGCCGCAATCCAGCTTGCTCCGCGATATCCAGGAATTGCGCCAGAAACGGCAGGCCGGATGGTTTCGCACGACGCTGGGGAGTAACTTGCCGTGATGCGATGCCCTGAGCAAGTAAACGGCTCCCGGCTAGAAGCGGGAGAAAGCTACGACGCGAAAGCCTCACTGTTTTGAAGCGGAGAGCCGAACGAGTTTTACCTTATTCTTCTCCACCTCCGCGCGCCGGTCTGCTTCCAGCACGGCCCGAAGCCGTTGTGCCACCGCATTGGCCTCTTCCCTACGATCCAAATGCCGTAGCGCGAGCGTGTACTGATTCAGCGCAACGCGGTCGTTCGGATCCCGTTCGAGAGCGGATTTGAGCTCATTCGCGGCACCCTGCGCGTCACCTGCTTCGAGGAGCAGCTTGCCATAAGCCGCGTGCGCCTTAGCCATATCGGGCTTCAAGGCAATCACTCTCTGAAGAAGTTGACGAGCTTCCTTTCGCGTGCCGCCCGCCGGAGTGTCGGGTTTCCGCATCAGCAAGTCGGCTAACAAGAAGTTCAAGGTGGGATCGTCAGGTGAACGCCGAATCCGCCCCCGTACGACCGAGATGGCTTCGTCAACCTGGTTCTCTTGGCGAAGAAGAAGCGAGAGGCCTACATCGCCGTAGCTCTGATCAGGTTTGATTCGGTTTGCATGCTCAAAATCGGAGGCCGAGCGTTCGACGTCGGAAGTCTGGGCAGAGATGGCCCCTCTTAACGTGTACAGTTCCGCGGAGTCAGGGTTGTTCGCAATTCCGGCGTTGACGACGTCCGCAGCCACATCAAATGATTGATGATCGAGGCAGAGGGATGCCAAGTCGATGTAGTTTTCGACTTTGTGCGGCTCCAGTTCTATAGCTCTTCTGAACGCGACGATTGCGTCAGCCGTTCTGTCCTGTGCCGCAAAAATTGCGCCTAACAGACTCATAGCCGGAGCATCTTGTGGTAACTGCAGCGCAATCGGTAACGCCTCCTTGTCCCGGGAATCCAGGTGCAGCGCCAACGCGAGGTCGTAGGCGATTCGCTGATCCTTTCCCCCTAGCTTCAGCGATTGTGACAATTTCTCGCTTGCCGGCCGCGGCCGCTCCAATGCTAAAAGACACTCGCCCCATTGGGAAAGGGCGGCGGCATTACTCTTCACCAGCGCTGATGCCTTTTCGAAATGCTCAATTACTCCGGCGCAATTCCGATTCTCGAAATCGATGGCCGCCATCATGGCGTGGGCCACGCTGTTCTCGGGTTGAATCTGGATAAGACGCTTCAAATACTGGCCGGTTCTCTTGTCTCTCGAACGGTAGGCTACTTCAGAAGCGCCTTCCAGTGCCGCGATGAATTTCGGGGAGATGCTGAGCGATTTCTCAAAGCTGTCAATCGCCTCATGGTCCCGGGCCAACTCTGAAAGCGCCACGCCGCGTGCTGCCCATAAGCGGGGATTTGAAGGATCGTGCTGAAGGCTTGCGTCGGTTTGTTCGAGGACAGTTTCCGGCGGGAGATCGTAATTCCCTGCCGTGCCCAGCGCCAGCCCCAAAACGACAAAACACCAGAGGAGCGAGCAAGTGTTGACCTTCAGCACAATGCGGAAACCGATATGCAAGAGGGCAGCCCGCGATTGGCCGCTGCCTCTTGCACCTAAAATACCAAACGCGCGCCTAGCTGCAGGATACGGGGGTCGTACGTGCTTGTTGATTTTCCGAAGTTGGCGTTGCTCAGGTCGGACTGAATTCCTTGCAGATTCACCCGATTGATCACGTTGAAGAATTCGAAACGCAACTGCAGGTTGATCTCGCGGCCCCATGTTTCGAATCGGTTGTTCTTGATCAAGCTCGCGTCAATGTTTATGAAGCCAGGATTGCGATATCGTGACCGTCCTAGATTTCCTTCCGTGCCCGGGGCCGGAGCCGGAAAATCCGACGCAGGAGCAATGCCGTTGATATATCGCTGTCTGCTGAAGCTTGTAGGAAGCGGAGTCGTGGGTGCATTCGGGAAATCCCAATTCACACCATCGGCATTATAATCCCCGCTACCGGGCGCGAGCCCGATGACGTTTCCACCCGGCCCCAGGATCGGAGTGAAGGGTGCTGTGTTGAAAATCGTGATCGGATTACCGGACTGCAAGATCCACACAGAGCCGAATTCCCATCCGCCAAGCACTGTTTTCAAATAGCGCCACTGCGGGCTTGGGAATTCATACGTACCCGATAGCGAGAACCTGTGCCGTGCATCCCAATCCGCCGGCGCTTCATATTGCTTTAGGTTGTATTGAGTGGGAACGGCATACCCGGGGTCGCGGTTGATCCGCGAACCAGCCTGCCCATAATCGGTCACTTTTGATAGCGTATAGGAAGCCTGCCACGCCGAGCGTCCCAGCGTCTGCCGGACACTGAATATGCCGGCATTGTATTTGATTACGTTCCGGTTCGCTTCGTAATAGATCGTTCCGAAGCTGGAGTTGAGCCGATCATGAGTGCCATCGAGCAAGTCGCCAGGGAAGCGGTTATAATCCGTTCCCATCACGCCGTTGTAGGTATGCGAGCCGCTGTAGAGAACACCGGCAACCAGTCGCCCTGGCAGTTGACGTTCGACGCCGATGTTATAAATCACCGTGCTATCTGCATGTATGTTCCGGTCAATTCCGCCCGCATCAGCATTTACTCCGACCAATCCACCCTTGGCATCCAACTGTCCGGCCGGAAGCGTGGGAAATGGGAAACCGAAGGGAGGCTTATCACTTGTGCCCAGGGCGAATACGGGGGGTATCGGGTCACCGACGCGGAAGGTCGGCGTGATTAATCCGGGCGGATTTTGCCGAATCCGATTGTCTTCTCCCAAAGGAATCCAATTGTGATACAGGCCAATGCCGCCTCTGATAAGAGTCTTGCCGTTTCCGTCGGGATTGTACGCGACGCCAATGCGCGGGCTCCAATTATTGTCCAACTTACCGGCATACGTAGACTTCACCTGGCGCACAAACGCATTTGCAAATTGCGCATTGAGATCGTTTCCCGGGCCTCGGAATACGTTGCCCTCAGGCGGCGTCTTGCTCAAGTCCGGGTGCGGATTGCCGTAATCATCCCAACGAATCCCCAGGCTGAACGTGAGATTGGGTCTAGCGCGCCATTCGTCTTGCACGAAGGCACCATTCGTACTCATTAGATGTCGATACGCGCCGTTCGCAACCTGCCCGGTCAGCGGGTCGAAGTTCACTCCGCTTTCTTCGAACGGCTGATCGCGCACCAGATCGAGCAAATTATTGAACTGGAAATGCGGCCTGTAGTACGGACCGGCAAATTGCGCATCATCGTCACCCGTCCAAAATTCATATCCAAATTTGAGAGAGTGAGAACCCTTCACCCAGCTCACCACATCACGCCAGTTATAGTTGTGCTGGATAAAGGTTGCCGGACCCCACGGCCCATTAATGCCGGTATCCACGCCGGTGATCCCGATATCCGGTACGTGGAACGGTAGGCCCGGTGATTGCCCTTCGCTGCCTTGTACCCGAATCTGTCCATAACTGAATTCATTCAGCAGGGCCGGAGCGAAGATATGCGTGTAGCTCAACTGGTACGCATTCGTATTGTTGTTGCCAACGCTATTGAATCCAGCCCGGCTATTAACCTCTTGTCTGTCCAAGTCGACTTTGTAGGCACTGAAATAGAAGCGGTCTTTTTCAAAATATTGGTCAATCCGGAAGTTGTACTGCAGTGCGTTTCGAAATTGACTGGAATTGAACGTGCCTTGATCCACTACGGGCAGACTGCAGGGGATGTTCCCGGTCGCGGGCGTGCCGCATGCCGCTCCGAACAGGTCCTGAGCAGTTTGGCTCGTCCCGAGAATACCCACATCCGTCAACGGATACTGTGTCAATAGCTGCGTACCGATCGTATTCGGGAACGCTGATCTTGCGAAAGCAACAAACTCTGGACTCTCGAAAGTTTGGATATTCGTTGCATTGGAAACCTGTGAACGCAGCGGCTCCACTGATGCGAAGAAAAACGTGTGATTCTTGATAATTGGACCGCCCAAGGTGCCGGACAAATCGTGCTTTTTAAACGGTTCATATTTCGGAGTGAACTCCGTGCGCGCCCACAGGTGCTGGTTCGAAAAGAAGTAAGCTC
>JBPCJX010000119.1:0-54729 GCA_051004875.1 Bryobacteraceae bacterium
GAACGGGAGTGAGCCGGCTGGAGATGGGCACAGTTCGGGTTCGAAGTACGGAGTTCGCGGACGAGTAGGCACCTTATTGCTTTATTAACGATCCTGCTGGGAATCGCTTGTGGCGCGCTACTTGAACCAGAGTCGCTGATCTATCCGGAGACAGATCCTTAGGTTTCCGGTATGCTGTTTGACGAGTTCGGCCGATCTAGGGCCAGATTGCCTCCGAAGCTGGGAGATCGATCAGCCTCGGTGAACCATGAGAGCCCGGCTGGCAATCTAGCCGATGCGTACTCAATGTGAACCACTCTCCGATGCGAGGGCTCCTGCGCAGCGGAAAAGGGGGCCAACCAGTTGGGTCTAGAGTCTTGTCGAACAAGGTTCCGCGAACGGGAAAGGCGCTTTCTCCGAGCGCGGATTGTACAATTACGCTAATTTTCGGGGACGCGGCCAATTCTGCCACTGCTGGTGCGACGTCCAAGAGGTTGCGGATGGCGTATACCCACCTTCTTTTCGAACACCCTCCTCGTGTTGAACAACGGAGAGTGCTTGAGCAAGACTTGTCAACTCCTCCGGATTGAAAAGAGTCGGCACAATTGCAAATCCATCAAGGTCCACGTCGGCGGAGCCATCAGCCATTCATCCGAAGTAAATCGTGCCCAGGGCGGGCGGCAGCCATGACACTGCCGGCGGAAATGCCGAATAGAAGGGACCCCTGGTTACTATGCGCGGGACACCCTCTTTTCGAACTTCGGCTACCGATGTGCGACGAAGAAAGCCAAAACCAGAAGAATGCAAAGGACCAGAATTGCGGTTCCGACAAGTTTGATGAAGTCGCCGCGTGGTCGTCCCCGTCTACAGGCTTCATCAACCATTACAAGCAAATAGTGGTCTCCCGTCCGTAGACGTCGAACCGCGTCCTCCCAGGCCCTGGTCTCTCCTCGATTGGGGCGTTCCGCCGCGCGAACATTTCGGATCAGCTTTACGATCTTTTTCTCGTACTCGGCTTGATCGTACTCCCGATCAAATGCCTCGTTAATCTCCGCGCTGTCCGGCAGCGACGAATACGCTTCAGAGAAGTACAGCATCTTCCGCTCGACTTCGGAAAGAGCAACCCCTTCTCTCTTTACTTCGTTATCAATCTTGCTTACGAGAAACTCTTTCGGGTCAGCAATCATTGCAGACCTTCAACCCATTATGCCGCGTGCGCCCCCGCTGCGCCTGCACTTTCTCCCGGTTCTTCCCCTGGGCGTTCCGGAAGGCCGGCGCGGACCATCAGATGAGCCAAAATGGATAACTGCAGTTTGGCGGCAACCCCACTCCACCAATTGATTTGAGGATAAATTGGGCAGCCAATCGGGATCCTGGATTCGTGCGCGGGAAGGGGGCGCTAAGAATGAGTACGAATGACGCAGCCGATCAACAGCATCCGGGGCATTGATTTGGGATCAATGGAGGGCCGACCGGTAGGACGGTAGTAACCAGCTAGAACCGACCTCACACGATCGAAATTCAGTGCTGTGTCAAGTTGCCGCAAACAGGTACTCGTCAGGAAGTGATCCTCAAACCGAAACTTACAAAACAACTCTTCCTGCGCGCTCTGCCGTCCCATCACCGCTGTGTTTCTCCGCGGGGTTATCTTTAGCAAGTGATCACACCGGCACTGCAATGACTGAGGGTAGGAGCGCAGAAAGGAAGAAACTCAGGTACCTGATGGAAACCGAGCGGAGTTGATTTCGACGGGCGATCTGCACGTGCATGCAGCCCTGAAGCGTTGCGGGAGTAACGATGCGCGCTTCAAGGAGCCCAAAGACCCTGTTGGTCGCCGAGAAAGCCAACTCTCTAGCTCCGACCTACTGAGCTACAACGACGCGAAATGGAAGTTGGTGGACAGGGAAGGATTCGAACCTTCGTACCTCGCAAGGAGGGACAGATTTACAGTCTGTTGGCTTTAACCACTCACCCACCTGTCCGGTCCGACGAAATTGAGAATAACACACCTGCGCGTAATCTCGAGGCCTAGCAATATAAGCGCGGGGGCTGATTTTGCGAAACGAACTCCCCCTCTATTGAAATTGGGTTCGTTTTTCAAATGGCTGCCTCTTCTCAATGCCGAGCCTGATAATGGTGTTATGGAAGATGTTCTAACCATCGCCGGGCGAACCTTTCGTTCGCGCTTATTTGTGGGCACGGGCAAGTACCGCAGCAAGCAACTCATGGCGAGATGCCACACCGCATCTGGCACGGAAATGGTGACATTGGCCGTGCGGCGCGTCAATTTGACGGATCGATCGAAAGAATCGGAGTTGGATTTTATTGACCGTTCGAAAGTTCATATTTTGCCCAACACGGCGGCCTGCTACACGGCCGAGGAGGCGATTCGGACGGCCCGGCTGGCACGCGAAGTCGGACTATCAAATTGGATTAAGCTCGAGGTGATTGGAGACCAGAAGACGTTGTTTCCCGATAACGAAGGACTGCTGGAGGCGACTCGGGTACTGGTGCACGAAGGGTTCGTGGTGCTGCCGTATACGACGGACGATCTGGTGAATGCACGAAAGCTGATTGATGCAGGGGCGGCGGCGGTCATGCCACTTGCTGCTCCAATCGGATCGGGGCTGGGTATTCAAAATGTCACGAATTTAAGGATTTTGCGCGAGGCTGTTACGGAAGTTCCGCTCATCGTGGACGCAGGCGTGGGTACGGCGTCAGATGCGTCGATTGCTATGGAATTGGGATATGACGGCGTGCTGCTGAATACTGCGATCGCGGAAGCTGAAGACTCCGAGAGGATGGCACATGCGATGAAGCTGGCAATGGAAGCGGGGCGGGCGGCATTCCTCGCAGGGCGTATGGCGAGGAGAGAGTACGCCAGTGCAAGCAGCCCGCTGGCAGGCATGATTGCAGCCGGAAGTCGATCCTAACGACTCGTGGCGTGCTGCTCCGGTAACGCCGCTTCGTTCTCGCCGTTCAGTGCTTTCCAGATCTTGATTTTTCTCTGCGGCGGTAGATACATGCCGAACACAATGCGGCTGGTATCCGGATCTGAGACGCGCAATATTTCCGCGTTGTCGATCCAATCCAAATAGCGCATTTCGATCTGGTTATACGCCAAGCCCGGCGAAATGCCGTAAACGCCGGGGCGGGCGTCAATCCTGAATGTGAAGCGATAAGCGACTCGCTCCCCCTCACGCACTGGCGGAACGCGAACGCGCTCTTGAAACGTATTCAGCCCGATAATGTCTGTGCCCAACCGGTCTCGCAAATAGAAGCCAAGCACGTGCAACTCCTGATCGCTGTAAAAGTCCACGTAGAACTCTACCGAGACGGTTTCGCCCATAAAGACGTTGCCCGTGATCTCACCTTTGGCATTGCGGATCAGAATCTTATTGATTCGCGCAGCGCCGTCGCCGTGGCGATAGTATTTGAACTCATTTTCAAGTTCCTTGTGATCCAGCGCCGTATCGGGCACGGTTTCGGCTTGTTCTAGATCCAGTTCCTCTAAGGGAGTCAGGACTTGCAAATCGGCCTCTTCTGTTTCCTCCTCCTGCTCGATGGCCGCTTCTTCGATCATCTTCTGCCTCTCGAGATCGAAGTTCACGCTCATAAGCGAGAGATACCAGTTGGTCATGTTTACGGCGCTTCCGTGATTGACGACGCGTCCATGCTCAAGAACAATGGCGTGATCGCACAGCCGCCTGACCGCATCTGAGTCATGGCTGACAAAAAGAATTGAAACGCCCTCTTCGCGCAGCCGTTTAATTTTCGATATACAGCGCTGCTGGAACCGCGCATCGCCGACCGCAAGAGCCTCGTCGACAATCAAAATTTTCGGATTCACGGAAATCGCGACGGAGAACGCCAGACGCATGTACATTCCACTCGAATAGGTCTTCACGGGATAATCGAGGAAGTCTCCAATGTCGGCGAACGCTGCGATGTCGTCGAATCGAGCTTCCATTTCGCTCTGAGTCACGCCGAGGATCCGGCCATTGTAAAAGACGTTTTGCCGTCCCGTGAACTCTGGATTGAATCCAGTTCCAAGTTCGAGCAGCGCTGAAACGCGTCCATTCACTTGAACGCTTCCTGAGGTCGGCCTCAGAGTACCGACGACGATTTGGAGAAGAGTACTTTTACCAGATCCATTTCGCCCGAGTATTCCGATCGTGTGACCCTCTCCGACCTCTAAGTCGACGTCCTTAAGCGCCCAAAATTCGTGCGCAGCACCAGATCTACGCAGCAATAAATCGCGGACACGCTCACGGTTAGCCTTATAACGCTTAAAGCTTTTCGAGACCTTGTCCAAACGAATGACCGGTTGAAGCATGTAGCTATCGAAAGGGCAAATGTGAGCGATCCTGGAACCGCGGGACGCTTCTGCCCAGAAATGTTCCCATTGCTATTCTAAGGGTTTATTGAATGCCAGACCAAGCAGTTTCGCCCGGGGCAGCGATTGCGTCCGAGGTGGGACAACTTCCGGAACAAGCCCTGGAACTCTCCTTTGATCTCTACGAGCGCTATAGCGTTGTCGCGCAGGTTGTGCGACGATTGTTCCCGGCGGTAGAGCGCCTGCAGATCCTGGACGTAGGCGCGAATTCTCCTTACCTTTGGCCCGGCTTTTCCTCACTATTAAAGACGTTTCTACCCGAGGCGCAATGCACGATCGTAGATGTGGAGATAACCGCCGGACTGCGATGGGCTGTGGTCGCGTCCGGCTTAGAGCTACCTTTCGCAGATAATACTTTCGACTTCGTATGTGCCCTCGATACTCTTGAGCATATCCCAGAGCGATATCGTAAGCCATTTATCAGCGAGCTATTGAGAGTTAGTCGGGATTTCGTTTATCTGACATTTCCGTATAACTCTTTGGAAAATATCTGGGCAGAAAGAGTTGTAAGTACATACCTTAGTGACGTGCTGCACAGTCCAGTGCCGCAACTAAAGGAACATGCCGATTTCGGCTTGCCGCATCTTTCTTTGCTCGATGAGTTCATAGACTCGCGCAATTTGGCAGTAACTAAGTTTGGCCACGGGAATGTAGACGTTTGGGTTTTTATGATGATGGCCTCGCATACACTGCGCATGCACAGTCTTGAAATGCTGCGTGAATTGAACGTGCGCTTCAATCGGGATTGCGCTGCGTTTGATTGGCAGGGCCCTACTTATCGTACCTCGCTTATGTTTTCCAAGCTCAACTCTAAGTCCGATCTTGATCGAGTGATCAGCGCGCTTGGGCCTGATGATCGCGCAACTTTGGAGCTTTCAGAGGTGCTTCACCTTATCCGCGAGTTTGCGGAAGCAGAGATCGCGCCTCAGACACTCGTCGACAAAGACCGCCACATTCAGAATCTTGAAACGCAACAGGCGCTATTGCGGCAGGCCGTCGAAGAAAAAGATCAACATATTCGGAACGTTGAAACGCAACAGGCCGTATTGAGGCAGGCCGTCGAAGAAAAAGATCAACATATTCGGAACGTTGAAACGCAACAGGCCGTATTGAGGCAAGCGGTCAAGGACAAAGAACAGCACAGTCAGAATATTGAAGGGACACTACGGCGAGCCCTGGAGGATAAGGATCGTCACATTGTCAATCTTGAAGCAGAGCTAGCCGCGGTCAAGCGGCAGGCGGCTATAACTGCTGAATTGCAATTCAAAATAAAGAAAATGGAGGAGGCACAGCAACGGCTGCTGGAAAAACAAGCCTCGCTCCAAGCTGAGAGCAACGGATTGGCACAACGGCTCGCGTCGAGTAATCAGCACGTACGCGACGTCGTGCATGAATTGAGGGTAATTGAGGAGCATGAACATAGTTCCATTCGGGATGCAATGCAGCAGGCGATTCGGCAACAGCAAATCCGCCAGGAACGCATTGCGTCGCGACTGGCGGCGCAGGAGTTGCTTACGACCCAGCTTACAACCGGTCGAACATGGCGGACGCTCCAGGCACTGGGGAGAGTAGCTAATCAAGTTATCCCAATCAAGCGTCCAGAATCTCAGGGTCCTCCTGCAGTTGAGCGGAAATTTGATGTACCTGCTGCCGCCACAGTCGAGCAGAAGCTTGATGTAACGGCCGTTCCGGTGATTGTCGACGCGCTCGTCACGACGCTCGAGGCAAATGACGCTCTCGAGACAGCGACTTCGCCGACACAAGACGAGCCTGTGACGAAGAGCGATGATGTTCTCGATGCGAAGGAGCTCTACTTCGTGTGCGATGAGCCATCGCGGGATGATAAACGGCCCCGAAACAGGACACTCGTTGTACGCGGCTGGGCTCTGGGCGAAGAATCATTCGACTATATCGAGGTGGCAATCCCAGGTCTCGCGCCACAAAGCATTGCCATAGGGACACCCCGGCCAGACGTGAAGCATAACTTCCCGGATCTTGATAAAAATGGCCGATCCGGGTTTTCAGGAACAATAGACGTTAAAACGCTTTCCGACGGAAAGCATACGGCGCAGATACGACTCGTGCGCAACGACGAAGTTCTCCGCGAAATTGAGACCGACTTTCTTATCGATCACACCGTTGGCTATGCCTCGGACTACGAAGAGTGGATGGCGGAATTCGAGGCTCCCGCTGACGAGGTTTTACAACTGAAGCTCGCCAGGCTTGAATACCGGCCCCTCATCAGTATCATCATGCCGGTTTTCAATACAAAGCCGGACGAACTCGCGGGCGCGATAGATTCCGTAATTGCTCAGAGCTATTCGCACTGGGAGTTATGCATCGCGGACGATGGCTCAACAAAACCCGAGATCAGAATTATCCTTTCGGAGTTTAAAACCCAATGTGAAAAGATCAAGATTATCTATTTAGAGAAGCAGAGTGGGATCGCCGCTGCCCTGAATGCTGCTCTAAGCCTTGCATCGGGCGAATACGTCGCATTGCTTGACCATGACGACACTTTTTCGCCGCATGCTTTAGGTTACGTTAGCGAGGCAATTAACCGGCATACCGAAGCAGATCTGATTTACTCGGACGAGGACAAGTTAGACGAGCGAGGCGCGCGTTATCAGCCTTTCTTCAAACCAGACTGGTCTCCCGATCTTATTCTTTCGACTAACTATGTTTGTCACTTACTAGTGCTTCGAAAGGCCCTGATGGACAAAGTGGGCGAGTTTTGCCCGGAGACGGATGGTAGTCAGGACTACGACTATATCCTTCGGGCTTCAAAACGCGCACGGCAAATCGTGCATATCCCTCACGTGCTCTATCACTGGCGGGCGGGTCCGAACTCGACCGCTTCCTCAGTAGAGAGCAAACCGTACACGATCGAGGCGAGCCGGCGGGCGCTCGAGAGATTTTGCCGAGAGATGGGACACCCGGCCCGCGTAGAACCAGCGGACTTGCCCGGCGCCTGGCGCTTACGGTATCCGATTTCCGAAGGGAACCGAGTGAGCATTATTATTGCTTCGGGCGGAAATGTCGAGATATTGAGAGACAATCTTGAAAGTCTTTTCACGCGGACGGAATACAGGAACTTCGAGGTGGTCGTGGTGGACAATTCACAGGACACCCATATCCAGGAGCTTTTGAATGAGTTCGCGACGGCCGGGAATACAGTTCGATATATTGATTGGCGTCAGCAACCGTTTAATTATTCGAAGATCAACAATGTGGCGGCGCGTCAATGCGAAACCCCCATCTTACTGTTCCTGAATGATGACGTCTCTGTGATCAACAACGAGTGGCTCACCTCTATGGTGGAACTGATAGGACGGCCGGAAGTCGGAGCTGTGGGCGCGAAGCTTCTTTTCCCGAACGGAAGTATTCAACACGCCGGCGTTGTCATGGGACTATTCGATAATTGCGGGCATGCATTTTATAGCATGGACGGCGCGCTCCCGCATTATTTCGGCTTTACAGAGATGATCCGGAATGTCAGCGCCGTAACCGGAGCATGCCTAATGACAAAGGCAGACGTTTTTTGGAAGGCAGGCGGTTTCGATGAGGAAAGATTGGCGGTGGCCTTCAATGATGTGGATGTATGCTTGAAAATCGGGGCTAGCGGCTATCGGGTGTTGTTTACACCCTTTGCGCAGTTATATCATCATGAGTCATTCTCCAAAACACAGAAAGACTTAATTCCTCATCCGACAGAAGTTGCCATCATGCAATCTAAGTGGAGAGAGGTCATTGCGTCCGATCCTTATTACAGCCCGAATCTAACCAGGCGAAAGGCAGATTACTCGCTTCCCACATTGTGGTCGTAACGTTTTTTAACCCGTTACGATGCGAGCGTCTACTTTTTGCCTATCACGAGAAACTGCCGGCCAAATAGTTTCCAAACCAGCGGAATTTTGAGATAGAGGCGGAGAGTCCAGATGGGAGGACGGAAGCCGTGCGACATTGTGTAGGGTAGAAATCGTGGCAAAGCAAGGTCGATTTTGTATCCAGCTATGACTAAGGCTTCGGACAACGAGAGCTCGGTTAGGGGCAAATGATGGTCGAAGAAATCCCAATACTCACCGGTTAACAATTTAACGTTCGGGCCAACGGCAATGAGATGCCCACCCGGTTTAAGACAGCGGTATGCTTCCACCAGAGTCGCTTGCAGCCCTGTCTTCGAAGGAAGATGTTCGAAGAAGTTGCTCGAGAAAACAATATTGAGCGAGTTGTCCTGCAGAGGCCAGGGAGCGCTGCAATCCTGCTCAATGAAGCGCGTATCGCGTGAGACACGATCCCTTGCAGTTGGATTTAGATCCATCGCGAACTTTTGAGCAGCGCTGATGTTATTAATAAACTCACAGTATCCGCAACCAAGGTCGAGAACCGAGTCTTCCGGTTTAATCCAGCGCGAAAAGAAATGGTTGACCAGGACATTCCAGACATTGTTCCTGTAAGCTTCCAGGCCAGAGAAACGAGCGGCGTAAATTTTTTCGAGCTCGGCTTGCGTTTCAGACTGTGGGAGAGAAGAGTTCATGGGCAGCTATCCAACAGAGATCTATTACGAAAACTCGCAATCGAGTTACTTCGTCCATTCTACTGGAGAGGCAGAGCACGTCAGTTAGAATGGGCGTGTGGCGACGGCAGAAATAACGCGTCTGCGTTCAGCTTTGGTTGAATTTATCGGCCGTCCGGGTAAGCTACAGCGAGTTATTTTTGCTTGTGGCATGGTCATTTTACTTTCCGGTTTGTGTACTGCGGCGCTATGCCCATGGTTGATGAGAATCGCATTTTCCCCGACCCCGCATGCCGACCAATGGGCAATTCTGGACGATATCACGGCAGGTCAAAAATGGTTTTCGCCGACTTGGCTTTGGAAACAGGCCAATGAGCACAGGATTCCGTTACTTCGCCTGGCGATCTGTGCAGATCTCCAGTTCTTTGGGGGTCATGGATATCTTCTCTATTCGTTAACTTTTCTCACACTGCTGATGCAGTGGTTGATGTGGGCACTGTTCGTACGAAGAGCCGCTGACTTGCCCAACTCGATTTGGATGCCTATCGCGGGCTTTTTCGCTTTCTGTTTTTTCTGTCCGAGCCAGATCGAGAATTTTTACTCGGCAATACTGTGGACATTCGTGGCGGAGTTCTTCTTTTCGAGCGCCGCTTTCATCGCGCTAGCCTGGTTTGCCTCAAACGGCCAATCCTGGCGCGCGATTGGATTAGCTTCGGTGGCAGCATTCCTGGCGGAAGGAAGTTTGGCCAACGGAGTTCTAACATGGCCAATTCTCTGGCTAGCAACGCTGGCATTACCTATGCGGCGCAAACATCGAGTGGTTCTCGGCGGCACGGGCGTAGCTGCAATCGCGCTATATCTTTACCACTATTGGCAGCCTTCTTATCATTTGAATCCCCTCCAGACCATACGACAACCGTCCCTCGTGGCCCAATATGTTCTTCGATACATTGACCATTGTCTTTCGAATTTTTTCGTCCAGGCGGGCTTTGTTGCAAGTGCTCTGTCTGTTACAGCTTTCGCTGCTCTACTCTTTTTGCTTTGGCGCCCCAGAACGCACATGGTTGGCGTCGCATTAACTGCAACGATGTGCTTTGTGTTAGGAACGGGAGCAATGACAGGACTGGGGCGGCTCACATTTGGAATAGAGCAAGCCGAAGATAGCCGTTATCAGAACCCGGTCATGCTTTATTGGGCGTGCGCCTTTGCGGCGCTTGTCATAGGGGCATGGCAGCTAGGCTGGTGGCGTGATGTTCTGGCCTTGAATATGGCGGCGATTGCAGCTATTTTTCTGCCAGTCGCAGATTTAGGGCCGTTGACTGAAAAAGTGCGGACGAGAGCGGATATTCATTCGCTAGCAGGCGAATCGCTTGACCGGGGCTTGGTTGATCCGCTGATGCAGCAGAACTTAGTCATTCCGATTTCAGTCATTGTTCCCATCACGCGCTACCTCCACGCCCACGGTGTTGCGCTCGGGCCAAGTCCGCCGCATCTGCCGTCCTCAATTGTTACGTCTAATTGGGAAACGGGAGCGTGCGAAGGATGGCTGGATGCGATTTCGCCGTTGACGCGCTTCGATCCCGGCCCACGGGAGGTTCGCGCGGACGGCTGGGCTATCAATCACCGGATGCGCGGTCCCGCTGAAAGCATCGCGATCATTGATGGTCACGGGACTGTTCTTGCACAAAGCTCGCTGCATTTCGATCGGCCAGACGTGCTGGCTACAAATCCGGGAATGCAGGGACGAGTGGGTTGGCACATTTACGTCCCGATTTCAAAACAGGCGAGCCAGTTACAGGCGGTGGCGATTGTGGACGGTCGCGGCTGTCCGTTAACGCATGTCATGCCAGTTCAAAGCGGCCGTTAAATAGGACATCTATGGAAACGCAAACTGAACCGTTGCAAATTTTGTTGAATCTATATTCATCGCGGCCCGATTTGCAGGAAGCCTATCCGGAGGTTTCAGACGAGGAGTTGCAGCCTCTAATCAACTGGGCCGCTAACGCGTCTAGGGGCGTTTTGCAGGATCTGCATCGGGACATTCTTCAGCCCTACGCGGGCTGGTACGCCGAGCACGCGTCCGAATTCAAGCCGCTGATTTTATGGGAAGCAGTAAAAGAGACGTGCAGTTTGGCCGATAACGCACAATCCATAAGCACGGCAGTGAACGCCAAAGATACTGAGGACGACGACATCAGCGAGCACTTGCCCATACTATGCATGCTGGTTAGGGAGTTCGAGTTGAAAGAGATAGTAGAGCTTGGAACGCGCACCGGCAATTCCAGTTTGACTCTCCTCGCGGCTGCGAAGTCTGTTGGGGGAAGAGTTTTAAGCATGGACATACAACCCTGCGAGCTAGCTCAGGAGCGGGTCGCCTCAGCGGGCCTGGCTGGGAACTGGACATTTCGGCACGCAGATGACTTAGGCGTTCCGGATTCTGAGATACCTGACCCGATTGACTTACTGTTTATAGATACTCGGCACACTTACAATCAGCTCACTGCGGAACTGACAATATACGCACCCCATCTGCGTCGGGGATCGTGGATCGCGATTCACGACTACGTTTCGTTTCCGGGAATGACTCGGGCCGTGCGGGATTGGGTTGCAACACAGCGGCAAAGTGTCAGGTTCTATCCGTTTGCGAATCAAAACGGTCTTGCGCTAATCAGGATTCTTGAGTGACTGCATGGGATAACGGGCTAAAAGTGAGACCCGGCTGCGTTTCGATTTGATGATAAAGCGCATTGGCGCGAGCTGTCGTTATTCAGTTATGAGGTTGCTGAAGCAGGTCGCAGCTTTGCGCATGCATTAGGATTGTGTTCATTCGAGGAGCTGACTGAAGACTTGCGAGCACTCGGATGCTTATGATCGACGAAACACACGATTCACGACTCAAGAGTTGGGTCGCATCGGCCAACCGCGAGGGCTGTGATTTTCCAATTCAAAACCTGCCGCTAGGAGTGTTTCGTAAACAGAGCGGTTCGAGCCCTCGCCTCGGAGTCGCAATTGGAGATTTCATCCTTGAGGTAAGCGAGTGGCTGAGTGGGGACACTCTGAACGGATACATGAGCCTTCCCGCGATACAGCGGCGCGATCTTCGGCGACAGTTGAGCAGAGTTCTTGCGAAAGGCTCACCGAAGCGCGAATTGGTAGCGCAATCCGAATGCGAGATGCTTATGCCCGCGATCATCGGTGACTACACGGATTTTTACGCGTCCATTCACCACGCTCGAAATGTCGGCAGCATGTTCCGGCCTGATAATCCGCTTCTACCGAACTATAAGCATGTGCCGATCGCGTATCATGGCCGTTCGTCTTCCATAGTCGTTAGCGGGACTGCGGTTTGGCGGCCGCAAGGGCAACTCGGCGAAGGCCAGTTCGGAACTTCCAAAGAGCTGGATTACGAGCTGGAGCTGGGCGCCTTTTTAGGGCCGGGGAACGCAATGGGGGAGACGACTCCTGTTCTCGAAGCCGAGGGGCATATCGCAGGCGTGTGTTTATTGAACGACTGGTCCGCGCGCGACATTCAGCGATGGGAGTACCAGCCGCTCGGGCCATTTCTGGCCAAGAACTTCGCTACGACGATTTCTCCGTGGCTTGTTACGCTTGGGGCGCTCGAACCCTTTCGCGTCGCTGCAACGGAGCACGATGTTGCTGTGCTGCCGTATTTACAAACAGACCAGCCGGGTTCGTTCGACATTACTCTTGAGGCCTGGTTGCGTGCTGGGGTTATGACTGAGCCAGTGCTGGTCAGTCGGGGATATTTCAAAGATCTGTATTGGACATTGGCCCAAATGGTTGCGCACCATGCGTCGAACGGTTGCCCGCTCCGTCCAGGTGATTTGATTGCGAGTGGAACAGTATCGGGTCCGGAGAAAGAGAATCGCGGTTGCCTGCTCGAGCGCACGTGGCGAGGAACTGAACCGCTCCAGCTTCCGAGCGGAGAAAAGCGCACCTTCCTTGAAGATGGCGATGAAGTAATTCTAAGAGGTTACTGCGCGCGGGAAGGCTTCGCGAGAATCGGTCTGGGAAGCTGCAGCGGGCTAGTTCAACCACATGCGGGTTCGAACGCTAGATCTTGAGCTCAATGAATGCAGCCGACCACGGGCGCCGGGTGAGGTCCAGCTTTGCAATGCTCACCGGCAAACGGAAACGTCGAGGGCCAGCGCTTCCAGGATTGATGTAGAGGACGCCGACGCGCTCTATTTGCGATGGCTTGTGAGAATGACCACTCAGCACGACGTGGATTCCTAGCGCGGCAGGATCTATATCGAGATCATTCACATCGTGAACACTGTAGATCAATGCAGGACCCGCTTCGACGAATGCAGTAGCGTGTAGCGGCGAGCGCTTGTCGTCAATGTTGCCCCTAATTGCGACGGTCGGAGCAATCCGTTTTAGCGCCTCGAGAATGCTGGGATTTCCAACATCACCAGCATGGATGATCACGTCGGAGCCACTTAGCGCGTCCAAGGCCTGGGGTCTCATCAATCCATGCGTGTCCGAGATAAACCCGAGGCGGCGCACGCCGACAAACGAGTGAGTAACTACCTTTTTAGAAACTACGGCCGCTATCCTTCGATGAACTTATGAATGCGATTCAAGCCGCGCTCAAGCTCCTGCATGGAAGTTGCGTAGGAAATGCGCACGTGATCCTTCGTGCCGAACGCCTCGCCTGGAACTACGGCAACGTGTGCCTGGTCGAGCAACTGAGCCGCAAAGTCGAGGGAATTTTGTATTTTCCCCGCTGCGTACGCAACGCTGATGTCCGGATATGCGTAGAAGGCACCCTTGGGCGTGACGATTGAGACACCCGGGATTTGACGCAATCGACTCACAACAAAATCGCGGCGGCGGCGATACTCGGCTAGCATCTCGGGCACGGAATCCTGTGGACCGAGCATTGCTTCTACGGCCGCTTTTTGCGCGATCGAAGTGGGATTCGATGTACTGTGACTCTGCAATTTGGTCATCGCGTTGATGATCGGTGCCGGCGCCAGAGCAAAACCGATTCGCCAGCCCGTCATCGCATAGGTTTTCGAGAGCGACCCTGCAATCACCACGTTCTCCTTCGCACCCGGCAGCGCCGCTATCGAAAAGGGCTTGTCGTCGTATAGAAACTGGCAGTAGCACTCATCAGTTAATAAGAAGATGTCGCGCCTTAAAGTGAGATCGAAAATCTCTCGGAAATTTTCCGGCGAGAGCACTGCGCCGCTGGGATTGGAAGGCGAGTTGATGATGACCAGCTTGGTCCTGGGTGTGATTCGGCGCTCGATCGCTGCGGCGGTTACTTCGAAACCCGTCGTTTCATCCGTATCGACAAATACGCAGACACCGCCTGCGTAATTCACAACATCTTTATAGGTCACCCAGTACGGGACCGGAATGATCACTTCATCCCCTGGATTGATCAAGGCTTGAATCAGGTTGAAGATGGCGTGCTTGCCGCCGACGGTCACCATGCATTCCGCGACCGAGTAGCCGGTGCCGAAATCCAGCCGATGACGTTCGCAAATTGCCTGACGAAGCTCTTGTACACCGGCGGTGTTTGTGTATTTCGTGAAATTGGAAGCGAGCGCCTGAATTGCAGCTTGCTTGATGTTGTCCGGTGTCGGAAAATCCGGTTCGCCAGCGCCGAAATCGACAACATCGACGCCCTCGCGGCGCAGGCGATCGGCATCCGCTGCCACCTTCATGGTTGAAGAGACACTGATGGTCGATATGCGTTCGGCAATCTCGGTGGTAGCTTGCATAACGTTAGATTTACCTTCTGCCAAATTTACCCTTTCCGGCGAAATTTCGCACGTACCCGATTAGCGACGGCTTCAGGCACAAAAGTCGAAACATCGCCTCCCAGCATAATAATCTCCTTGATCATTCGCGAGCTGATAAACGAATACTCTTCGCCCGACATCAGGAAAATGGTCTCGGTCTCCGGCCGCATACGGCGGTTCATGAGCGCCATTTGAAGCTCCGCCTCATAATCGGAAATTGCTCGGATGCCACGCAGAATCGCGTTTGCTCCACGCCGCGCTGCATAGTCGACCAGCAAGCCTTGAAAAGAGTCTACCTCGACATTAGAGAGCTTTACCGTGGCCTCGCAGATCGTTTGAATGCGCTCGTCCAACTCGAATAATGGCTGCTTTTGCGTGTTGTTGAGGATGGATACGATCAGCCGATCGAATAGGCGCGAGCCACGAGAAATCAGGTCTAAATGCCCATTTGTCAGCGGATCGAAGGAGCCGGGATAAATCGCGATTAGGCGTGCAGAGCGTGGCACCTCAGGAGCGTCGGACATGGAGAGGAAATTTGAGTGTAACCGACACCCGCGGGGCGTATTACATCAACGTGGAAAGGGCGACCAGGTCCCATCACCACCTTGCCGCCGCTCTTCCTCTTCCTTTTTCTCTCTTTCGGTCTGCTGCTTTGATTTCCCACCTTTAAAGTAAAGGTGAACAGTCACTCCGTGTGACGCAGCATCGGCCGTGTAATCCGATCTTGTATCAGCAAGATTATCGAACATGCCTTGTTCTTGAACCCGCTTTAAAAAGAAATCCGGGTAATCAGGGTTGAACGGCTTGCCCGGCTTCACGCCCCAAAGACGTGCGACAACGGGCTCTGTCGTTACGTCGAGCCCTTGAATATCCAATTTCTGAAAGTTGTAGACGGCACCCGCAGAGACGTTATATGTCACGTTAACAACCCGCTTGCTGTCATCCGGCTGCGTCTCAGCCGTGACGCTGGCATCCAAAAGACCCCGCCGCTTCATCCGGTGAACCAGATCGAGACGAAACTCGTCGACTTGCTTTCCATTGAACGCTTGCGTCGGTTTGAATGGAATGTTCGAACGGATTTCCTCTTCATCCAAGCCGCTGCCGTGGAATCGAATTGCGCCGAATTTGAAGACTGGCCCATCCTTGATCTCCACCTTAACGACAACTCCCCGATTCGTTTGGGAGGGCTCGGTCTCGACCTTTGGAAACGTAACCGCGGCGTACCCTTTAGCTGCATACAACGGCCTGATTGCGCCGTCGAGAATTAGCTTCAGCCGCGTATCAGATAGCGGAACACCAATTGCAACCTGGTTCACTGCGCGTAATATCGTACCGGTATCGACAGCCTGGTTGCCCGTCACGATCACTTGCGAGATAGTGGGCGGAGGCGTATCGGGAGCAAATAGAATAGCCAATTCCTTTGGATCGTCGTTCGAAACGCGAGCCTTCACCTTGATCGACGGATCCGTCTGCGCTCCCTTACGGTCGCGGTTCAGTAGTTGATTGGCAGTAACGAATTCCTGAACAGCGGCGGCATATCGCTTGAGCACTCCCTCGGTACCGGGAATGCGGTCAGAATAGAGTGCGACGTGATCGCGAAGATACTGCTGCACCGCATCTGATGAGACACCCAGCCGCTCGAAGCGCATCGGGAAAAGCTGATCGATCTCGGCTACTTCAATCGTCAAGTCGTAAGCCGGAGGAGTGCCGATGAACCGGAACGTATCCGAAACATTGGTGAACAATTCAGTGGATTGCAGGTTGGTTCGGGCTTGCTCAATAATCGGTCCGGTGACCCGCTGTCCGACCTTCAGGCCCGAATACTTGACGATGTCGGCAGACGAATATAAATGATTGCCTTTTACGGAAATGGAATGGAGAGCACCGGGTGGAGGCTCCCTCTTTGGCCCGGGTTTGTGTGCGTCCGGCTGTGCAAAACTCGCCAATGTCCACAAACAGAGGAGTGCTGCGCTTAGAATGCAACGCATGTTACTTAACCATGATACGTGGACCTAGAAGAACGGGTTTCGACGTCCCAGAGCACTTAACGCAGCATGTTCAATTCTGGCGCGAAAGCGCTGAAAAATAAGGGTAGAATGCTAGACTTGAGACGGAAATGATGTACGACATTGCGGTGATCGGCAGCGGTCCGGGCGGTTACTCGGCGGCAGTGCGAGCCGGGCAATATGGATTGAAAACCGCCCTCATCGAAAAGCAGCCCAGACTGGGCGGAACATGCCTGCTGGTTGGATGCATCCCGACGAAAGCTCTGCTACACACGGCTGACGTTTGGGAACACTTCAAGCATCCTGAGGTCCAGGGCATACAGTGCAAAGATCCGCAATTGAATTATCCTCAGGTACTCGATCGAAAGAACAAGATTGTCACGAAGCATTCGAAGGGCGTCGAGTTCTTGATGCGCAAGAACAAAGTCGACGTGGTGAAGGGACATGCGCGTTTGCTCGGCGGGGGACGCATCGAAGTCAAAGGCGGCGAAAAGACCCAAACCATCGAAGCCAAGAACATCATCCTGGCGACTGGTTCAGAAGCGCGAATGCTGCCCGGTTTGCAGCCGGACCCAAACCTGATCCTCACTAACATCGAGATTCTCGATATACAAGCCGTGCCGAAGACGATCGGCATCATCGGTGCGGGCGCAGTTGGTGTTGAGTTCGCATCGATTTTTAACCGCTTCGGATCAAGTGTGACGCTCCTAGAAATGCTGCCACGGCTGGTACCCGTAGAAGATGAAGAGATCTCTAAGGAGCTTGAGAAGCATTTTAAGAAGAGCGGTATTCGCATAGAGACCGGCGCCAAGGCGGAAAACATCCGCAAGAATGCGAACAGCGTCCGCGTGAGTGCAACACTTGCCAACGGCAACAAAGAAGAACTCGAGTTCGAAAAACTGCTGGTAGCGGTTGGACGCAAGCCGAATACGGATGATGTCGGCCTCGAGAACACCAGGGTTCAACTCGATCGCGGTTTCGTTACGGTGGATGCATATCAGCGCACAGGCGAGCCGAACCTGTACGCAATTGGCGACATCGTGGCGGGAACGCCGCAACTTGCTCACGTTGCGACGGCTGAAGGCATGGTCGCGGTAGGGCACATAGCAGACAAACCTGTGCGTCCGATTAACCGCAATCGCATTCCCGGCGCCACTTACACGGATCCGGGAATCGGCAGTGTCGGCATCACCGAAGCGCAGGCGCGCGCGCAGGGCTTCAAAGTAAAAGTAGGCAAGTTCCCGTTCGCTGCCAACAGTAAGGCGACGATCCTCGATTCACACGAGGGATTTGTAAAGATCATTGCCGATGAGCGCTTTGGTGAAATTCTCGGTGTTCACATCATCGGACCGGAAGCATTTGAACTAATTTCCGAAGCCGTGACGGCGATGGAATCGGAAGCGACAGTGGACAGCATGCTGTCGGCCATACACGCCCATCCCACGCTTTACGAGGCTATAGGTGAGGCATTCAACAATGTTCATGGTCTGGCGATTAATATTTAAGTGATATGGACCCGGAACTGAAGCAATGGCTAATCCCGGCACTTGTGCCGACGTTCCCAGTGCTATCAGCGATGTTGCAAAACAACCGCTCGATTGACAGTCTCCGCCGGGAAATGGAGAGCCGTTTCGACTCGGTAAATGAACGCTTCGGCTCGGTATATCAGCGCTTTGATTCGGTAAATCAACGTTTTGACTCCGTAAATCAACGCTTCGATTCAATCGATAAACGCTTTGATGATATGCGCGATTTGTGGCGCGCTGAGCTTCATCGAGTTGAGGAAGTCCTCGATGCAGGGCTTAAACACCTGGAACACGAGTAACTACAAGCCCTGACATGTTGCGATGTCAAACTTTTTGAGATTGCTTGAAGTCGTGGATCTTGGGCGCCTTCGCTACTCGGATGCATTCGGCGTCCAGCAGCGTCTAGTGGAGCAGCGCAAACAAGGCCACGGAGTGGATACGCTTCTCTTTGTGGAGCATCCTCACGTCGTCACCGTCGGCCGCAATGCCAAACCGCACCACGTGCTCGCTAGTGAAGAAATTCTTTTGCGCACCGGCATCGATCTCTTTGAGGCTGATCGCGGGGGCGATGTGACATATCATGGTCCCGGTCAGATCGTGGGCTATCCGATTCTTGATTTGCGAGAATGGAGGCGCGATGTACGCGCCTATTTTAGAGGCGTTGAGCGGTCGCTGATTGATGCGCTCGCAGTTTTTGGAATTACCGGCGAACGTGTCTCAGAGGCTGGTTACGAAGGCGTTTGGGTAGATGGTGCAAAGGTCGCTGCTATCGGGATACATATCAGTCGCTGGATCACTTCGCATGGATTTGCGCTCAACGTGGACACCGATCTGAGTTACTTCAAATACATTGTTCCGTGTGGTTTGACGAAGCCGGTTTGCTCACTTCGCAGCCTGGGTTGTGAGGCATCACGGGAAGAGGTACAACGCGCGATTGCCGCCTCATTCGCGAACGTTTTTGATTACCAGCTGACGATGGCGGATCAGGAATTGCAGGAGATCCGATGATTGACGTGGTGATGCCCCAGATGGGCGAAAGCATCGTGGAAGGAACGCTGACGCGGTGGCTGAAAAAGCCTGGCGACAAGGTGGAGCGCGACGAACCGCTGTTTGAGATATCGACGGACAAGGTGGACACGGAGATTCCGTCGCCAAGCGCGGGTGTATTGAGCGAGGTTCTGGTTCAAGAGGGCGCAACCATCGCGATCAATTCGGTGGTCGCTCGCATTGGCGAAGGTGATGGCGCCGGCGCTTCTGCGAAGACCCCTGCACAGCAAGAAGCTCCTAAACAAGATGTAAAGCCTGCACCGGCGACAAAGTCTGATGTGGATGTAGGCCCGTCGGCAACCGTTCCACAGGAACGCACCTCGAACGCCGCCGCTCCACAGGCTCCGGCTGCAACTTCTGCAGGACCGTATCCCGATGAGCCTGCCCCCGAACCCCAAGCGCCGCAAGCATCCGCACAGCCACGAGCTGCCGCAGCTCCGCCGGCGTCCACGCAGCAGGCCGATGGGAGCGAGGGTGGCTCCGAACAACAGGGCCCGCTGTCCCCGCTTGTGCGCAAAATGGCGCGCGAATTTAATATCGATCTTTCGCAGGTTCGGGGGACTGGCGTCGGCGGCCGGATCACGAAACAGGACGTCGAAGCGTACATGTCCTCGCAGGCCGCGAGAACCTACAGCGCACCCGCTGCACCTCAGCAGTTGCCCGCGCAACAAGCTCCAGCTCAGCAGCCGCTTGGCCCGGCACCCTTGCCGCTCCCGGAGTCTGCAAGAACGCGCACCGAGCCTATGAGCAACATGCGCCAGAAGATTGCCGAGCACATGATCATGAGCAAGCGGATTTCAGCTCACGTGACCACCGTGCACCGTGTTGACATGACGAAGATTGCCAAATTGCGCGACAGGTCGAAAGCTGAATTTCAAGCTCGAAATGGCTTCTCTCTGACTTTCCTGCCGTTCGTCACGGCAGCAGCGACAGAAGCACTGCGGGCCTTCCCGATCTTTAATGCTTCGCTTGACGGCAAGAACATCGTCTATTTCCGTGACATTAATATCGGCATCGCAGTCGCTCTTGAGGGTGGACTCATCGTGCCTATTATCCGCAACGCCGACGAGAAAAACGTTACAGGATTGCAGCGCGCCATTGTCGATCTCGCAACCCGTGCGCGCTCCCGCCAACTCAAGCCCGAAGAGGTGCAGGGCGGCACGTTTTCCATTACCAATTTCGGGAGTTTCGGCAGCATCTTTGCCACGCCGGTAATCAACCAGCCTCAAGTCGCAATTCTTGGCTTGGGAGCGGTTGAAAAAGTACCCGCTGTCATCGACGGTGACGCGATTGCAATACGCTCACAAGCGCACCTGGCGCTTACATTCGACCATCGCTTGATCGACGGCGCTCTTGCGGATCAGTTTTGTCAAAAGGTGAAATCGATCCTCGAGGCTTGGTCAGCCGAAATTCTGTAGGCAACCTCCGCCGCATGCCGTGCCGGCGATCCCTTAGATCGAGAGTACTCCCTCATGATAAGGACTCGAACGACTTTCTGCTTGACGAAATGCTAATGCCGGTTTAACATTTCGATTGGCTCTAAAACTTTAACTGGGAGTCTTCCCAGGAAAGAGGTCCGACGAATGGGCTTCCAGGTCGGCGAGAAAGTGGTCTACCCCAACCACGGCATAGGCACCGTCGAGAACATCAGTTCGCGTTCCTTCGGCGCGCAGCAAGAGCGCTTTTATCTGCTTCGTCTTTCCCCAACCAGTATGACGGTGATGGTCCCCTTTTCGCATGTGGGTGATGTGGGCCTGCGAAAGGTCACCAAGTGCAGCGAGATTAATCGCGTTTTGACCTACCTGGCCGTTGGCAGGCCTTCTTGCGCTGCGCAGGATTGGAAAGATCGTTTTAAAGAAAACTCGGACAAGATGAAGGGAGGCAGCTTGGTCGAGGTCGCTGAGGTTTTTAAAGCTCTCCTGATTATTCAACTTGCCAAGCCGCTTTCATTCCGTGAGAAGAGAATGCTCGAACGCGCACGCAGTATGCTCGTGCTCGAAACTTCGATCGCAAAATCGGTCCCGGAGTGTGAGGCTGTCGCACTGATTGAGAAGGCGCTTGCGAAGTTCGGTCTGCCCATGCCGGCCGCTCTCTGACGTTTTTGGCGATCAATGGCTCCGTTATACTAGGAGTGCTTCGGATGCAGGGCGCTATCGTCTAACGGTTAGGACGGACCCCTCTCAAGGCTCAAATAGGGGTTCGATTCCCCTTAGCGCTACCACGGCATCAGTAATTTACGCCATGGAAAGTTAGCACCGTTTCAAAATGCAAGCGCACGGCGGGCGGTTTGCCTGGTGGGTATTGTTTAACCCTGCGTTAATAATTCAGCGTGTTGTGCTTTGTGGTGTTCTACTTTAGCTCTGAGCGCTCGGCACTCCATGCGTAAACTTTGTGTTTCACGTAAAGCCGCCCGAAACTCGTCTGAACCTCTAGCACTTGCAAGTGTGGTCATCCGCAAGAAAACAGCATCAAGCCTATGCTTGGCGTCTTGAAGAAGATTCACAAGAACATGGCACCTCTCACAGACGGGGTGCACCGTTCCACAATCCTGGTCACACAACCAGCGACAAGATTTTGGGTTTGTTCTTGGTTCCAGGTGGCCGACCTAGCTTTTTGGGCTGGTCTTGCCCGTGATCGATCCGTTCAAGGCTAAGAATCGCCTCATCAAGCTGTTGGCGCTCGAGGCGTAATGCCGCAAGAATCTCGTTAACTTTCATTTGGGTACCCCTTTCGTGCTGGAATCGCACAACGGCGATCCTTACCAAGCAAACAGGTTCAACGTTGCTAGGCGGTCTGTCCGCTGTTGAGAAAGGGGCGAGAAGCGTCACTCGCTAAATAGCTGGCTGTAGTATACACGACTTTAGTTTAGTTCTAAGAGATTTCTTAGTAGTGAGGTCTTCAGTGTGGAGATGGTTTCTCACTCATGATCTTTTCGGCGATCTGTTGACCCCATGCCTTTTCAAACACCAGACGATCTATACAGCGGCGGGAGTTGTCTATTCGGACCTCGCGAATGCCACCGGGGGTTGTGTAGGGCGAGGTAACTGTGCTCCCTCGGGAGCGAAGTTCCGCGAGAGCTTCACTGTACTGGTGCTCGTATTCCTTCCCCGTCATGCTGCAATCAATTCTGTCAGATCCACACATGATCCGTAATCCCGGCTTCCATCGCTGGCGTCACGCGGAGTTTACCTTCAATCCGGCAGAAATTGTGATGCCAGAAGTGCAGCGCGAGTGCGGCCAGCTTGGCAGACCCCAGGTTCCACGAGCGGCACGTCCAACCTCCCGCGCTTCGGGCTAATACAGCTGCCAAGTTCTGCCGTCCTTGGGCCAGTGTCTTACCGCCGATCATCAAACCGCCCTTCGCACCTTTTCACTGAGGTGCAGTGGTTGTAGTGGTTCTGACGATATCTCAGGGCGGGCACTACTTCCGGGATAGCATTGGGTTGGCATGCCGCACAGACACGATAATACTGAATGGTTTTAGGGGAGTTCCAAGCCACGGAAAAGAACCACTTAGCACTATCTGAGGCATACCGACAGGATGGTAAACACGTTCGACTCCCCTTAGCGCTACTAAGTCATCAGCTTTCCGGAAATCCGTTGTGATATCTGTAATCCATACGATCTCATCGTTGCGGGAAACAAAGCGCAGGTGAGCGGAGTCAGACTTCGGACTATTATCTAGCAGAGCCTACAGGGGGTATTGGAAGTGGAGAGGTTAACAAGGGGTTTGGCTCAAAAGGGAATTATTAGCGGGATTTGTTCCTGCGGATTTGCCCTGCTGGTTAGCATGCAGAGTGCACAACACGCAAGGGCGGCCGATGTAGACTCCGGTTCAATCGGCCCGACTCTCGGCGCAACGGTCACCTATGTCGGCGATGCAACCGGTACAGGCGCGGCAACTGAAGCTGCCTGCCAAGAAGATATTAATTGCGACACGTTCGCGCTCACGGTCAGCGGTTCCAAAACGCTATGGGCAGGCAAACTAGTCGATGTGAAAATAACCTGGTCCGTCCCGACCAACGACTACGATCTTTTTATTCACAAGGGCGATGACTCCGGGCCGATTGTGAGCCAATCCGCTAGCGGAGCACCACAGAACAGTGAGGAGGCGGTAATCGATCCCAGTTCCACCGACGTGGGCGCGTATTCAATTCACACCGCCTACTTCACCACCACACCCTCGACCGACCAATACCACGCAACAGTAAAGGTGATCGCGAAGCCGTCACCCGGAACGGCGATCTATCTGAAGGGCGGCCTCCAGTTCAGTCCTAACGTGGCGGACAAGGCGCCTGTCGCGCCGCGAGATGGTGAGCCGAGCAGCCGTACTGACAGCGAAGGAAATTTCTATGTGGCGGGTATCCGCGGCGTGCCTGCGGGCGTTGACTTGTGGTACAACAACCTGCAACCCGGAAGCTCCGGTTTCGATCCTTTAATGCGCAATCCGATTTATCGGTGCCAACCGGATTCGCTTACGGGCAAAGTGCCGCCCGAGTGTTCCTTTGAGGCCGGCGCCGACGGTGGCGGCGATGTGGATCTCGCAGTGGGTCGGCCCGATCCTGTAACCCATGTCAATAACAATCCCGCGATACTCGCGTTCTCAAGCCTGGTGTTACCGAACATCTCGGTCGGCAATTCCACAGACCGTGGGGTGACGTTCACCCTGAACCCGCTAGGCAATGTGCCTGGCGGCGTAGAAGTAGATGACCGGCAGTGGATGGAGTTTTACGGCAAGAATTCCGTGTATCTGTTATACAGAACAGTCGCACCAACGATCGCGTTCGTTCAGCGCTCCGATAATGGCGGGCTGACCTACGGACCAGCTGTAGAGGTGGGAACGATCGGGCAAACCGGGGGTATTGCTGTGGACCAGAGGAACGGCACCGTGTACGTCAGCGGGAGCGATGGCGTGGTGTGTGTAGGCACGCCTGCCGCGGCAGGCCTTCCACCGGCCACGTACACCTGCAACACTGCGGCAAGTGATCCGAATGGTGTCGCCCATATCTTCTTCCCGGTGCGAGTGGGGGGAGACGGGACAGCTTATGTGGCCTACTCGAACGACCACAGTATTTTCCTTGTGCATTCGACTGACAAAGGAACGACTTGGAGCAAACCAGTACGAGTGAGCGATGGCCCCGATACGAGGACCAGCGTCTTTCCGCACCTCGAAGCGGGAAAGAATCGCGGGTCAGTAGGCATAGTTTGGTATGGCACGTCGCATACAGCGAACGATGATAGTGCGAACTGGAGAGTCTTTTATGCACTGACGCTGAATGCGTTAGATGTGAATCCGATCTTCCGCCAAGTGCTGGCCAGCGACCATTACATCCACGGCAGCAACATTTCGGAAGGCGGCTTGACTGGTACGGCCAATCGCAATCTCATTGACTACTTCCAGGTATCGTTCGATCCGCGTGGAGCCGCCGTAATTGCTTACACCGACGATCATAATGACTTCGATGGTCACACCTACGTGACGCATCAGGTAAATGGCGCAAGTATTAACGGTCCCTGTACGGCCGGCGCAGTGCAAGGGTCAAGAGTTCCGAGCCCGCCTCCGCCACCCGCTGACGGTTCCCAAGTTGCGGATTTTCCGCGCGACGTTGCAACTGGGCTTCTGGTCGTTACTCCGACGAACGATCCTCTTGATATCCTCTCCATCAAGTACTCGGCGGCTAAACCTTCGACAGGGCTGCAAATCGTCGCGACTATGAGGGTTTCGAACCTATCGACTGTCCCACCCGGGTCAACGTGGAGAATGAACTTTACCGCGAATGCGCCTTTCGCCGGAATAAGCCACACAGGAAGCCAAAGTAAGATTCCCGGTTATCCTTACAACGAGTACAGCTTCGCGCTGGCGGATAGAGGCGATCAGTTCTGGGTCGACGCCGAGACTAGTGCATCGGGAACACAGACCTTCAATTGGGGAACGGCTGTGCGGAACTCCGACGGCTCGATCACCTACACTCCTCAGGGGACAGCCGATTCGGGAGTTTTCGACTCTGTCCATAACACGATAACGGTAAGGGTCTCGGTAAACAAGCTAAATCCGAAGATCGCGCATGGAGCGGCGATCGCTTCGGGCTCGGTACTCGCCGGACTGCGGGGTAGCGCGTTTACGACAGCGAGTGCCGACGGAAAACGCGACATCGCGCGCGGCGGAACCCAGTTCGTGATTCCGTAATTATTTGGCCTGATTTCATAGTTCGGCTCACGCAGCCGAGCGGCTGCCTCAGAGAGGTAGCCAAGGAAGACGCGGGCGCTCGGGGGTTGGGGTTGGTTAAGCGCCCGCCTTCGTCACGGGGATGTAATTGTAAAACGCTACCCGGCCGGTTGAGGTTACGCCCGTCTCGACTTTTTTGCGAAGCATTCGCCGTACTCGTCACAGCTATTCGAACATGCCTTCAAATAGCGCGGAACTAAGATACCGCTCACCCGCATCCGGCAGAACAACCACGATAGTTTTTCCCGCCATTTCGGCCTCTTTCGCCACTCGCACAGCCGCCGCTACCGCCGCTCCGCACGAGATCCCACTGATCAGCCCTTCTTCTTTCGCCAAGCGCCGGGCCATTTCGATCGATTCTTCGTTCGTCACCAGTTCGACCCGGTCTACGACAGACAAATCGAGTGTCTCTGGAATAAATCCAGCGCCGATTCCTTGTATTTTGTGTGGTCCCGGTCTGAGCTCTTCTTCATTTAGTGCCTGCGTAATCACGGCGCTCGTAGTGGGCTCGACCGCGATTGATAACAGCTGATGTCTCTTCTCGTGCTTCATGTAGCGCGATACGCCCGTAATGGTGCCGCCCGTACCAACGCTGGAAACCAGCACATCTACGCTACCTTCGGTGTCTTCCCAGATCTCGGGTCCCGTGGTTCGAAAGTGGATGCGCGGATTCGCGGGATTGTTGAATTGTTGCGGGACGAAATAGCGGTTCGGATCCGATAGTCGGATCTCTTCCGCCTTTGCGATAGCGCCCTTCATGCCGGTAGTGCCTTCAGTCAAGACCAGGTTCGCCCCCAGGACTTTCAGCACCTTACGACGCTCCAGGGACATGGTATCTGGCATGGTGAGCGTGATCGGATAACCGCGCGCGGCCGCGACATACGCGAGCGCAATGCCGGTGTTTCCGCTGGTGGGTTCCACAATTTCCTTGCCGGGCTTCAACATGCCCCGTTCTTCCGCGTCCCAAATCATCGCCGATCCGATGCGGTCCTTCACAGAGAAAGCCGGATTCCGGCCTTCAATTTTCGCGAGCACTGTCGCCTTGGCCCCGTTTACGACGCGATTTAGTTTCACCAGAGGCGTACGGCCGATGCTGAATGAATTGTCTCGATAGAACACGGTCAAATCTCCCAATTGGGTATGTACTGGGCGTGCTTTTCGTGCCAAGCCCGTGCGAGCTCCGCGAACGTAGTCTGGTCGAGAACGTCGGAAACCACAGAATCCACCCGGTGCCAGATTTCAGCAAACGGGTCGTTGCTGCGTGGCCGAGATCCTCCTTTAACGTTTTCCACTGTCCTCAAAACTTCGCCAACAGTAATGGAGTCCGGCGCCCGCGCAAGCAAGTATCCGCCTTCTGCGCCGCGGCGGGAATCCACAAATCCGCTTTGCTTCAGTCCCGCAAGAATTAATTCCAAGAATTTCTGAGGTATTCTCTGCCTTCTGGCAATATCTGCGATTTTAATAGGGGGCATCTGCGCTCCACTCTCGCGACTGGCCAGATACTGTGAAGCGAGATCGAAAACAGCCTTCAGAGCATACTCGCTCTTGACCGAAATGTTCATCCCTAGTCCAGTATCGATTCTACTTCGTCATTATGTTCAGCTTCTGAATTGCTCTTCTTTTGCCAATTTCTTTCAAAAGGACTATAAGATGGGGGAGCAGGCAATTCCTCGTGGGGAGCGTTTTTGTCGAGACAGCTTTTCGGAACCGATGGCATTCGCGGCGTCGCCGGTGAGCCGCCACTTGATGCCAGGACCGCTCACGCCTTAGGCGTCGCACTCGGAACATGGGCGCAAGAGACAGCCGCTCGTGCTGCCGATGACCATTCCGCCGAGGTTCTGATTGGTATGGACACTCGAGAGAGCGGGCCTTGGCTCGCGGCCCAGGTCGCCGGCGGTCTCAAGCGTGCCGGAGTGTCCAGCAGATTTGCTGGCGTCATTACCACACCCGGTGTTGCGTATTTGACAAGAACGGGCGCTTTTATCGCCGGTGTGATGATTTCCGCTTCACACAATCCCTATCAGGACAACGGCATCAAAATTGTGAGCCATTCCGGCTACAAGCTTGCCGATGATGTCGAGATAAAACTTGAAAACCTGATCACGGACTGGTTACGGACCGGTGACGAGGCAGTTCCCAAGCCGCTGGACGTGGATACCAGTCTCGACAACGGGTACATCAACTACCTCGCCAATAGCGTGAGCACGGCCTTCCCCTTCCGGCTTGTGATTGATTGCGCGAACGGCTCCGCCACCGAAATCGCACCTCGTCTCTTTGAGCGTCTTGGTTCCAGAGTCGAGTGGATAGGCGCGTCGCCCGATGGTCGCAATATCAATCTGAATTGCGGCTCATTGCACCTCGACGGCCTTCAGCAGCGGGTTCTCAAGACCGGCGCCGATATGGGCATTGCCTTTGACGGGGATGCCGATCGTGTCCTCTTTGTGTCCGGCAGCGGCAGAACCGTTGACGGTGACGCTGTCCTGTTTCTGGCTGGCTCGGCGCTAAAACGCGCGGGTAGGCTGGCTGGCAACTTGGTTGTAGCGACGGTCATGTCCAACCTGGGGCTTGAGAAAGCTCTTGAAGCCTACGACATTCGAATGCTTCGCACGCCGGTGGGCGACAAGTACGTCTTGGAAGAGATGCTAAAACGCGGCGCCGTCCTCGGCGGCGAACAATCCGGGCACGTGATCTTCTTGGACTACGCCACCACGGGAGATGGCCTGCTGACCGCATTGCGCGTACTAGAAGTGGTTCGCGACTCCGGCCAGCCGCTCGATGGCCTGGCCGCCGAAATGAAGACCTTCCCGCAAAAGCTCGTGAATGTTCGCGTTAAGAAGAAACGGCCGCTATCAGAGCTTCCCGCCGTCCAGGCTGAGATTCAGGCGGCGGAGCGGGAGTTCGCCGGCAGCGGCCGCGTGGTGGTCCGTTTCTCTGGAACCGAGCCGCTTGCGCGCGTCATGATTGAAGCCGAATCACAACACGAAGTCGATAAGTGGACCGGCCGCATTGCCGACGCTATTCGAACGGAATTAGATGGAAGCGAGTAGGTCCAGCCCGCTTTTCCATGCTAAACTGCAACTCGAATCTGTCCCTCCCCTGCCCGTCTCTGCAGTTCAGGAAAACGCCAATGGAACGTGCCGCTCGCCTCATCAAAAACAGTAAGCTCTCGCGCCAAGTTCTGACGGACGACGACCTCGCGCGCGCCGTGTGGCCTGCCGCTGTTGGGAAAGCTATTGCCGCACATACAATTCGTATCAAGCTAGTGCGCAGTACATTGGTCGTTGAAGTGGAAGACGCGATTTGGCAGCGCCAGCTTCACCAGCTGAGTTCTCAGATATTGCACCGCCTCCGGAAACTAACCGGCAGCGACAGCATTCAAGACCTCGAGTTCCGAATCGAGATTCCTCGGCGTCAGCCGCAGCGTGTAGAGAGTCACGAAACCGCGCTGTGGCCGACGAAAACCGGTTCCAGGGATTAGCGCAACTTCAAATGCGCCTCAATGCGAGTCAGGCGCATATCGAGTTCAGCAAATTTGCCCAGAAACATGTTTCCAACGCGATGGAGATGAGCGCTCAGCACTTCAGCCTTACTGTCTATCTTTTCGTCCAAGCGCCTGATTTGCGCATTCATCACGCTATTGTTCACCAATACGCCAACCAAAACGGTCACCGTGTGGCGACAGGCGCTGCTGCGATGGCTAGATGAAACTGGAACGGTGTCATGCGATCCTGATTTATTATCGTCGTTGCCCGCGAGCAAATCGCAAGAAGGCATTCACTTGAACCTGACCGACAAAGAAGTCCGCTACGTCGCCGATCTCGCCAATCTACGGCTCACTGACGAAGAAGTAGGCCGCATGTCGCACGATCTCGGCCAAATCTTGACGCATATTGAGCAACTCAATGAACTCGATACAACGGATGTCGAGCCTATGGCGCAAGTCTTGTTCGGCGAGGACGAGATCGCGACCCTGCGCGAAGACGTGCCGCATACTCCGCTTAGTAATGAGGAAGCGCTCGCAAATGCAGCATCGAGCGGCGCCGGTTACTTCAAAGTGCCGAGGGTGATCGAAAGATGACAGTATCAGATTCGATTCCCCGCCTCACGATCTCTGGCATCCGCGAAGGTCTCGCGAGTAAGGCTTACACCGCAACCGATCTCGCGAAAGCCACTCTCTCCTTCGCCCAAAGGGAAAACCCGGCTACCAATGCCTATCTCACCTTTTCACCCGAGCGCGCCCTCAAAGCGGCTGCGAAAGTCGACGCCCAGGTCGCGAAAGGCCAATATGCCGGAGCGCTGGCAGGCGTTCCAGTCGCAGTTAAAGATGTCATCGTAACGAAAGCGCTGCGCACCACCTGCGGCTCCCGTATCCTCGAGCGCTATGTTCCACCCTACGACGCCACCGCCGTGTTCCGCCTGGAAGCAGAAGGTGCGGTCATTATCGGGAAAACCAATTGCGACGAATTTGCGATGGGTTCTTCAAACGAGAATTCGGCCTTCGGTCCAGTCCGCAATCCGCGGGCGCTCGATCGCGTGCCTGGCGGCTCGAGCGGAGGTTCAGCGGCCGCTGTCGCACAAGGGACGGCGGTAGTTGCTCTGGGTTCCGATACGGGCGGCTCCATCCGTCAACCTGCAAGCTTCTGCGGGGTTGTGGGTGTCACTCCAACTTACGGCCGAGTCTCGCGTTACGGCTTGGCTGCCTTCGCTAGTTCGCTCGATCATATCGGACCTTTCGCCCGCAATGTCGAAGATGCAGCCACTGTCCTGCACGCGATTGCGGGACGCGACGATCTTGATTCAACATCCGCCTTCGCGCCCGTTGACGACTATCAGACGTTGATGAAGCACTCCGTCCGCGGCCTCAAGCTGGGTCTGCCACGAGAATACTTTGAGGGTCTCGGTGCGGAAACAGGCGACGTGGTACATGCTGCGATAAAACAGCTCGCAACACTCGGCTGCGAGTTGCGCGAAATCAGTTTGCCTCACACCAAATACGCGCTGTCTTGTTACTACATCATCGCCACAGCCGAAGCCAGCTCCAACCTCGCTCGTTACGACGGAGTTCGTTACACCACGCGAAACGACGGCGAAACGCTTTCGGACATGTATCGCAACACCCGTGGCTGCGGCTTCGGAGCCGAGGTGAAACGCCGTATCATGCTTGGCACCTACGTGTTGAGCGCCGGTTACTACGAAGCCTATTATCGAAAGGCGCAACAAGTCCGCACTCTTATCACGCGCGATTTCAGCAAGGCTTTTGATGAGGTAGACGCCATCCTCGCACCTGTCTCGCCGTTTCCGGCTTTTAAAATAGGGGCAAAGATCGATGACCCGCTCGCCATGTATTTGTCAGACGTTTATACCCTAACTGGCGATCTTTCGGGCGTACCATGCATGAGCGTTCCGTGCGGCGAGTCGCGCGAAGGCTTGCCAATCGGATTGCAAATCTTTACAAAGCCTTTTGATGAAGCGACGATGTTTCGCCTCGCCTATAATTACGAGCAGTCGGTCGCACGTTGAGTTACCACTGCAGATGTGACTCGAATAGGTCCAGCCGGTTGGTCATATAAAGACTGGTGGGGCATCGTCTATCAGGCACTCAAACCGCAAGGTTTCTACGAAGCATCCTATTTCGCGAACTATTTTCGACACTCGAGATCAACGTTTTTTTTAGGCTTGGAATTCTTCTCCTTCGGAGATAAGCATGAGGTCAGAAATGTTAGGAGATCGCCACGATCCTTTCGAGCTCACACGTAGGAGGAGATTCGCCGAGTAATTTTCAATAGCCAGCCGGCACTTGTCTGTGGTCAAAATCGAGAGACGATCAAGAAGGCGCCGCAGATAGCGATTACGTCCTCAAGCAAGGCGATAAGATCTTTTCCTCCAATAGCTGTTGCCAGTCGCGCACGGAATTCGTAGCCGCCGAGCGTGCCCACAATCGCGCCGAACACGCCCGCCACAAGACCAGCGATTAACGCCTGGTTTGTCGCGCCGAGGGCGACTCCGCACAAAGCCCCGCTCACAATTCGGGCTATGAAGCCGACAGACGATTTGCGGCTAGGTGTTTTGGGCAGCTTGTCGGCGATTAGCTCACCAAGTGCAAGAACGGTAAAAATGAAGGCCGTAGCCGCAAAGCCCAGAAAGGCGAGCCACGTGTTTTCCAAGTGCAGCCAGCCCAGGCGAGCGGCCCAGCTGACCGCAGCAGGCGGGGTCATCGAGCGAAGGCCGGCAACAATGCCAATCAGAAAGGCCAAAACGTACGTGGACATGAATCGCTCATCTTATCGCGGGCGGAAGCCGTTCTGATTTCTTCATCGACCAGGCACCACGTCGATCTGCAGCTTTGGATCGGCGGCAGGCACGCAGGTTGTGGGCAGCCCGAGCTCGCGGCGCACGATGTTGGATCCTTGCGCGATCGCGCTGGCCTTGTAGAACGCGATCTCGCGGTTACCGCCTTGGCGGCCGAAGCCACAATCATTCGACACGATCAAGCGCTCGGGCGGAATGTATTTCAGAGCCTTACGGATTTCGCCGGCAACGTCTTCGGGTCGATCGGCCTGCAGGACGCGATGGCTCACGGCACCGATGCAGATCTTTTTCTTGAGATCGTGTTTGAACGGCTCGAAGAGTTCGAGATCCTTCTGGTTGCGATCCTTCATCTCGAGCGTCCACACGTCGCCGCGGCACCGATCGAGATAGATCTCGAGTGAGTTCGCATAGCTTGTATCTTCCATAACGCGCTGCATGTTCGGGTTGCCCCAACAGGTGTGGATCCACAGCTCTACGTCGTCGAGTCCCTGGACCTCGCGATTGAAGGCGTCGATCATGAACTTCACTTCTTCGTGATCCTTGCCGTAGGTGTTCGCCATGAAGTGGAAGGTTGGCTCTTCGGTCTGAATGCACCGACAGCCGGCATCGCGCAGGGCGAGTAGTTCCTTGTTCATGGCCTCTGCCATATCCCAGATCACCTGGCGCTTGTCCTTGTACTTTGGGGTGTGGATATCTAAGAACAGCGCCATCACCTGGGAGCAGCAGGTTCCGAATTTGACCGGCTTGCGCGTTTTTCCTTGCGCAATGCGCCACAGCTTGGGATAGTCAAGCGGCCGATGTTCGATCTTGTCGACCACGTGCGGCCAGCGCCAGCCAGTGTAGATCTCGTTCAGCAGCGTGCCAGGAGGATAGTGAAGCCAGGGGGCTGTGGTGTCTTCCGGCTGCAGGTGGTCCCCTTCCAAGCCAGCCCAGCGCTGTAGCGGGTAATGATGCCAGGCGCGGCCGGCCATATCCTCATCGACGTGAAAGTCGCCGTGACTGAGAATGTCGAGACCGGCGCGCTCCTGGTCGCTGATGACGACGGCGAGTGCATCCTGAAACTTCTCGCGAAAGCGAATGTCAAGCATGCACGTGTCGAGAGGGCGACCCCACATGCTCACGTCAAACCAGCGCGGGCGCGGAAAGGATCCGGTGGTCGTGCTGGGGAGAATCAGATCGGCGGTGGCCGTAAACATAGCTTCCTCACAAAGGGCATTGTACTTCCGTGCGAGCGAAGTCGAGAGAATCCGCGCCGATGAATTGTGGCTATACCCTTGGTGAATGGACCTAGTAGCTTATTTTCAAAATGCTTGCTCGTTATAATCGCATTGCGAACGAGAGCCTTTTGAAGCGTGGGCGCGGCTGGAAATTGTGGAGTGCCGGAAGGAACGACAGGGCTCATTCGACAGTATTCACGGGCTGTTGAATCACCTCTTGCCAGGCGATCACATCTGGATGGCGAGATTCGAGGGAAACGGACACGAGACGCCGCGTCTAAACATCGTTCTGTTTGACGAGTTCTCTGATTTGCGATCCGCCAGAATGTCCAATTGACAGCTTTCGTTCCAACCTGTACGCCATTCGCGTAAGATGGACTCGGAATTTCGCTCGGGTTCTCTGTGGGAGTTTCGTTCTATTCGCTCACCTGTCGATGGGGGTAGAAGGTTTACCATGCGGAGCCACATGAACCTCAGGTCTGGCTGGAGTGAAGTCTTCTGATTGCAGGACCAACATCTTATGGCAAGGTGAATTTCCCGTTTTAAACGTGAGTCGGACCTCGCGATGTTCATTTATTGGTAACGAAATTTCAGCACTCGATAACATAAGCGGTAACGCTCCTGGACTCGCGTTACATGCTTCAGCATCGGATACGGAATGAACGTGGGCGTTTGTTTCGTTTTGATCAATAGTCACAAGCACGATCGAAAGCTTGTCCATCACGCTATCTGCAAAAATCAGCGCTTGACTGTCGGGGGACCAATAAAACGAATCTGAGCGGAATATATGTGCTTGCTGTGGTGGTGGGTTCGTGCTGTAGTATGGCTCACTGCCTCTCACAACCGGGTAAATTACTTTCCCGACGAGATCCATATCGCTCCTGGACACACCGGAACTTCGGTTGTGAGCCCAATCCTGAGTCAGATCGTAGATCAAATACTCCTCTGCAGCAGTTGCTTGCGCGGGATAGAATTTCCTCCTCACAAGCCAGTGTTGGTTCGGAGCCATAACAGGATTGAAGCCATAAAAGGAATCAAGTAAAGAGCCATCCCGTGGTCTGACGATTTCAATGTTGTACAAAGCAGGCGTTGCCAGGCCAAACACGATCAATTTATCCTGAGAAATCCTACATACCTGTTGAACTTCCCCCAGAATACCCGGGAACATAATTGCGCTGGTTGAACCTTCAACGCGCAGTTTGGCTACCCCCTCTGATGGATCTGAGATTATACTCAGGCCCGGAGGCAGCGGGATCGACGTACCTGGCTTACCACATAATTCGGGATGGTCTTGCGCCACTTGCGCAGATGCCAAGAAACTGACGCCTAGTGCGATTGCCGAGATCGCGTGCATATATCGAAATTGATATTTCATACTCACCGAAGCCTTATCGCGTAGAAGTTCCCGTAATCAGGTAGGAGATGTACATCACAGGCATGCGAAGAGGAGAGGGTATCTATGTGTCCGGGCGTGCTGCACCCAGGACAAAAGTCCTGGACCGTCTTCGCTGGATTATTCACATTGCTGCTATTTATCACTAGCACCTGATCACCGCATCGCCATGTTGCGTTAGCCGGGTTTGGATTGGCATTGGTAGCAATGCTCGTTTGCCGTGTCAACCTGACTCTCATTGAAGAGCCTGCGGCCGCCTTCTACGCCTGGATCTCCGGCCATTTGGCGCGGTCGAACAAGGAACTTGTTACAACGCCGCCAACTCCTTTATCAGCACGCGGGAGATCGCCGACCCATGCCAGCCAGCAATATCCCACTCCACAGAACGCGCGGCTAGTGCGTCGTATTGTCGTAACAATGGGAACCGGCAACCGGCAGGGACAAGAACTGCAAAGCTGATCCGTATCGAGTCGCGCTCCAGAATACGCTGCAGATGCTCTTACTATGACATTAAGGGCTGTTCGCATGGATACATCGTTCAGCGTGATGCTAAAGTTTGTAACACAACCGTCGGCCGCATAGGCTCCTATGATTGGAGTCCTCACACTTACTCCGACAGCTGCTAAAGCTGCCGCGACCTCGGGAGCCTTCAGGAGTTCGTCGAGAGCCTGTTGACTAGCCGAATTTTTTGTCCCGTAGTGCGATATCTTCAGGTCGAGCAGTCTTTCGCTAGGCTTCTTCGGGAGTATGTCGATAATGCCCTCCGGGCTCATTTGCCATTCGTAGCGGGGATCAGCTGAGGTCAATTTCTCAAGTACGGACCGAACCGTACCACCGGTGGTGGTCACCGTGATTGCCCTTTCAGGATCCTCAGGAACGCCTTCAAAGCCGATTGGAACGGAAACCTCCGTCGCCAGCTTCATCACTACCATGTAGGGCGCTTGCTTCGTTTCAGAGAACGAAGGGACGGATCTATCCCAAACGCTTGCCCAGCCGTTTCGAGCCAATAAGGTTACTGCGGTGGTCAGCAGTATCAAAAAATACTTACTTACTCGCGTACACGTGTGCATAATCCACTTTGAAATGAAAACGCCTACTTACACGAAGCGCCCGGATCGCGGTCTGATCCGTGATAGTGACAGCATTATACTCAGCATCAATACAGTTCACTCTGACTTGATAGCTGTGCCCAGCTACTTGTATCGAAATGGTCTGCTTGGATTTTACATATTCTCCTGGCTGCGGTGGGGGGAGGGCTTCGGAATCCGAACGACTGCTGGTCAACAAATTGTCCCCTGGGCATTTACGGAAACCGGAGGCTGGGGTACTATTAACCACGCCGGAAGGATTAGAGCTTACGACTGTGATGTTTTCAGACGCAGCCATGCCCGATAGCGTCAAAACGTGACCGTTCTGGTCCAGAACTCCGTCTGCGAATACCCATAATACTGGGGAATCGATTGATACGGCTGCCCGTTGTACGTTGTATAGCTGCCCGCCTGCATCTCAGACTCTTTGGCACCAACACGTTATTCGTTCCCACGCTTACAAACGAACAGTTCCTGCCGTTTGAGATGGTTCCTTGCGCGCCTGCTGTTCCCGGGCTCTTGCCCAAAAAGGTGCCGGTGGGGTTTATGCTGGATCCCGATACCGTGGCTATAGCCGTATTGTTCGAATACCAGGAATAGGAGTATCCGCTGCCACCAGATCCATAGCTTTGGCCCGTGCAGGCGTTTGCATCATACGCAATGCATGCCGCCTCGAAAGCCTTCCCCCCACCGCACACGGAAACAAGCAGCATTTGACTCGGCCCCAAGTCAACCGAACTATGGCTGGCACCTGCATTTTCCTTCAAGCAGGTAATCTCAACGTGCTGCTGGGACATGCTCGTACTCAAAAGAGCTACCGAGGGCGAGGCCAACGCGGAAGGAGCGAGGGCGCGATATCGTGAGGATAGGTGCGCATCGACAGATATGAACTTTTTTTCGAAATAAGTCGTCGGCATACTGCGATTGCTCACGATTGACAATTGCGCGGCGATCGGCATGCTCATCGCAAGCATAGGATCGGGAACAAGTTCAATAGAGCCGATAACCGCACCTCCGGCGTTGGTCAGCGGGTCCGAAACATCCAAAATGGTTCGGCTGTGCGGTCCAAACTTGATCATCTTGGCGACCCGGCTCTGATCCGTCAGGCGCCCTCGCGATCACGGTCCCGTTTACTGCTTCAGTCAACTCGTTGACGATTGTAAGGGAGCTCTCATAGCCGTTTCCTTGTAGGAACAAGGGAGCCACAAGCGGCATCGACATGGCCATGTCACCTGTTCGCTCCTGGGTATCCACCGCCTTTCCCCGCCCGAAGCTGCATAAGCTCAAAGCGACCAGAGTGCAGATGATAAATGACGTTGAACGGAACATAGTGACTCCTCTCCCGGCAGACAAGAAGCTCGGTCTGTGCACTTACTATTAGTCTGTTAACTTACTGTTTTTATGACTTACTACCAGTTACTTTGCAGGATGGAGAGTACATCGCATTTCGGTAAAAAATGAGCCAGGAAAAACGCTCGTTGTTGAAATTCTGAATCTCCGCTCGGGGAGACACGTCCATTCCAAGAAACACAATGCCATCGTTCGCGATTGTGGGCGGATGATGCCATCTGGAAGTTTTCGCTGAGGACTGACACTCCGCTTGGTTCGGGAGATGGCCGTTACGCCGGGCAGCACTCGACAATGGTGCGACCCGAGGGCTAGCGCCCGACCGCACGCACATCTAGGCCCGCTTCATGAGACATTTCGCGGAACTCATCAAGCGTCCGCTCCCGGCCGCCCACCAGGATCATCATCAGCAGGGCCGGTGAAGCGTCCTCGCCGGGTCCCGCTCCGGTGAATACCACAACCCGGCCGGATGGGCGGGCTGCTTCGGCGCAGCGTTTGAGGATCGCGGTGGCCTCGCGATCGGGCCAGTCCGGGAGCACGCTTTTAATATGTAGAGGTCGCGTCCGACGGGTAGCGGGTCGAAAAAGCTCTGCGCTACGGTCGTCACGCGATCCGTCACACCCGCAATTGAAAGACTTCACCGGACCGAGCGATCGTTCGCGGCAGGTCGACCAGAGTGCCGTGGACCTCAGGGGGAGCGCGCAACTTTTCTGCGAGTAGTGCTCCCGTGCCACCGCCGACGTCAACCACAGCTTTGATGAGTTTCCAGTCCGCGGAATCGGGCAGGACCTGTGGGATCGGGGACGCCGTGACCGGCCGGACCCATAAGCGCCGAATGCGGCAGCAATGTCGAGATGAGCATCCAGGTCGTCCCAGAATCCGCGGCCGAAAGCTTCGTTTATAGGCTGGCCTGCCCGTTTCGGACGGCGGATAGCAGAGTTCCCCAGGCGTGCGCCATGCGACCGCCAAAGCCGCCGAGATCAAGGCCCAGGCAAGACCGGCTCGTCCAGCAGCGCTTGGGCAACCTCATTAAGCGCGAAGCGGCCGGGTGACGGTTCTTCAAACACGTCCCTGCTCACCAGGTGGCGCAGCACCCTGTAGAGCGAATCGCGATCGGCGCCGGACTCAGCGGGAGATTGTCGATGTGCGTGTTTCCCGCTGCAACGTGATCGGCGATACACAATGTTGCCGCCACCTGCATACACCACGGAGTGCAGAGATCGTTTAGCTGCTCGAAATTCATCCCCGCCAGAATGACACATCGTCTTGGGGGCAGCAGTGAATATCTATTTCGAGAGCAAATCCGTATTGTCCCCACATAGGATTCAATGATGAGGAACACCGTCTATCTCGAGGCGTCTGCCCGGACACGGGATTTGCTGGATGCACAACGGGCTTTGCGAGCGGCCAAGTGGGTCATCGGATCAACTTGGCACGACCGAGCAGCGCTCTCAGATTCTTCGGTCGCGGGGGTTGACTGGATTACAGAACGCTACGAAGAGCTTGACCAGTGCGATGCTTTGATCATCCTCTGCGGCGAGAAACGTAAGACGACATTTCAAGTGCCGCTTCTCGCTGGATACGCGCTCGCTCGCGGTTTGCAGGTAATCTGGATCGGGTCATCGTTGCGGATTGCGAGTAACAATGCAAACATGGCACAGGGCAATGTAGTACAGTTCGACACAGTTGAAGAGTTTTGCGATACTCTCGCCGTAAGATTGGCCGCTTAGCTTCGCCGCTCAATTAAACACCAACCGCAAGCAGATCAGATGGCGGGTCGTTCGTGAGTATCACTTCAAGCTGGCCCTTCTGTTTTTGAACGGAAACCGAAACCGAGTCCGCATTGGACCGCACGAAAAGGTCAATAGATGAACCATGTACCTGCAAATTCTGGATCTCGAGTTGAGTTACGTGACTGGGCAAGGAAGGCCGAGAGAGAACAATTCGGCGCGCTGGAGCGTTGATCCAGAGGCCCAAACACGACTGCAGCAACATGAACGCTGCGCCCGAAGACCACGCCTGTGGAGAGCACGCCACGGGATACTGCGTGGGGGCCTTCCCCGGCGAGCGTTCGAATCCGCAAAAGAGCTCGGGCAATCTTTGTCCTTCGAAAAACCCGGATGCGGCTAGCAGCGAATCGAGGAGCCGAACGGAGTATTGGTTGAAGCCGTAGCGGGCGAAACCGACACTGATGAGAGCGTTGTCGTGCGGCCAAACAGAACCGTCGTGATACGACATGGGGTTATACCTGCTCTCGCCGTAGGCAACGGTCCTAACTCCCCAGCCGGAAAATGACTGCTCTCCCATGAGGGTTCGCGCGACGATTTCGGCGCTGCTAGAATCCGCAATCCCGCTGAGCAAGCAATGCCCAGCATTCGATGTTCGGACTTTACAAGGTTTCTTACGGCCGTCTAAAGCTAATGCATATGTCGCCAATTCCGGAATCCAGAAAACAGAGTTGAATTGAGATCTCAATGCATCCGCTTGCTTATGAAGCTTCGCAGCTTGCTGGGCGAAGCCAAGAACCAGGGCTAGCTCTCCCCCCAGCTTTTTTGCCGCGTACACATATCCTTGTACTTCGGAGAGTGCAATGGGCGGGTCCGCGAGATCTCCGTTCGCGTGGAAAACAGAGTCGTAGGAGTCCTTCCATCCTTGCTGGATCAGACCCGTTTCTGACTTTCTTTCGTACTCGACAAATCCATCACCATCGATATCGCCGTAATCATCAATCCAGGCGAGTGCCGCCTCGATATGCGGCCAAAGTGCGCGGATGAACTCCAGATCGCCCGTGCGAATGTAATAGCTTCCCGCGAGCACGATGAACAGGGGGGTGGAATCGATGCTGCCGTAGTAGCGGCTAAATGGGATCTCGTCCAGAGCAGCCATCTCGCCTTCTCTCGCCTCATGGAGGATTTTGCCCGGCTGCGCGTCACGGCTTGGAATTTCTTCAGTCGCCTGCGTGGCGGCGAGATATGTCAACACGCCTTTGGCAATGCTGGGCGCCATCCAAAGACACTGGAGGGCGGTAATGATGCCGTCTCGCCCAAATGGAGTACTGAACCAGGGCACGCCGGCATAGGGATACAGGCCGTGCGGCGTTTCAGTGAGCATCATCGCGATATCCGCTTGAGACCGCTTCATCCAGGAGTTGAATTGCTCATCCGAGCTGTGAATTTCGCAATGGTCCGAGGCGTGGCTTCCATCGCGGTGCTCGGCGCGGTTCAGAGCTTCGGAGAAAGCTTTCACCTGCGGCCGGGAGTTCTCTAACGAGCACAGTACGGACAACGTCAAGGTCTGCTGACCGGAAGGGGCGAGATCAAAAGCGAAGGATAGATGGTTAGCTGCTTCGTCGATGGCAAGAAACTCTGTGGGGCTTTGAAACCTGACGATCGTGGAGCGCTTGACGTTGTCTAATCCGCGATATGAGAGCGTGATCTGATCTTTCTCCGGAAGGGGCGGCTCCACCGAGCCACGCTTCAGCCGCTCTTGTCCACGAATTTCGAAGATATCTATGTAATCCGCATCGAGCTCGAGAATGAGGCCGGCGCGGATGGTGCCTTGACTGTAGTTGTGGACTCGAATGTGCTGATACAAGATGCCGTGCCACAGGAAGATTCGGCGGCTGAGGTGCAGCGAGCCGCGCGGAACGACGACGCGGCCGGAAGCATAAACGTCGGGATTTGTCAGATCCGCCTCTAAAACAACGTTATCGGCGCGAACCGAAGAGCTGAGCAGATGAGGTTTGGCGAGACTCTGAAACAGAGATAACGAGAGGCTGAGTTTGGATAAATGTCGAGTTCCCTTGAAGTATAAGCCCTCGTCGTAACGAAGCTCAGGATCGATGTTGCCAGAGGAATCGAAAACGCCGAACAGATCGCCTTGCTTTAAAACAAGCGAGCGCTCGCCCAGGCCGGGGGAAGTAGAAAGGATGTAGAACTGATTCGCTTGGGCAGCCGGATCCGCTACGAACATCGTGTCACTGAATACTCGGAGTTCGGAGTTTCCGATAGCACTCGTTCATAGACCGAGACGTAATCAAGAGCCATTCTCTGGGAGCTAAACCTGTTTTCGAAGCAACTGCGAATATTACGGCGGCTGAGCTTAGAAATTTCTCGCAACGCCTTCGCAGCTTCCTCACAATTATCAACGACGTACCCGGTGGCACCGTGACTGATAATTTCTGGCACAGAGCCACGCCGGAATGCCACAACCGGAGTGCCGCATGCCATAGCCTCAATCATAACGAGGCCAAACGGCTCAGGCCAGTCAATTGGAAACACAAGCGCATATGCTTCGCCAAGGAAGCGCTCTTTTTCGCTATCGGTCACTTCGCCCACGTATTCAATCAGCGGATGGTTCAGCAGCGGCTTGATTTGCTGTTCAAAATAATCCCGATCCGCGCGATCGACCTTGGCGGCGATCTTCAGTGGGATGCCTGCGCGAATCGCAATTTGAATCGCTAAATCAGGACGTTTTTCAGGAGAAATGCGGCCCAAGTACGCTAGATACTTGCCGTGTTCGTAATTGGGTTGGTAAAGATCCAAGGGCAAGCCGTGGTAGACGTTCGCGCCCCAGTTCGCCCACCTTAGGGGAGCTCGTTGCGCAATCGAAATAGAGGCGAGGGGCATCTCGGAGAATCTTCGATAAACCGGTATGAACTGTTCGAGGTCGAGTCTTCCGTGCATGGTTGTAATCGCGGGACACGGATGCATTCTCCAGAGAGGGAGATGTACGTAATCGAGATGAAAATGGACGACATCGAACTCTGAAATTCGCTGAAAGACGTCGTCGAGCATCAAGGTGATGAAGGCGGCGGGATCCTGACAGGTCTGATCGAAACGGAGGGCCGTCGGACAGGGCGAAATCAACCTGGCGTTGGTGATGGAATCACCGCTAGCGAAGAGCGTAACCTGATGCCCTTGGCGGACAAGTTCTTCCGTTAAATAGGAGACGACTCGCTCAGTTCCCCCGTACAGAACGGGTGGCACACTCTCAACTAGCGGTGAAATCTGTGCAATTTTCACGTTTTACAACCACCTACAGGTACTTCTACAAGCCTACACGTAAAAGACGACTTTGGAGGGAAAGTGTTTCACTGGCCACATTCGTGGATGAAGGGACAAACAAGTGTATTGGAGATGGCCGCAAGGCGCCCAGAATGATGTGGTAGATTACTTCCGCTTTCTATCGCAATTCTTTGCAAACAAAACCGGTTGGCTTACGGTGGGTCGGGGCGGCATTGAGCCTTGTGCGCACGCTCGGGCGCGCTCGAGGAGGAAGTCGCGTTCGCGTACGTTGCGTGTGAGCAATGCCGCGCACTCAAACTCGGCGCCAGCCTCCTCCAAGCGGCCAAGTTTGGTGAGGAGATCGCCGCGCACGCTCGGCAAGAGGTGGTAAGTCTTGAGGGACGGCTCCGAGGTCAGCGTATCGACGAGCTTGAGACCCGCTGCTGGACCGAAGGCCATGGCAAGCGCGACGGCGCGATTCAGCTCGACAACGGGTGATGGCGTGAGCTGAGCGAGCGCATGATAGAGCTCGGCGATGCGTATCCAATCGGTCTCGGCCGGAGTACGCGCTCGAGCATGACAGGCAGCGATCGCGGCCTGAAGCGTGTATGGGCCGAGAGTGCCGGTGGGTATGCTGAGTTTTTGGGCACGCTCGAGTGCGGCAAGACCACGACGGATGAGGAGTTGATCCCAGCGCGCGCGGTTTTGATCGAGTAACAGAACGGGCTCTCCCGTCGGGCCCACACGCGCCTTGGAGCGCGAGGCTTGGATTTCCATCAGTGCGACTATGCCATGCACTTCAGGCTCCTGCGGAGCGAGTTCGGCCAGGATACGGCCGAGACGCAGTGCATCTTCGCAGAGCGCAGGCCGCATCCAGTCGTCGCCGGCGGTGGCCGTGTAGCCTTCATTGAAAATTAGATAGATAACTTCGAGCACCGAAGACAGACGTGCAGCAAGCTCTGCGCCGCGGGGAACCTCAAAAGGGACGCGCGCTGCGGTGAGAGTGCGCTTGGCACGGACGATGCGCTGAGCGATGGTTGGCTCCGGGACGAGGAAGGCGCGCGCGATTTCATCGGTCGTCAGACCGCCGAGCAAGCGGAGCGTGAGTGCAACGCGGGCATCGGTCGAGAGAACCGGATGACAGGAAATGAACACCAGGCGCAGAAGATCGTCGCCGACGTGATCGTCAACGGCAGCATCGAGATCGGTTGTTGCCATGGCTCGTTCGGCCTCGATTTCGCGGCCGAGCTCCTCGTGCTTGCGCTCAAGCCGCTTGTTCCGGCGCAAGAGATCGATCGCACGATGCTTCGCGGTGGTCATAAGCCAAGCGCCTGGGTTGCGCGGGATGCCCGACTCCGGCCATTGTTCGAGCGCGGCGACGAGAGCATCCTGTGCGAGCTCCTCGGCAAGACCGAGGTCGCGCACGAGTCGCGCTAGACCCGCGATGAGCCTAGCCGACTCAATCCTCCAGACTGCGTCGATGGCGCGATGTGTATCGGTAGCTGTCACTGCTACCGATCACATCATCTTCTAATCCGCCAGTGCAAGCCTAATCCGCCGCGAGTGGAGGACCTGGCACGCTATGCCCATCGCGTCACGTCCCTCTGCGCTGCCCGGACTGCGCCTGCAACTCGGGAAACCTGGCCGCCTCCTCCTGGACATCGGCGGGGAAGTCCGAGAACTCCTGAACTTGGCGAACCTCGATAACTTCGTTGTCTGAAGCTGGGCAGCGCTTGGCCCATTCAATTGCCTCTTCCTTCGACCTCACCTGAATCATCCAGTAGCCGCCGAGTACCTCCTTCGCCTCGGTGAAGGGCCCGTCGGTCACCTTGGGCTTCCCTCCATCGAACGAGACGCGCGCGCCCATCGAGGGCGGGTGGAGGCCATCGAGTGTGAGCAGCACGCCGGCCTTCTGCAGGGATTCGTTGTACTTCATCATTGCGGCAACGGCCTTGGCGTCCGGCATGGCGCCCGGCTCGGCTTTCTCGTATCCCTTCGGGATCATTAGCATCATGAATCGCATCGTCATAACTCCTTATTGTTTTTGGGTTCAGAGCTAGTTTCGGGGACGGAGTATCGCCCCGTTACGGCTTCGCGCAATCCTCCGCTCCTGGCTCCATGATCTGGTGCAGCTCGCTCTCACCGTCGCCAGCAACTTTGAGGAAGCGCCTGGTCATTTCGATCGCCTCTTCCCTGGACCTTGCCTCAACTAGCGCGAAGCCCCCGATCAGTTCTTTCGCTTCAGTGAAGGGTCCATCGACCACCTTGATTTCACCTCCAGAGCATCGGACGCGCGCGCCTCCCTTTGAAATCGGCAGAAGTCCGCCGGTCACTAGCAGCGTGCCGGCCTTCATCGATTCCTCAATTAACTTCCCCATCTCGGCCATGCGCTCTTTGCTAGGCGGGACGCCCGCCGTCTTCACGTCCGGTCTGTAAATTGATAGGAATTTCATAGTTAAGTCTCCTTTTAAATTCGAAGCCCGGCTTCCGCAGGATTGCACTCACCTGAACCGGGCCTTCACTTATGCGTCGAACGAGCATTGGTGAGATCGACACGGTCGAACGATTTCTTTTCGACGACGCATTTTCTTCAACTCTGGGCTTACTTCTTCGGGGCCATCTGCGCGCGCAAACGCTCTTCTTGCTCTCGCAACTCGGGGGTAAACTCGGGACCGAAGTCGACGGCCTCGAACACCTGGCGAATTTCGATCTCGGACTCTCCTTCCAGGGGATTGGGACAGCGTTTGACCCATTCGATGGCCTCTTCCTTCGACTTCACCTGAATCAGCCAAAAGCCGGCGATCAGTTCTTTCGCCTCAGTGAAGGGCCCATCAATTACGGTCCGCTTCTGTCCAGAGAACTTGATGCGCGCGCCTTTCGAGCTGGGTTGGAGCCCCTCGGCCGCAAGTAGCACGCCGGCTTTTGCCAGCTCTTCGTTGTACTTCCCCATTTCGGCGAGGAGTTTCTCGCTCGGCATGACGCCCGCCTCTGTGTTTTTATCGGCCTTGACCATCACTATGAATCTCATCATTGTTTCTCCTTGGTGGTTTCGGATTCGGAGCCTGGGTTCCGGACGGTCCCGACCGGCTGAACCCAAGGCTCTACTGTAACGTCGAACTAGGAAAAGCGAGATCGACAGATTCAGGACCTTTTGTGCTTGCGCGAAGTTGCTTCGGCTGCTTGGTGGCCGGGTTGCTGTTTTCCATGCCGGTCATTTCAGGACCGCGCGGGAGATGTATACTCGGACCTGAAATTTCCCAAAATTCCCTGATTTCATCAGTGAGAGAGTGCTTCATGAATTCGCGAACCTGCCGGGCAGAGCGTTGGCTCACGTTGATGGGACTCGCACTCGGTTCGATTTTCGTTGTGTGTGCGCAAACGAGCCAGACACCGGTGGTTACCACTGCGAGCACCGTTCCGCTCCAGCCGTTCGCCTTACAAGTACGGCAGATTGAAAGTGCATTAGAGTATTTAGGACAGCCTCTCAGCGCTGCCGAGCAGCAGGAAATCAATGACGCAATAGGAACCTCGGACGAGGCGGCTGCAGTTGCTCGCATCCAGCAGGTTCTCGATAAGCACACCCTAGCGATTGTCGATATCAATCCCGAGAGCCGTGTGCAAGTGCGTCCCGGTTCTGCCAAGCCTGAGCTAGTGGAATTAGGCACGCGGGTGTTTCTGGTAAAGGTGTTGAACCGCGCCGGCGTTACTTCACGGCTGACAGTTGAAAGTCCGAACAGCGGCCCGGTTTACATCCAGTCGGATACGAGCCCGGAGCCGCCGATGAAGCTCACGAGCGCAGACGTGAAGGAACGGTGGGCGGACATCAGCCTGTATGACAAGAATCCGATATCCGAGCGACTCTCGGGGTTGCGGCTGGAGTACCGAATCCTGCAGGTCTATAGCCAGGAGAGCGGTCAACGTTCAGCGAAGCTCGGGTTTGATGTCGGTCAGGGGACGCAGGACATTGGCTTCAGGAATGAAATCGTGGTGTTGTTCAATGCGCTTCCATCTCACCGGGTCAAGCTACACGTCAAGGATGAGAAAGGCGCGCCGGCGATGGCAGCCTTTACGGTGCGTGATAGCTTGAACCGCCTTTATCCAAATCCGTCAAAACGCCTCGCACCGGATCTATTTTTTCAACCGCAGGTTTATCGGGCCGACGGCGAAACGATTGTGCTGCCTGAAGGCAGTTACACCGTTACGTCCTGGATGGGACCGGAGTATCATCCCCAAACTAAAAAGGTCACGGTTGGCAAGGAGGCTTCAGACGAAATCTCGGTCAACATGCAGCGGTGGATCGATCCTTCGAGATATGGCTGGTACTCGGGCGATCATCACGTGCATGCTGCCGGGTGCTCACATTACCAGAATCCATCCGAAGGTGTGCGTCCAGAGCACATGATGCGGCAGGTGAGGGGCGAAAAGCTGAACGTTGGGTCCGTTCTGACGTGGGGTCCTTGCTACTACTACCAGAAGCAATTCTTCAGCGGTAAGGACGATCCGAATTCGAGAAGCGATGAGCTGATGCACTATGACCTGGAAGTTTCCGGCTTTCCTTCGAGCCATGCCGGGCATCTGGTGCTGCTGGGGCTCACGGAACAGGATTATACGGGAACCAAGCGGATTGAGGATTGGCCGACATGGGACCTTCCTATTTTGCGGTGGGCCAAGGCTCAGAATGCCGTAGTGGGTTTCGCGCATTCCGGTTGGGGGCTCGAAGTCAAGGCGGACCAACTGCCCAACTATGAAATGCCGGGCTTCGATGGTATCGGCGCGAACGAATATATTGTGGACGTTACTTATCCGGACACGGTGGATTTCATCTCAAGCGTAGACACGCCATACGTGTGGGAACTGAACATTTGGTATCAGACGCTGAACGTGGGTTTTCGAACGCGAGTTTCGGGTGAGACCGATTTTCCATGCATCACTGATAACCGGGTGGGCCAGGGTCGCGTGTACGCCAAGATGGACGGCGGGCTTGCCTATAGGGCATGGGTCGACGCATTGCGCGAAGGACGAAGCTATGTGTCGGACGGCAGAAGTCATCTGATGGACTTCAGCGTGAATGGTGTTGCGGTGGGTACGAAGGATAGCGAAGTGCGGCTCACCGGAGCCGGGACAGCGCACGTGACGGTCAAGGCCGCAGCGTACTTGGATCCGCTGTTGGCGAACCCTCGCGAGCACCATGAAGACGATCCGCCGAACTGGGCCGCGCAACTGCCGGCTAAAGACCGAAGCAGCGACGATCCTTTCTTCGTCAAATCAGACAGTAGATTAAACGAGCGTCCCTACGATGAAAGACCGTATTGGCATATTGAGCGTGCACGAATTGGAACGACCCGCGAGGTGCCGCTGGAGCTGGTCGTGAATGGCAGGGCCGTAGCGCGCAAGAACATCGTCGCCGATGGCAACGTACATCAGATCGCCTTTGACGTTCCAATCGACCAGAGCAGTTGGATGGCTGTGCGCATCCTGCCTTCTTCGCATTCGAATCCTATGTTCGTGATCGTGGACGGCAAGCCGATTCGTGCTTCTCGTGCGAGTGCGCAATGGTGCCTGACCGCCGTGAACCAGTGCTGGGCGCAGAAGGCACCCAAAATATCGAAAGCAGAATTACCTGATGCGCAGAAGGCATACGAACACGCGCGCGAGGTGTACCGCAAGCTGATCAGCGAATGTGAGCGGTAGAGGAAAGAGGATCGGCCGAAGAACGACAATATCTCTATGGGCGTACCAGAAATCCTAAGGACAATCGCTGGGAGCTTCCAGTCGAGTGCGACTGTGAAGAATGTGTACGGAGAACCTATTTCGAGAGGGGACCGAACTGTGATTCCGGTGGCTCGGATTGCGTATCCTTTCGGTGGCGGTGGAGGGAGTCGAGAAGACGAGCAAACCGCTCCGGGAGGTGGAGGCGGCGGAGACCGTATGTCAGCCGTTCCAGCTGGGGCAATCGAAATCACGTCAACGGGAACGCGTTTTATCCCCTTCCTGGACTGGCAGAAATTGGCTGGCATCGTCGCGGTAAGCTGCGCTCTGGGATTTATGGTCGGTGCCCGACGCGGGCGTTTATAGCGGCAAGGCTGCCATCATCGCTAAGCTGTTAGCAATGAGAGAAATCTTCCGGAGATCTGCGCACGAGTCGGCGCAGGCAGTTGGCTCGCCATGGGCATTCATTCTTGCCGTCGTAACAATTGTGATTTGGGCGATGACGGGACGCCATTTCCACTACTCTGACACCTGGCAATTAGTGATCAACACAGGCAAGTCTCTCAGCACGTTCGTAGTGGTGTTCTGATTCAGAACACGCAGAATCGAGATGCAAAAGTGGTGCAACTGAAACTAGATGAACTGCTCAGAGCGGTGCATCCGGCCCGCACCGCTCTCGTGCACATGGAAGAGCTCACGGACCAGGAGCTCGACGCGCTTCAAGACGAGTTTCAAAGGGTCCGGGACCGGGCGAATTCCCAAATAGGAGAAATCGAACAAAGGAAGAAGCGTTCGCACAGCAAAGCGAAGAAGAGCTGATTGTCATCTTCGCGCGACCAGTGGACTAAACGCGATCGAGATTTTTGTAGACATCGGCAATGTTGGCCTTCAGAGCATTTTCGACGAGGGCGGCAGGTTCAAGGTCAGGCAAGAAGCGCGCGTGATTCATCGCTAAGTACTCGGCATAACCGTCCGACTGCATCGATTTCAGTGAATTCATAGTGATGGTCTTCTGTATTTCCGCGACCGACTTGCCAGCATTCTTCGCAGTTGCCACTTTGTCAGTAAGTTCTTCGATGTAATTCCGCTGATCGATCATTCGTTGGCGGTTGGCTTGCAGCGGGCCGTGGCCTGGCAGGATTTGATTGAAATCGAGGTGCGCGACTGAGTCGATGGTCTTCGGCCAGGACTTAGGGAAACCATCACCAAGGTTGGGTATGAATCCCATAATCATATCGCCTGTTGCGACGGCGCGCTTCTGCGGACAAAGGACCACCACATCACCGGCCGTATGCGCGTGACCGTGAAATTCGATATGAAGATCGAGCGCCTTATCTTTGAGGATGTACGACTTCTCGAAGGTGATGGTCGGCAGTTCAGGAACGTAGTTCTGCATTTCGGCCAGGTAGGAACGCAATTGCCGGATCTGCTCTTCGCATACGGCCTTCTCAGCTTTCGACCGAGCGTTGCTGGCGCGAGAACGCAGAGTGTCGATCTGCTGCGGGATAGTTGCGAGCGAGTCTTTCAGCCGTTTCTCTGCCAAGTCGGACATAAGTTGCTTGGTAGGCTCACTCGCGATGAAGTCGATTTTGTTTTCCGCGTTTCGGTAGGCGTGGTTCCCTTGCGTGTGGTCCCAATGAAAGTGGGAATTCACGACATAGCGTACTGGGCGGGGAGTGACCTCTTTCCTGATTTGGGCGATCAATGAGGCGGCAGCAGAGGGCTTGGAATGCGTGTCGACGACCAGCACATCGCCCGACCGGACGAATATCGCGGCGTTGCAGTTGATCTGAGTTTGCACGCGGGCTCTGGCAAGGTACACGCCCCCAGCGACTCTTTCGATATCGAAGAGATGGTTATCGCTAACGGCTGCGAGTCCGCGGGCCCAAGCTGCACGGTGATAGGCCAATTCGAGGACTGAAGCTCCTCCCAGCGTGGTGCGGGTCAAGCGCCGGAAAAAATCGCGGCGCGAAGGATAAGGAGTCTGAGGATGGGGCGTGTTGTGCATGTTCAATCTTAGGAAATTTTTGAGGCGGAATTGCTCTCGAGCACCTCAACCGGCAGACTGACGCGAAGCAGGCCCGGTGTGATGACGAGCGCGTTCTGTGCGAAGAGGACCTTCTGCGACTTGCTTCGATAACGGGCAAGCGTTTGCAACGGCTCGACACTGATTTCTGCTGTAGCAGGATCCACAAGGACGAGGGAACAGCGGGCGCACGGTTTCACAACTGCGAGCTCCACTTCACCGATGCGCAGTCGACGCCAGCCGTCTTCTTCGTGCGCGTTGGCTCCCGTGATCACCAGATTGGGGCGAAAACGTTCCATACCGACCGGTGTTGGCAGGCGCTCATTTAGCACGTCGAGTGAAGCTTGACCGACGAGAAGCAGTGGATAGCCATCGGCCAGGCTTACGCGCCAGCGCGGAATGTCGAACGGAGGTTCCACTCCGCGAACGACGATGTCGGGTAAGTGTACGAGCCGGCAAGATTCGCCGAGAAACGCGCTGAACCAGTCGCTATATCCCGGATCGGGATGTGGAAGCTGTAGTTCATCGCGCCACAGTCGAACCGATATCCAGTCACCTTGCCCAGACCAGCTTGGAATCACGAGAGGCGGCATGTTCGGCGCCTCGACCACGATGCCATCACCTTCCAAGCGTGGAGAAAGCAGCGCCATTTTCGGCAATCTCCGTTGCGAGAGAAATAGCCCATCGTTGTCCACCAGCATCCAACGCCTGTCCAGCATTGGTCCGCTGATATCGAGCGGTGTGTCTTTCACAGACATGCCGCGGGCCGACTTGATGGGATAGATCCAGATTTCGCTCAAGACCATAAAGCGCGATGCCGAGATTTTGTCTTTAGGTATAGAAGCGTCAGAATCCTATTTTTCGCAGATAGGTGTAGCTTTGCCGCAAACTCCGGATCGGATCACTGCTGAAATCCTGTTCCACAAAGTAATGCTTGGCGCCTGCCTGCGATGCGGCGGACAGAATTTCCCGAATCGGCAAATCGCCGCTACCGAGCTCGCGAAACGTATTGTTCCGCACCGTTGCGATGTCGTAATGTACGGGCGTGTCCGGTGCCCGATCTTTCAAATGCACGAGTTCGACTCTGCCTGAGTTCTGCTTCATAAACGCTGCTGCATCTACTCCCGCCATGCTCACCCAGAACGTATCGACTTCCAAGCCGATTATGTTTTTGTCGAGGCGTTCGAGCAGAATCTCCATGGGCTTACGGGTTGGCTTGGGCTCGAACTCAAAATCGTGATTGTGATAGCAGAACCGCAGACCAGCCGAGCGGCACCTTTGCGCAGCAGCGTTCAGCTTGTCCGCGAGAGTGCGATAGAAGTCGAGACCCAGGCGCTCCTCGGGAGCGAGATAGTTAAACACGACGTATTCGAAACCATGATCTCGTGCGACGGCGATGGCATCTTCGAACGTGACGCGCGGGTCGATGGGCGGCATATCGGCGTCTTTCCAAGCTTTCCAATTTCCTGTCAGAAGAGGAGTTTCGAAATGCATACTGACCGGCCGCAAGCCGACTTTTTTCAGATAGGGCGCAAGCGGGACAACCTGGTCGCGTAACATCTCTACCTCGCGGTAGCCAATCTCAGCAATGGCCTGCAGCGTCTCGAGGGGGCGTTTCAGAACAACGTCGCGGACTGTGTAAAGCTGTACTCCGGTTAGGTGGGGCGCTTGGCCGAATGCCGGCACGCACGCGGCGGCAGCCATTCGCATCAGAAGCCGTCTAGTTAGCGGAAGGGCACCGGGCATCGTCTGGGGCAAGTCTACAATAACTCTTCTTGCAGCTCAACGAGTTCGATATCGGACGTGCGAATACCAATTACGAACATCTGAATTGACGTGACTGGCCAGGTTGGTAATGAGTCTGATGCTTCTGCTCTGGATGCCAAAATGCTGGTACTCCGCTTACACGGACAAGTATGAAGACGTTGAGACTCGATTTGCGCTATTCGTTGCGAACACTGCGAAAAGACCCCACCTATGCGGGAATCACGATATTGCTACTTGCGCTTGGCATTGGGGCCAACACGGCCATTTTCAGCGTCGCCAATTCAGTTCTGTTCCGCCCGTTGCCATACGCGCACCCCGAGCGGCTGGTGGTGACGCTTCACCAAGGTGAATTTCCAGTCTCTCCGGCTGACTATCTGGATTACAAGAAAAACGTTCGAGCATTCGACGAAATGGGAGCCGCCCAAATGTGGGGCGGGAACCTGACCGGAGGCGACCGGCCGGAACCGATAGCCGGAATCCAGGTGACTGCGAACATGATGAGACTTTTGGGAGTAGCGCCTATGCTGGGCCGGTCCTTTAGGAGCGAAGAGGAGCATCCAGGCGGCTCAAAAGTTCTCTTGCTGTCTTATGGGCTCTGGAAGCAACGTTTCGGCGGGGATCGGAGCCTTGTGGGCCGGCAGGTTTCGTTAGATCGAGTTCCTTATACGGTAATCGGCGTGATGCCGGCAGGTTTCCGGTTTGCACCGTTCTGGGCTACGCGAGCAGAGATGTGGTCGCCGCTGGTTCTCGGTGAACGATTAAATGACAGGGATGGGCGGTCGCTGCGGGTATTCGCCCGATTGAGGTCAGGTGTGACTGTCGCGCAGGCGCAGTCTGAGATGGACGCGGTTGCCAGGCATCTCGCTGAACTGTACCCGCAAACGAACGCGAAGCTCGGTATCAGCGTGGTTCCTTTGCATGAAAAGGTAGTTCATCCTGTTCGACCCACGCTGCTGGTGCTGCTGGGAACGGTCGGCTTCGTCTTGTTGATCGCGTGTGCGACGGTCGGCAATCTGATGTTAGGGCGCGCGGTTGGACGACGCAAGGAAATGGCGCTTCGGCTTGCAGTAGGCGCACGCCGGGGTGACCTGATCCGCATGACTCTGATCGAAGTGCTGCTTCTCGCGGTGATGGGCGGTCTTGCGGGTGTAGTGCTCGGAGATTGGGCTGTGGCAGTCCTGAATACGACTCTGCCGCCGGGAAGCATTCCCCGACAAGCTGAACTGAGTTTCGACGGAATCGCATTGTTATTCGCAGGTGGAGTTACGGTTGTGAGTGCGCTGCTCGCGGGACTCATTCCTTCGATGCAGGCGGCGCGAGCCGATCTGAACGCGGACCTTAAACAAGGCAATCGCGGCAGTAGCAGCCAAGGAACGGGTGGAAGTCGTGCCCGGCCGGTGTTGATCGCCGCTGAAGTGGCGCTATCGCTCGTTTTGTTGGCGGGCGCAGGGCTCATGATGCGGACCATGCTGGCTCTTCAGGCCGTTGATGCTGGTTTCAATCCGCACAACCTACTTACAATGCAAATTGCGGTGAGCGGCACCGATTACGATCGCGACGGTCATCGAGCCAACGTGTTTCGCGAAGTACGCAACCGGCTCGCGGTGCTGCCAGGGGTTCTATCTGTTAGCGCCATCAATCACCTGCCGATTGGTGGAGACATTTGGAGTCTGGATTATACGATCGAGGGCCGCCCGAAGCCGGCGCCAGGCGATGAGATGTCGGCCGTGTACCGCGTGATCATGCCGGGCTATTTTCGAACCATGCAGATCGGCTTGGTTCAGGGCCGTGACTTTAGTGGACACGATAATGAACAAGCTCCGGCTGTTGCGGTGATCAATGAGGCTATGGCGAAACGCCGCTGGCCGGGCGAAAGCGCGTTAGGTAAGGTCATCCGCTACGGCATAACGCAAGATGAAGGGAAACAAGCGCGAACCATTGTGGGAGTCGTCAGGAATGCGCGGCAGAACGACTGGACAAGTCCGCCCAATGATGAAATCTATTTGCCATACGATCAACGCCCCGATTCGATGGGTTTGTCTTACCTGACATTCGTGCTGCGAACTCGGAATGACCCGAATCACATGGCTCCGACCGTTCTGAAAGGTGTAAGCGCGTTCAACAAGAATCTGCCGCTTTCTGAGGTGGCCAGCATGGAGCGGGTAATTTCGGATGAACTTTGGCGGCAGCGTCTAGCGGCGATCTTAATGGAAGCGTTCGCTGGAGTTGCCGTTCTCCTCGCAGCAGTGGGTATCTACGGCGTGATCTCGCATTCGATGCGGCACAGAACGCATGAGATTGGCATTCGCATGGCGCTGGGCGCGCAATCGAGCGATTTGATTGGTCTGACGCTACGAGAAGGGATGAAGCCGGTCTTACTTGGCGCAGTTGCCGGATTGATGTTCGCGCTTGCGCTCACCCGATTCATGCAGACGCTGCTATACGGCGTTACGGCGGACCCGCTTACGTTCGCAGGCATCATAGCTGTGCTCATGACGGTATGTATCGGGGCAAATCTCATCCCCGCGCTGAAGGTAACGCGAGTAGACCCGGTTGTGGCGCTGCGGCAGGAGTGAAGTGCTCCCAACTTAAGGGATTAGAATACCGACACTTCGCTGAACACGCCTGCGGTTGTGCTACCCGTTGATGCCATCCAGGAATTCAAAAAACAGACTACAGCAGGGGGCGCCACGAATGATTTCCATGGTGCCTCTCCGCGCCGCATTTCCCATCGCTCATGGAAGAGATCGCAGTCCTCACACGAGCGTCCAAGGGAATTGGGGCGTCTATTGCTGAGCACCTTGCTGCGGAAGGCTCGTCCGTCGTCTGTTACCGCGGAACGCTTCCACAAACCGTTCGATTTCAATGTGCTCGCCCTGCTTCTCGTCAGTCAGGAGGCCATCAAGCTCATTGGTCCAACCGGAGACTCAATCATCAAGGTCAGTTCTTTCGCCGGTCCATGCTTGTCAGACGGGTTCCGTATACAGCGCCACAAAAGCGGCTGCGGAAGCCATCACCCTCGCGCTTTCGAAGGAACTGGGTTCCAGAAGATTCGTGTCAATTCGCTCAACCCTGGCATGATCGAAACCGAAGGTCTGCACTCTCTCGGGTTCGACTTTCGCAAACTTGTCGAATCCGAAACTCCGCTGGGCCGCATCGCACCGCCTCAGGACATTACAAGTGCCGCGGTATTCTTTGCATCCGACGACGCGGATTGGGTACCGGTCAAGCGCTGATCCTTGCTAGCGGCCAGCGCCAATGACGCATATTCCGGTTAAGCTTCAAACATTCTGCAAAAGGGAGGTGGGTCAGACTGGACCTTTCGAATTCAGTTAGGCGCTGAAGAAAGGAAAGGTGACAGGTGACCCGAAGGCAGGATAGCGCGAAAGGAAAG
>JBPCJX010000120.1:0-19986 GCA_051004875.1 Bryobacteraceae bacterium
GCTCTGCTCGCGCCTATCGCCAGGGGCGTTCATGCAAATTGAATCGTCCTTGGTTGCATTGGGCCCAAAACTCCACGTGTACGATACCGATCAGCGGAGTTTCTGGCTTGCGAAAAACCGGCATGTCCTTCGAGTCTATCGCGGATTGGGCACTAAAACAATCATACTTGGACCGTGTACGTTGACAGTGACTTGGATCTGTGATAACTTTCCGCCATTGCCGGTTGCGCAGGGATTGATCCCGCGTCAGCCACCTTGCCCATCGCTAGTGAAAGGACCGTGCATTATGTTCCTGCCAACACGCATTCGCTCATTTATCGTTCCTCTCAGCCTTGTTATGTTTGCCTCCGTGCTCCATGCTCAGGTGGATACCGGCACGATCCTCGGAACCATTCGCGACAACACGGGCGCCGTTGTCCCGGGCGTAGCCGTTACCGTGCGGAACGAGGGGACTTCATTCACACAGGCAACGACGAGTTCCCCTGGCGGGACATACGTGTTTACGGCATTGAAGATCGGACAATACACAGTAGAAGCAACACATCCGGGGTTTAGGAAAGAGGTGCACTCCGGACTCAATCTAAACATTCAGCAGCAACTCGTCGTGGACTTCGACCTATCTTTGGGCCAGGTGACGAGCGAAATCGAAGTCACCGGGCAAGCGCCTATTTTGCAGACGGAAAACGGCTCGGTCGGACAAGTTATCGAGCGGCAGGAAGTGAATAACCTTCCGCTAAATGGGCGTAATTATACTTTTCTTGCGCGACTTGTTCCGGGCGCAACTGTTGGTCAATCGGAAGGACGCGGTCTGAATGCGAATGGCTGGTTCACAGCGAATGGCACGCGTCCCGCGCAGAACAACTACATGCTCGACGGCATCGATAACAACACGAACGACGTCGACTTTCTAAGTGGCGCCGCTTATGTGATCAAGCCGCCGGTTGATGCAATTAGCGAGTTTCGATTACAGACGAGTACCTTTAGCGCGGAATTCGGTCGGGCAGGAGGTGCAGTCCTGAATGCAAGTATCAAGTCCGGCGCCAACCAGTTTCACGGCGCGCTGTGGGAGTTCCTGCGCAACGACAAACTGGACGCTGCCGACTTTTTCCAGAATGCGAACTCACAACCGAAGGGCTCGTTCAAGCAGAACCAGTTTGGTGCGGCAGCAGGCGGTCGGATCATCAAGAACAAGACATTCTTTTTTGCCGATTACGAAGGGACGCGCATTCGCCAGGGCGTGCCCGAGACCGGCTATACAGTGCCCACGGCATTGGAGCGCAACAGCGGCTTCACAAATTTCTCCGATCTGATCCCGCTCCAATCAGGCAGTCTGCAGGATGCGCTCGGTCATTCATATCCGCTAGGCACCATTTTTGACCCTTCCACTACGCAAAGTATTGGCGGTGGACAATACACCCGCTCTCCGTTTCCCGGTAACATCATCCCAGCTAACCGGCTTGACCCGAATGCAGTTAAGCTGCTGAGCTTGATGCCTGCTCCAACGCAATCGGGTTTTAACAATAACTTCAACATCAATCGCGGCTCCTTTACAAACATCAATCAGTTCGATATTCGCATCGACGAAAATATCTCTTCGAAGGACTCCATCTTCGGCCGGTATAGCTGGTCGCAGAGCCCGAGTTTGATTCCCGGTCCGTTCACCGGTTATGCCGATGGCGGCGGGTTTGGCGACGGTGATCAGAAAGTGGACACGCAAGGCGCCGCAGTCAGTTACACGCACTCCTTTACACCGACTTTGATTAACGAAGCTCGGGTCGGCTTCAACCGCGAGCACACATCGCGCGTGCAACCCTACGGAAGCGATACATCAAACATCCCTGCCCAGTTCGGAATCCAAGGTATTCCTCAGCTCCCCGGGAACGGTGGATTGCCTTACTTCGGTATCGACGGACTCAGCCAACTCGGTTCCGCGGAATGGCTGATCAGCGATCGCTATAGCAACACAACTCAATTTACCGAGAACCTGAACAAGGTGTACCACGCGCATACCTTTAAGGGCGGATTCGAAGCGCAGTCGATTTATTTCCCCTGGAAAGCACCACCCTTCTCACGTGGTGAGTTTGACTTCAGCGGGCAGTACACTTCCATCGTCAACCAGACCGATAGCAGTACGGCCCGAGCGCAGTTTCTGCTGACTCCCACAGCCGCGCCGGGACTGGGTGGAGCTCCTTTGGGGGGCGCGAATAAGGTGCAAGCATCCAATTTTGGCGGTGTCGCGGCCCAGCGTTCCTACTACGGCGCTTACTTCCAGGACGACTGGAAGGTCAATAGCAAGCTAACGTTGAATCTCGGGCTGCGTTGGGATTGGTTCAGCCCAACAGGCGAACGATATGGAGCGCAAGCCAACTTCGTCCCCGGAGCGCCAGGCGGCCGGGCGGAGTATATTATTCCAGCCAATCGGAAAAACGATCCTGCGCTCTCCCCCAGCTTTACGCAACTTCTCGCGCAAGATGGTATCGCTCTGAATTACACCAATGCTTATGGTTCGGGCCTAAGCATTGTGCAGAAAAACAACTTCGCCCCGCGTTTCGGATTCGCCTATCAGGCCACGCAGCATCTGGTGGTACGCGGCGGATATGGAATTTTCTTTGGAGCGTTTGAAAACAGAGGTGGATATCCAAGCCTGGGGTATAACTATCCGTTCCAATACACCTTCAGTTTCCCGGCTGCAAACGCCGTGTCGCCGAGCTTTTTTCCGAACGGCACCGTCGCAACCATCGAAAACGGGCTTTCGAGCGTACCCTTGAATCCGGTTGATGTCAACGCATCTGGATTGGCTCTGCGCGGCATCCAATTCCGTTACAAGACATCGTACGTTCAAAGCTATAACTTCACCCTGGAATATCAACTCGCATCTAGTGACGTCGTCTCCGCCGGCTATGTCGCTTCTCTGAGCCGTCATCTGGAAACATTCGTCGGAACGAATAACCAGGCTGTCCTGCTACCGCTGATCGCCAACCCGCAGGACTATGTGCCGTTCCCGGATTTCTCTCGCGGTTCACCGTTCGCGGATACGGTTGGCACCGCTAATTATCACGCTTTGCAGACGAAATACCAGCACCGCTTCTCGAAAGGACTGACGACTCTTGTGTCCTACACGTTTTCTAAGACACTGACGGATGCGGGCGATGCGCTGAGTGGAGGCGGGATTCAGGGGAACCGTGCGCCTGGTATTCCCGGCGTGGGATTTCAATATGACTACGGACTTGCGCCTTTTGACATCAGAAACGCTTTTTCGGCAAGCGGTACTTATGATCTTCCTTTCGGCAGAGGCCGGCAGTACAGCACTTCAAATCGCTACGCCGACTTCTTGCTCGGCGGCTGGTCAACGAACTTCATCCTAACCCTTGACGATGGTCAACCACAGACCATACCCTGCGCCACCGATACAGGCGCCGGCACGGGTTGCTACGCCTTGTACACGGGCGCAAATCCTTATGGCGGACTGCATAACGTCCAGCAGTTCTATAATCCGGCGGCATTCACGACTCCGCCGCCTGTCACACAAGTCGGGCAGAGCAACATTCTTGCCCTCGGCGGAGGCCCCACCCAGCTAACCGGTCCGCCCATTCGCCGGCTCGATTTCTCTATTTTTAAAGAGTTCCCGCTTACCGAAACGACGCATTTCGAGTTCCGGGCCGAGTCGTTCAACTTAACGAACACGCCTTCGTTCGCGCTACCTGGCAGCCTCAACTATCTTGATGCCGTGAACTTTGCGCGCATCTCCTCGACACGTGATGCGCCGAACGATGCACGTGAGCTTCAGTTCGCACTGAAGTTTTACTGGTAAGCTTTGTTCGCGATGCATTGTTTGCTCGCGATCTTGTACGTTTGCGCTTTAATCGCCTCTGCAGCGGCTGAAAACGATAGCACGGAAGCTGCCCTGCTCGAGCAGGTACGTCTACATCCGGAGAGCTTTCAGCCGAATCATCTATTGGGCGAATTGTACGCCCACAAGGGTGATTTGAAAGCGGCCGTTCCGTATCTCCAGAAGGCTTTCGAGATCGATCCTGGCAATTACAATAACGGCTACGATGTCGCTGTTGCATATTTGGAAATGAGCGCGACTCATAGCAGCCGGGAAGTGATACAGGCGCTCATGCGGCGACAGGACAAGGCGGAGCTCCACAATTTGCTGGGAGATGTTGAGGAGCAAGAGCGCCATGTTCAGCAATCGGCTGAGCAGTACGCGACTGCTGCCCGGATGGATCCCTCCGAGAAAAACCTGTTTGATCTCGCGAACGAACTTTTGCTGCATCAAGGCTTCCAGCCTGCGTTAAAAGTGCTCGACTTCGCAACGCAAAAGTACCCGCAGTCTGCGAAGCTGCGCGTGGCACTCGGTGTAGCCCGTTATTCGCTGGGCCAGTACGATCAAGCCATCGAGGCGCTTTGCCAAGCCGTCGATCTGGATCCGAAAGATAGCAGAGCGCTCGACTTTCTCGGCAAGATGTACGATGTCGCGCCTGAAAAAACGGATGAGGTCACCCGGCGCCTTGCACGGTTCGCGCGTGAATATCCCGGCAATGCTGCGACGAATTATTACTACGCGCTAAGCCTGAGGAGAAGAACGACAGAAGGCCATTCCGAGAGCGTTTACCGCGACGCCGAGAGACTCCTCCTCAGAGCGATCAAGCTCAGACCAAGGTGGGCTGACGCGCACTATCAATTGGGATTGCTGTATGAAGACGAGTCTCTGCAAGAAAATGCGATTCGCGAATACCAGCTCTCGGTGCGTTTGCGTCCCGAGTTCGCAAAGGCACATTATCGTCTGGCGCGTCTCTACGAGAAAAAGGGCCAGCCGCAATTGTCACAAGCCGAGTTCCACGCTTTTGAGGCGCTCAAGGCTAGGTGATCTGGCTTACGATATCAGCCAGTGTGATCGGCATTTCTGAAACGAAGGCTCGCTTGAACTTCGGCCCAATCGCCATCGCTTCGGTGCCACCCTCGAACCACGCAAGAAAGCCGGACTGATCCGCTCCCGCCAGCCGTTGCTGGTTCAGCCAGGTATAGTACGCGCCCATGTCGGCATCGATCACAGACCCTTCCGGATCGAGCTCGGGTTTGCCCTTTGCTTCTGCAAGCAACTCATTCATCGGGCGCTCCCGTTGCCGCAGGTTGAAACGCGCCAGGAGCGTGAGCGCTTGCGCTCGCCGCAGAGCCTCCCGCGCGCCCCACTGTACGAACGTCGTGCTAAAAATCTGAGTTCCAGAAGCTTCTGTCATTAAACTCAGCTCGAACCGGCTTAACACCGGATTCGCGTTCTCGCGCATGCCCAAATCCTCCGGGCGCATGCGCGCAAGCAAAGACCGGAATGCCTCGGGCCCCGTACCGGAGGCGAAGATCTGAAGCATTTTCTCTTGCAACCGTGCACGAACAGGTGTAAGCGCGCCATATGAAACGCGCGTGAGGTTGTTGCCGCCTGGTTCCGTTGAACCACCGTCGATGTACCAGTGTGCGAACGCCTCAGGGTGAGTTCCAGCCCTAGCATTGACAGCATCGATCAAGATTTGCAGTCCGTTTGGCGACATCACGTGCCGGAAATATGTACCGTGCGGCCGCAATTTCCGGAAGAGCGGATATTTGTTGGTCTGAACGCCTTGCCCGAATGTGACAATCGCCAATCTGCTAATCGGAGGAGGATTGTGAGGAACCGTGGCGGTTACTTTAGCGAAGAAGTCTACCGCCGCAGTGTGGAAAGAGTCGATCTGGTGAGTTACCCAGAGGTGTGCAGAGAGCTGTTCCGAGAAAACCGCAGGTGCGTTGATCAAATCGGTTGCCTTGAGCCGTTCAGACAACTTTAAATTGGCGAACGGAGCAAATAAGAGCTTGCGCTGTTCCTGTGAAACGGAACTGAGGTATATGAACTGTCGATCCAATTCCTTCCGTTCCGCGGGAAATTTCCAATCCCAATTGATAAGTTCTCGCAGCAGCAACGCAAGAAATGGGATCGGCATCTCCCGAAACAGATCAATGTGATCCAGCGCGGCCTTCCTGGCGAGCGGCGGGTACGCATCGAAGCTCGAAGGAGTTAATTGCTGCGGCGCTACCATCAGAGCACCTCAGGTATCGGTTTGCCTTGCGAAAACCGCGGAGTGAACCCTAGCAGTGATCCGAGGGTCGGAACAAGATCCGTCGATTCGACGCGATGATCGACTACGAAGTTTTCACGAATCCCTGAACCCAATGCAATCATCCAGGTCGTGCGCGACAGCGCATCACCGGTGCGGTGATGCTGAAAGCCGTTGCCGCCGGCATCGGTGTCGGAATCCCGGCCGAAGTCCGGCAGGATGAACATGTTCGTCTTCCCTGCATACTCAGGCTCACCCTCGATCGCTTTCCAGATTTCTGCGCACAACCGGTCAGTTCGTTGAATGGCTTCGAGATAGAGGGAAAAGCTGCCCGAATGAGCAACATCGATATCGTGAAGCGTGATCCAGAGCAGGCTAGGAGCAAGTTGCCGCATCAGCCGGCGCGCGATAAAAACGGAAAGCTCATCTGCGCTTGCTAACGTTCGCGCGTGTGCCACGAAGTCCGCCACTGACAGTTTGAGAATGTTGGCGACTTCACCTAGATCGATCTCGGCTCCGCCTATCGCCGGTGCATGCAGCGGCGTTTCGTAATTATCACGCAACAGATGCCCGTAGTCGACCGTGGACCCAGAAGGTATCGCCGCCTTGAGCAAGCGCTTGGGCAAAATAACACCGGCGCCCAGTCCCTGGCCATAGCTGCGATGGCTGCTCTCCCCTATACGATTGAAGCCATTACTCGGCGCGACAACCCAGCAGTCGGTCGCCGGCCGGTTAAGGTCTTTACGAAAATACTCGAATACTGTCGGATTTTGCGGCGGAACGGCGGCGAAGTTGTTGAAGCTCTCATACGCTCCCGTCGTGAGGCTTGCGGTAGCTACATAGTGCCCGAGTATGCCACGGTTGACCACCTGAGAGGAAAACGTTGACCGCGGGGCGAGATCACCCAACAGGTACGGAATGTTCTCCTGCCCCTCTGGCATAAACGTCTCTTCGTCGCGCGCGCCGCCCCCAAAGGTGACGACCACTACTTTTCTATGTCGTAAAGCTGCGAGCGTAGGCAGCGCAGTCATGCCGAACAGAGTTGAACTTACAGCGGCACCTGTTACGGCCCGAAGCCAATCCCGGCGGCTGCAGGATATCGCGTGGGCGATACGTCGGGGGGTTTGGGTTCTCGTGTCTATCTGAGGCATTTGAAGAACCTCTGAGTTCCGATATTCGTCAATTTTACAATCATCGTTTGGATACCAAACCTGCGCCCCATGCTAACTGCTCGTCAGAATACAAGCTTCAAAACTAGAGCGCCCGAAATATACCTACCAATCTGAGCATTCGCATGTCATTGAACCAACATGCGTGAAGTGAAGAAAACAAATATACTCTTTCTGAAGTGCTGCTCGGCGTCAGATTCAGGGCGTTCGGAATGGTAAAACCCCATAGTGATTCAGTCGTCTGCCGGGCTTCTGCCGCCGCTTCGTGTGCTCTGACCATCATGACGCGCAGTGGGAACCGATTTAATTCACAAGCCGCCGAGTACTGGGATCGAAGCAGAAATGTTTCTTCAGGTTCGTTCTCCACCACATCCAGCACGACGTAATGATTTGTCTGGTGTATTTGGCCTTGTGATCGGTTGATAAAATCCTGCCATGAATGCGGAGTACATCTGTCGAAAAGCCGCATCTAGGCCCACTCTGAACGGCAGGCTCGATCATCCGTCGTGGCACGTCGCCGAGAAGTCTCCGCGATTCGTCGATATGGTGTCCGGCGAACCCGGCTTTTACGATACCCGCGCAGCCGCGCTCTGGGACGACGAATTCTTATACGTGGCGTTCTGGGCGGAGGAGCCGTTCGTAAGGGCTAGCCTGACTGAGCGCGATTCTCTAATATTCCTGGACAACGATCTCGAACTATTTATCGATGGCGGAGACTGCTACTACGAGTTTGAGGTTAACGCTCTCGGGACCGTGTACGAAGTATTTTTCATTTGGAAAGATGCATTCGGCAAGTTTGATGCTAGCGAATGGGATCTGGCCCGTGGCAACGTACTGTCATTTGCGGGAAATAATGATCGTGACCCCGAAACATTCTGGCGCGGTACGCACCCGCGTGGTGCTAGGTGGGCGTTCCTCGACTGGGACCTTCCGGGCCTGCGATGGGCCGTACACGTAGATGGACGCATCAACGACGACTCGGTCGTGGACCGGGGCTGGACAGTGGAGTTGGCCATTCCCTGGGCCGGAATGTTGCCTCTGGCGAATAATCGATCATTGCCGCCGCGGGAAGGCGACGTTTGGCGAATGTTGTTTGGTCGGTTCGAGAAGTTGAAGTCGGCCGGTGCGGAGATACAGCCACACCCTGCGTGGGTCTGGACACCACACTGGGTCTACGACACGCACCGGCCAGAGTGCTTCACAACCATTCGGTTCTCAAACGAAGTCGCTGTGTGAGCATCTGGTTACATTGCCGGCTGCATAAATGGCCGGTCCCGGTTGCTTTTGTAAACACGCAGTTGTTCTTGCCGTCCAAGTTTTTACCGTGAGATTCTGTTTCGCTTCGAGCACTCGGCCGTGACGCAGTTTGTCAACGCGAGCGTTCCTGGAACCCTGCCCCAAAGAATGAAACTGCAACGGAGTGGGGCCGCGGCAGCTCTCAACTAACTTTCTCCACTCTGCTTGTCTTCCACCAGTAGCCGGCGATATCCCGGTAGCAGGCATTGTCAAACGATCCGACAGTGGTGCCAGAAGTTCGGTGCTGACCATGCTCGGAAACTGAAGCGACAGAGGGACGGCTCGGCGACCACTGGCACTTGGATGAAGTCTTCATTCGAATCAACGGCCAACAGCAGTATCTATGGCGCGGACCGTGACCGTGGCCTGAGCCACTCCACAAAAACCCAGCGATTTCAGGTCACAAATACCCCAACTCCTCAAGTTGACAATGCCCTCACGACTGATTGGAGAGCGAGATCGGTATTTGTAATGAGCGCGTGTCCTGCTAGAACGCGTACCGAATGCGGCACTCGCATTATGGAACTACGCCCAGCATTTCGCGTTGAGCGACAACTTCTTCGATACGACGTTCGGGCCATCTACGCCGGGCGCGGTCAATCTCATCTCCGGTCAAACTCACGGTGTGGACCTCTCGCACACCCGAGGCGATACGTCGGGTAATGTCGTGGACGGCACGATGATTGGGGATCCGGACCCTTTCTTCGATGACTGCTCCGATCCGACTAGGGATCAGGTAGCTCTGATGGGCCGCAACATTGGCGACCTTCTAAACGCAAAGGGGATCACGTGGGGTTGGTTCGAGGGCGGATTCAGACCCACCAGCAGAGTGAAGGGAATGGCTGTTTGCGGTGCATCTCATAGTGGATTTGCAGGAACATCCACCGACTACATCCCACATTACCAACCGTTCCAATACTACGCTTCAACGACCAACCCGCACCACATGCCGCCCGCTTCAGTCGGCATGATCGGCCATGCGGATCAGGGCGAACCACCAATACGACTTACAGGAGTTCTGGGACGCTGCGGCGGCGGATAACCTGCCCGCCGTGTCCTTTTTAAAGGCCGCGGCTTACCAGGATGGCCACGCAGGATATTCGGACCCACTCGATGAGCAACATTTTCTGGTGAACACGATTAATCGCCTGCAGAAGCTTGATGAATGGAAGAGTACGGCCGTGATCATCGCCTGGGATGACTCGGATGGCTGGTACGACCACGTGATGGGCCCGATTCTTAACTAGTCGAATGTGCCGGGCGTTGATGCGCTTACTGGACCGGGGAGCTGCGGGGTGACGGCTAATGGTGCATTTCAAGCTCGCTGCGGCTACGGTCCGCGCCTGCCGTTGCTTGCCATTTCGCCGTTTGCGCGGGTAAATTCGGTCGATCATGCTGTTACTGACCAGACGTCGATCCTCCGCTTCATTGAGGACAATTGGAAGCTGGGACGAATTGGCGACCAATCGTTCGATGAGAAGGCAGGCCCCTTGCTTGGCCTCTTTGATTTCCAGTGCCGGGATCGAGCCAGGCCCTCTTTCTCGATCCAGAAACGGCGAGGAGAGTGCCAGAGAGTGAGCCGCCCGTCCGCAAAAGTATTGTGGAAATAGCAGTTTTCTCACAGAGCAAAGTCGTTTCCTCATGTTGGCGTGCTTCTAGCCTCGCTCGATGATTGTTTGTGATTGGCCTACCGCGGTGATGAAACGTTTACTGCAAGATCGTTCATGCGGCATCAGCCGCAATAAAATAGATCTCGGCCGGTGGAGGAGGTGTTCACGGGACGTCAGTCCTTCCTTCCGTGGCTTCAGGGCGGCGCCTTCGACATCGTGCAGCCAGATGTCACGAAGGTAGGAGGCATTTCAGAAGAGCGTAAGATTGCTTGGATGGCGGAAGAGAACGGGATTCGCTTCATCTCGCACTTATGGAATACAGCGCTGGGAGTGGCTGCAGATCTTCACCTCGCCTCCGCAATTAGGAACACGGACCTGCTTGAATACCTGACGCGTAATGTCCGAAAACTCGATCTTGTTAAAAACAAGTCGACCGCACCGGTTCACTTGGAGTTCTGAGGACCGTTTAACAATGTTAACTCGATCAAAACGAGGCCTGAACGTCGGATTTTAGTAATTCGAGGCTCCGAAGGAAGTATGCGTTTTCAGCGCGATCCGTTTTCCGGACACTACGGGCTCGTGGCAATACTCACATTTCCGTACGAGCCATCTTCCATCCGTGCGAGCGCGGTATCTGCCTCTTCGATGAGGGAATGAAGGCGGCCGGCGTAATCCGATTCCATCACGGCATGTTCAAGCTTGTGCCGCCGGTTCAATAACTGCTAGCGCATGAACCCGTCCATAACTCCTGGCATTCGGAACCTCCTCTGACAGAACGCTACCGCAGTTGGATGCTAAGCCCATACATAACGATGCGATTTGCCGGAAGGGTTACTGATTTTCAGACTCGCTCCAATGAGGACGTATACTGTCATCTATCAAATTTACGGGGGTGATTCCATGAATGAAAAGAGTGGCGCTGTCGGCCAAAGTCTTCTGTTTGCGTGCCTTGCATCACTGGCCTGGGGGCAGGCGGTCACGTTGGTGCGGGGTAACGTGACTGACGCGACCGGGTCTGCCGTTCCCGGTGCGCAAGTCCATCTCGCAAATGCAGATACCAACGTTTCGCGGGACACGGTAACCAACAACGACGGTTCTTACGAATTTCTACAGCTCGCCCCTGGCACGTACACGTTGACCGTTTTTGCGAATGGGTTCACGGTAGCGGAGAGAAGGGATTTAAAGCTGCAGGTGAACCTGCCAGCGACGGCGGATTTTCCTCTTCAGGTAGCCGGCTCGACGCAGAAAATTGATGTCACCGAAGCTGGCGCACCGATGGTGAACACTGCGGACGCGACTATTGGGAACGTCTTCGATACCAAACAAGTTGAACAGTTGCCGATAGAGGCGCGGAACGTAGTGGAGCTTCTAAGCCTACAGCCCGGGGTTTTGTATTTGGGCAATCGAGTGGACCAGACGTCGGATACGCGGAGCGGCGCGGTCAATGGCGTACGCAGCGACCAATCGAACGTCACGCTCGATGGCGTTGATGTGAATGATCAGAACAATGGCTTCGCCTTTAACAGCGTATTACGCAACACGCAGGATTCCGTGGAGGAGTTCCGCGTCACTACGAGCAATTCCAATGCCGATGCGGGGCGGTCTGCCGGGGCGCAAGTCGCACTCGTCACAAAGAGCGGCACAAACACTTTCCACGGCTCGTTATACGAATACAATCGCAACACAGACTTCGCTGCGAACGACTATTTTGTAAAGGCATCCGAGCTCGCCTCCGGCCAACCCAACGCGCGCTCTCCGCTGATTCGCAACGTGTTTGGCGGTTCGCTCGGGGGCCCGATTCTCAAAAATCGTCTATTTTTCTTTTTCAATTTCGAGGGGCGTCGCGACAGTGAATCTGCCAGCACCGTACGCACCGTTCCGACGGCGACCATGCGCGCTGGATTGTTGATGTATGAGAACAGTAACGGCGGAATCACGACATTAACGCCAGCGCAGATCAAGCAAATGGATCCTCACGGCATCGGCGAGGATGCGGCCGTGCTGTCCGTTCTTCAAGGCTATCCGATGCCAAATGATCCCACTGTGGGGGATGGCTTCAACACAGCAGGGTTCCGATTCGCGGCCAACGAGAAGCGACGGTTCAACACCTATATCGCGCGAATCGATTACACCCTGACGTCGGATGGGCGGCATACGATTTTCTGGCGCGGCAATCTCCAGAATGACAGTCTCGGCGGAGCACCACAATTTCCCGGACAGGCCGCAGCGACTACAATTTTGGATGACAGCAAGGGTTTCGCCACAGGCTATACGGCAGTGCTTACGCCGGCTGAAGTGAACACGTTTCATTGGGGCTTCACGCGGCAGGGTGGCGCACTGGCCGGCATCTCGCAGCAGCCCCAAGTCACATTCGCAGGTATCGATACGCCGATCGCTTTCACGCGCTCGAATATCTATCATGTGCCGGTACACAATTTTTTTGACGATTATTCCTGGACCAAGGGTTCGCACAGCATGCAGTTCGGAACGGATATTCGTCTTCTCGATAATTACCGATTGAATTACGCAAATTCATTTCCTTCGGCTAACATAAATCTCGGATGGTTGCTGAATTCTGGGATTGCTAACCGCAATGTTCCGTTCGATCCTGCCCTAGCCGGCTTGAGGCCCGTGTCGGATGGATTCGGCCGCGAATACGACAACATCGTGATGACGCTGGTCGGTATGGTGACGGAAGGCAACGCCATTTACAATTACGACAAGAGCGGGCAACCGCTGGCTTTCGGCGCTCCTTTGCTACGCGACTTCAAGTGGAACGAGTATGAGTTTTACGGCCAGGACTCCTGGAAGATCACGCGCAGTCTCACTCTCACTTACGGACTGAGGTGGACTTTTCTCCAGCCGCCTGCCGAGACCCATGGCACCCAAGTCGGGCCGTGCGTCCTTAGCGGCAGCACGTGTGCGCCATTCAGCCTGACGGACTGGCTGAACATCAGCGCTCAGCAGGGTGCGACCGGCGGCGCTGCGATTGCGGCTCCGCGTCTTTCTTTCGCGCCGAATGGCCGGTACAATGGCAAATCGGATTTGTGGAATCCCGAAGATCACGATTTCGCACCGCGCATTGCGGTTGCCTGGGCACCGGATTTTGGCGACGGCTGGCTCGCGAAAATTTTTGGCTCGAAGGATAAAACTTCGATTCGCGCGGGCTATTCGCTGTTCTACAGTCACTTTGGAGCGGCAACCGTAAACTCGTACGATGCCGCGGGATCTTACGGTCTCTCAAGCCAGGTGACGAACGTGCCCGGTTCCGTAACCGTCAGTAGTGCACCGCGGTTTACAGGCGTCACTGCTATTCCTCCAGGCCTGCTTCCGCCCCCGAACTCCGGGAGGGTTTCCCGCCACGCCTCCGAGCGACCATTCGCGATTAGCTGGGGCGTAGACAGCAGCATGAAGACGCCGTATTCCCATGCCATCGATTTCTCGATCTCGCGCGAATTTCAGCACGACCTTGTGCTCGATCTCGCTTACGTGGGCAACTTCGCACGGCGTCTACCCGAGCAGGAAGACGTAGCAATGCCGCTCAATGTGGTCGATCCAAAGACGCACATGGATTACTTCACGGCAGCCACGATGCTGGCCAAGTTATCCCGCGCCGGTGTGCCCACAAGGAATGTCCAGCCGAGTCCGTATTTCGAGGATTTATTTGGACCGTTAGGCGGAGGCGGACTCTCGGCAACGCAGGCTGTCTACAACCAATTCCTGAACAACGTCGGCAATGAAACGTATGCGGTATTTCAGCTGGATCTGCCTGACAGTCAAACCGAAGCCGGCCTGAATGTTCCCAGCCATAGCTATCCATCGTATCGCTTCTATCACGATCAATACTCCGCGCTCTACACGTGGCGGACGATCGGGACGTCAGATTACAATGCCCTCCAGGTAATGCTGCGCAAGCGCTTCAGTTACAACCTACAGGGCGATTTCAATTACACCTGGTCGAAATCGATGGACTGCACCTCGCAAGCGGAGCGCATTCCGACATCGGGTGGTAACAACGGAGCGCAGATTATCAACACCTGGAACCCCACTCAGCTGCGGGGCGTTTCGGATTTCGACGCGACTCATCAGATAAACGCGAACTGGATTTACGATCTGCCGTTCGGGCGTGGACGACAATGGGGCTCGCACATGAATCGTTGGGTTAATGCGCTAGTCGGCGGGTGGCAGTTGAATGGCCTGTTCCGCTGGACGAGCGGCCTTCCGTTCTCGATCGATGAAGGAGCGACTTGGCCGACGAATTGGGATATCGAAGGTTGGGCGATATTCCGGGGCCCGCTAACGGGTGCGAATCTCAAACGCGGCAGTGGCACGAATGCGTACGCGGATGCACAAACCGTCTACAACGCTTTCCGCATCGACTATCCCGGCGAATCAGGAACACGCAATCCGTTGCGTGGGGACGGCTACTTCGGTATTGACGCGGGCCTTTCGAAAGTTTTCACTCCCACCGAGCGCGTCAGGCTGCGGCTACGCTGGGACGTTTTCAATGTGACAAACAGCGTGCGCTTCGACGTGAACTCTATCGGCAACAGGCTCGATCAGCCCGCCACGTTGGCGTTTACACCCAGACGCTCACGAATCCGCGTGTCATGCAGGTGGCGTTGCGGATTGAATTCTAATTTGTAAAACCAGGCGCGCAAATTTGCTCGCGCTCGCGTCGACGATTACTAGCGATTCCAAACTCGACAAAGCTAGTATGAAAACGTCTACGGAGATTCTTGATGTTTTTTAAAATACAGCCGAATGCAGAGCCTGAAGTTGATTTGAGCGTGGTCTACGATGCGCTGATCGTCGGCCCAGGCGCGGCGGGAGGCATGGCCGCACATGTTCTGACATCGCAGGCGATGAAGGTTCTTTTCCTCGGCGCGGGCAAGAAGATCAACACGAGCGAAGTATACCCCTATGAACTGAATCCTGGCGTCGTGGACGTGTCGGCTATCCCTGAATTTTGACATCGCATCGGCGGCGGACTTCTGTACGTCTTCAAGACTCTTCCGGTGAAGCATGCGCCAGACCCAGTTCCGGTAGCCTTGACGATACGTGCCGGCAGGCGGCGGCTACTTCCGCCCTCATGGCATCGGTGGTACCCATGCGGTTCCAGTCCAGAATGCCGCATTTCGCAATCAAACGGGCTAGGGTGCGCACCGTGAATGCGCCCCGGCTGAAGCCAAAGAGATAGATCCGATCGCCGGCATCGTAGATGCGCACGAGACCGGTGTAGAGCTTCAAGACATTACGCTTCAGTCCCCACCCAAAGGCCCCCGCCCAAAGCTTTAAGGGAAGAAAATTCTCGGTTCCTACACCGTCGTCGTACAAGGCAATCTGCGGTGTAAGGTTTGGATCGGCGCCATGGCGGTTGAGATCGAGCGCTTCGAATAGCTTGAAGACGTTCGTACCGCGGTTTTTGATTCCAGTATTCCCGGTTCCATCGGAACAAATGATGATGTTTTTTGGCATAAGTCCTCCTGCGAGGGTTCATTTCTATCACATTTCCCTCTCTAACATTCGCGGCAGGTAATCATTGTGCGCGCTTATCTGGTCTGCCGAAAATGGAGTTGTGCCGCGCACACGTGCCAAAGCTCGCGAGACCTCGCCAGGAACTTCCGACGGCGCTGACGAGGTCACGCTCGAAATCGAGGGTCATGAGGTCAAATGCACCCGGCTCGGCAAGGCCCTGTATCCGGAAGCGAGGTTCACGAAGGCCAGTGTGATCGATTATTACGTTCGCGTGGCGCCGTTCATCTTGCCGCATCTGAAGGATCGGCCTGTCACGCTGAAGCGGTACCCGGATGGGGTGACTGGGGAAGCGCATTGGGATAAAGATGCGCCGAGCTTCACACCCGAATGGGTCGAGACCTTTCCTGTTCCCCGGCGTGCAGGCGGACCGGACATCAATTACATCCTCATGCAGAACACTGCGACTCTTGCTTGGGCTGCGAACGCGGCGGCACTCGAATTCCATCCGTTTTTGCATCGAGTGCCCGATATTGCAAACTCCACATCAATTGTCTTCGATCCCGATCCGGGCGAAGGGACGGATATTCGCCAGTGCAGTCAAATCGCCTTTTTCGTCAAGGAAGTGATCGAGCATCTCGGTCTCAAACTGTTTCCCAAAGTCTCCGGGTCCAAAGGACTTCAGCTCTACGTACCCCTGAACACACGATCGAGCTACAAAATCCCGCAGCCGTGAGGATGCTTGCATGGACCTACCGAGAGCAGACCCACTCTGGCACTCGCGCCGGAGCATCTCGCCGGTAGAAATGGTTGGAATTCGCTCCGCTACAGACAGCCGTCGGTGCTCCGGTCCCGTCTATTCTCCAGGTCACGCGGTGTCCAAAGATGTTACAGACGAGCCGCTTCAACGCATCCATGCTCAATCCTTCCACCGGATGGCATCGGTCAACGGGGCTATTCGTTTCTGGTACCACGCGGGTGTTTTTCTTCCTGGGCAATCAATGAGTTGTGCTGGACGAGTAAGCGCCCCGTCGCGGGCATCCCAGTACTGCTACTCCGCTGAGGGCAATGGAGCCATGTGCCGATTCAGCGCAGAATGATTCTTCAGTATCGGTCGGCAAAAAGTGGAGGACTCAGGATGCGACGACCCTTCATCTTCTTACTTTGCGCGGCCACCATAGTGATGGAAGGTGCGATCTCGGCACAAACTCCTAACCCTAACAGCAGCGCGGTTTGTGAAAGCTCAAACCAGATTGCAGTCCGATACGCCAACCAAGGCCACTCTAAAGAAACTGAGTCGCTGCTCCTGCACGAGCTTGAAACAACGCGGTCCGGAGCGGACTGTATGGGACTCTTTCTGAACAACGTTGCCGCCCTCATGCTGTCTTCAGGAAGGCTCAAACAAGCCGAATTTTTTGCTGAACGGTCCGTAAATATCCTAGAGAACAGTTATTCCCGTAAAGATGCAGTTCTCTTGCGCCCACTCCAGATTCTTTCGGCCGCGCGTTTCCAACAGGGCAACATTGGGAAGGCTCGAGAAGCTTTCCGGAAGATGCAGGCCATTCCCTCAGAGCGGCTGGAAGATAAAGCGCTCGTTCACGGCATCACGGCGGCACTATTGCACGCCGAAGGCAGGCTGAAGGAAGCCGAATCAGAGTATCTGGTAACAATTAGCGCTTGGGAGGGGGCCGGGCATGGCAATACGGCGGGTGCGGGGACGGTAATCAGTCAACTCGGGTCTCTGTACATAGAGGAGCACCGATTTGAGGAAGCCCATCGATTGCTGGACCGTGCTTGGGCGCTTTTCATTTCAGCTGAGGATACAGTCGCGATGGACAAGATCAAACTCCTTAACAATCGAGCCACGCTTCACGCCAGGCAGGGTGAATGGCGCGAAGCAGGAGAAGATCTGCGGGTATGCATCTTAATGGTCGATCGGCAGGCGCATGTTCACCCAGCAGCGGTTGCAACGCTTCTGGACAACTATGCAATCGCACTTCGGAAAAATCATCGAAAGAGGGACGCTAGATCCATCGAGGCACGCGCCTCCACCCTCCGGGACCGTCCAGCAACGAACGCGGTCGTCGATGTGACCGAACTACTCGCCGAATCGAAACTCAACAGGAACTGATGCTGAGCCGCGCCCATCCTGTCGCTTGCGCGGTCTTCCGAGACCGAGCTGCGAATGAATGCAATACACCCGTGTAATCCAGCTCTTTCAGCAACTCATCCGGGTAATCCAGCGATCCGTCTGCGAGGATATCCACCTCGGCTGATTTCAGGATGCGGATGCGGTCGATGCGCTCATTCAGCTTGTCAACGAAGCGGAGCGTTTTGCAGCAGAGTTTGGTTGCCCTAAACGCACTCGAAGTGACGCTTGGCAAAGGATTAAATTGAGAACGTGGTGGCTAGGAATCAAGCCGTAATCGAGGCAAGCGTGCCACCCGGCCTAATCTTCTTGCCTGAGTTCCTTACTCAAGGCGAGGAGTGCGATCTACTTGACTTGATCCGTAAAATGGATTTCCGAACCTTTCGGATGCACGGCGTCGCGGCAAAACGTCGCATCAAACAATTTGGATGGCATTACGCTTTCGAGTCGTACCGGCTCACCCCTGCCGATCCGATTCCCGCTGCGTTCGACAGCATAAGAGCGCGTTCTGCGGCCTTGGCTGGCATCGATCCTTCCGAATGGACCGAAGCTCTGGTCACTGAATACGCCAGCGGCGCCGGTATCGGCCGGTGTCGCGATGCGCCTCCCTTTGGCATAGTTGCTGGCATTTCGTTAATGGGCACGTGTCGCATGCGCTTGCAGACTGGTACGGGTCCTGCTCGCGTGACCAGCGCGATCAAATTGCCACCTCGTTCGATCTATTTATTGACGGGAGAGGTCCGCACCAAATGGCAGCACATATTCCTGTCACACGTGAACTGCGGTATTCAATCACATTCCGAACCTTACGTAAACAATAATGAGAGCTGGTATCGTCGCTTGATCAGTCTTCGAGGTTGTGCAGGGAGCGTGATTGGCAACGTGAGTGGATGCGGAGGCGGACATTTGTCGCGCATGTCCTCACATTGCCGCTTGCGCTTGGGCGAATCTCTAAGCCGCTATAATTAACCGCCGCTCTCAGGCTTCGCACCCGGAGCTCGGCTCCTCAGCATTGCGATTTGTCCGGTGTGGTGCGATTCGTGTTCGCAGACGTGGAACCACTTGCACAAATTGTTTGTAGGTCCCCAGCCCCACGTCTTGTCACCGCCATGAGCCATCCGTCATCGCGTTTGCGGAACTCGGCAATGTTTTCTCGCGGCCTTCGTGAAGGCGGCTCAGATAATAATCCAGGTCGTGGCCTTTGATGGCCTGGCGTGCGGGTTCGCCGAGTTCCATAGCGACCCCCCGGTCCAGCACGGCGGCGAACAATGCCACTTGTTGCAAATAGCGGCGAGAGAACGAAGGGCTCGCGTGTTGCGTGTAGCTAAGCAGCAGCGAGGCCGAAGATGACTTGGATGAACCGGACCTTGTTATATTGTTGAATCACGTTTAACAAATCAGATGGTGCCATATGAATTAGCCGGAATGACGAGTTCCTGTCAGGCTTGAATTTTGTCAGGACTCAGCACCGAAGGGCGCGCTTACACCCGTTTGCCGGACGGGTCGCCTGAGCGGCGGAATGGATTCCACAGCAGGTAGTTGAGGCTTGTGCTTACCGGGACGCACCTAAATATCTAATCCGTGACCGCGATCGTGTTTATGGCAGCGCGGTCCGCGAACGTCTGCAAGCCTTGCGCATTCAAGAAGTGCTTAGTAGAAGTGCTGAATTTGGCGACTCACCAGGTTCCCCGTAAGGTCAAAATAGCCGAACGCGTTGAAAAGGAATGAAGATCATGATGGTTCCTTTCCATGAAGAACACGCAAGTTGCGCGGTTGTTAGCATTCGTTACCGGTATGGTGAACGAGCAAGTCCTGCTGCAGAACGAGTACTTGGCCGCTGAAAACAGAATCCTGCGGACGCATCTGCCCGGTCGGCTCCGGTTGACTGATCCGCAGAGATCTACGCTGGCAGAAATCGGCAAACGGCTCGGCCGCAGAACTCTCCAACAGGTTGCTTGCGTAGCCAAGCCGGACACCATCCTGGCTTGGTATCGAAACTTAGGTGGCCAGAAGTTCGATGGCTCGAAGCATCGAGGATATCTAGGGCGGCATTCGGTGGGCCGCGAGGTTGCGGAACTGGTGCTCCGTTTGGCGCGCGAGAATACCGCGTGGGGATATGACCGCATCGCTGGAGCATTGAACAACCTTGGTCACTGCATTTCGGACCAGACGGTTGGGAACATCCTGCGACGCTTTGG
>JBPCJX010000121.1:0-20652 GCA_051004875.1 Bryobacteraceae bacterium
GACTCACGCGCACGAACTCGAGCCGGGGAATGAGGATGTAGCGGATCTGCTCTTCAAGGTATCGCTTGTGTTAGCGAGAGAGCGCTTTCAATCGAAGCATTACCCTGAGTGCCTCGAGTACCTGCGAGTAGCTGCTGAGGTAAGGCCGTCTGATGCGCTCGTCCACCGCAAGCTTTCCGACGTCTACGAACTCGTCGGGGATTCGGCGCGGGCTGCGCAGGAGTTGCAAATGGCCGGCCGGTTAGAAAGCAGCGTGAGGTGAAGGCGATTATGGTTTGGAACCCGGGTGCAAGGTATCAAGCTTGCCCACAACAGTAAAGATCGAATCCTCGGGCAGCTGCAGCTGAGCCACCCCGTCCACAACCGGCACATCATCAGTCTTGCCGCAGTTGAGCCCGCGTGTAGTCTGATACAGCTGGAGAGGTGAACTTAGGGTCGCTCCCCCACCTAGCCGGAGCTCAACATGATCCGACCCGCCCTGCTTCACTCCCACAAGTACAAATTCACCTCGTGCCCCATCGTAGAAGGTTGAGACCAATAGCGTTGGCGTGTCGGACGAGACTGCATCTACCCTTTGCGCTCCCGGCCGAACGAAATGATAAAGCTGCTTGGCCGCATAGTAGCGCTTTTTGGGCGTGTACACGTGATCGGTGTTTTGTACCAGTCCATAGAAGGTCAAGCGCGGATAGTGCTCGTGGTAATTGTCATAGGCGTCCCAGAACAATGCCGCGCTTGCGCCTTCGTTGATAGCGCGCAGCGCTCGACGCGTTGCGGCTACTGAGAAGTTCTTCCACTCGTTTGCCGCACTCCGATCGAGGTCATCCAGGTCACCGTACTCCGTTAGCCATACACGAACAGCACCGGCATAGCTGCTTGCGTTCAGGCGCTGAATCTGCGGTGTAAGAGAGTCGTTGCCATAGCTATGAAAACCAAACACGCCCACCTGGCTCATGAGGTCAGGTGAATCAAGAATCGGCCCGATGTAGTTGTTCGACATCTCGCACTGCTCGGCAACCACCAGACGAATGTCGCCCAAGCCCTCCGCCCGAAGCCGCTGTGAAATGGCACCCAGTACACGAGGTGCTTCCACAGGATCAATGCGGGGCCCTTCATGGGGGTAGCAATCGGTTTCATTGATCGGGCCAAAGTAGGTGAAGTTGATGCGCGCCTTGGTGCGGGCGTACATGGCCAGCGACGCGATTTCTTCAGCAAACTCTTCGTAAGCGGCGGGTTTCAGATGGTAAGGACGAGAGAGATCGCGTTTATGCTCGGAATGCTCCGGGGTCAGGGGCTTGCTGTCCAGCATCCATTCTGAAGCCGTGCCGCTTAAAGCCATGAACGGCTTTATTCCGCGCGAATTTAGATATCGGGCGGCCCCCCATGACGCTTCGAACGTTGGGATGGAATAGCGGTCATTGTAGTATTCCCAGTTCATATGCTTGGCATCGTCATCGTCGTTTGCCGCCTCCCAGTTCGTCAGGCCGTAAGGGTCGACGCGGAAGATAGTCGCGCCTAGATCGTCGATGAGCATGTCGATCATGGACTTCTGACTGTCGCGGAAGTAGGTGCCATTAAAATTGACGCCAAATCCATCGATAGTCTGGTGGCGCTTTGTAAGGTCGACAGTCACGCGCACCGGCGCATGTTCCTGCGCCGCAACGATACTCGTAGCAACCCAGACAGCGCAAAGAAACGTCACGCACAGTACTATAGAACGGCATTTCGACATAAGTCTCGGCTTCCCGACTCTCGTCCTGGGGTCAGAAGAAGAACTTGATGGAAAACTCCATATTCCTTGGATCAGTCTGGATGTTTGTAATTCGACCGAACTGACAGCCGGCCTGATGCACAAGGTCCGTGGTGCCGGCGGGCAGCGCAGGCAGACAGAAACCGGTGTCCGGATTGGCGGGATTCATATGATTCAGCGTGTTGAACACTTCCCATCGGAATTCAAAGTATCGGAACTCGTCGAGATGAAATTCCTTGAAGAGAGCGGAGTCCAGAGTCCAAAAACCGGGGCCACGTAGGTAAGGCAGCCGAGTGCCGGCATTCCCGAACTGCCATGCGCGCGGATCAGTGGGCGTGTAGTTGGCCCAGAAGCTTTGGTCTCCTCCGAAGGCGGGCTCAAACGCAGCGGGATTGATCCAGCTTGCAATCTGCTGCTGCTTCGAACGGCTTCCCGAGAAATGGGGGTCGCCAATGATGTTACATCGATTTGTAATCTCGTTCCCTGGACAGCTGATCGACAGAGGCAGGCCGGTTTGAGCATTGAGATTGCCGCTCAGGTGCCAGCCGCCAATGAGCCCATCAAGCAGACGATTTGCATTCACAAACGGTTTTCCCTTCCCAAACGGAAGTTCGTAACTCGCCGCAAGGTTGAACATATGGGTGATATCGCTAGCACCCACGGCGCGGTCGGCGTTTTTGTTGTCGGGATCCTGGAAGTTTCCGCCGCCCAAACTGCCAACCGAGCCCGCCCGCCCACCGAGGCCACCAGATCGAGTCCAGTGGATCGGATCCACCAGCAGGGATGCCATGTTTGCCACTTCGGGGTTAGTCATGAGCTTCGAGAATGTATAGGCCGTGATGAACGTCAGTCCAGCCGAGTAACGCTTCTGGAAGCGAACGTTGAGACCGTTGTATGTGCTCTGTCCTTCGAATCCGGTATTGTTTTGTATCCGCCGAAGGCCGGAAACGGGGTGAGCAGAAGGCTGAGCGGAAGGGTCGGGCTGCCCCATATCTGTTGAAGAGCGGCGGCAGCCTTACCCGAATACACAGACGTGATCGGCACGACGGTGTTCAACTGGTTCTTATAATGCAGACGCTCGGACGTGGGTACGAAATTGAACTGCTGAAATGCCTCACCGACCAGATGGGTACCGTGATTCCCGACGTATCCTATGTCGATCATCATATTGGCGGGGAGTTCACGCTCGATTTCAAAGTTCCAGCTCTGCACCATCGGGTCGTGCGAAGGCGGCGTAAAGAACTGGATGAAGCTCCCGAGCAACGGATCGCGCCGGGCTGCCGGGAAGCCACTTGAGAGGGGAGGAGTAGTGACCGCACCTTTGTTCGTGCTTGTATCGCTCAATCGAAACGCTGGGCAGTGCCCCGTGAATGGCGCACACTGACCGGGATTGAAACTGCCGTTCCAGTCGAATTCCTGGTTCCAGCCGGGCGCATTAGCCGCTGACTGTCCCGGAGAATTGATGAGCGTCAGCGCGTTTGTGTAAAAGATGTCATATCCGCCCCGAAACACGGTTTTCCGATCACCGAAGGGCGACCATGCAAAATTGAACCGCGGAGCAATGTCGCTCTTGTTGGCCGGAGCGATCGGCCCTTTGGGGAATTGAGATGTGCCTTGATAAATCACTTCCCCTGGAAGATCCGTCAACGGGTTCATGCAGGTCAGACAAAAGCTAGACGCGTTCTGCGTTCGTACGCTGAACAGGCCATAGACTTCGTACCGTAGGCCGATGTTAATTGTGAGATTCCGCGTTACGCGGAAATCATCCTGCAGAAAAGTGCCCCAGTATTTAAAGCTTTCATACGGGTTCCACATGACGCCCGTCGACGAATCGCGCCCGTTGTTGGAAACGGCACCAAGCTCGAACTGCGCAAGCCCGTTACCACCCAACCCAGTCGACGGATTCTGTGTCAATGCGCCGTAGAAGCCAAATTCGGTTGGGAATCCACTCTCATAAGACGTGTGATCCAGCCGGTAGATGAACCCGGTCTTCAAGGTATGCTTGCCGATCGTTTTTGTCAGGTTGTCGAGGATGGTGTAAGCTTCAGCACCGGTATTCATGTTCACCCACGCAGTCGGCCCAAACGACATTGAGCCGCCCTCGGCCCCGCTGATGTCAAAACTCGGCACAGGGAAGTAGGGGCTCAACGGAATCTGATCCGCTTTGAGCAGGTCAACCGTGTTGCTCTGATTCGTGACACTGTTCGGGTACGGCTGACCGGGATGAGTGGTAATGTATTGCCTGCTAAAACTAGCCCGGAACTCGTTGACGAGAGTTGGCGAAAGCAGCAAGTTATCGCCTGTGAAAATTATGTTATTTGACATGTTGTAGGGGTAGGTAGAACCCCATCCCACCTGGTTCCAAGGGAAGCTGGCTCCCGTCCACGGCAAACGGTAATTCGTATAGGGCGTCGGGCTAGACAGCCACTCGAGAAATAGGTGATTCTTCTGGTTAATCGTGTGATCAAACTCGATAGAAATCTTACGTGGGTTGTTGCTGCTGCCAACACCACCGAGATAATTGCTACAGACCTTGTAGCTGCCGCTAGCCGCCTGAGGGCACCCCACCAGGGCATCGTTGTAGTTGGGCAGAGGGAAAGAATTCACGTAGTACATGGCCGTCGAATCGAGCATGTTCGTTGGAATCTTTCCGCCCGGAAACGCAGTCCGACTAAACACGCCATTTGCATCTGGGCCAACGGTGGAATACGGATTGAAAAGACCGTTATTAGCCACGTTGGGATCCTCGGTGAAGTTTCCTTGGCGCATGAGCGGCGTCGGCACCGTAAACACTTGGTTACCGAACAAGTGGAGAACCGTCTGGTCGAAAGAGACGAAAAAGAAGGTACGGTTGCGGCCGTTGTAGATTTTGGGGATCCAGACGGGCCCGCCGAATGTGCCGCCAAAGTTGTTGAATCGAAGTTGCCTGCTTTTAATCAGATTGCCGGAAGCGTCGATAGAAGTGAACGGATTTCTCGCATTTGTCGCTTCGTTGCGCAAGAACTCGTACAAATCGCCGTGGAAGCCATTCGTACCCGATTTGAGGACCACATTGAAAACGCCGCCCCCGGTGCGACCGTATTCAGCAGCGAAGGCATTTGTCACGGATTGAAATTCCTGCACGGCATCCGGCACCGGATTGATCACCACATTTTCGGCGAAGCTAGACGAATTTAGATTCCCGTCCAAATACCAGGCATTGGCGCCGGCCTGCCCACCGTTCACGGAAACGTTCGAGCCGAGTGCGTTCGTGGGATCCGGAAAAGTTCCATACTCGCTGTCGAAACCAAAGTTTGAGCCGGGCGGCCCGCCCACGTTATTGATGCCAGGAACAAGGAAGACGAGTTGTTGCAAGTCCCTGCCTGCTACGGGAGTATCTTCAATTGTCTTTGTCTCAAGGGTAGTGCTGAAATTTGACGCGCCAGTTTCAATCAACGGGGCGTCTGAAGTAACCTGAACCGTTTGTCTCGTAACATCGACACGCAGCGTCACATCAGCTCGCGTTTCCGTACCCGCCTGCACGCCGATGCCGAGCATCTCCACGGTTGCGAAGCCAGGCGTCGAGAACGTAGCGCGGAAGGTGCCCGGCACCAAGTCGCTCACGCGGTAATATCCAGTGCTATTTGTTTTTGTGACTGTCGTCACGTTCGTCTCTGCCGCAGTGATTTTGACCTGTACTTCAGGTACTACAGCTCCTTGCGGATCGGTAACTACCCCCTCGACCGTTCCGCGGTTGATCTGAGCGAATGTTCCGGTCATTCCGGCAAGATAGACGGCGAGGACTAGCGTTCTTGAGGGCGATCGATGAAAGTTCATGCGCTTCTCACAATCGCGAACGCGGGAAGCAAAAATACGATGCCTGAAACAGTTTTCCATACGCTGAAGACCCTGTAGATGCGCCGATTGTACACCACTCCCTATATTTGTCAAGCTAATTGCGCGCTCTTGCCCTGTCCCTATTAATTGGACAAAGCCCTTTCAATTAGCTGAAGACTTGGCGTGCGGCCCAATGGAACGGCTAGGCTCGCCACTTAGCCTTGCCGACATGCGCTGTGCGCAACTGCGTACTAGGGAGCCGAGTCCGCGAAGATTACTCTTGGTGATCTGCTGCGTACTGCCGGCTACGCTGATAGCTGCGATGACTTCCTGGTCGGGTCCGAAGACAGGAGCGGCAATACACGCTATTCCGACTTCGCCTTCGCTGAGCTCCCAACAATACCCGAGGCCGCGGAAGGTCCGGAACTGCCTCTCCAGCGCTTCCACCGAGCTGATCGTGTTGGGAGTCAGTTTGCGAAGATCCACTTCGCGCAGTACTCTTCGGCGTTCCCCATCGGGGAGAAACGCAACCAAGGCTTTCCCAACCGCTGAGGCGTGTACCGGCCAGCGCATGCCCACATAGGAGGAAAATTGAAGCAGGCCTGGCCCGGCAACGCGCGCGACGTACATCGATTCGCCATCCCGCCGAACCGCCAAGTGTCCCGTAAGCCCAGATTCACGCACGAGTTCTTCGAGCAACGGCTGGAAGCGGCTGGGCAGATTGAGTTGGTCGGCAACTCGTCTGGAGAAGCTGAGCATTCGGACACCCAGGGTGTATCGCCCACTTGAGTCGTCGCGCTCTAGATACCCAAGCGCCTGCAAGGTGTAGAGGATGGTCGCTGCTGAACTGAGTGGCAGTTTCAGTGTGCGGTGAATATCGGAAATGGTCAATGCGCCGTCGGTTTTCGCTAATAGATCAATAACCTGAAATGCCCGTTTGACCGCGGGGACCAGGTAGGGTTTGGCCATCGTTTTCAGCATGCTCTCCAAGAGTCTCTCCCCACATAAGCTTGACACGATCTGCGCTCCACCTCTATCATCTCGGAAGAGCATTTCAATAGACAGAAAGGCGTGGCTTCGGCGAGTGGAACGACTTCACTTGCATGGGTCGACGTGACAAATGGCATCTACTCTCGGCGGCTCGCTGCCCGTTATCCCGACTCCTTTCTCCAACGATAGGATAGATTTCGATAGTCTGAGCCGGTTATTCGACCATCTCTTTCCAGAACTCGACGGCTGCACGATTTGTGGAAGTACGGGCGAGTCAGTGTCGCTGTCCATCGAGGAAAGACTTGAGCTGATGCGCTTCGCGGCCCGCAATACGCCAGCTGGCAAAAGCGTAGTGGTGGGACTAACGCACACCAATCTGGATGAAATGATCCGACTGGCGCACACCGCCGAGGAGCTTGGCTTGCAGGGCGGTTTGGTTCCCTGTCCCTATTACTTTCCCAACTCTCTTGGAATGGTCGTCGAGTTTTTCCGTGCCTTAGACCGGGCTACCAGCCTGCCCTTGGTCTTCTACGACAATCCGGTCTACACCAAAACTTGGCTGAGCGCGGAACAGGTGCTGGAGGTTGTCCATTCGTGCGAACACATGGTCGGTGTCAAAATGACGGATCATGCGCTGGAGAAAATCTCGGTGATTAAAAACGCGGGCGTATCGGTCTATGCCGGCGATGACGTCACAGCGTTTCGCAGCCTGCTTCTCGGAGTTAGTGGCAGCATGATCATCGCCCCTGCTGTGTTTCCGCAGAGCTACCAAGAAACGGCGCGCCTCCTTAAGGCGGGAAACGCTGCGGGGGCATTGCGAGTCTTTTCGCAACGCGTGCTACCTTTCATTCACCTGTTTGGCCCCGGTGACGAGGTGCAAGTGACGAAGGCACTTTTCCGGCACATTCGCATCTTTCGTTCAAATGAAACACGCTTGCCCCTCCTTCCATGCACGCCGGAGCGTCTGAATCATGTTCTGCTGGCTTATGAATTGTGTTTGGCAGGAAATGCGATTGCTGAACCCGCTTGAAGAAGCCCAACTTCATGCGAGTATTTGTCGCCGCCTATCCAGCGATTCTTGCTGTGCCGTTTTATCTCTCGAGCCTGGCGAGGGGAACCTCGCAGGATGATGTGGGTACTCTGCTTGAGTCGGGTGTTCGCTTAACCCGCGCAGAGCGGTATGCGGAAGCCGCGGAGGTCTTTCGGAGATGCGTCGCAATCGATGCGCAATCTTTTGAAGCCCGGTACGACCTTGCGCTTGCATTATTCGCTCTTCGAAGACTACCGGAATCGCGCGAGGCGATCCGACCGGTCCAGCCGACGAATGATACTGAGCGGGCTGCTAAGTTGTACGTTCTCGGCAAAATCGACGAAGCAGCGGGAGACAAGGCACATGCGCGTGGGGAATTTTCGAGTGCATTCAGCACTGCTCCGACCGAGGAGAACTACGCGTTGGATTATGGGCTTTTTCTGGTACGCGAGGGCGATTACCAGTCTGCAATCGCGACCCTCGCCCGCGCTGCAACGGCACACCAGCAATCTCCGTACCTGCTACTCGGACTGGCCATGGCTCAAGCCTTCGGAGGCAAACGCGCGGATGCAATTCTCACATGCCGGAGAATTGTTACGGACGATACAGTCTGTTCTCCGGCTTTGTTGCTGATGGCTTTTTCGTACTACATGTCCGGTGAATACCAGGAGGCCGAGCGCGCTGCAGCCTCAGGACTACAAATGAAGGTGCCCCCTCCATATCTCTACTATCTGCATGCGGCAGCGCTTCTGAAGACGGGCTCGACTTCATATAGTCGGATGCTGGCAGAGCTCGACGAGGCACAGACAAACATCGCAAACTGTACGCTTTGTTACTTCGTTCGCAGTAAGGTACATGAGGCGGCGGGAGACATACCGAGTGCCATTGTCGACCTGACTACCATCGTGACGCGCGTACAACCCGGCTTCGATCAGGGCTGGTACCGGCTCGCGATGCTCTACCGCAAGCAGGGGCGCGACCGGGATGCACAAACGGCCCGCGCACGGTTCGAGGCAATTCGGGCAAATCACACCGATCCAGAAGTGGACCTCGCCCGCGGCACCATGCTGTCTGAAATGCAGAGGTGAGTGTGCCCTCATTCGGCCGGTTCCGTGACTGGTTCCTTCTTCTCGCATGCAACTTCATCTGGGCCAGCCAATTCGTGCTGGTGAAGATTGTTCAGGCGCAAATGGGTCCGGTCGCCGCCACATTGTTTCCCATCGCCCTTGCCACGCTCCTGCTCCTTCCGATCGTCCGATTCGAAAATCGGCGAACAGCACGCAATGGAGGAGTGCCGCGGCGCGATGTCATGCAGTTTCTTTTGATCGGCGTTGTCGGCCAAGTCGTGGCGCAATTGTTTATTACCTGGGGCATGCGTTACGCGCCGGCCTCGAACGCCGCCCTGCTCATGCTTGCGCTGCCCGTATCCACTGCCGTGATGGCGTTCTTCTTTCTGGGCGAGCGAATGAGCCTGGTGCGTTGGATCAGTTTCGCCCTCGCTATCGGAGGCGTGCTGGAGTGTTCGGGGATCAATTGGAACGAGCTGAATCTCACGGGCAGCAAGTTCATCATCGGTAACCTGCTCATCTTCGCCAGCGTCAACGGAAGCGCTTTTTATAACGTTTACAGCAAGAAACTCCTGACCCGGTACACCCCCCTGCAAGTGCTCCTTTACAGTTACTATGCGGTACTCATCTTCTTATCGCCGATTACGGGCTTTTTAGAGCCCGAGGCGTTTCGAGCCATGCCACACTTCGCTCCAGCAGTGTGGTTGGGATTGCTAGCTCTCGCGGTGTTCCAGTATGGGCTTTCGATGGTCATCTTCCTCACCGTGCTAACCCGGCTGGACGCAACGCAGGCGAGCCTCTCGAATTACCTGATTCCCTTTTTTGGAGTCCTTATCGCCGCCGTGGCGTTGCATGAACGCTTGACAAAGTACATGGTGCTTGGTGGTCTACTCGTGCTGGCGAGCACATTGCTAGTGACTGTGTATGAAGAACGCCAGCGCGCACGCAGCAAATCCGAATTGGCGCGGAGCGCTTCCTGACCGCCGTGCTGCGTTCCGAACACATGGAAATCTGCTCGCTGCCCGCACTCCGGCTGGAAAACGATCTGATTTCCCTGTCCATATTGCCCGACCCTGGAGCTAAGATTTACGATCTAGTTTGGAAGCCGTCCAGGCGACAGATACTGTGGCAAAATCCGCGTATCCTCCCGCAACGCTTTCCGATTGACTCAAATTTTGACAACTATTGGTGCGGCGGGTGGGACGAGGGGTTTCCCACGTGTGATGCCTGCGAACACAACGGCGAGAGCTACCCCAATCTGGGAGAGTTACGCTCCATCCGGTGGAACGTCGATAACCTCCAATGCGTCGGCGAAGACGCGATCGCGGAGTTGTCCGCGTTTGGGCCCATTACCCCTGTGCGTGCGCTAAAGAGGATAGCGGTTTGCCGCGGTACTGTCTCAATTCACTGCGAGCTGCTGAATCTCGGACCACTTGGCTTCGATTTTATCTGGGGTTCTCACCCCGCGCTCAAGGTTACGCCGTCAACCATTCTGCACATACCAGCGGAGACCGGAGTTGTCCAGCTCTCCTCCTCTGCTTCCTTCGGCAGTCCAGGCCAGCAGTACGCGTGGCCTGTGATTCAAACGCCCGTGGGGCACACGGATATGAGTCGAATTCCGCCTGCCCAAACCGGTACGTTCTGCGGCCACTACGCAACCGGTCTCCGCGGCAGCTCGTATGGCCTCGAGTTTGGGGGAGAAGACCTCGGGCTGATTCTCGAGTTCCCGCGTGAGCAATGTCCTTCGTTATGGATGTGGCTTGTTTACGGCGGTTGGCGCGGCTATTATCACGCAATCATAGAGCCGTGGACCAGTTGTCCAGTCAATCTGGCTGAAGCCGTGCGGCAGAACACGCACAAGCGCCTTGAGCCTGGTCAAACTTTTTGCGTGGACGTGAAGCTCAGGCTTCAAGCAGGCCTTGCGGATTGGCGAAACGAGATGAGGAGAGTCGAGTCGGCATGAACTTGAACGGTCGTGTTGCTGTGATCACCGGTAGCGGTTCCGGAATAGGTAGAGCCGCTGCAGTTGAGTTCGCGCTAGCGGGCGCAAGCGTGGTGGTGGCCGAGGTCAATCTCGACAGTGCACGCGAAACGGTTTCCCGCATCACATCGGCCGGAGGCACTGCAATCGGCGTGGAGGTGGATGTCGCCAGCCCTGAGTCCGTCAGACATTTAGTTAGCGAAACTCTGGCCGCACTGGGAGCCGTCCACGTGCTTTTCAATAACGCCGCGATTCAAATCAACAAGACCGTCGAGGACACCGATGTCGATGAGTGGAATCGCGAGATTGCCGTCAACCTAGGAGGCGTATTTCTCTGCTCGAAATACTTCCTTCCACATCTCCGGCGAACCGGAGGAAACATCATCAACATGTCATCCGTGAACGGCTTTTTCGTGGAACCGATGTGCGCTGGATACTGCGCGACTAAGGCGGCGATCATCGGCCTGACAAAGGCCATGGCGATCGATCACGGAAAAGAACGGATTCGCGTCAACTGCATCTGTCCCGGGTACATCGACGCCGGTCTCGCTGAAGGATACTTCCAGGCTCAGCCGGATCCACAGGCCGCGCGCGTGGCAGCTGGAAAGCTCCACGCGCTATGGAGAATCGGGCGGCCCGAAGAGGTTGGCCGCACTGCCGTTTTTCTCGCGAGCGACGACGCGGCTTTTATCACCGGTGCGGCGATAACAGTCGATGGCGGCTTCAGCTCCGGTCTTCCGCCACAGGCCTGAAGGATCAGCTGCGTCCGACCACCGGTGGAACGAAGCGCAACTCACCCGTGCTGCGTGGCCGCAAGAAGTCGAAATCACATCCTTCGTCGGCCTGCAGCACATGTTCGATATAGAGGCGAGGGTAGCCGCGCAGATGCTCGCTCCGCGGCGGACGAAACTGCTTCATACGAGCCGTAAGTTCAGCATCAGAAACAAGCAGCTCCAACGAGCGCCCTGGAAGATCTAGCCGGATCTGGTCTCCAGTCCTAACCGCGGCCAAAGGACCTCCGACCGCAGCCTCCGGCGATGCGTGCAGCACGACCGTTCCGTAGCTGGTTCCGCTCATGCGCGCGTCGCTGATCCGCACCATATCGCGAACGCCGGCCTTCTGCAGCTTTGCCGGGACCGGTAATGATCCCCATTCCGGCATTCCCGGTGCGCCTTTCGGTCCACAATTTCTCAGCACCAGAACGGAATCGCCATCCACTGCGAGATCGGCAGACTCGATCGTCGCCAGCATTTCCGCATAGCTGTCGAAAACAACTGCCCTACCCACGTGCTCCATCAGGTGCGGCGAAGCGGCTGATATCTTTGAAATCGCCCCCCTAGGCGCTAGATTGCCGAATAGGGCGGCGATCGCTCCTTCCTGAGAAAGCGGCTCGCTGACCGGTCGAATCACGTCGCGATCGAAAGTCTGCACGGTCGTGAGGTTTTCACCTACTGTTTTTCCCGTCACAGTGAGACAGCCGAGCTGGAGGCGCGTTTCGATCTCCTTCATGATTGCTGGAACGCCGCCCGCCGCATGAAGTTCCTCAATCAGGTAGTTACCGGAAGGTTTTAAGTTGGCAAGCCAGGGAGTGCTTCGACCCAGTTCATCGAATCGTGTAAGGGGCAAATCGAAGTTCAGCCTTCCGGCAATTGCAATCAGATGGATAATGGCATTCGTCGATCCACCGAGCGCCATGCACACGCGAATGGCGTTATCAAAAGCTTCGCGGCTCATGATATCCGACGGCCGAATGTTCTGCTCGGCAAGCTCCACAACTCTACGCCCGCTCGCTTCGGCCACAGCTAAGCGCCGTGCGTCACCCGCATTGATGGTGGAAGAGCCCGGCAGCATCATTCCAAGTGCCTCCGCTATGGCCGCCATCGTCGATGCCGTCCCCATCACGTTGCAGGCGCCTACCGAACACGAGATGCACCCCTCGAGCTCGCGCCAATCTGCGGCCGAGATCTTTCCGGTGCGAAACTCGTCCCAGTATTTCCACATGTCGGTGCCGCTACCAATCTGCGTGCCGCGCCACCTTGTGGATTTCTTCGGACCACCATTCACCTGAATGGCCGGAAGATTTGCGCTTGCCGCGGCCATGAGTTGCGCCGGCCCGGTCTTGTCGCAGTTAGAAAGTAGGACCACCGCGTCAATCGGATTTGCACGGAGCGTCTCTTCCACGTCCATGGCCATGAGGTTGCGATAGAGCATGGCCGTGGGTTTCATAAACTCCTCGCCCAGCGAAATAGTGGGGAACTCCAAAGGCAGACCGCCGGCAGCGAGAACGCCCCGTTTGACGGCCTCGGCCACCTCGCGCAAATTCATGTTGCAGTTGTTTAATTCGCTCCACGAGTTTGCGACGCCGATGACTGGACGCCCTTTGAATTGATCCGCGTCGATGCCCATGGACCGCAAAGCAGCGCGGTGCTGGAATCCGAGTTCATCCCGGCCTTCGAACCACTCTGCGCTTCGGTATTTCATTCGAGCGCGATTGTGACCGCTTTGCTGCTCGCCGCTACCGACAGCACCTTTCGGGTTCCGTCCCAGTTCATACTTCCGCCGATGACTGACTTCGGCAGGCCCGCGCCCAACTTAAACCGCTCTTGTGAGCGAACGTCGAACTTCGTGTAAGAGATCCGGCGGGAGGCATAGTCAATAGATTGGATCACTGACGAAGTGCGCAGAAGACGGTTCTGGTCATCAGGCGCGAGTTCGGGGGCCGAAGCCATCGCCCGCAGGTAGTGACGCACGTAATCCCCATATCCATCTGTGAGCCAAATGTCATCACGGGGATAACGATTCTTTCCATCCTTATCGACCATGTACGTGGCCCAGTTTAAGCGGCGGACAGCGTCCTGTTTGGTCGGACAATCCCCGGTTTTCTCGCAATAAAGCAGCTCCACTGAGGCATGACGAGAGGTGTGACTGTTTCCAGGAACACGATACGCCGTTTGTTCATTCATCGGGATTACGTGCCATTTTTCGAATTCGTGATTAGCGAAAGAAGCAAGGCTCCATTGCAGTATCCCGCGAGCCCTCTCCTTCCAGTGGTCGTCTCCTCCAGGGTGCTCCAGTATCCACATGGCCATCGTATCGGCATTGATCTCTGTGTCCGAGTAGGTGGCTGTTGGAACGTCCTCAAAAAATGGCCCCCATTTGTTAGTCTTCATCGGGTAAGCCTTTAACCAAGCCTCAACGAGGCGTGCGCACTTTTCATACTGGGCGGTGTTGCCGTGGTGCATTGCAATCAGCCCCTCAAACAGGCGCAGCGATGGTGACCAGTTCGTGGTATACGAGGCTGAAATCGGTCTTCCCTCTTTCGTAGTGGCTTTGTGCACCTCGCCTGTTAGCGCGTTCACGCGAAACGGCCATGGCGAGTTTTCACCATCGCCGGGCTTCACGTGTGCCGTCAATGAATCAGCAATAGCTGTTGCCGCATTTAAATACTTCTGGTTTCCGGTCTGCTTGTAGAGCATTATCAGTTCCGCCCCAAAGCTGCCGGCCTTATCCGGCTGGAGAAAGTTCTTTCCGGCACGCATGTCTCCGTCGTAGCGCCCCGAGTGTAATTCCGTGTTGTATGGATACGGAAGGTTCGCCCAGAGATCGGTGGGCTTCGACATTCCGTTCTTCAGCCAGAAATCGGCCATCATGGTCATGTTTGTCTTGAGTGCCGGGTCTCCGAGATACCCATAGAGCAGGTTCCAGGAAGATAGAGCCATGTTGATCTGATCACCGCCCAAGCCGCGTGAATCGTCCTGGTTGGGTTTCCAGACCTGGTGCTGCAGATAATAAGGCACGCCGTTAGGACACAGGCGCACCTTCTGCCAGAAGGGCCAAAGCAGGCGAATTACATGATCGTAGGCCTGCGCAGGTCCGCTCCCATACCAGGGAACGATTTGCCCGGTTGTGTCGACCTTGACCTGGTGATAGCCAATTACGTCAGCCGCCGAAGCAGCGCCGGACGCGGTGCAGAGCAGCAATAAAAGTGCCCAAGTGCGGGTTGTCCGTCTTGTAGTTCTCAGTTCTCGAAACATGCTTTGAAGAATGTATCATGAAACAGGTTTCAACATATTGCAAGACGCGATGGCGTGTTTATAGCCGGGGAGAATGGCGCGATGCAGCAGCTTTTTCAAGGTGTCTATCTGCTCGAAGGTGAGGTCGGTGGACGACCACTGCACTTGGTATACCTGAGGGGGAACACGGCTACGCTGCTGATGGACACCGGATGCGCGCACGATCCCTCCAAATTCATCGCACCCCAGATCGAGGAGGCTGGAGGCAGGGTTGCTGATCTGACCTGGATTCTCAACACGCATCCGGACATCGATCATATTGGCGGTAATCATGAGATGAAGCAAGTCGCTCGGCGAGCAATTGTCGGCTGCGGTGAGGCAGACCGGCACCTTTGCCAGGGCCTTGAGTCTCTCATGCGATACCGCTACGACGCCTACCGAGCCGATCACCAGATTTTCTATGAGGGTGCCGCTTTGGCGTGGATCCAGGCCGAAGGAGGCGAGCCCCAGGCAACCGACATCACCTTTCGAGGTGGCGAACACATCCGCCTGGGTACGGACTGGGAGGTGGAGTTGATTCCAGTGCCCGGTCATTCCAAAGGGCATCTCGCCGTGTATGACCCGCGACACCGCGCGCTGTACGGGGCCGATGCTATCCACGGCCGCGGCTATCGCGGGTTAGACGGAACTACGAAGCTGTGTCCGACGTACGAGAATGTCGATGACTATCTCGGCACGATCTCACTGATCGAAAGGCTGCCAATATCCACTTACGTCGGCTGCCATTGGCCGGTGAAAAAGGACAGTGAGATTGCGAAATTTTGTCGGGATTCCCGCGATTTTGTCGAATACCTCGAGCGTCTCCTTATCCAACAGCTTTCTGAGCCGCATTCTATCCGCGAAATCTGTACGACTCTGGGAGCCACCCTCGGTGACTGGCCGCGTGCTGCGGATACCGAGCTGGTATATGCGGTCGCGGGGCACCTGCGCAGGCTCATGGATTCCGGCAGTGTTGGAGAGCGCGTGCGCACGCCCGCTCCGCGCGTTCTTGAATACGTTCGGCTCTAGAGAGGCGGGCAGGCTGATGAAGATCGTCGATATTAGCACGGTCGTGGTCAATGCGCGCATGCGCAACTGGATCTTCGTCAAAGTACAGACCGATGTGGCCGGGCTACACGGCTGGGGCGAGGCTACGCTTGAATGGAAAACGCAAGCTGTTATCGGATGCATCGAGGATTTGAAGCCCATGCTGGTTGGCCGCGACCCTGTCCGCATCGAGTTTCTTTGGCAAATTCTTTACCGGCATTCTTTCTTCCGCCTTGGCATCATCGGCATGACCGCAATCTCGGGCATCGAGCAGGCCTGCTGGGACGTTTTGGGCAAATCGTTGGGCGTACCCGTCTGTCAGTTACTCGGCGGCAGGGTTCGCGACAAGGTCCGCATGTACACGCATTTAGGAGGTGGCGAGTCGAAATCCGTATACGAGAGCTTCGAAATCGGTTCCATCACCGATCGCGCAATGGCAGTGCTCGAACAGGGCTACAGCGCGTTGAAAGTTGTGTTCGTGCCCTACTCGCGGCCGCTCGAGGGCGCACGGGCAATACAACACCTCGCCGGGTTGATGAAGGATTTGCGACGGGCTGTCGGAGATGATGTCGATCTGATGCTGGATTTTCACGGGCGCACAACCACAGGACAGGCAATCCAATACATCCGGGCTATCGAGGAATTTCATCCATTATTTTGCGAAGAGCCCGTACCCCCTGAAAACGCCGACGCATTGCTCGAAGTCCGTCGTAGCGTCAGCGTGCCTCTGGCCACGGGTGAGCGGTTGGTTACCCGCTGGGAGTTCCGCCGGTTGTGTGAGTTCGCCCGCCGAAACTTGCTCCGCTCTCAAATCAGAAAGAGGAATAGATGAAGAATATTTTTGTAGGCAACCTCAGCTTTAAGACCACTGAACAAGAGATCCGTTCGCTTTTTGAAGCCTACGGCACCGTTGATCGCGTGAACGTCGTGACAGATCGTGACTCGGGACAAGCGAGAGGTTTTGCATTTGTCGAAATGAGCAACACGAGCGAAGCCGACCAAGCAATTAGTGGCTTGAACGGGAGGGATGTTGACGGGAGAACACTAAACGTCAATGAAGCCCGTCCAAAGACCTCGGGTGGCACGGGCCGAGGTAACAGTAGCGGTGGCGGTTACGGTCGGAAACAGTCCCGTTGGTAAGTTTTTTGACCTCTGGTTCCTAAACAGTTCGAGAACGCTGTCACATCGGCCCGAAGCTCATGAAATTCGAAGCAGAGGGCCAGCCGAGTTGACTGAGTCTAAGGCCAACGACTTTTTTGACCCGAAGTAGTTCACCGACATTCAGTCGCTTATTTCCACACTGGAGGCGTCGGGCTAGTCGGTGTAATTTCTGCTATTATCGTGGCGTTCTTGAACCACTAGGCCCAAAGCCGTATGTCGCGACAAGATTGTGGTTGTTAGAGAATCGCCGTTAGCGAGCATCTATCAGTCGATTGTTTGTGACAAGCGGCTGTTCTCGCCAAATATAGTGGAGTGGTTGCAAGGCATCTCTTCGCTGCGAAAGCAGGATGCGTGACTTCAGCCGCGTTTTCATTCCCGATCGGTGTGGGAGCATTGAATTTACGAAAGGCCCTCTTCCGATTAGCGCCTTATACAGACGAGTGGCCTCTTCAAAACTGTCGTGACTGTACCCTAGGCACTGAGCAATAGTAATCATGAAAGGTGTTCACCTGCACGAGCTGCCGAGTTTTGCGATCACGCCAAGCAAGAAGATGCGCGACAGCGCGTTGCAAGCCACCGCACATCCAATTGAGATTCGGGGTCGTGGCGCATCTTCAGCAATCTATTGGAATGCAATTTTTTCCTAGAGCTCAGCTCTTCAGCAAGAGCCGTAGCCTCTCTCGCCATGAATGAGCCCAAAGCTACGCGGTTTTTCCGCGCTCTACAGCCCTCCACAGGGCTCACAACCGAGCATCCTCGTTCGCGTTATTTTGCGTTATTTTAACGCGCGACGGATGAAAACACTCTCTCAGAAAGTGAGAGCGCCCGGTGAATCGGGGACCCACTCTGGTTTTTGAAGATCACAGATACCGGAGAGCGCTGCGCATCAGCTAAAAGGATGTAGATCCAACCAGATGCACGTGCAACGGTGCCTGCATCTGCTGTTCGCCTATTTACCAACCAAATTTAACAGCAGGAACTGCGCAGCTGCCGACATCCTGCGCGCTCTCGTCGACAGAAATCACGACAAACTGACGGGCCGGATCGCGAAACTAGTTGAAGACAAGCGGCTGCTCAAAGTCATTCGCGCGTTCTTGAACGCGGGAGTGATGGAGAACGGATTTGTCAGCCCAAGTGTAGAGGGAACTCCGCACGGAGGACCGCTTTCGCCAATGCTCAGCAATCTCGTGCTCGATGAACTCGACCGGGAGTTGGAGCGCCGTGGGCTTCGTTTCGTTCGATATGCGGATGACAGCAATATCTACGTTCGCAGCGAACGGGCAGGCCAACGGGTGATGAAGAGCATTACGCGATTCATCACGCAAAAGCTCAAACTCAAGGTGAATGAGGCAAAGAGTGCGGTAGCGCGACCGCAGGAACGAAAGTTTATCGGGTTCAGCTCCAGTGCTGCTCCAGAGGTGAAGCGCGTGATAGCGCCGAAGGCTCTGGACCGGTTTAAGCAGCGAATCCGGGAGATCACACGCCGGGCCAAGGGCGTCAGCATCGAAACGACAATAGCGGAATTCGCTCCGTATCTGCGGGGCTGGCGCAGCTATTTCGGATTCTGCGAAACACCTTGGGTGTTAGTGTCCCTCACTCGTTGGGTTCGCTTGCGGCTTCGGGCTGCTCTGTGGCGGCAATGGAAAACTCCACGCCGTCATCGGGCCGCACTGTTGGAACTCGGGGTCCGGCCACGGTTGGCGAGTAACACCGCCGGCAGCGGGCTAGGTCCTTGGTACCTCGCGCGAGCCAAAGCCCTGTCTGTGGGGTTCCAATGCCTATTTCAAATCGCTTGGTCTTCCCGCGTTGGTTGACGAGTAATGGCGTACCTTCTTGAACCGCCGTGTACGGACCCGTACGCACGGTGGTGTGGCAGGGGTCGGTGGGTGACCGCCGCCCCTATGCCGATCTGATCGCTGCTTCGGGGTACTGGCTGTCTTGTTTCTGGATCGCTCCTGGATTAAGCGTGCCCTCTGGAACTTGGGCGCCCGAAAGCCGGTCGGGTGCGTTTTCACCGTTGTTTGCACGCCAACTGATGATAAAATTTCGATCCGTAATTTACGGGCCATGCAAATTTGCTTCCCGGCCGGCGATTTTGACGGTGATGGGCAACTCGATTATGCAGTCTATCGACCATCCAACAGCATCTGGTACGTCCAGGAAAGCAGCGGGCCCTTTATTGAGCTTCAATTGGGTCAGCAGGGTGATGTTCCGGTGCCGGGCGATTATAACGGCGATGGAAGGACCGACTTCGCCGTCTGGCGGCCCTCAACCGGGTTATGGCTCGTTAGTCCCACGGCTGGGCCCCCGATACCCCAGCAGCAATGGGGCCTTCCGGGTGATATCCCCGTGGTGGGCGATTTTGATGGGGATGGAAAGACCGATTTTGTAGTCTTTCGACCCTCGAATGCTGTGTGGTACAGCATCCTGAGCACTCTCGGGCCGGGGACTCCCGTCATCACGCAATGGGGTCTACCAGGGGACGTTCCCGTGGCTGCTGATTACGACGGAAACGGACGGGCTGACCTCGCAGTTTTTCGCCCTTCGAACGGTGTTTGGCACGTCCTCTTGAATGGCAACCCTGCCACAACGGTGACACAGCAGTTCGGACTTCCGAACGATATCCCTGTGGTAGCCGATTTCAACAATGACCTCAGGAGCGATTTCGCAGTCTGGCGAGCATCCGACGAAAGGCTGTACCTGATGCCTAATGGCGGAACGCCCTCCGCGCAGCAATCGGCGCCTCCGAACAAGCTTCTTGCGACTAAGTTCACGGTCGGTCCCACGCTTGCGCCGGCATTGGGAACTGGGGTTTTGACTCGTGTCACTGGAGATTTTGACGGCGATGGGAAGCTTGATTTCGCACTCTTCAACCCGAATACGGGCGTTTGGTTTATCGTACCCAGCGCTACGATAGGGGCGGCGCCGCATACGATGCAGTGGGGCCTGCCTGGCGATATTCCGGTACCCGGCTTTTATGAATGCGGCACAACATCCGATGTGGCCGTATTCCGGCCATTAGACGGATTCTGGTACATCCGACCTAGCAATGGAAATACACCCTATAGGGTCCAGTGGGGGTTCACTACCGATATCCCAGTGGTGGGTGATTTTGACGGCGATGGCATCTCTGATTTTGCAGTGTGGCGCCCGTCTAATGGGAACTGGTACATCATCCTGAGCGGCAGGGGCCCTTCGCAACCGTTCATCGGAGATTGGGGGCTGCCAGGTGATATTCCAGACGCGGCGGATTTTGATGGCAATGGAGCCAGCGACCTGGCGGTCTGGCGCCCAGCTACGGGGACTTGGCATCTCTTGCTGAACGCTGATCCGAACGTTACCGTTCAACAGCAATGGGGCTTGCCGGGAGACCTTCCCACCGCAGGCGATTTCGACGGCGATGGGACGGCCGATTTTGCGATCTTCAGGCCATCCACCGGGACTCATTACTTGTTTCTAAGCACACAACTCGCTAATCCTGGGTATCAACTTCCGCTGGGTGAGGCTAACAACACCGCAATCTATGGTAAGCCTCCCGTGACTCCATTCATCGGATCGCAGTAACGGAAACTCCGAATCGTCAGCGATACGGCGGGTGATCGCGCGCCCTATCGCTCCCAGAGGCGCCGCAGCAGTACTACAGTGAAGTCGTCGGCAAATGCCGAGCCGCCGCTCCAGCCGGCGAACGTGGCTGACCAAAGCGTCCGCTACGCCAAGCAGGACTCCAGCCTCTTGCGGCAAAGCTTCCGGAATAGTCAGGA
>JBPCJX010000122.1:0-6853 GCA_051004875.1 Bryobacteraceae bacterium
CAAGCTGGGTGACGCAATTGAGAAGACGGTATCGACCTATAACCAGACGGTTGGTTCGCTGGAGCGCAATGTGTTGTCGTCGGCAAGAAAGTTCAAGGAGCTTCGTCCTGCCGGAGCCGAACAACTCGAGGAAATGAGCGTGATCGAATCCGGCCCACGTACCCTGGACGCTTCGAAGTGGCAAGTATTGGAACCAGCCAAACGCGGCTAAAGCGCTAGTGCTGCGGCTTCAGTTTTTCCGTAATGGTGATCGGATTCGCCAAGCGGAAGGTAAGCCGTGTTTCGATGGGCAGCGTTGCTGTCTTGCCGCGAGTTGCAAGTACAGTGCCGGCACCAGCAGCGCCACCTGCACCCACGCCGATGGCAGCGCCTTTTCCTCCACCCGCGATTGCGCCAATAATAGCGCCCAAAGCCGCGCCACCGGCGACCTTAGCGGTGTCTTCGCCTGTGCTTTTCGCACCCTTCTTGTCCCATGTACTGGTCTGGATCTTCACGCGCTGCCCGTCGCTGGTATTGATCTCGGTCAGCGTTAACGCCAATTCGGATACGCCTTCGACCCGGCCTGCTCTTTGCGCATGGGTGATCGTCCCGAGAACCTTTGAGCCCTTGTCCGCAATGATGAAGCCGTCGATGATGATGGGCGATTCAAGAGTGGCCCGGAAAGCGTCGCCCGTGTAATTGTGCTCGGGTGATAAAGTTTCCGCCAGCCGGATTATCACGTTAGTTCCGGCCGGCAACGTGACCGTGCGGGGTTGTGGCGCCGGGTTGGACTGCGGAGAAGGTGGCGCGGGATTATTTTCCGGCTGCGGGGCAGGAGGCGACGGTTCAGGTGATTGCTGGGGAGCCGCGTTCACCGCTGGAGCCGGAGCAGCATCCTGCGCAACCTCTGGCTGTGTAGTTGTTTCGGGATCCGGTCTAGCGACTGCTGCCCGTTTTTTAGGGCGAAACTTTGGAACCGGCTGGAGTACCGGAATCTGATCGTCAGGTGATACTCCGGGTGTTTGGGTCGCCTGGTCTGATGCATCCTGCCCCGTAACAGAATTCGAATTCTGAGCGTCGGAAATATCGCCGACGGGCGGGGAAGTGTGGGCGACGGGTTGCGGGTGAACCATCTCGTTTGTCCTGACGTAAATCAGGGTGCCTCCCAAAGCGATCACGATTCCCGCAACAAAGGCGGCAACGATTTTAATCAAATTAGAAGAGTCCACGCCCACCTCTACTTATATGACAACGTTTTCTTGAGTAAAGACGTTTCGGACATTGACAGTTAAAATAGGGTCATCTCAGGCAGAACCATGACGGACCGCGATATTTCAGATTTTCCGGCGAGTTACAGCGTTGCTGACGTTCCTATCCGTCCGGCCACGATCCTGGCTCCCATGGCAGGTGTCACCGATACGGTGTTTCGCCGCCTCATCCGGAACCAAGGCGGTTGTGGTCTGCTGATGACGGAATTTACCAGTTCCCATGGCGTCGTGAGTACCCGGACCGCCAAAAAGCCAAATCGGAATTTTCGGTACCTATACTTCGAGCAAGATGAGCACCCGATCAGCTGCCAGTTGTTTGGTTCCGATCCCGAAGTGATGGCGGAGGCTGCAAAGGTTTGTGAGGATCGCGGATTTGACATTGTCGACATCAATTTCGGCTGTCCGGTTAACAAAGTCGTAAAGTGCAACGGCGGTTCGGGGTTACTGCGCGATCTCCCTCTGGTCGAAACCATTCTGCGGAAAGTTCGTTCTGCAATTTCGATTCCGCTGACATGTAAGTTTCGGGCCGGCTGGAACGATAAAGAGTTAGTTGCGGTCCAGATGGCGAGGATTGCGCAGGAGTGCGGTGTAGCTGCGGTTGCCTTACATCCGCGGACGCGCGAACAGGGTTATAGTGGCCGTGCCGATTGGTCGCGGATCGCTGAAGTGAAGGCGGCCGTCAACATTCCAGTGATCGGCAACGGTGACATCCTCACTCCAGAGGACGCAGTGCGTATGTATCGGGAGACCCAATGCGATGCGATTATGATTGGGCGAACAGCGTCATCGAATCCTTGGATCTTTTGCCAGCTCGAGGAATATCTTCGAACTGGGTCATACGTCGTGCCTCCCGACCTCGAACGATACAACATCATGAAGACGTATTATCTGATGCTCCAGGAACACGGCGAGGCGGACGCGGTCGGGAAGATGAAACAGTTTGCCACCTACTTCACGCATGGCGTGCGGAACGGGTCGAAGCTGCGGACCGAGATCTACCGCGCCCAGGATGTTAAACGGATCCTCGATATTGTGGATGCATTCTTTGACCATCAACTGCAGGAGCTTTCCGCGCTCGAATGCGCTGAAGTTGCTTGAAGCGCGTTCAACTGATTACGGACGGGGCCTGCAAAGGCAACCCAGGAAAGGGAGGCTGGGCTTGTATTCTGCGCTATGGCGAATATAAGCGGGAGTTCTTCGGATCCAGCCCTCACACGACGAATAACCGCATGGAACTCGCGGCCGTCATTGAAGGCCTAAAAAGATTGAACGAACGTTGCGCGGTCGAAATTATTACAGATTCTGAATATGTAAAGAGCGGCATCATGCAATGGATCAAGGGATGGAAACGGAACGGCTGGAGAAGTGCCGGCAAGAAACCCGTAAAGAACCAGGATCTCTGGATGATGCTTGACGAACTTGTGAACGCCCACGAAACGCAGTGGAAATGGACCAAAGGGCATGCCTCGCATGAGGACAATAATCGTTGCGACGAGCTAGCCAGCCGGGCTGCTGAAGAGCAGATTTCGAGTGAGCCAAGTCGAACCAAGCTTCCCTACTGATTGCACGTCGCCGACTCATGAAGACGGCGCTTGCGTCTGCCTGTTTGGAGGCACGTTCGATCCCATCCATGAAGCTCATCTTCGGCTGGCCAAAGAGGCGATGAAGAGGTTCTCACTCGATCGAGTTCTGTTTATTCCAGCACGCAATCCTCCGCATAAAGATCCAGGCAGCGTGACTCCATACGAGGATCGGTTCAGGACGGTGGAGATTGCCTGTACTCCTTACGCCGCGTTCATGGCGTCCCGCTTGGAAGAGGGGAACGAGCGCAGTTATACGATCGACACACTCGAGCGCTTCAGAAAAGGTTTTCATTCCAATGATCGGCTGTTCTTCCTGATCGGGTCTGACGCTTTCGACGAGCTTGAGACTTGGAAACGCTGGGAGGATGTGGTCAACCTGGCGGAATTTATCGTAGTGACCAGGCCCCAACACGACTATCACGTTCCACAGAACGCGCGGGTTCACCGCCTGGATGGCTTATCACTTCCGGTATCGAGCTCGAGTATTCGAGCTAGGCTCACGGCAGGAGAACCAACGCCCGAACTGCCGAAAGGTGTGCGCGAGTACATCGAAGCACACCGGTTGTATGGATTCGGCGAGAAGGCTACTGTTTTGCCGTAACGCAGTACTGATCGAAAGCTTCTATCAAAAGCTTGGCTATTTGATCGGCCTGCCGGGTCTCGATTTGATGGCGATGCAGTACGAAGACGGGCTTGCCATCCCGGAACAGCGCCATGGAGGGTGATGAGGGCGGATGGTCTGGAAGCAGTTCGCGAACCGTCTGAACAGCCTCTAAATCTGCGCCCGCAAAGACGGTAGCTGCCGCATCTGGACGCGTCCGATGCTTGAGGGCGATTCCTACAGCTGGGCGCGCCTTTCCCGCAGCGCAGCCGCACACTGAATTGACTACCATCAGCACGGTCCCGCTTCCGGGCCTCAGCGCGCGATTGACTTCCTCCGGTGTTCGGGTCTCTTGAACGCCATACTGCGTTAAGTCGTTCCGCATCGGAATAATGAGTGGTTCAGGATATCGCATACTTGGCTCCTTAGGTTTAAGTCCCAGTTCGAGGTGTTTGAACTTTGGGCGTGGCGAGATAACCGACGATGGTATCTTTGCGCACTTGGTTTACCACGATTTCATCGGGCTGTCTCGCCTTCGATGTATAGAACTGTATCGGTTCGTTGATGGTGCGATCTTTCTTTTCCACCTGTTTGTCGTCGACTGTGATCGCAATTGTGAACTTGTTCCGCTTCACGTCAACCTTCTTCAACTGGACGGTGATATCTGCAACGCGAGTGGGCTGCTTTGATTTCGTTATCGTAAATTCCGAGTAATTACGCTCACCTAGCGCCTTTAGCGCGTCGAGCTCTTTACCGTTGGTCGCGATTAGGCTGGCATGGTTATCCACATCGCCCGTGACTCGTTTTAGATTGGCGACCGTTTGCTCCAGCTCGCTCTTCGTGCTCTGAACATCGGTCGAGACATTCGCTAGCTTGGTCGTCGCAGTATCCGCGGTCTCTTTAACAGCGTTGATGGCCTGTTGCTGCTGAGCCTGTTCCGTTGCAACCTGGGCTTGCAGCGTTTCAACTCTCTTTTGTGCGTCGATCTTTGCCTGGCCGACAGCGCGTTCCGCAGCTCGCCGCTGCTCCCGCAGGTGTGACTGCAACGTGTCAATCGTTTGGCGGGAGTGCTGAACGGCTGCAGACGAATCGATGCGCATCTTTTCAATAGAACCGTTGAGATCGGCGCTCAGTTTCGCCATCTCGTTCTTGTTGTCTGTCTTGACGCGCTCGACTTGCGTGAACAGGTATATGTTCGATGCTGCTAGCAGAACGATCGCTCCGATCAGTAGGGGCGTCCTCCAATTAGGACCAGAGGGAGGTGGAATGATATAGGTCGGCTGCTGTGGTGCAGTACTCATGGTTTATTCCTCGCCGAGGTTTTTTACGCCTTGCAATGGCCGTGCTCCACCTCGGGCAAATGTGCCTTTTCTTTTATTATCTTTCAAATGCCTTCGGATGTCTTGTCGAAAGGCACTGACTCAACGTTCAGCTTCCCTCCCACGCCATAATTGACGTGAATGGCGTGCTTTAGCGGTACACGCCGTCCGAACCCACCGAGCAGGTAAGCTGGACAGCATAACTTGCCTCTATTACGCGTGTTTGCCAAACGGCTGATCAAACCTGAACTGTTGGACCATGCTCCGCCTGATGAAGCGAGACTCAACCTTGCCGATCTGGTTCGGATCAACAGCAACTTTGGCGGCCACTCGACCATCCGGAAAATGTTAGCGCAGGTTGTTCCTACTGACGACAAATTCACGCTATTGGACATTGGAGCGGCCTCGGGCGACACTGCACGCCTGTTACAACGCCTGTATCCTCGTGCGGCTGTCATAAGTCTCGATTACAGCCCGGTGAATCTGGAGATGGCGCCTCCCTCGAAGCTGATTGCGGATGCGTTCGAGCTTCCTTTCCCGCCTGGAAGCTTCGATTATGTGCTCTGCTCGCTCTTCCTGCACCATTTCAGCGACGAGCAAGTCGTCGGTCTGTTAAAGAGTTTCTATCGTGCCGCTAAGCGCGCTCTACTGATTTGCGATTTGGAGCGCCACATCGTTTCCTACTATTTCTTGCCCCTTACGAAGTGGTTCTTTGGATGGCAGCGAATTACGCTACACGATGGACCGGTCTCCGTTCGAGCCGCGTTTCGATCAGACGAACTGTTGAGGTTGGCGAACAGAGCCGGAATCAGAGATGCACGGGTGTCGGTACATCGGCCCGCGTTCCGGGTATCCCTGATCGCTAGAAAGTGAAAGCGGAATGATTGGCCCCGGATTCAGGAATGCCGGTGGGCACTCGGAGGAAGATGCCCACCGGAGACGCATCGGAGCTTTCGCGTCCACGCGCCAAATCGCTAGCTATATTAAAGACGATAGAGCCCCCGAAGAGATTACAAATTTCTAAACTCGCACTTCAGAGCGAGTCTTCCACGAGATTTGAGCCGGGTCTCCGATTACCGCCCAGTAACCCACTGCTCCAAGCAGAAGAATTGCACATGCGATGGCAAACGCAGCAAAGAACGAATGTGTTTTCTCGAGAGCAACGCCGGTGACATAGGGTGCGACAATGCCAGCGAAGTTGCCAATGCAGTTCTGAAGGCTGGTCCATTTGCCGGCGGCTTCGGGCCCAGAAAGGCGCTGTGTCAACGCCCAGTTACTAGAGGAAAACATCGCTAACGAAACGCAGGCGAGAAGCAGAAAGAAATTGGACAGAAATCCCTCTCTGACCAGCAGTGCCGGCAATAGAAACACGCCGCAGCCGACGAGTCCAGCAGCTGCGAAAAATTGACGAACGCTGCCGGCTTCTTTACCTCGGCGGATCAGTAGGTCCGCGAGACTTCCGAAAAAGATCGAAGCGACGGCAACCGCCCAGAATGGCAGCGAAGCAATGAGGGCGAGCCGGTCGCGGGTATAGTGGCGCTCATTCTCGAAATAATAGGGCAGCCAGGTCAGGAGGAAATACCAGGTGTAGTTCCCGCCGAAAAGGCCCAGGGCACTGCCCAGAAAAGCGCGTTTTGAGAGAAGTTCACGATAGGTGGGCGCCGACACAGAAAGTTTGGCAAATGGCCTACGCGCGAGTCTGGCCGCAACAAATGACCACGGTACTAGCCACAGGAGACTGCAACCTCCAATCGCGAGGAACATTCCGCGCCATGAAAGCCAGCCCACCATCTTGACGCCGGCTAAAACTCCCAGTGCAGGACCCATCTTCGATCCGGAGTCAATCAGCGCATTGGCTGTTCCGCGGAGATGTTCCGGAAAAGTGGCCGCAATAATTTTGGAATAAGCGGGATAGGCGACCGACTCGCCCGCGCCGAGCAGAAGCCGGAAACACAGGATTACCGCAAAAGAATTTGCCAGGCCAGTGAGAGCCGTTGCTCCGGACCAGAGCAGAAATGCGGCTGCATAGACCCAATTGACATTCCAGCGGTCGATCAGTTTACCGGCCACCAGTTGCATCAGCGAATAAGTCCAGAAGAATCC